>JAUQPL010000003.1 GCA_030550395.1 Bacteroidota bacterium | reverse complement strand
GTGTAACACAAGTGGTTGTACAAATTTAGGAACTTCACACCCACCCCAATACCCCCACAGTACGTTGTCCCTTCGTAACACTGCCGTCTACCCTCTTGGTCTACAAATCCCATTTAGCCCCCCACCCTGTCCCTCAGCCTCAGTACAAATTTACGACAGCAACACCGCTTTGTCAAGCCAGCCTTCCGTGTCCGAAATTCCTAATCCCCGGACTCATATCCGGATCCGCTTGAACAGAGGCTCTGGAATAAGGCGCACGCCTGCCATAATAAATCGCCACCACCAAGGCACGTAGAGGATATCAGGGTATCCCTTTTCCAAAGCCTGATAGATACGCCGTGCCACCCTTTGCGGGGAAGCAAAGAGGAAATTCTTCGGCAGATGCGCTGTCATTGGTGTATCCACGTAGCCGGGCTTTATCGTGATGACACGCACACCGAAGGGGTGGAGATATCCTCGGACACCGGCACAAAAGGCCGTCACCGCCGCCTTCCCAGCACCGTAGACAGCCATCTGTGCCCGCCCGCGCTCACCTGCCACCGAACTAATCACCCCAATAACTCCCCGACGCTGCTGCTCCATCACAGGGACAAGGGCACTGAGGAGAGCAATGACACTTGTTGCATTCACGTGGAATTGCTCCACCATCTGCTGCGGAGCATGCCAAAGCTCATCCTGGCGCGGCAGATTCCCATGAGCAATGAGCACTACCTCCAGCATCCCTAGTGCCTGCCGAGCTTGCTCGATCAACTCTGTAGCCTTCTCCCACCACCGAGCATCCCAGACCGATACGCCGACAATGACCGCCCCGCGAACCCGACAGTCAGCTGCCACTGCCTCCAGTTTCTCAGCCGTTCGGCCAACCAAGTAGAGATGGGATTGCCGTGCGGCATAGAGGCGTCCTACCTCCTGGGCAATTGCAGAAGTGGCTCCGATGAGAAGAACGCGGCGCATCAGAGAAGTCCTGCTGTGACACGTCGCCAGAAACTGGAGGAAAAGTTGGGGTCGCAATATGCACAGAATGTGCGCCACCGAGGGAAGGAAATGGCAAACATCTCTGGGGACATTCGGGCATCTTTCGCCGGGTAGAGGGCTCCACCAGCACGCCGGACGACACCGTCCAGCTCATCCAACAGGCGCCACGTCCGCTCACCCTCAATGGCAAAGTCCACTGCCAATGTCGTCCCTGGGCGCGGAAACGACAGTATCCCCGGGGAGGGCACTTCCCCAAAGCGCTTGACCACTCCCAGGAGAGCAGTGACCGATGTCCTTGCAATCCGTTCTACCATTTCCTCAAGGGCATCTTCTGCGGTGGTCGGGGGCAAAACACATTGGTACTGGACAAAGCCCCGTCGCCCATAGAGCCGATTCCAACGGCTCACAGCATCCAGCGGGTAGAAAAAACGGTCGTACGGAACCACAGCAACACCGGAGCGCCGCTTTTGAAGCCAGTAATAGAAGCGATTCAGCCATCGAGCGCTCCACGGGTTGAGAAGCCACGAGGGGGCATCGCACGGCACATTCATTCTCCGGGGTTCCCGTGGGGGATATGGTGGGGCTTCCTCGCAGCGGGCATGGTTTCCTCGCCAAAAGACCCCGCGCCCCAGCTGCCTCCCACCCGCTGTCACATCAATCCATGCCACCGTATACTCCCACTCCCGATCGGATTCCTGGCTGAGACGGAAAAAGTCCCGCACATGCCCGAATGGCACCACTTCTACGCGCATCCACGCTGTTTCCACCGACCGCAATTGGAGCTCCACCCACGTAATCAGTCCCGTCAGACCAAGCCCACCAATGGTTGCCCGGAAGAGCTCCCCGTGCTGAGTTGGTGTACACACGTACCGCTCCCCTGTGGACCGAAGCAGCTCAAAGGCTCTCACAAAGCATCCAAAGCTGCCGACCCGATGGTGATTCTTCCCATGGACATCGTTGGCAAGTGCTCCACCGAGGCTCACCCACTTTGTTCCCGGAGTGACGGGCAGGAAATAGCCACGCGGAAGAATGACCGTCAGGATGTCCGCCAAACTTATCCCCGCTTCGCACCGCAGGACACCTTCTTCAGCGTTGAACTCAATCCAGCGGTTGAGTCCTGTGGCATCCACAAGGATGCCGCCTTCGTTGAGGCAGCAGTCCCCGTAGCTGCGCCCGTAGCCTCGCGGCAGGAGAGTCATACCGGGCGGAGTCGGTGGAAGCCGTTCGCTCCGCCACCACAAATACCATACCGCCGACGGACGCTGCCGGGGATAGCGCCCCCAGGACAGATACTCATGCCGCCTCATAGGCTGGACAATACCATTAACAGAGCAATACCTGCCGCCGTTGCATAGCTGATGGGATCCCGTAGCACGAAGAGTAGCGGATCATCGTGCATCTGCCGCCGATGGGCGACAAGCCACAGATGAGTAATCCAGTAGACCCACAACGGCGTTGTTAACCAAAGCCACTGTGGCTGCCGGTAGAGCTGTTGGACGGCAGGGCTACTGACGTAGAGCACGAACACCAAAACTGCCAAAAAACCACTGCTGGTTCCAAAGCCCCGCACCACCGCTTCATCTTCAGCCGCATACCCACGGCGTGGCAGCTTGCTGTGCAAGCCGAGACGTAATTCCGCATACCGCTTAAGGAAGCCCAGGCTTAGGAAGAGGAAAATCGCAAAGGTCAGGAGCCATCCCGACAGTGGAACCTGTGTTGCCCAGCCCCCGGCCAAGACCCGAACAGTATACAGTCCCGCTAAGACCACGACGTCCACCAACGGCAGGGTCTTGAGCCAGAAGGAGTACAGCATTGACGCTCCAGCATATAGCAGAAGCGCTACCAGAAACAGTGTCGGCAAGGTTTCAACCGCCAGCAGAAGCCCTGCAGACACTAGTCCCCACATTAGCAAAATGCCCGCCCAGAGCGGAATTTCCCCGCTTGCCAGGGGACGATGCCGCTTGCGGGGATGTTGGCGGTCAGCCTCAATATCCAGCAGGTCATTCAGCACGTAGAGTCCGGAGGCTACAAGACTCAGCGCCGCAAACGCCACTGCCGCCGCCTTCCACAGCTGCCACTCCGTCAGCCGATGCGCCAGCATAATTGGGACGAAGACCAACAGGTTCTTCACCCACTGATGAGGGCGCATCAAGCGGAGCAGTGCCCTCCAGCGGTGTTGGCTCAGGAAATCGCGCCCATGGGGGAAGCGGCGTCGCATACGACGGACAAATCGCCGGCTACCAACAACATGAGCAGCAATAGCCGCCGTCCACAGTGGGGAATCCACCCGGGAATTCCCAAGGTACTCAAATGGCTGTTGGCCCAGGAGCTCCCGTATCGCCTGAAGTTTCTCCCTCCCCCGCAGATTGCGCCTATCGGTGCTGGCAAGCACCGCATCGAACAAAGATAGCTTCCGAGCAATGGCTTCCCCTAGCGCAACGGGTGAGGCCGTCGCTAAGATAATCTGGCGTCCCTGTTCCCGCTCCTTCCGGAGCCAGTCCAAGACTTCTCGTCGGTAAGGCAAGAGCTCCACATCGGGCATCGCTTCAGCAAGGAGCCGAGTCTTCCCGTATGCCCGCCCGCGGAGGAACCACAGGGGCAGCCAGAGCAGACGCCACGGACGATGGCGCAAAAGATGGAGCAGCGCCTCCCAGAGTGTATCCGTCCGCACAAGTGTGCCATCCAAATCCACAACGATCGGCGGTTGCATCAGACGGGCTCCTGCCACCAGTGGAAATCAAGCTCCGGGAAGAGGCTATCCCGTTGTTCCAGGGCTGTCAGGAAGGCTTCCTCCTCTGCCGTCAATGTCTCACGTCCTGCCACAAGCTCGATGAGCTCGCACAAGCGCTGGAAATCCTCCGCATGGAAGGCAAAGCGTTGTTGGGCGTATTCCCGTGCCCCACCTGTCACGGCAAGGAAGCTCCAATCCGAGCCTTGCATGAGCAGCAGTTCCCGGAGTGCCTGCCTGAGAAGGCGTTGCTGGATCGGCGTTGGGGAAGGAAACCGCCGGTAGAGCTCTTCCAATTGCGCCTCTGCCTGGGCTAAACGGTGCCACATCCACCATACTTGCGGGTCTGCCCACGGTTCATGTCCGCCATTGCGCCCCCAAGAACCCGAGGGCAACCGCACGGAGGCAAATGGAGCTAAGCGTTGTCCGCAATCAGACAAACGCCACACTTCTACCGGGGCCTCCGCAAGACGCTCAAACAGATGGCGCAGGAAGAGAGGGCCTTCAAACCACCAATGTCCGAAAAGCTCCGTATCAAACGGGAGGCACACCACGGGGAAGCGCCCGAACCGGTCCTGCTCGGCAGCGAGGGTATGGAGCAACTTCTCGGCAAAGTGTTCCGCGTGTCGTATGACCTTACTCCGCGCCCACTCGGGGACATAGAGCAGCTTGTACTGCATGTCCACACGGTTATCCGTCACGCGCCAATAGCGGAGCCAGGAGGTATAGTGACGCTTGTGGAAGTCCAAGTAATCGCCATCGCCAGGATACCCTGTGCGGGCATCCCACACGGCGGCTGCCGTTGCCTGATGGCGGGCAAGAACAAGACAGCCCCGGGATGTATGAGAATGCGAGATGCACCAATAGGGCTGTGTGATAGGTCGTATATCGCCCACCCCCGACGGCCCAAGGTGCTGTGCCCGCTCCAGAAGCTGCTGTTCCACGACGACATGGCGAATTCCCAGTCGTGCTAGCCATTCCTCCACGCCATAGGAACGAACAGCCGTGCTTCCATACAGTGGAACCGCCGTCGTGTCGCCAGCCGGATAGTACCCGCATTCGGGAAGCCAGAGACTATAGGGCGCCTGCCCAAAGTGACGACGGTAGTTTTCCACTCCCAGGCGAAGCTGAAAAGCCACCGAGCGCTCACTGGGCAGAAGCGGCAGATAGGCATGGGTAGCCGCTGAGGCTGCCAATTCTACAACTTCCACCTGCTGCAGTCGGGAAAAAGCAGGAAGTAACTCACCGCGATACTCCTCCACAAACTCCTCAAGCCGTTCGGTATACCAACTCTGCCACCATTGCGCCAACCGAATCCAGTGCTCACCGTAGCCGTAGCGACGGAAGTGGTATTCGTCGTCGCGGGCAGCCTCCATGTGCTCACGACAGTACTGCTGGAAAAGAATGCGGAAGGCTGGCTGTACAAGCTGCTCGCAGAGGACCGGGGAAAACTCTACTGTACACCGAGGGAGGATCCCGCGGCGTACCAGCTCCCGAAACAGGCGCAGCAGCGGCAGATAACACTCCGCCACCGCTTCGCAGAGCCAATCACTTCCGTGAGGAAAACGCCCATGGTGGAGGACATAAGGTAGGTGCGAGTGCAGCACTAACACTACCGCGCCAAGGGGCATCCCCACTCAGAAGGTCAATGAACCCGAAATGGTGGTGTGGTCGTGGGCTGTGGCTCCACCCGAATTTCCCCATACTGCTGCTCATACTTGCGGAGGTTCTCCCCCAACGCCATCCAGAAAAGCTTCGCATGCTGGGGTGTCATGAGGATACGGGCATGCACGCGCGCGCGCGGCAGCCCGGGCAGAACTCGCGTGAAATCCAACACGAACTCCGCCATGGAGTGCGAGATAATAACCAAGTTGGAGTAGATGCCCTGGGCTTCCTGCTCGCCTAACTCGATGTTAATCTGGTGTTCCACGGCCGGCTGCTCTAAAGATGGCTTCTCAGCACCCATGGGATTCCTCACTGCTGTTTACGAAGTTGGTCTGCACGGTTGTAATACTGTTCTGCCTTGGCCTTATCTCCTCGGCGGGCATAGACGCCACCGAGGATTTCGTAGTAGCGCGGCTGCGTGGCAAAGAGCGGTTCCAGCCCCTCTAATTCTGCCACCAGGCGACCGAGCTTTTCCGTATCGGGGAGCACTTCGTAGATATTGACCAGCTGCTCCAAAACGGCAAGCTCATCTCGGCGTCCGGGCAGTTGCCGATAGCGTTCAAAAATCTCCGCTGAACGCCGTAGATAGGGTAGGTAGCGCTCCCGCTGCTCTTGATAGCGTGGGTTCTGCCGGCGCTTTTCTAACTCTTCCTTCTGGAGCTTGCCGGCCCAGTTTTTGTAGGCAACAGCCGAGTTGAAAAGAGCCAGCTCATTTGTCGGCTCCTTCTGGAGCACCTCTTCATAGGCACGGATGGCCTCCTCGTAGCGCTCCAACTTCGTCAGCAAAATGGCGTATTGAAGCCGATAGGCAGCTTTGTCAGGATATTCCCGTTGCAGTCGCTGCAAAAGGCTAAGCAGTTCCTGTGTCCGTCCCTGTCGGTCGTAGATTTCCAGTAGCAGGTTCATTCCTTGCTCATTGCCAGGGTTAAGGGTCAGGAGTTCATTGGCATAGGCGAGAGCTTCCTGAAGGCGCCCGCGGTCCAGCAGTGCCAAAGCGGCGGTAACAAGGGGCTGAAGCATCAGCCGTGTATACCGCTCCTTTTCAGCATCCGTCCATGCCTGCGGAGGCCGGTAACGCCATCCCTCTACGAGCGCTTCTTTCCCTGCGGTGGCTGCAGAGAACACGTAAAGCGGAGCCCCTTCCAGCATCCACTGCTCTGTCCAGAGAGTATCGCTGTCCACAACGATGGGGCGACTGGACCGCGGCTGTCCCAACCGTTGCAGCAGCTCCGCCCGCGGCATTCCGAACACGACACCAGCACGGCGGCTCGCCTCCAACAGAGGCTGGATAAGCTCCCGGTAACGGGCTATGCTCTCCAGCGCTGCCGCTGTGTCGCCTGCCATTTCCTGCACGATTCCCATCAATCCGTATGCATCCGGCACGTCGGGTTTGAGTTGAATTGCTAACTGCAAGCGCTGCCTCACTGCCTCTATCTGCTCCGGTGACGGCTTCTGAGTCGCAGCCACGGTATTGTAATGTACGATTGCGTCATTGTAGACGGCAACCCAGAGAGCCAGCTCTTCAGCAGCAATCCGCTCCTTCCACTGCCCTTGAGCATCGCGTTGACGAGCCGATTGTAGAGCCTGTGCTGCCGCTGCATAATCACGGCTTATCTCCCGACGGAGCTGCGCTAACAGGAGCCACGCTTCAATATTGTCGGGATTCTTTTGCACTTCCGCCTCCAGACTGCGGAGTGCCTTTGGATAGTCCCGCTGTCCCAAAGCGATCTTCGCTGTCGTAAACTCCGGCGAAGCACAGGAAAAGCTCAGTAGTGCCCCGCTCACCACCAGCGCGCTGACTTTCCATACCCGCCCCATAGGGATTCTCACAGCTCATCCCACACACCACGGTAGCGCAAAGTTAGGGAAAAGCTGCCGCGTACCAACAGAGCATTTACCATCCCAGGGCTTGCAGGGCAAGAAAGCACGCAATGCCGGCCCCATATCCCAAGAGCGCAATAGGTGCAATGCGCCCCAAATACCAGAAAAACTCCAATCGCTCTATGTTCATCACTGCAACACCGGCGGCAGAACCAATCACGAGAATACTTCCTCCCGTTCCCACTGCGTACGCCAACAGGAACCACAGCCAATGGTCTGGCGGATACGCGCTGTACATTTTCATACATGCCGCCGTCAACGGCACATTATCAACCACCGCAGAGATCAATCCCAAAAAAGTGACGGCCATTTCCCGCCTCGGCAATAGCTGATCCAGCCACTGTGCCACATGGGCTAAGACATGCCCCGTCTGCAAAGCATCAACAGCCAAGAGAATGCCCACGAAGAACAGCACCGTGCTAACATCAACCCTCTGCAGGGCGACATGGACCCGCAGATGGGAATGATCGGGAGAACGCCGATGGAGTAATTCCGTGACACTCCAGAGCACCCCAACGGCCAGGAATGCACCGAAGACGGGTGGAAGCCCCGTCACCGTATGGAATACCGGCACGGAGAGCAATCCTGCGATTCCAAGGGAGAAGACCAACCCTGCATAGGGTTCAGGAGCAAGGAAAGACGGTGCAAGCGCCGGCAGTTCAAAGCGCAGCCATGGCAGTAGGACAAGCAACGGTACCATAGCTGACACAAATGCCGGCAGAAAGAGCTCCCGCACAATTGCACCTGCGTGGATATGCCCCCCAATCCACAACATCGTTGTGGTCACATCTCCAATAGGAGACCACGCCCCACCGGCGTTGGCGGCAATGACTATAAGCCCTGCCACCAGCTTCCGTAGCTGAGCTTGCTCAGGTATCAGCCCCCGTAAGAGAGCAACCATGACTAGGGCCGTAGTCAAGTTATCAATCACCGCCGACAGCAGAAATGTCAACAGCACGACCACTCCTATGAGTGACGCACGCTGATATCGGCTCAGCCACCGTGCCACGAAGAGAAACCCCCGATGTACCTGGATGATTTGCACAATTGCCATTGCACAGAGCACAAAGAAGACAATGCCAGCTATATCGGCAAGGTGCGCGCTGAGTTCCCCCATCAGCTCCTGCCGGTGCTGGGGGAAAACTAGGAAAAGCAGACCCCAACAGAACACGCCTGTCAGCAATGCCGAAGCGCTTTTGTTTACCCGTAGGAAATGCTCCAAGGCAATAAGGACATACCCAGCAACAAAAAGCAGGCTCAGTCCCCCTATGACGGTCTGCATTGAGCTCAGTACTGTGCCTCCTCCGATGCCAGCACAACCGTGTTGCGGAGAGTTCCCAGCCGCTCAATTGTTAGCTCCACCGTATCCCCAGGCTGTAACCATCGCGGGGGCGAGAAAACACCCGTTCCATTGAGCTCTAAAAGGCACCCCGTAGCACAAGTCCCAGAGCCGATCACATCTCCTGGGAGAATCCAGGCTCCATAACTGACCCGCTCAATGAGCTGGGCAAAGGTCCACGTCATGTTGCAGAGCCGGTCCTGTGAAATCTGTTCGCCATTCAAGGATGCCTGCATCTGGAGGTCGTAGTGATTCCCATTCGGACCCGGGATTATGCGGTCTTCCAGCTCGTCCGGGGTAACAATCCAGGGGCCCAGCGAGGTAGCAAAATCCTTACCCTTTGCCGGTCCGAGGTTCAGCTTCATCTCCTGGGCTTGGAGCTCGCGGGCACTCCAGTCGTTCATAATCATAAAGCCAGCGATGAAGCGGTCTGCAACCGCTGCTGGGATATTCTTGCCCGGTCTGCCAATGACGATAGCGCACTCCAATTCAAAATCCAGCCGCTCCAGATGGCGCAACTGAACTGCAACGGGGCCAGGTCCAGTCACTGCCTGATGGTTGCTGAAGTAGAAGACAGGGAAGAGGTCGTACTCTGGAATCATCGGCAGGCCGCGGCTCCGACGGGCTGCCTCCACATGTTGGCGGAAGGCATATCCATCCCGAAGCGAACGCGGCTGGAGCGGTGCCACTATGGTGACCTCCTGCACTGGGAAGGCTATGGCATCGGCATGTAACTCCATCTCCCGTCCGGTGCACCATTCCTGGAGCCGCCTCAGTTCTTCCACGGCCACATCCCACATCTGTAAAAGCTCCAGGACTGCCGAGGGCAGATTCACTAGGCGGAATCCCGTACCAGCCCGCCGGGCACGCTCGTATGCCGCAGCAATATCCACCACCCATTGCTCTTGACTCAACAGTGCTGCCCGCACACAACTGCCCAACTGATAGGAGAGCAACCGCATTCGCATCCCCTGCTGTTTGGACTCACACCCTTTATCGCCGGAGTGCGTGCCGGAGGGACAGCACTCCGATCCCTCCAAATCCCAGCAGAAACATTACCTGGAAAGGCAATGCGGCTAACTCGGCGTGGTAAAGCGACACCGCAATACCGACCAAGAAGTAAAGCCCCAAAAGAAGCTCCACCAGCACCTGTGGTTGTAACTGGCGCGGTACGTAGCGCTTATCGTGCCATCGATCGGCACGAGACACGACGTGGTACTTCGGTGTCCGGACAAACTCCGTACGCTTGCCCAGCAATGCCTCAATGACCGCCCGCGTGTTATTGACGGCAAAGCCCATGCTCCCCGCTAAAAAGATTGGAAAGAGCAGCAGACGACGCTGCCAATCCCAATGGACTGCCCGCTGAGCATAGAGGTAGAAGAGAAATGTGCCAATAGCCCCCAACACGAACACAGACAAAGCCGTAAAGTAGCCATCGTAGCCCTGCACGGTGTTTTTCACGATAACCACCGGCACATTCAGCACCGCCACGAGCAAGATGAAGGGGAAGACAATGTTACTGGTCAAATGCACCGTCGCTTCCGCTTTGATTCGCAAAGGTAATTGCGCACGCCATATCCTCGGCAAGAGCTTGCGAGCAACCTCAATAGCCCCTTTCGTCCACCGGTACTGTTGGAGTTTGAGGGCATTGATTTCCACCGGCAGCTCCGCTGGAGTTGTCACATCGGGTAGGAAGACAAAGCGCCATCCCCGAAGCTGCGCCCGATAGCTGAGGTCCAAATCCTCCGCCAACGTGTCCGTATGCCAATTACCGGCATCCAGAATACACTCTCGGCGCCAGACCCCGGCCGTGCCATTGAAGTTGATAAAGAATCCCGCCCGGAAGCGGACCGCCTGCTCCATGGCAAAGTGCCCATCCAACGACAGGGCTTGTGCTTGCGTGAGGAAGGAATAATCGGCATTTAGATGCTCCCACCGAGTCTGCACCATACCCACCTTAGGGTCTGCAAAGTACGGCAGAGTCTTGCGGAGAAAGTCAGGCCGGGGGACGAAATCCGCATCAAAGATAGCGATAAACTCCCCGCGACTTCGTTCCAGTCCGTACCGGAGAGCACCCGCTTTGTAGCCTTCGCGGGTACCACGGCGCACATGCTCAATCTGGAAGCCCTGGGCTCGGTACTCGGCGCATAACCGCTCTAGCAGTTCCGTAGTCTCGTCCGTAGAATCGTCCAGCACCTGGATCTCCAGGCGATCACGCGGATAATCCAGCGAACATACCGCTCGCAACAGGCGCCCCACAACGTAGTATTCGTTGTAAATGGGCAACTGCACCGTCACCATAGGAAAGTCGCTCAGAGGGGACGGCTGCCGGAGAGAGAGCTTGCAAGTCTTCCAGTGATAGTAGAGCATAACGACGCTATGAGCGCCGAAGATAAAAAGCACACTTAGCGCTGCAGCGTAGATTCCAAGGAGCACTTCCTCCATGCCCGTACCTTGGCGGTTCTGACATTACCACGCCGAGACAATCGCCAGCACGATGTCATCACAGAGTGCTTCCAGAACGCGGAAGATAGCCCGGTCGCGTGCCGCCTGTCCGCCAGCGACCGGATAGACCTCATACCGCGAAAATGTCCGACGCCACAGTACACGGCGCTGGATAGCATCGTAGAAGTCCACCTCCACGACAACTTCGGCTCGCCGCTCTCGCTCCACCTCCCCAGGGCGGACCGTAAGGGTAAGGTCACTTATCCGCTGCAACCACACAGTCAGGCGTGCATCCGCATCACCACTGACCAGCCGCAGGGGCACTTCACTCTGCAAGCGTCGGGCAAGCTGTGTTGTCAAATACTCCCGATACGCCGGCACACCAAAACCGGTGTTGTCCACCACCGGCGTCAGCGCTACCGTGTGCAAATGCGTCGGTAACCTGCCACCGGTAAAGCTATAACAGCTAACCAGAACGCAACTTACACAGAGGATACTGAGCGCGCTCTGAGCACTCTCTGACAACGCTCTCATCCTCGGCTTCCCTGCAAGAAGGGATTTTCCCGCCGCTCCGCCCCAATGGTCGTCGGGGCTCCGTGCCCGGGATAGACCCGGTAATCATCCGGCAAGCTCAGCAGATGGGAAGAAATGGAGGCAAGAAGTTGCTGCAGGCCGCCACCAGGCAGATCCGTGCGCCCAATACTGCCGGCAAAGAGCGTATCCCCACTGAAGACGCAGCGCCGATGATGGTCAACAAAGCAGACTCCCCCTTCCGTGTGCCCGGGTGTATGCCGCACTTCTAACTCCCAAGCCGTCCCACAGCGCAACCGTTGTCCGTGGTGCAGAAACTCCTGCGCCGCCACAGGCTCAAAGGGAAAAGGAAGCTGCCATATGCGGAGCTCGATTGGATCGGAGAGCCGGTATGCATCGGCAGGGTGAACGGCTACGGGAGCCCCTGTCTTCTGCTGCAGTAATGCTGCATCGGCAACGTGATCCCAATGCGCATGGGTCAGCAGAATCCGGCGGATCTGCACCCCCCGCCGTTGAGCCAGCTCCCAGTACTGCTCGGCACTTCCCCAGGGGACATCAATGACCCAGGCTTCCCCAGCCATGGAGTCCATCAGCATGTATCCCACCGTGGCAGCTGGACCCGACTCTACGGCAATCAGATCGGGAGCCAAAACCATTACCTCCGTCGGAAGCCAAAACTCCCAGCTCATGGAGACATCACCGGCACAAGTACACTCTGTCCCTGGGTCGGGGTACGAAACACAACAACGTACACGCCGGCTGCCTGTCGTCCGAGATGCCAGAGGCGTTCGTGTCTGCCCGCTTCGGCCTCACTCCATTGAACCTCCCAGATACGACGCCCCTCAAGGCTGTAGAGCTCCAACCGATATCGACCCCGCTCGCCTGCAGAGGTGAAAACTATAAGCTCACCTCCCTGCGCCTGTGCCCTGAGAACCGTGGCCCCCACCGGACGCAGCAGGCGCGGCCCACCTTCCGTACACAAGCCGCTGAGACGCAAGCGCCCATCAGTATGCCGCGTCTGCATACTCAAAAGCCCATCATCCCAAAGGAAGCTCACAATACGCAAAGGCGTCTCCTCTACCCGCCCCAAGAGCACATCGCCGAAAAGCTCCGTGATTACCCCCTGGCTTGCCACCATTACGCTCTCAACGCGGACGGCAACCCGTGCCCATCCGCCAACGCTCCTCTGGTGTACGATCTGACCACGACTGACCCCCCGGAGCAAAAAGAGGCTCGGATCGTACTCGAGCTCCATCTCTGCCCAATGAGAACCTCCCTGGTATCCTGCCGGGGACAGAGCAAAGTAGAGAGGAATACGCACACGACGGTCCCACGGACTCGCTTGCGTATCGGGGAACCACACGTGAAGCTCTACCGGCTCAACTCCAATCCCTGAAAGGAGAAGCACCCGTTCATCCACGCAGGGGCGACCGATTCGCAAGCGGAGTGTGTCCACCTGCCGGCCCGCCTGTAACGGATGGAACTCAACGACGAAACGCACGCTCTCCCGCGGGGCCAACTCATACGGCAAGCCAGGCATAGAAAGGAGGCGAAAAGCACTCCCCTGCTGGAGCCATACGCTATCGACACGCACCGGCAAATTCCCTCGGTTGCTGAGCACAACCGGCTGCTGGGAGCTGCCCCCAGCAAAGATCACTCCAAAATTGACCTGCGGTGGTGCACTCAAAAGCGGTGTCTCCCGACGCCCTGACAGAAACACCTCCATGAGCAACGGGTCTGGACCAACACGAGCCGACAACCGAAGCCACGCACTCCTGATACCATCAGGCGCCCCAAACGGGCGGAAGATGACGGCATAGCGCTCGGCCCGTCCAGGAGCAATATACACCGGTAACAGCGGCAACTGCACCGCAAAGAACCCAGCATCACCGCCCGAAAGCGACGCCGCCAAAAGCCAAAGAGTATCCGCTGTCTCATTACTGATGCGGAGGGTATCCACCCGCTCCTCACAGAAAGCAACCGCACCGAAGTCCAACACCGATGTATACGTCACCCCTTCCCCTGTCACCACCGCCCGTACCAACACCCGATGGGTATCTGGGCAGGGATCGGAGACCAGGAAGAACAGTTCCGCCTGCAGCACTCCCAATTGCTGGGGTGTTACCGTCACCACGAAGCTCTGCTGTCCTGCAGCAGGAATGACAACGGTCTGCGGTGCTACCACGACCTCTGGTCGAGAGCTCCACACGGCTTGCACCGTAAGTGGGCGGGGAAGCAAATTGCGTCCTTCTAGCCTCACCTGAGAGCTCTGCCCTCGCCGAAGAGTACCTAAATCCACCGCCGCAGGAATTGCAACAAACGGGGAAATCCGCTCCACCCGTAACCCAACCGTCAGTGCCGGATCAACAGTGTCATCAACCATAATCACTAACTGGGCCGTCCGCACTCCGGGAGCTCCGCTGGGCAAGACCTGTACAACGTAGAGCACAGAATCTGCTGGGTCTACCGCAAGGGGAACACGTGGTTGGATAGCCACAACGAAGTCCGTGGCATCAGGACCAACGATTGCCGCAGGACGAACAATCCGTATGGGCACCGTCCCGGTGTTCTTCAACCACACCGTATCCACGGGATTTTCACAGCGACTCACCATCCCGAAGTCCAGCAACTTCGGGTACACCTGAGCCGATATCCGCACTCCCACCCCGCTGAGCAATAGACGCGCCGTATCGGGACACGTAGAATCGGAATGCTCAGCAATGAGTACCAGCTCTGCCGCATCTGTCTGCGCCGCCGTAGGGCTATAGCGGACCCGGAACTCTAGCTGCTGCTGCGGTAGTAAACGTACCGGCGCTGGCGGACGCATCTCTACAAGCTCAAACGGTGGCGATAGCGCCGGTGCAGTAGGGATCCACGCTGCCGAATACCCACGATTCTGCAGCACGACCGTCAGCTCAGCACTACTTCCAATCCGCACAGGACCAAACTGTCCCGATCCCAGCCATTCCAGTCGGGTCACTGCCCCGGAAGCGGCAAGCCAGACTGTATCTGCATAGCCACAGTCCGCTTCCTGGACAACAAGCGCTCCGGAGACATTCCCAACGAAACCAGCACGACACCGCACCGTTAGCTCCTGCCGTTCGCCCGGCGCAAGGATCAGTGCCGTTGACGGCGTGACGTCCCAGAGCGCACTTCCAATCAACTGCGGCGGGCGGAGCCGTAGCGAGCGCTGCGCTGTGTTGACCACCATAATCAACGCCGTCCGCTCCTCCCGCGGACAGAGTACGCCGAAGTCATACATGCCAACCGGTGCCGTTCCATCGGTGAGGACAAACGACAGGGTATCCTTGACCGCACTGTAGGCAATGCGCCAGGGCGAGCCTGCCGTGAGGGTATCCGTATGAATGAGCACGAGAGTATCCCGAAAAACCCCAACCGATGCCAGAGCCTGAAAAGCCACAATGAAGCGCACCGAATCCCCCGGAGCAACCACTAATGGAAACCACCCCGCCGATGGCGCCACAAGACGAAACCCACGATCCCCATAAACGAACTGTGCCCACTGGATTTCCAACGGAGCTTCACCGCGATTTGCCACTACGAAGGTATCCTGCCGTTCCAACCCAGCACAGAGAACAGTATCCACTGTCCGCTCACTGGGCGCATGGAGTCGAGGGAGCTTGGCAACCGTTACCAGGCGCGCTGCCGCAGGGGACACAACCCATGATGGCTCCATGGCAAAGGATGCCGTCGAGGGATTCGGTATCTGCTGGAGCGCTACCAAGAAGAACAGCGTATCCGGAGCCGGCAACGTCACCGTCGTGCTCCACCGAGTGCCATAGCCCACGAGCGTATCCCACGGACGCCATTGCCCTCCGTACGGCTTGCCGTAGAGAAGGATAGCTTGTCCATTCCCCGTGCCCTGAATCACGGCTCGCTGTCGGGGCAGAGGCGGCAGCAGAGCAATGCTGGGCCCAACAAAGCGCGTTGCTTCCGCCGGCTGAACCGAGATGGGTCTTAGTTCGGGCCCATCGACTCGGACTCGTCCAGCCCCTCCAGTAGGAGTTCCTTCAGCACGTCCACCGAGGACACTGAGGACGGCTCCTCTGTAGCCCCCCGGGGCACACAGATGCAAAGCTCCTCCCGAGCCACCGCCACCGGGTCCAGCCATCGGTGTCCCAGGAACAGACCCCGGCGCCCCATTAGCCAGGAAGCCAAGCTCTTCAATTACAGGCGCCACAACCCGAAGAGCTCCTCCCCCACCGCCCCCATCACCGGAACAGACATTGACTCCTTGCGGATTCCCACTGGCACCACCGGAACCACCCGCTAAAGGGACAAGACAACTGTTGCCATGTTCGCGCCCACCATTGCTTCCTCCCGAGCTTTGTCCCTGCGTCGCATATCCCCCTGCCCCCCCAGCCTGCCGCTGCCGAAAGCCACTCCCACCACCATACCCACCCTCGGGAGAGCAAGCATTTCCATCCCGGCACCCCTGCCCTGAAGTTCCAAACGGATGCCCTGTTCCACCGCCGGCAGACTCATACTGCGGCGACGTACCCGGAGCAACCCCATTCAGACTTGCCCCATCCGGTCCTGTGCTACTCCCGTAGCTACGGTACTCATTACTGCCCACACCTAACCCATTCTTGCCGCCCCGTCCACCGCTTGTAAAGCCACTGCCGCCATCACTCCCCTGGGCAGAACCCAGAAGGACATCGCAGAAAGCCCCTCCTCCACCCCCGCCGCCGGGACCAGCATCCTTCCCTTCACCGCTCACGCTGAGAGTAGTCCCCACCCCCCCTCGGATCGGTCCCACCGACATAATGACACAGGGTAAGTAACCCTGGTTGCTCGGTGTCCACGGATCACAATCAGCCACAGAGACCCGAAAGGCTTCCCCCGGCGGCAGCAGGAGACTATCCACCACCATAGCCCCACGCCGAGAGCGGACTCCCAAAGCACCTTCCCCAAGCGTCCGCTCCGAGCCAGTATACCTCCCAATCGGGGTTGGCTGCACGATGTAGAACGTATCCACAACTACTCCCCGCCCACTGACCGTCACCTGGATTGGGATGCGGAACTCCGGACGCAACTCACTCCAGCGCCAGCTATTCGGACGAACCCATGGATGCACGAACACATGGGTGCTTATTAACCGACCGCCCCAACTCACCACCACTGGACCCAGCGTGATGAAGGCAGTATCAGCCGGGCGTGCGCAATGGACCCGCACAGAATCCCCAGGCTCATTGCCGTAGAGTCCATCGCTGCCGAATGTTCCAAAGGCATCGTGTCGGGCTACAATCTCCACAGCCACCGCCATCCCCGGCGCTCCAATATCCGGCAGCATATACGCCGCCTGCGGCTGCGCTCCAGCACCAACCGTGATGAGCCCAAGGCATACTACTGCAGCCCGCATAAGCCTATCCGAGGTACGCAATACATTTTAGCTCTATGGCGATAGGTGTCGGAAGACGCCGCACTTCTACCGTCGTCCGACATGCCTGCACGTGCCCCAAGTAGTCAGCATAGATGCGGTTGAACGTGGCAAAATCCCGCTCTATGTTGGTCAAAAATGCCGTCACGTCCACCACATCTTCCCAACGAGCTCCGGCAGCCTGCAGGATACGCTCCACATTGCGGAACACCGCATGGCACTGCAGAGCAAAGTCATACTCTATCACTCGCCCCTCAGCATCCATGATTACCCCAGGGATTGTCGCGCTTTCCCGCTGCCGAGGCCCAATGCCGGAGAGGAAGAGCCAAGGCCCTACCTGCACGGCGTGCGGATATGGTCCCACCGGCTCCGCTACATCTTCGGCAATGATTGCACGTCGCATCCCACCTTTTCTACAGTGCTACCGTCACGCTCTTTGGCTCCGTAAAGAAATAGAAAGCCTCCCATCCGCCTTCCCGCCCGAGTCCGGATTGCTTCATACCGCCGAAGGGGGTCCGTAAATCCCGCACCATCCAGCAATTGATCCAGACAATGCCCGCCTGAAGTGCCCCTGCAACACGGTGCGCCCGCGCCAGATTCTCTGTCCAGACACTGGCCGCCAGACCATAAGGAGTCCCATTTGCAATGGCGATGGCCTCCTCCTCTTCATCGAAGGGCAACAGCGTGACCACCGGACCGAAGATCTCCTCTTGATTGACCCGACACTTCGGACCCAATTCCTCAATGACCGTTGGCGCAAAGAAGTAACCATTGCGACAACGCCCCTCCAGCCGGATTTGCTCCCCGCCGCAGAGGACAATACCGCCCTCCTGACGGGCTAACTCAACGTAGCTCAAAACCCTTTGCAGGTGGGCCTCCGAGATTAATGCCCCCTGCTGCGTAGATGGATCTAAGGGATCGCCAACGCGTAAGGTACGAGCACGCTGCACAAACTCCTGGCGGAAGCGCTCATACAGAGGACGTTGCACCAGAATCCGAGAGCCGCACAGACAAATCTCCCCTTGGTTAGAAAAAGCTGCGCGCACGGCTTCCGCCACCGCTTGCTCAAACGGACTGTCAGTGAAAATGATCGTGGGATTCTTACCCCCGAGCTCTAAGGTAAGCTTCTTGAACAAGGGTGCCGCTATGCGAGCGATTTCCCTTCCGGTGTGGGTCCCCCCCGTAAAAGAAATAGCGCGTACAGCCGGGTGAGCAACTAAGGCAGCTCCAGCAACAGACCCTTCTCCATGCACCACGTTAAAAACTCCGGCTGGGAAGCCAGCCTGTTGAATAATCTGAGCCAACATGGTCGCTGTGGTCGGAGTCAACTCTGAAGGCTTTGCAACAACGCAATTGCCCGCCGCTAACGCAGGGGCAACCTTCCATGTGAGCAGATACAGCGGCAAATTCCAAGGGGCAATACATGCCACTACCCCCAGCGGTTGCCGAATGGTATAGTGCAATGCCTGCGCCGGATAGGCTTCCGAAGACCAATGCAGTACCGCCGCTGCAAAGAAGCGAAAGTTGCGTATCGCCCGTGGAATATCCACTTGCCGCGCCAACCACAGCGGCTTCCCTGTATCCCGGGACTCCGCCAACGCCAGTTCCTCACTGCGAGCCTCAAGCAGCTCTGCAACTCGCATCAGGAGGCTAAAGCGCTCTTCTGCTGGTACAGCAGCCCATTGGGGAAAAGCTTGTTGGGCCGCCGCTACCGCGGCCTCCACATCCTGGGCCCCCGATGCCGGTACGAAAGCAATGACCTCCCCCGTCGCTGGGTCTCGCTTTTCCAGATAACGCCCCTCAATCGGTGGAGAGAACTCCCCACCGATGAAATTGCTCAAGCGCTGCATGTACTTTTTCCCACTTTGGGCTCCCAGCGAAAATACGGGGTTTGCACGGCTAAATCCGCTGCAGAGAACTTCCTGCGTATCTTTGTAGTGTCACCCTTAACTGCCGATGCTCAAAGCCTTGGTAGCAGCCATCCCAGTTGAAAGCCCCACGATTTTTCCCGACCTTGTCGTTGCTGGGGTTACGCTGCGTGCTCTGGAACGTTTCCCTCCACGGGGCTTCTCCATTGACGACATATCTACCCCGAATCCGGCAACACTTCTTCTGGCAGCAACATTGGGTGTGCCGGTAGAGCGGCTCAAGTTCCAGCGCCAAGTCCACGGCGCCACGGTCCGTTGGATTACTGAAGGAAGTCCCGTAGAGGAAAGTGATGGAATGCTGACAACCGTGCCCAATCTATTCCTCTGCATCCGAATCGCAGATTGCTGTGCTGTGTTATTGTTCTCTCCCGAACCCCCCGTCGTAGCTGCCCTACACGCTGGATGGCGAGGAATTGACGCTGGTATTGTAGAAGCCGGGGTGGAACAGCTTCTCCGCGCAGGCTGCTCTCCTGAGGGAATCCTCGTCTATCTTTCCCCCTGTGCTTCCGCCGAACGCTACATCGTGCGCGCCGATGTTGCCCAGCGCTTCCCCCACAGCAGTCAACCAATCGACGAAGAGTTCTATCGACTGGACCTTCGTGGCGAAATCCGCCGCCGCTTACTTCAGCTGGGAATCCTCAAACCTCATATTGAAAGCTCCCCCGGCTGCACCATTGGCGAAAACCGATATCACTCCTTCCGCCGAGATGGCGCTCGCGCCGGACGTATGGTCGCCTTCATTGGGATGCTTTCTGCGAATCCGAGGAGCCCCACCGCTTCAGGATCCCGTATGGGATGACCACCAGATAGGCAATCACCAGCACAATGGGTGCAACAACAAGCGACAGTGGGTGGTCATACCGCGTAAAGATCCCCACACTCATCAAGGCATAGCCAACTGCAATGAGGGCGATACCAATCCCAATGATCGCCCAATTGCGCCGTTCCAACGGGAAGCTCCACTGCCCTTTGAGCCGAGAATTCCGAATCGCCTTCGCCATAGAGCCAACCCCCTTCTCAACCGGTGCTCCCTGGGGGATTCGAACCCCCGACCCGCGGATTAAGAGTCCGCTGCTCTACCAGCTGAGCTAAGGGAGCACTGCAAAATTACGCCTTCCACGCCTTCTGCTTATGCCATCCCTTTGGACTACTCCCGCTAAGTTTGTACTCAGTCTGAATAACCCATGAGAGCCTCTATGGGGCAGACGGAAATAGAGGTGCCACTGAATCGAGCACCGCTCCGCCGACAGCTCGTTGTGCGCCGATATGAGGGTGAGAGTTCGGTAATAGAGCGCCTCTGCGAGCTTGGGCTGACCATTGGAACACAGCTCCTCATCCGCCGGCGGGCTCCACTCGGTGGGGGCATTGAGGTTGAATTCCGTGGGGTCAGGGTTGGTCTGCGGCTGCGGGAGGCCGCCGTGCTCTACGTTACTGCTTGTGGAGACTCCAATGCTTACCGCAGCTCCTGAGAGGAGCTCTCATACGATTGCCTTGGTTGGACTCCCGAACAGTGGGAAATCCACTGTGTTCAACGCTCTGACCGGTTTCCGGCAACGAACAGCAAACTACCCAGGCGTGACCATCGCACCGTTTGTCGGATGGGTCCATCGCGACGGGCATTCTGTTGCATTTGTTGACTTACCAGGCATCTACAGCCTCTCGCCAAAGAGCGAAGATGAACACCTCGCCGTAAGATTTCTCCGTGGGGAACTGCCGGATGCTCCTACTCCAGACCGGCTTCTGGTCATTGTAGATGGAACCCAACTGGAACGCGGACTGGTTCTTCTCTCTTGGGTAGCACCACTCCATCTGCCTACGGCGCTTGTCATCACCATGATTGACGAGCTCAAGGCCCGGGGAGGCGTGTTAGATGTGGAAGAGCTAGAGCGCCGGCTGGGCATACCTGTCTTTACTGTCGTCGGGCGGAGAGGTATCGGCATTGAGGAAATACGCCGGTCGGCGCTAGCATGGGAACCATGGGGAATCCCCTTCCTCCCTCTTCCCCCGGATGCCTCCGTAGAAGAGCGCTACCAATGGGCACGGGAGCTTTCTGCCGCTGTCCTCCATTTCCCCAGACCTGACACCCGCTCAGAGCGCATAGACCAGGTAGCCCTCCATCCCGTATGGGGACTGATACTTTTTGCGATGGTCATGATGCTCTTCTTCCAAGCCATCTTTACATTGGCACAGCCTGGAATGGAGGCTTTGGAGGCGGGGATTGGCTGGCTCCAGCAAATGGTAGAAAACACCCTACCGGAGGGGATACTGCGGAACTTCCTCTCCCACGGTATCCTTGGGGGAGTTGGGGCGGTAGTGGTATTCCTCCCGCAAATTGCACTGCTCTACTTCCTGCTGACCCTCCTAGAGGACAGTGGATACTTTGCCCGGGCTGCGTTTGTGGTAGATCGCTTTTTGGGTAGCTTCGGACTGCAGGGACGGGCGTTTTTCCCGCTCCTGGGGGGCTTCGCCTGTGCTATTCCCGCCATCCTCTCCACCCGTGTCATCCCCTCATGGCAAGAACGGCTGACAACGATGCTCATCATCCCGCTTATGACCTGTTCGGCACGGCTGCCAGTGTACACTCTGCTAATTACCGCAACCATCCCACCGGTCTCCGTCGGTGGAGTAATCTCGGCACAAGCACTCGTCATGATGGGGCTCTACCTGTTGGGAGCGGGGACAGGTTTGATCATAGCATGGCTTCTCCGACACACACTGCTTCGTGGGGCAAAGGCGCCGTTTATCCTGGAGCTACCCCCCTACCGCCTCCCAGCATGGCGTACTGTCCTGGGACGAACGTGGAGCAGCACCTGGGCGTTCATCCACACGGCTGGCACCATCATTTTGGCTCTCTCTATTGTGCTCTGGGCGCTCACGGAAATCCCGCCCGTCTCTGTCCCGCCCGGGACTCCCCCATTGGAGGCCCAACGACTTCAACTGGAGAATTCGCTCGCCGGGCAGATTGGGCACCTGCTGCAACCGCTTTTCGCCCCACTGGGTTTCGATTGGAAGATAACCGTTGCTATCCTGGGAAGCTTTGCCGCTCGCGAGGTGTTTATCTCCTTCCTCGGACAGCTCTATGCCATCGATGTAGAAGCGGCTGAAGGCACGTTGCGACACGTTCTTGCCCAAACTCTCCCGATACCAGTCGCCCTCAGCCTCTTGACCTTCTATGTCTATGCCCTCCAGTGCATCTCAACGATGGCTGTCTTGCGTCGCGAAAGCGGCTCGTGGCGGTGGGTAGCACTGGCGCTTGGATACACGTTCGCTTTAGCATATTGCCTAAGCTTCCTGGTCTACCAGGCAGCCCGATGGCTTCTGGGATAAGCCCAGTCTACATTGGCGTAGACATTGGAGGAACAAAGACCGCGCTTCTTGCCTGCTCTGCCGATGGGCGTCCAATCCATCGGTGGAGGTTCCCCACACCACTTTCGCTCTCGGCTGGACTGGAGCAGTTACGGAATGGAATCGCCTCCGTAGCCGGTAGAGCACCCATTGCTGGCATTGGGGTCAGCATCGGCGGTCCAATTGACCGAAAGCGGGGAACGGTCTCCCCACTCCACCAGCCTGAATGGCGGGATGTTCCGCTCCGGGACATCCTGGAGGAGCATTTCCGCTGCCCTTGTCGGATTGAGGTGGACACAGATGCTGCTGCTCTCGGAGAATGGTATATCGGCGGCGTTCGGGAAAGTCCGCTGGCGTACGTAACTCTCAGTACCGGTGTCGGCGGGTCACTTCTGATTGAAGGAATGCTTTACCGAGGGGCTGAAGGAGCCCACCCGGAGTTGGGACATCAGGTGGTGCCGAATGAATTCGGGGATCCCGAACCGGTCCGCTGCGCCTGCGGAGCTTTGAACTGCTTGGAATCTCTCATCTGTGGACCGGCACTGGAACGCCGCTATGGACGACCTCCTGCCGAACTTCCCGACAGCGCATGGGAGATCGTCGGACGAATTCTCGGGCACGGACTTCGCAACGTAGCAACGCTTTATGCCCCTCGCCGGATTGTGCTCGGGGGAGGCATCGCCTTCCACGCCGGTTCGCGCTTTCTCGCCTCGCTTTCGAACGTGCTGCGGAGGAACCTCCACCTTGTACCCATGCCGGAGATAAGCATTAGCTGCCTAGGGTACGAAACGGCTCTCTGGGGTGCTGTGGCGCTGGCTCTGGGCTATGGTCAGTAGAATTACCCTTCACGCGATAAGCCTTTCTGAGGCAACTTTCCCGCGCTCGTGTCGGCGGGCTTCCAACCAGCGCTCTGCATCGATAGCGGCCATGCACCCGCTCCCGGCAGCCGTCACCGCCTGCCGATAAACTCTATCTTGAACATCGCCGCAGGCAAAAACCCCTGGAATGTTCGTGTGCGTACTTCGTGGTTGGGTGATGATATAGCCTTGCTCGTCCATTTCCAGAAAGCCCCGGAAGATCTCCGTGTTGGGCTGGTGTCCAATGGCCACAAAGACCCCATCGGCGGGCAAAACTTGCCGCTCGCCCGTGCGGACGTTGCGGACGCGAATGTGCGTTAAGCGGCGCACCCCCTCGCGTTGCTCGCCGAGGAACTCCTCCACGACAGTGTCCAGCAAAAAGTCAATTTTCGGATTGCTACGGACACGCTCCTGCATGATCTTGGATGCACGGAATTCCTGCCTTCGGTGGATAATGGTCACCTGTCGGGCGAAGCGGGTCAGGAAGAGAGCCTCCTCCATTGCCGTATCACCTCCGCCGATAACGTAGACGTGCTGATCTCGGAAGAAAAAGCCATCGCAGGTCGCACACGCCGAGATACCGTAGCCCATATACTCCGCTTCCCCCGGGACACCGAGTCGCTTTGCCGAGGCTCCTGTGGCCACAATGACGGCTTCAGCTGTATAAGCCTTCCCCGCATCGGACCATAGCACGAAAGGATACTGATGGAAATCCACCCGAGTGATCGTTTCGTAGAGAGAACGCGCTCCGAAACGATGGGCTTGCCGACGGAAAAGGTCCATAAGCTCTGGCCCCAGAATCCCATGCTCAAAACCAGGGTAATTCTCCACCTCCGTGGTAATCGTCAACTGCCCACCGGGCTGCGGACCTTCAAAGACTACAGTGTCCAAACGTGCCCGTGCTGCATAAATGGCCGCGGTCAGTCCCGCCGGGCCGGCACCGAGAATGGCGACTTCATGGTGTTCCGTCTGCATGGCTTTCAACCGAAAGTGAGACAACTCGCTTCCAAGCTCGGGCATTACGCTGTAATCCAGCACGCTTAGGACGTTTGACAGGGCTTTTTCGGAAGCGCTGGCGAAAGTCCTCCTCTGACATCATCAGCACCTCCTCCAGCTCCAGGCAGGTCTCACCGAACCGCGGGGCGAAGGCGGGTTCATCGGTTGGCCTCTGAAAACGATTCCAAGGGCAGACCTCCTGGCAGATGTCACAGCCAAAGATCCATCCCTCCATCCGCTCAGCGACATCGTCCGGAATGGGTATCTCCGGCTTTGCCTCTATCGTCCAGTAGGAGAGGCAGCGACGGGCATCGACAACATACGGCTGTACGATTGCCCCTGTCGGACATGCCTGGATGCAAGCCGTGCACGTCCCACAGTAGTCCCGTATCGGCTCATCCGGCTCCAGTTCCGCCGAGGTAATGATAACCCCCAAGAAAAGCCACGAGCCATAGCGGCGGGAAATGATGTTGGAGTGTTTCCCTTGCCAGCCAATTCCTGCCCGAACTGCCCAGGCTTTCTCTAAAACAGGACCCGTGTCCACATAGTAGCGACTTTCTGCTTTCGGGAAGAGCTGGGCAATCTCGGTTGCCAATGTCTGCAGTTTCGGGCGCAGCACCTCATGGTAATCCTCTCCCCAGGCATAGCGAGAGAGCTTACCGTAACGGTCTGGCGCGTGCTGGAAAGCCGTGTGCTGCACAGGTGTGTAGTAGTTATATGCCACCACGAGCACGCTCCGAGCCGTCGGCAGCAGACGCCGCACATCGGCACGGCGCTCCGGGTCTCGCTCCATATACGCCATCGTTGCATGGTAGCCTTGCTGAAGCCATGCCAAATACCGAGAGAACTCTGGCTCTAATGGCTCTGCTCTGGCAACCCCCACCTCACAGAAGCCAAGCCGCCGAGCAAGCTCTTTGACTGCTTCTGTACGCCGTCGCCGTTCGTCTGCGTCCATCATCTCCTCGAGCGCAGGCTACTCACAGGACAATGGACGTATGTTCCCACAACGTCTTTCCCCTCGCCAAAGGGCATCCCCTGGATTGTCGTCTGAACACAACGGTTCACCGCGCTACCGTCACAGAAACAGCCGTACCTGGAGGAACAATCTCTCCTGCAATCGGTGACTGTGCG
This sequence comes from Bacteroidota bacterium, assembly GCA_030550395.1. Lineage (GTDB taxonomy): Bacteria > Bacteroidota > Ignavibacteria > Kapaibacteriales > HRBIN21 > HRBIN21. Next base: position 193,540 of record JAUQPL010000003.1, on the reverse strand, counting down.
ATAACTGTATTGGGCAGAAAGGTCTCATCAAAAGCAAACGTCACCGTCCCCAGCCGCAGTCCAGCCCGGAGCAAGACCTGCTCTGCTTTCTCCAACGACAGAGCAACCAGCGATGGAACACTGACAGAGGGTCGTGGACCCTGGCTGACGACGATATCCACGCTGGTCCCGACGGAAACGGCCTGCTGCGGGGGAATACTCTGCCACACGACCAACCCTGCCGGGATGCTGTCATTGTAGGTATAGAGGACCTCTCCCAACCGTAACCCTCGGCTCAGGAGCTGGATTTGCACTTCCCGATATGGAAGCCCTCGGACAGATGGCATCGTCACGCTCCGCAGCCCTGTACTCACCGTCAAGTACACGCGACGTCCCTTCCGCACCTCAGCCCCAGCATAGGGAACCTGACGCACAACGTGCCCTTCAGGCACAACGGGACTTGGCTCGTAGTGAATTTGATGCACCACGAAGCCTTCCTGAGTCAACAGCTCCACTGCTTGTTGCAACGGGATACCGACAACGGATGGCATCCGCACGGCAGGGCGAGAATGGACGAGCGCAGGAAGGAACACCTGGTCCAACAGCCAACCCACAGCTAAAACGAGCACAACAGCCAAGAGGAAGCGCCAAAATCTGCGGTGTCTCATTCCCATTTGCAAATGCTGCAAACAGGCACTATTGCTTCTGGTGCGGGAGAACGAAGGTTGTGACTGCGCGCTCTGGAACGAAAATCCGGCGTGCCCATTCTACCATCTCTTCCGGCTTCAGCCGCTCATACTCCTCCAACACTCGGAAGGGGCGCTCCGCATCCCCCCAGAATGCCGTACCGAAAGCAACTTCATGGGCGATACCCAGAGGATGCTGAAGGTGCTCTGCATGGATTGTCCGCAGTTGATTTCGCACCCTTTCCATCTCTTCCGCCGTAATACCATTGGCACAGAGCTCCCTGAGAGCCCGCCACAGGCGTTCCTCAAGCTCGGATGCCGGCAGTGTCGGCGAGCTTGCAATAGCATAGCAAGTCAGCAAAGAGGCCCACTGCCGCGCATCCAAGAAAGCCCCTACCTCTCGGGCACATCCACTCTGGAGCACAAAAGTGCGATAAAGACGGCTACTCCGTCCTCCACCGAGCAGTCCTGCCAGAGCAGCCAAAGAGAAGTACTCCGGCGCAGTGTACCCCGAGCAGTGAAAAGCCAATGAAACCGCGGGCAGAGGAACCTCATCCTCTAAGACCGCAACAACATTTCCTCGGCAGCACTCCGACGAAAAGCCCCGACGCTCTCCACACACGTCCGGGGCAGGAATCTCACCAAGATATTGCTCGGCTAACTCTAAAGCCCTGGGAGTATCAATGTCCCCACAGATGACAAGCACAGCATTTGCCGGATGGTAGTATTGGCGGGCGAATTTACGGGCATCTTCCACTGTGAGCGCCCCCACTGTCTCCAATGTACCGTACACTTCCCAGTGGTACGGGCATCCGGCTGCGAAAGCATACTGGAGCTGGACTTCTCGCCAGCGCCCATAAGGTTGGTTGTAAACCGTCTCCTTCAGCTCTTCCAGGATAACCTGCTGCTGCGTACGGAATTCCTCATCGGTAAAAGCAAGTCCCCGCAGACGGCTCCCCTCCAGCCAGAGCCCAAGGGGCAGCTGATATGCCGGCAGCAGCATGGTGTAGAGGGTGTAACTATACGTCGTCATCGCATTGTTCGTCCCTCCCGCATCGGAGCAATATTGGTCAAACTCCTCGCGCCCCAAATACGCAGAAGTCCCGAAAGCCAAATGTTCTACCACATGAGCTATACCTGCCTGGGAAGGTTCCTCGTCTTGGGACCCAACACGATAGAGGACCACCAGCGCCACCAGTGGTGCTCGCCGGTGTTCGACAAGCACCAATTCTAATCCGCTGGGGAATCGATGGTAAGTAAGCGGCAGCATAGCATGGAGGGCTCCACACTGACACGAAGCTACGAAGATACAATAAGAGTGCGGCATTGTCCGACTATCGCCGCTGCCATCCTCCTGCAGTATGTTGGTCCACCATTGGCAACACCATGTTCTGGACCCCTGAATTAGCTGCATGGCTGGAAGACGCCCCCTGGCCAGCGACGAAGGAAGAGCTCCTTGATTACGCCGAGCGGAGCGGAGCCCCAATGCAGGTTATTGAAAACCTGCGGGAATTACCCGATGACGAAACTGTCTACGAAGGCATTGAAGACATCTGGCCAGAGTGGGAGGACTATCAGTTGCCCGATTATCTGGACGAAGACGAAGAGTCAGAGGAAGAATACTGAAACCCAGCTGCAAGCAAGGCTTCCCCTGCCCATGAGAGCCCTCCGGGGCGTATGGTCACGGTGGCTTGTCTGCACATATTGTGCACTGCCCGCCCTTGGACAAGTCTCATCCCATCCTCAAGCAGAGCTCATTGATCGGATCGAGTTTCACGGCAACACCGCCTTCACCGATGACGAACTCCGAACTCTCCTCCAGACCCGAATAGCCCAGCGTGGGGTTTTCCACCGCCTACTACGGGTCTACTTCCTCCACCTACGCCGGAACCCTGCTACCCCTTCCTCGCTACTTCAATACCTTCAACGATACCTGGCAGAATTGGAAGCAGAACTGCCCGCTTTCGATCCACGGACAGCAGCTGCCGATGAGGAAACCATCCGTCGGTTCTACATGCAGCAGGGCTTCCACAAAGCCCACGTTAAGGCTACATTCCTCAAGGAAAGTGACGGCACCCGCGTCCTCCGCTTCTCTATTACCGAGGGTCCAGCAGCACGCATTGATACAGTGGTCTACGCCGGCCTGCAGGAGCTACCAAGGGATATTCAGACGCAACTCCAGCGCTATCAACGGCTCCGCTCAGGCGCGCGCTTCCGGGAGCCCGCTCTCATAGAGGAAGCAGAAGCAATCCAACGCTTCTTACGTGAACACGGCTACCCGCACGCCAGCTACCAGCGCCCACAGATTTTCATCTTCCCCGAGCGCAACACCGATAGCATCGTCATCTACTTCTCCCCGGGACCACGGCAGCGATTTGGAGAGGTAGAATTCCGGGAAACAACAACGAACGCTCCCCCTTTGACGGAGCGCATTCGCCGCTTCTGTCTGGAGTTCCAACCAGGTCAATGGTATGACATCCGCGCCGTTGAACGAACCCGCCTCCGTCTCCTACGCCTTGGCGTCTTTGAAGTCGTCCGCATTGACGCCACAGCCTCCCCTAACGATAGTACCGTTGAGTTGCTCATCACGACCCGATACCGTCGTTTCCACGACGCACTGCTCAGCGCAAATATCTACCGCACGCCCTTAGAGAGTGCCCCGAACATTGGAATAGAGGCCCACGTGTCCGCCCTTAACCTCTTCGGTGGGGCAGAGAAGGGTAGCGTATTTGGGCAGCTATCACTACGGGATCTCTTTGGTGCTTGGGAGCGGAAACAGTTGGAGTATGAGTTCCAAGTGGGTGTTGGACTTGCATTGCCGTACGTTCACCGCCGCCTGGGAGTGCAATCTCAACTGAGCTATGGAACACGGTTCCTGGCATCACCCCTCCAGCTAGAAGCCCTGAGCCTGCAGGTCCGCCTTCCAGTGGAGTTTGCCCCTTGGACATGGATGACCACGTCTGAACTGGCTATAAGCATTCGTGCGGAGCGCCCCTTGCACTACCGCCAAGCTGCTGCGGCAGCAGACACAGTACCGCAATTGGCTTCCTTCCTCCGCCAATACGAACGCCTCTACACCTACACGGCAAATGGACAACGCCTTTTGCCCCCCTCGGATATCACCATAAGCTTAACAATGGGGGCAGATCATCGGGATCATCCAGCAACACCGACTGCCGGTCATGTCGCTCTCTGGAGTACCGAGCTTGGGGGACTAGGTGTAATCGGCTTAGCCCAGTATCTGCGGACACAGCTTCTCCTGCTGGGCTTTACCCCACTTACCCCTCGGACAGTTCTGGCTGCTAAGCTGCGGACTGGGAGGATTTGGTGGCGCAATCGCGCGCATTCATACGTGCCCTATGACCGGCATTTTTTTGCCGGAGGCGCCAATAGCATCCGAGGCTGGGCCTCACGGAGCCTGTGGGATCCGGTCTCGGGCGGTATTGGAGCACAACCCTCTCCCCTTGCCTCGTACATCGGCGCAGCCCTGCTGGTAGAGGGCTCCATAGAACTCCGATGGCGCTTCCCTTCCCTCCCGTTAGGTTTCCTCAGCCCTTACATTAACAACCTCGTGATGGTCACCTTCGTAGATTGGGGGAATGCCTACAACCGCCTTACCCCTGAGCTCTACGGTACGGCAACTCTGAGTGACATTGTGCGGAATCTTGCTCTCTCGGCCGGTATTGGTTGGGGATATCTGACCGATGTCGGCCCCATCCGTATAGATGCAGCTTTTCGATTACACGATCCTATGAACCGCACTGCTCCCTGGTTCTTCCAACGTCCTGCTTCGCTACGACGCTGGACGCTGCATCTCGGGCTGGGATATGCCTTCTGAGGGAGCCTGTATTTTTGCATCTCCGTGTCACAGACTGGCGATTCCATCGTGCGGATCGCTGTGCTGATGGGGGGAATTTCTCCGGAGCGAAACATTTCGCTCATAAGCGGGCGGAGCGTCGTTGCCGCCCTCCGTGAACGGGGTCACGAGGTCCTTCCCGTCGATCCGGCCCGTGGTGCTGAGGGATTGCTCAGCGACGAAGAGCTTGCTGCCGTTACAGCAGAACCACCCTCTGAAGAATTCCTACGCGCCCTCTCCCCATGGGCCTATGTGGAATGCCTCCGTTCAGAACTCTTCCACCAAGTAGATGCCGTCTTCCCAGTGCTGCACGGTCCCTACGGCGAAGATGGGCGCCTTCAAGCACTGTTAGACCTCCTGGGAATCCCCTACGTCGGAAGCACCATGCTCGCAAGTGCTTTGGCAACAGATAAGCACGCAGCGAAGTTACTGTTCCTGGCCGCCGGCATCCCAACACCACGATGGATCACAATCACCGCCAGTCAAGCTCAGCACCCTGGCACCATAGATGACATCCGCGCCGAGCTGGGCCCTCATTTAGTCGTCAAACCCAACGACCAAGGCTCTACCATTGGCATGAGCTTTCTCCATGATCCCACAGCAGAGGAGTTAGAAGCCGCTATCCAACAAGCAGCTCAGTACTCGGAACTGGTCCTCATCGAGCGTTATATCGCTGGGCGGGAGCTCACCGTCGGCATCCTCGGAGAGGAAGCTCTGCCGATTGTGGAAATCGTTCCGACATCAGGCGTCTACGATTACGAACACAAATACACCCCTGGCAAAACAACTTACCATTGTCCAGCAGAGCTACCAGAGGATATTGCCGAGTTTACACGGAACTTAGCTCTTTCGGCACACCGGATCTTAGGATGTCGTCACTTCAGCCGTGTTGACTTCCGCTTAGACGACGACGGGCAACCCTTCTGCTTGGAGGTCAATACCATTCCGGGTATGACGCCGCTGAGTCTCTTACCGAAAGCTGCCCAAACGGCGAACATCTCTTTCCCCGAGCTATGCGAACGCTTAGTCCATATGGCGCTGGCTGGCGCTGGATAAGGAGCCTGATTGTCGTCTGTGGCTTGTATCTCCCTGCGCTCGCCCAGCGCGGCATGAGTCTACAGGAGTTGCTGGATACTCTGGAGGCATACTTCGACCGCGCTCAACTGGCCGACCTCCGGACTCAACTCCCCTTGGGGGCCCCTTACGAAATCTGGAGCTGGGATGTGGGGGACTTTTCCGGGGACAGATATCCCGACCTTGCCTTGACCGTCCTCATCCCCCAGGAACGCCAGCGACGCACCCATTTCTACGCTTTCGTTGACCAAGATGGCTTCTTGCTCAACGTAGCTCAATTCCCGGTCCCCTACTTAGGAACCCCCCTGGAAGTCGGCGTCGCCATAGGAGACACCCTCTGCACCGTCAGTCAAAAGCTACGCCACGGGGTCTGGAAGATCCGACGTTACCGCTACTGGCAAGGCAATTTCACTCTATGGGAAGAACGGACGCTACAGACCCTCGGCGGACAAAGCTCTGAGCAAGGGCGCAACTACGCCACCTTAGAACAATGGTACCGCCTGTTCCGCCCCGACGGTAGCTTTGAGAAAGAACGGCGTTCCATAGTGCTTCCAGCATATCCCCGCCGCCATCGCGTTGTGGGAACCTACACCATAGACGCCACATGTGCCACCGTTGACTACGTACCCCGAGGAGCTTACTACTGGAACGGACCTGAAGATGCCTCCTTCCAAATCCGCGCTGCCTATGATGAGCGCTTCCTCTACCTTGCCCTATGGGTCACCGACGATGAATTGATTACTGGACGATGTGATACGTGTGCTGCAGATATGGTCCGCCTTTGGTTTGCCACCGTGCAATCCTCAGCACCATCTCCCCCAAAGCGCTCTCGGAAGTCAGCCCCGTCAACAACCCTCTCGTGGTCTCACTCCAGCATTAGCCTCCGGTTGGGAAACTTCGCCGAACAAGCTCCCCAACTGACCTTCCACAGCCAGCAGTGGCAAGAGCTTGCTCACTCTGGCCTTTGGCGTCAGACGAAAGCCTTAGTCATACGCCGCCCAATCGGCTACGCCGTTAAGCTCCGCATCCCCCTTGCCCTGCTCCAGGTCCCTCCTGACAGCGTTGGTACCTCCGTGGTCGCCCTCCGATTCACAGCCGAAGTGATAGACGTTGACAATGAGTTCCGTCCGGAGGAAGTTTCCATTGTCTGTACTTCGTCAGACTTCCGCCCCGAAGACCCCAATACGTACGGCGATCTCCTCTTGCTGCCAGCAGGGCAGTGGTATGGGGAAAGCCGCAATGTCCTTGCGGAAGCACTCCTCAATGAGCTCCTTCTTTTGGGCTTTTGAGCTCACTTGGCAATGATTTTGAACACCGTCCTCCGGTTCTTCTGCCGATTCTCCTCCGTATCGTTCGGTGCAACCGGCATTGTCATGCCGAAACCACGTGGGCGCAGGCGCCGTCGGTCTATCCCCCGCTCAACCAGTGCTTCGACAACCGCATACGCCCGTTGTTCCGAGAGGCGCTGATTATACTCCAGCGTCCCAATGTTGTCCGTATGCCCCTGCACCTCCAACCGAATTCGGGGATAGCGCTTGAGCAACTCCGCAAGTTCCTCAATGATAGGCAATGCCTCCGGGCGGAGTGTTGCCTTGTCAAAGTCAAACAGAATAATTCGCTCAAACTGCTTCCCTACGGTGTCAAACGGGGTGATGGGAGCTGTGTCGTACTCTCCCTCCGCTACCACCGTGTCGCCAGACAGAAGGAGCTGCAAGCGAACGCGATGGAGACCCGCATACAAAGGCGGACGATAGCGAACCAGATAGAAATTGCGCAGGCTACGATAGATATCGCTCAACACGCTACTCACTTCTTCGGGACGGCTCAAGGGATAGTACTGCCCCCCTGTATACGTTGCCAGCGCTGCCAGAAGGGAATCCTGTGTGTAGCCAAAGCCAACGGTGAAAATGCGGACATCGGCAGCCCTGGCAGCTTCGTACACCGAGAGCGCTGAAGCTGTAGAAGCATTCTCATTGCCGTCAGAGAAAAGAATGAGCACACGGGCAGGAACATTGGCATGCTTGAGCAGCTCAATACCACTGAGCAAGGCATCATAGACGGCGGTATAGACTCCGACACCACGGCGACGCTGCTGGCGAAACGCTTGCAATAACACCGCAGAATTGGTCTCCAGGGAGCTTATCTCCTGCACCCGCTCGCTAAAACTCATGAGAGCAAGAGCATCGCTAGGATGCTTGAGCTGGAGAAATTCCTCCGTCGCTGTGGAGACAATAGGCAATATCGGCATCATTGAGCCGCTGTAGTCCAAGAGCAGAGCAATAGCGTAGCGAAGCGTATCCCACTCGTTGAATTCCTGTACGGCAAAACTATCAATAGGCACCCTCGAAAGCCCGAGCTGTTCGGATAAGCTCCGCCAGTACTGACGCCAGAGCTCCGAGGCATACGGGGGTGCCAGGTGGGTCACCGGGGTACCGGAGCGATCCCGAATCCGAACGAACAAGCGAACCTCACGAGGATAGTCCCGCGCATCAATTCGCCAAATATCGGCAAACAGGGGCTCCCCGGCTTTGAGGCTCGAGGCTGGGCGACTCAGCAAGACAGGCTGAGAAGCCCCCGGAAGTGTCAGCAGGACAGTGCCGGCAACTACCAACGCCGAACGCCAAGCACCATACCGTCGCCCAATGGGACAAGGCAGCATTGCAATTGCGGATGCGTTGCCATCCGAAGGTTGAACGCCTGGAGGGCTTGAACATCGGGATCGGTCGTTTCGGAGGCAATCTCTCCCCATGCTAAGGCATTATCGGTGCAGATGAGACCACCAATACGCAAAAGCGGAAGACACAAGTCCAAATACAAGCTATAGCTCGGCTTGTCTGCATCAATGAAGACAAAGTCCAGCGGCTCTGGTGGATGGAAGGTCCGGAGCCATTCGCGAGCATCGGCACATTCTACACGAATCTTGTGTGCCAGTCCTGCCCGCTCAACGGCACGCCGGGCAAACTCCGCCCGCTGGGCATCACGCTCAACCGTAATGAGCCACCCTTCCTCTGGAAGCGCCCGAGCCAATGTGATGGCCGAATATCCCGCCAAAGTCCCAATCTCCAGCACGTGCCGAGCTCCCATCGCACGGAGGACAACCTGCAGGAAGGCTCCTTGCTCTGGAGCAATCCAGATTTCAGGAAAGCCCGCCTCCAGAGCCTGCTGGCGCAGTGTCGCAAGAAACTCATCCTCGGCAGAGAAATAACGCTGAATGTAGGCGATAAGGTCTGGCGTCGTCGCTGTCGTCTGTGCCCCTACGGCCATTACGGTCGCGTCCCCAAGCGCACGTTAACATTGACCCCATACTGCCGGATCTGCCCCAGAAATTCCCGCACGAGAGCAAGCGTAGAGTCCACTTGCCGCGCTAGTTCTTCATCAGCAACCAAGCGTCCTGCAAGAGTCGTTCTTTGCTGCAACTTTTCCAAAACACTACTCAGGTGCGTTGTGGCACTCCGTAGCTCCCCGACCAGACTATCCACTCGCCTCAGCGTCTGCTCTGCCGCAGCCGATGCCCTCTGTAGGCTCTGGACTGCAGAGGAAGCTGCCGAACGATTCTGCGCAACAACGTCCCGCAACTCTGTAGAAAGCGCTGCGATGTTATCTGCCGTGCGCTCGATAGCTTCCCCATGCTCTTCCGTAAAGGTCCGTAAACGCTCCGCAACTAAGGCAAGATCATCGGCAATAGAGCGCACCGCCTGTTGTGTCTGCGGTGTGAGAATATGGACTAATGCAGCCGACACCGTATCCAAGCGCGCCACAACACGTTCAATCTCCCCCCCGAGGGAGCCCAGCTGCGCAATCAATTCCGCCACATCCGGGGAAGCAAAGCCCGGGATTTCCGCACCAGCAGGCAGAAACTCCGGAGATGTCCCCGGGAAAAGATCCACCTTCCGTCCCCCCGTCAACTCCTGCAGTCCAATCCGTGCGGTCGCATCTCGGCGTATGGGAACTGTGGGCTCTACGGCGATATGGACAAGGGCGCTGCTATCCTGCACCTTTATGCTGATCACACTTCCCTGACGTACCCCATTGATGAAGACCGGGGCTCCAACCTCTAATCCTGCTGCCGTAGGAAAGCGCAACACGAATTCCCGCTGCGCACCCCCCAGCCGTATTCCCCGCGCCCACGTGATCCCCAACAGAAATAGTGCTACCGCCACTAAGGTCACCACACCGATACGAAGCTCTAAGCGCTGCAGCTCCTCCACGAGCACCCCCTATCTTAGAAGGGAACCTCATCATCGGGCATCGTTGGGGCGTCTGCATCCTCAGGCGGCAACTCTGGTGCCGCGTTTTTCTCTTCGCTCACACTACTCCCCGCATCTCGGTGACGGCGATCCAGGACCAATAGGCTGTCAGCCCACACTTCCACAACCCGACGGCGATTCCCACCGCGGTCCTCAAATTCCCGTGTCCGCAGTCGCCCCTCTACATACACTAACGACCCCTTCTGGACAATCCGCTGGGTACGTTCCGCCAGCTCCCGCCAGGCAACAATCGTATGCCATTCCGTATGCTCCCGGAGATTGCCATCCCGGTCACGTCGTGACTCACTCATCGCCAGACGGAAGGTCACCACTGGAATACCTTCCGGTGTATAGCGGAGCTCTGGATCGCGGCCGACGTTTCCAATCAACATCACCTTGTTGAGCGAGTTCCGCATCGCTGCCCATCCTGACGTGCAACTTGTCCCAGGCGGGCGTAAAAATACGCACATTTCTATCCCTGGGAAGCATTCCCCAAAAGCTTCAGGAAGAACAGCATCAACTCCAAGGTCTCCCGAAGCACCGCGGCTACAGCAGGGGAAAGGGTAGATGAATGTTCGGCACTCCCACCCAGAATTTGCTTAGCTTGGTGCACAGTGCAGCGCTGTACCCGGAGCACGTGTTGAATGCGCCGCAGAATAGCAATATCCTCCTCGCTGTAGAGCCGCTCACCTGATGCACCCCGACGCGGACAGGGTCGCTGAAACTGCCGCTCCCAATAGCGGAGCGTATGGGGTTGCTCCTTCAGCAGACGGGCAACCTCTCCGATACGGTAGTAACGCTGCACAGATTCCATGACATGTGCCGATACAAAAATACAGCGCCTTCGGCAGTAGTTTCTTGCGCTTCGGTATTGGCATTAGCGTTGCTTATGTCTTGGATGTCATCCGGTATCACAACACTTGCAAGGACGATGGAAATCCGCGAGTGGCTCTTCCGAGAACGGCTACCTCTCCTGCAAAGAGCCTTAGATGCCTACACTTTACGGCAACGGGTGATTGCTGAAAATATTGCCAATGTCACCACTCCGGAATATCGCCCATACCGTGTCCGATTTGAGGAATTCTTCCAGCAACACGCAGGGGTTGCCAATAAGGGGCTCCGAACCAATAATCGCCATATCCCTATCGGTCCCCCTGATCCTGCCAGCGTCCAGGCAGAAAGAGACATGGACTCACTGCCAGAACCCGAACGGTACGCCGCTGGCGAGTCGCATGTCAACATTGATCGGGAAATGACCGAGCTGTTGGAGACACAACTCCGCTTCCGCTTTGCCGCTCGCATGGTGGGTCGGTACTTCCAATCTCTGCAGACGGCTATCCGGGGTACGTTGTAGTAGCAGGTGGTTCCGCACCATGGCTGGCAATATCTTCCATAGCCTGGCTATCAGCGCCCAAGGACTAAGCCTCCAACGACAGCGCCTCAATAGCATTGCCAAAAACATCGCTAACGCGGACGCTACCAACGGTCCCAACGGAGAGCCCTACCGGAGGGAGATCGTTCTCGTCCGTGCCCATCCCGCCGACCCCTTTGAGGAAGCCTTGGGTTTTCAATTACGCTTGCAGCAGACAGCCGTCGGACATGCCCCCACTGTCCAGCCTCCTCATCGCTGGAGCCCGCCCCGAGTCCTGTCCGCCACTGTCGCACAGGATCCATCCCCCTTCCGGCTGGTCTATGATCCGACCCACCCCGACGCTGACGCCCAAGGATATGTGCGCTACCCCAATGTCAATATTGTCACGGAGATGGTGGAACTTCTCAGCGCTCAGCGCGCATTCGAAGCAAATACAGCCGTCATTGAAGCGGCGAAAAACCTTGCGCGAGACTCACTAGAAATCTGATGCCGAAGTCCCATGAAAGTCGCTCCCGTTCAGCCATACATCTACGGGGTCTCGGCACCTTCGGGCGCCGCACAACCCCTCAGCGCTCCCACGGGGACGAAGAGCACGAACAATACTGAACCCGCTACCCTCACCCCGGCGGAGCGGGAGTTGTTCATCCGCCTATTTCCCGAAAGCGCCTCCTACATCGCACACCATGTACTCTTTACACGGGAAGGGCGTCTCCATGAACCCGATATCTACAAGGGCACCTTCGTTGATATCCGAGTCTAACCAAACCGGCGAAAGCAATGCTGACTCCCGAAATCCTGCAGAACCGACTCTATGAACCACTCCTCCAACAGCATAGACAAGCAGCGCTTGCTACTCCTGAAAGCAAACAGAGCTTCCTGGAAACGCTCCGCGCCTTTATTTCGGAGGTCAATACTCTACAGGCAGAAGCTGCCGACTACACGGAACGCTTAATCAAGGGCGAGCCGATTGAGCTTCACGATGTTATGATCGCCGCCGAGAAAGCCCGAACAAGTTTCCAACTCCTGTTAGAGCTGCGGAACAAGGCTCTGGACCTCTACCGTGAAGTACTCCGGATCCAAGTCTGAAAAGCACGATGCCTCCCGTGTGGCTTTCCATACGCCGATTCTGGGACGGACTTTCCACGGCACAGCGGGTAGGACTCATCGCCGGAACTGTCCTCACCGTAGGAGTAGCCATCTGGTTATTGAGTCTGACCCTACGTCCAGAGATGCGAGTCCTTTTCTCCGGATTAGAGCCCCAAGACGCCGCCGCCATCGTAGAGAAGCTGAAAGAGCAAGGGATCCCATACGAACTGTCTGACGAAGGAGGCACCATTAGGGTTCCTGCTGCCCAGCTTTACGACACCCGACTGGCACTGGCTGCTCAGGGCCTGCCGCAGAAAAGCGTTGTTGGATACGAAATTTTTGACAAAACCAGCTTCGGTATGAGCGACTTCGTGCAAAAGCTCAATTATCGTCGCGCATTAGAAGGCGAGCTAGCCCGAACCATCAGCACTTTGGAGGAAGTAGAGCAAGCGCGAGTCCACATCGTCATTCCCGAACGCACACTCTTTGAGCAAGAACAACAAAAACCAACAGCCTCTGTCATCGTACGGCTCAAGGATGGACGTAGTCTCAGCCGACTCAACATCGCCGGAATCCAACACCTGGTTGCCAGTAGTGTGGAAGGTCTGGAACCTTCCGCCGTCACCGTCATAGATCAGCGCGGACGCCTCTTGTCAGAACTTGTTCCCGCTCCCACAACTCCTGCCGGTCTGACTCAAGCTCAATACGAACTCCAACAACGCGTTGCTCAGGACCTAACCACGAAAGTCCAATCTTTGCTTGACGGCGTCCTGGGTGCTGGTAATGCTGTTGTTCGCGTCACGGCCGAGCTGGATTTTACCCAGTTGGAACGCACCCGCGAAGACTACGACCCCGAGCGCCAGGTCGCCCGGAGTGAACAGACCATTACCGAACAAAGCCGCAGCGGTGACACCGCAGGACCCCAAACACAACGCACCAACACCATTGTCAACTACGAAATTCCCCGCACTATTGAACGCCTCACCACTGCCCCCGGCGTCGTAAAACGAATTACTGCCGCTGCCCTCATCAACGGGAAACCCCAACTGATACAGGAAGGAGGGAGCTGGAAACGTATTGTTGTCCCCCGCACACCCGAGGAGATGGAAAAGCTCACCGAAATCATCAAAACCGCCGTTGGCTATGATCCCTCCCGCAATGACCAGATTTCCGTGGTCAACATTCAGTTTGACACCGGGGAAGCGCCTCAGCCTCCACGAACATGGTACGAACTACCACTGGAACAATGGCTCCGAATCGCCCTTGTTGTTGTAGCAATGCTGATGGGATTTTGGGTACTTCGCAGCCTGCTGCGCTCCCCATTACTGCGTCCTCACTTGGAACCATCCCCGACGGTGCCGCCCGAGGCAATGCCTTTCGCTATGCTTCCTGCTAAGGAACTTCCTCCTCCCCTTCCGAGCCCACCCACTGGTGTAGAGGAAGGCCTGCCCGCCGCTGAAGAACGGAAAGCCCTCGAAGAGCGCGTGCGCCGCCGACTTGCTGAAGCGGAAACCGTAACCGAGGAAGCTGTATTGACGGAGCAATTGCGCGATCGAATCCGCCAATTTGTAGAACAGAAACCCCAAGAAGCGGCTCGGGTTGTCCGTCTTCTGCTGAGCGAGGAGTAAATGGAAGCGACAAGCCCCATACAGTACGAGCACCTCAGCGGACGTCAGAAAGCGGCCATCCTCCTGATAGCGCTTGGGGCGGAGGCAGCCAGCCACATTCTTAAAGAGCTGGAGCCCAAAGAGGTAGAACAAATAGTGCTGGAAATCGCCAGCCTCCGAAGTGTTCCCCCAGAAGTCAGCAATGCAGTACTCCAAGAATACTACCAATTGCTCACGGCGCACACTTACGTTGTGGAGGGAGGAATTGAGTATGCAACGTTGCTGCTAGAAAAATCACTCGGTCTTGACCGTGCTCGGGAAATTGTGGAGCGTGTGAAACTCTTGACGAGCATTCGCGGCTTTGATACCCTCAAGAAAGCAGATCCAGCGCAAGCCGCCAGTTTCCTGGCAAAAGAACATCCCCAAACCATCGCCTTTATCCTGTCCTACTTGCCCCCCGATCAAATTGCAGAAATTATCTCTCACTTTGACCAGTCTCTCCGCATCGAGGTCATAGCGCGCATTGCCACCTTAGGGAAAGTTTCCCCAGACTTAGTCCGCGAGATTGAAAGCGTCATGGAACAAATCGCCGAAACAACCCTGCAATCCCACATCACCATGCGCGGTGGAAGCCAGCTGGTTGCGGAGGTACTCAACAGAAGCAGCTCTGCATTAGCAAAGTCCTTATTGGAAGCATTGGAATCCCGCGATCCTACACTGGCCGAAGACATCAAGCGGCGTATGTTCCTCTTTGAAGACATCGTTCTCATTGACGACCGTGGTGTCCAACGAATTCTCCGCGAGGTGGACAAGCGCGACTTGGCGCTGGCTCTCAAAGTCGCCGACGAAAAAGTGCGACAGAAGATCTTCAAGAACATGTCCGAGCGTGCCGCCGCTGTGATCAAGGAAGAGTTAGAGTTTATGGGACCCGTGCGCCTGAAAGAAGTTGAAGCAGCCCAAGGCCGCATCATTGAAGTGATTCGTCGCTTAGCCGAGCAGGAGGAAATTGTCATTGCCGGGCGCGGAAAGGAAGAGGTCTATGTCTGAGGCCATGCGGAGTATCGAAAAGACGGGTCTTCTCTCACCGCAGGAACGCCTACGGGTCCGTCCAGCTGTCTTTGAAGATTTTTTGCGCACTCCCGCCATTGAACCTACCCCTCCGCATGAAGCTTCGTCAGCAGAGCCTTCCCCCGTTCCATCCCCTCCAGTACTGCCGCCGCCAACTGCGGAAAGCCTGTCCTTTACTGACCAGGAAGTATGGGAAGAAAACCCTGCGTGGGAGCAAAACATTCAGGAAGCCTACAACCGTGGCTTCGAGGATGGGAAAACTGCTGCTGCAGCACTCTACGAAGCAGAGTTCCGCCGCTACAACCAGTGGTTCCAGCAACTGGATACCGTCATCCGCAATCTCCGGACCCATATGCAGCAGCTCCAGCAAGAAGTGGAGCAAGCTGCTGTCCGACTTGCCTTCGTCTTGGCAGAACATATTCTTGGCTATCAACTGCGTCAAGACTCCACTGCTCTTGAGCAGTTGATTCAGCAAGCCTTACAAGCCATCCCAAGTGGAAGCGGGCACCTCCGTATCCACTTACACCCGGAAACTCTTGAAATCTTGCGTCGCGCCGGCAGCACTCTCGTGTCAGCTCCGGAGGAAGGTATCACCCTCATCAGTGATCCATCCGTGGAGCCGATGGGGTGCCTCATTGAGAGTCCGTGGGGCATCGTTGATGCTCAGCTCCACCAACAACTGCAGAGCATACGCGAACAACTCCAATGCTGACCGCTTCCGACATCGTGGCTTACTGGGAGAAGCGCATACGGTGTACCCGACCGTTGCGCTTACGGGGTTTCGTACGCAACGTTGTTGGACCTGTCTTGGAAAGCACCGGTCCATACGTTCCCATCGGCGAACTTTGCAGCTTGCGGGGTTCCAACGGGGAGGAACTTTGCAAAGTAGAGGTCGTCGGCTTCCGCCACACAACGATGCTGTCCATGGTGTTAGGCGAGACAAGCGCCATAGCCCCCGGAATGGAACTGGTTGCATTAGGCAAGCCACTGAGCATTCGCGTCGGAAGCGCTCTCTTAGGGCGGGTTCTCGATGGCTTAGGACAGCCCCTGGATGGCAAGCCTCTGCCCCCAGGACTGGATGAACGTCCAGTCCAGGGTTCATCTCCTAACCCTCTCCAACGGCAGCGGGTGCTCCTGCCGATCGGGACGGGAATCCGAGCGATAGACGGCTTCCTTACCCTTGGCAAAGGGCAGCGGATGGGCATCTTCTCAGGATCAGGTGTGGGCAAATCCGTCCTGCTGGGTATGATTGCCCGCAATACTAGCGCTGATGTCAATGTGATCGCCCTCGTTGGCGAACGTGGACGTGAAGTACGGGACTTCATCGAGAAAGACCTCCAGACTGAAGGCCTACGGCGTTCTGTGTTAGTTGTAGCCACCAGCGATACACCCCCATTGGTCCGTGTCAAAGCCGCCTTGGTTGCTACAACAATTGCCGAATACTTCCGCGACCATGGCTTTGACGTCATGCTTATGATGGACTCCGTGACTCGTCTGGCGATGGCACAACGGGAAATCGGTATCGCCATCGGGGAACCTCCAACAACGAAAGGATACACCCCTTCTGTCTTCTCGCTCCTTCACCGCACGATTGAACGCGCAGGAACCAGCGTCAATGGGACAATTACAGGCTTGTACACTGTCTTGGTGGAAGGCGATGATTTAACTGAACCCATTGCCGACACCGTACGCGGCATCGTAGACGGACATATCGTCCTCTCACGCCAATTAGCCACCCGAGCCCATTACCCTGCCATAGACCTGCTGGAGAGCGTCAGCCGGCTGATGCCCGACATTGTCTCCCCCGATCACCTGCGAGCTGCCCACACGCTGAAGGCTCTATTGTCAACCTACCGAGACTCCGAAGACCTGATCACCGTCGGAGCATATCAGCCAGGCACAAACCCAAAGCTAGATCGCGCTATTGCCATGTACGATAAACTGATGGCCTTCCTGCGGCAGGACATTACCGAAAGCAGCCTCTTTGAAGATACCGTAGCATCCATACTCCAACTGGCTCGGGAAGCCGAGCGTCACTAAAGTTGTGTCACAATACGCCGATAGGAAAAGTGCCATGGCAACCTTTCGCTTCTCATTAGAACGACTTCTCCGCCTGCGGACACAGCAAGCCCAGCAGGCACGGAATATCCTCCACTACCTCACAGAGCAACGCCGCCGCACAGAAAACGCTCTCCATCAACTTCAGCACCAGCACGATACAGCACAGGAAGAAGCTCTCCAAAGAGGTATACTCCACGCCCACCAACTCCAGGAAGTATGGGCGTATTGCCAACACCTTCGGCATACAATTCAGCACGAGCAGCAGCAGTATGAACATCTGCAGGAGCTCGAGCAAGTACAGCGGCTCCATCTTCACGAAGCCCTCAAAGCCGAGGAAATACTCCACCGCTTGCGCGAGCGACGATGGGGACTTTTCCGTCAGTCCATGGACCGACAGGAACAGCGTCAACTGGATGAAGTTGCCCAATGTCGGAAATCCCCGTGGAAGTCCGCATCCCCATAGGGCTTGTGGTAGTACTGATTGGAATCCTTGCTACCATTGGCATCGCCACTGTTGCCCTGTTTCTCTTTCGTCCCGACTGGCTGGGACTTTCCCCGCCAAAGCAGGCTGTCCCTGCCGATACCCTTCACCGGGGCGACACACTTGCCGCAGATACCTTCCTTTCACCCTCTCCATGGGACGAACTCCAAGAGCAGCTACACCAACAAACAGGGCTCATCACCCAGCTTCAGGATTCCCTCCGCCTCGTCCGCCATTTAGCCGACAGTCTCAAGACGGAGCTCCGTCAACTCCAAGACAGCCTTGCCCAATGGCAGCGCCGCTTCCGTCAGCAGAGCGATTCTCTCCGAATCGCCCATTACGAAGCTTTCGCAAAGATTTACAACACAGCACCCCCAGGCGAGGTTGCTCGGGTCTTGGCACAACTTTCCCCCGCAGATGCTGCCTTGATCTTACGCCTGATGAACCGTCGGCAAGCTGCACGGGTTGCGGCAGCTCTTCCTCCTGAACAGGCTGCCGCTGTCCTGACCACCGGGGTTCCCCGCTGAAGAAGTACCTCCCGATTTGACCCTAAGTTTGTAAGCCTGGTCTGACCCACAACGGAAGCACTCTCTATGCATCCACTCCGTATCCTCGTCGTTACCCCTACACTCCCGCCCCCTCTGGCATCGCTACGGGAGTTAGCGTATAACTATTGGTGGAGCTGGGATCGGGATGCCCAAGACCTTTTTGCACGAATAGATCCCGATCTTTGGGAACGCGTGCACCATAATCCGCTTCTACTCCTCCAACGAATTCCCCAAGCCCGCTTAGAAGAGCTTGCTCACGATGACGACTTCCTTGCCTTCCTGCACTATGTCTACCAGCGCTTTCAGGCATCCCAAGAAGCTCCCAGCCGGTATAGCCTCCCATCGGGTAGCACATTGGAAACCATCGCCTACTTCTGCGCCGAATACGGTATCCATGAAAGCTTCGCAAACTATTCCGGTGGACTAGGGGTGCTCTCCGGCGATTATCTAAAGACGGCCAGCGACATGGGAGTCCCCTTGGTTGCTGTTGGGCTCCTTTACCAGCAAGGCTATTTCCAGCAGCGCCTGAGCGAGACTGGATGGCAATACGAACTCTACCCGGCAAACGACATCTCTGCTCTCCCCGTCACGCTGATGCGGGATGAAACCGGTCGCCCCCTCTTTGTCTCTATCCCCTTGCCCAAAGGAGAGGTACGCATCCGCATCTGGCGTATGCTCATCGGGCGCACTCCGCTGTACTTGCTGGACACCAACCACGAGGACAATCCCTTGGTGGAGTACCGCGACATCACGGATCGCCTCTACGGGGGCACCATCGAAACCCGGATCCAGCAAGAGCTTGTCCTCGGCATCGGCGGTATGCGAGCCCTACGAGCAATGGGAATTCGCCCAACAGTCTGCCATCTTAACGAAGGGCATACTGTCTTTGCTGCTATGGAGTGGAGCCGACAGACTATGGAGGATTACGCTGTGGATTTTCCCACAGCCGTCGAGATTGTGCGTTCCTCCACAGTCTTTGTCACGCACACCCCTGTTCCAGCTGGCAACGAGATCTTCGCTACTGACCTACTTCGCACATACCTGGAGCCTTATGCCGCCGAAAGCGGAATCCCTGTAGACTCCCTACTTGCCCTTGGGCAGCTCCCCTTAGCAGACGGCAGCAACTTCGGGACTAGTGTCTGTGGTTTGAACATGGCATGGCACCGCCGCGCTGTCAGCCGACTCCATGGACGGACTGCCCGTCGGATGTGGCATAGCCTCTGGAACGAGTTCCCAGAGGATGAAGTCCCTATCGGCTCCATCACTAACGGGGTGCACCCACCCACATGGGTTGCTCCGGAAATGGCACACCTTTTCGACCGTTACATAGGCAAACGATGGCGCACGGAAAGCACTTCGGCTGCGCTCTGGTCGCGCATTGCCGACGTCCCCGATCGCGAGCTATGGCAAGTCCATCAAGTACTCCGGATGCGCTTACTGACCACGCTGCGCGACCGCTTCCATACGTTCCCTGCTCCCTCTAGACTCAATCCCGAGGCCCTCACCATTGGTTTTGCCCGCCGTATTGCCCTCTACAAACGCCCCTTACTGCTCTTCCACAACCTGGAGCGTCTCCGCCGCCTCCTGACCAATCCCGAACGCCCCGTCCAGCTCATCATAGCCGGGAAAGCTCACCCACAGGACATACCTGCCAAGGAAGCAATCCAGCGTCTTGTGCGCACTATCCTGGAGGCAGGGCTGGAAGGTCACGTAGTCTTCGTTGAGAACTACTCTTTGGAATTAGCCCGCCTCTTGGTCCAGGGCTGCGACCTATGGCTCAATACTCCGCGCCGACCACAAGAGGCAAGCGGAACCAGTGGCATGAAAGCCGCCCTCAATGGAGTCCTCCACTGCAGTACCCTCGATGGCTGGTGGGAAGAAGCCTATACGGGGACTAACGGATTTGCCATTGGCACGGGTGAGGAATATCCCACTCCCGAAGAAGGCGATGCCATAGAAGCAGAACTCCTCTACACATTGCTGGAGCAGCGTGTTATACCCCTCTTCTATGAACGCAACGCCGACGACATCCCTGAACGATGGGTCCAGATGATGAAAAATGCCATCGCCACCCTTGCACCTTTCTACAACACCTATCGCATGCTCCAGCAGTATATCAGCCAGTGCTACTTTCCAGCCCAACGGCTCCGCTCCCGCTTGCTCTCCAACAATGCTGCCTTGGCGCAACACCTCGCCAGTTGGCATTCCCGGGTCAATGCTGCCTGGTCAAAGGTTCGGATTCTCTATGTCTCCACTCCCCAAGATCCCGAGTTCCACACTGGCAGCAGCATCGCTGTTCAGGTGAAAGCTTCCCTTGGAGGATTGACCCCCGAGGAAGTGCGGGTAGAGCTCTATACCGGACGCGTACAGCCAGATGGAAGCCTCTGCGACATCCGAACCCTTGCTTTGGAATTCACCCATATTGATGAGCACGGACACCACTGGTTTGCCGGGAGCCTTGTTTTAGACGAGAGCGGTCAGTTCGGTTACACAGTTCGCATCCTTCCTCACCACCCCGCATTGCCGACCCCTGCTGAACTGCGACTCTGCCATTGGGCACAACCGTGGACGATACCGTAATAGAAGCCCCATAGACTTCGTCTCTTTGCCTGGTATTACCTGAGGGATCTGCACGGCGTACTGTGAAGCAGCATCTTACAGGGGAACGAGCTCTGCTTGTCGGGCTCCTTCACCGCCAGGTGACTCGTGCGGAATTGGAAGACCAGCTCCAGGAATTGGAAGCTCTCGTCCGGAGTGCCGGTGCCGACGTTGTAGGAGTATACTGGCAAGAACGCCCTACCCCAGATGCCGCAACCTACATTGGTCGCGGAAAGGTCGCAGAGTTAGCCACCATCATTGAACAGCAGCACGTCTCAACGGTTGTCTTCGACCAAGAATTAACTCCTGCGCAGGTCCGTAATCTGGAGCGGATATGGAATGTCAAAGTGTTAGACCGCGCAGGAGTTATCCTCCACATCTTCGCTGAACGAGCCCGGACACAAGAGGCAAAAGTCCAAGTTGAGCTAGCCCAGCTGCAATACCTCCTCCCTCGCCTCAGCCGGCTGTGGACCCACCTGTCCAAACAGGTCGGTGGCATTGGAACCCGGGGTCCCGGAGAGACGCAGTTGGAAACAGACCGCCGGCTCATTCGCCAGCGGATCCAGCGCTTACAGCGCAAATTGCACGAGATTACCCAACAACGACAGCAACGACGCCGGGGGCGCGAAGAGCTGCCACGCTTCGCCTTAGTTGGCTACACAAACGCCGGGAAATCTACCCTCATGCGTGCCCTTACCTCAGCTCCCGTGGCGGTGGCCGATCAGCTCTTCGCTACGTTAGACACCACAGTGCGCCGCTTCCGACTGCCCGGAGGACAAACCGCCTTGTTAGCCGATACTGTCGGTTTCCTGCGTAAACTTCCCCCACAACTGATCGCCGCATTCCACAGCACGCTAGCCGAAGTACTTGAAGCTGACGTCCTCGTGCACGTAGTGGATGTGTCCCACCCGAATTTCCGTCAGCATATCCAGGTCGTTTCCAACACTCTCCATCTGTTAGGCGCGGGGACAAAGCCCACAATACTTGCTTTGAACAAAGTAGACCGCTTGTCCGACCAAATCACTCTCCTGCGGGAGATAGAGGTAGAATATCCCGACGCTATCTTCATCTCTGCCGAACGGGGAATCCATCTGTGGCGCCTCCTCCTTGCAATGCAGAAGGCCTATGAGGGACAAACTGAGGTGATCTCATTTCTTCTCCCCTACACAGAGCTTCGCGCCCTCCAACAGCTTCGCTCTTCCGGACAACTCCTCCGTCAAGAGCCGCTTCCCCAGGGTCTCCTTGTCCAGCTTCGCTGCCCACTGCCCGTAGGGGAACGCCTGCGCGGGCAGTATGCGCCGTATGTCTCACCTATCGCTCCACAGCCCTGAGACACCATGCAATTCGTGCGGACACTGGTGGTCTTCATTACGACAACTGTTGTCGTCTTCCTGCTCTCCATCAGCATCGTCGTCATTGGGCAGGAATACGGCTGGTGGGTGGGAGTCCTGCTGTTTACCGCTCTGCTTTATGCCGCTGTAAAGCTCATCTACGAACGCCTCATTCGCCTGTAAGTGCCGCATTCCCCCCAATCCTGTAATTTGGAGGCAGACAGAACAAACCAACAAGGAGTTTGGGACATGCAAAAGGGACGTTGGGTGACGTTTCTCCTTGTAGCCATTACCGCTTACGGACAGGCGGTGGAAGACCATCTCCGCACTATAGGCAAGGAGGACCCCCGCCAACGGGAGGAAGCATTCCGATGGGCACGGGCATATCCGTTCGAGCGGATTCCCGAGGGAGCTCGGCTCCGGGCACTAGAGCAGCTGCGCTCTATCGAGCGCGCCACCGGCAAAGCCTCGCTGCAGGCACTCCAGCCACGCTGGCAACCAATCGGCCCCTTTACCATTGGCGGGCGCGTCCGCACGGTTGTCCACCACCCGACCAAAGACGGCTGGGTCTATATTGGGGCAGCCGCTGGCGGCATCTGGCGCACCACCGACGGCGGACAATCCTGGACCCCCCTGTTTGACGACGGAAACTCCCTCTCCTTTGGCGCCCTGGCAATAGACCCCAACAACCCCGATATCCTCTACGCTGCCACGGGGGAGATGAGCAATAATATTGACTCCTACCTCGGTGCCGGCATTTTCAAGTCCACTGACGCGGGACAATCCTGGACCCCCATCGGGCTGACGCACGTCGGGGCATTTTCAAAAATTGAAGTCCATCCCCTCAACTCCAACCTCGTCGTCGCGGGAGCTACGAAGAATTTTCCAGGCTTCTGGCGTTCTACCGACGGCGGTCGGACATGGCAGCGGACCTTCATTGGAGTTGTCACCGACGTGAGCCTGAATCCACGGGACACCGCAGAATTTTTCATTGGCGTCCAAGGACGCGGGGTTTACCACTCCACCGACGGGGGACAGACGTGGCAGTTCCGGAGCAACGGGCTTCCAACCAGCTTAGGACGAGTTTGCGTCCAGCAAGCCCCCTCGGCGGCCGACATCCTCTATGCCCTCATTGAACAAGGCGGCAGTGGAGGAATTGGCGCCATCTACAAGTCTTCCAACCGCGGACAAAGCTGGTCGCTGGTCTACCAAGGACAAAGCAGCTTTTTCAATGGACAGGGATGGTACAACGCCTACGTTGTAATCCATCCAACAAACCCCAACCTGGTCTTGGCTGGCGGCATTGATATATACCGCACCACTGACGGTGGCACGACCTGGATAAATGTCACCAACGGCTATACCGGGGGGAATGTCCATGTGGACCAACACGCCGCCGCCTTTAACCCACGGAACCCCAATGTGGTCTATGCCGGCAATGATGGGGGAATGTACCGCAGTACGGACGCTGGGGCCACGTGGAGCCCTATCAACAATGGGTTGGCAGTGACACAGTTCTATGCGATGGCGATTGACCAAAGCAAAGACAACGTCAACTACGGCGGCACTCAAGACAATGGCACCCTGGGCAACCGCAACAACAACTGGGGCATGGTTGCCGGTGGTGATGGTTTCTTCGTCGCCGTAGACCACGACAACCCTGACGTCATCTATGGTGAGTTCCCCAACGGCGATCTTTGGCAATACAACCTCGCAACAGGCCTTTTCCGACGCATCACCAGCGGTATAGACCCCAACGATCCCGGCTATTGGTCTGCTCCGCTCGTCATAGACCCGACGAACTCCCAAACACTCTACCACGGGCGTCAACGCCTGTATGCAACGTACAACGGCGGGGACTCTTGGACCCCCATTTCCCCACGGATGAGCGCTTCCATCACCGCCATCGGCGTCTCGCCAGCAGACCCCAATGTCATCTACATCGGGAATGCCCGCGGCGAAATTTGGCGTACCAGTGATGGAGGACAGACGTGGCAAGACGTCGGCAAAAACGGCGTTCCCAGCCGCTTCGTCACCGACTTCGCTTGCTCCGAACAGAACCCAGATATAGCCTACGTGACCCTCTCTGGCTTCGGAGTGGGCCACGTCTGGCGCACAACCGATGGCGGACAGAGCTGGCATGATATCAGCATCGGCCTACCGGACATCCCCGTCAACGCCATCGCTATAGATCCACAAAACGAACAGCACCTCTTCGTCGGGACGGATATCGGGGTATTCGCTTCCCTGGACGGTGGAGCAACCTGGTTCCCTTACGGTGTTGGGCTTCCCCGAGCACCGATTGTGGACATAGCTATTCACGCAAGGCGTCGCCTACTTCGAGCTGCTACTCATGGACGCTCCATGTGGGAGGTGCCCCTACCGGAGGAGACAATCACCGAGCCAGCAATCACCGCCCCGACTGGAGGCGAAGTCTTTGTGGTTGGCTCTCCCGTGCTTATTGCCTGGTACGGATTTACCCCCCCAGTGCAGGTGGAATTCTCCGCCGACGATGGACAGAACTGGGAGTTGGTTGCGGAGAATGTCTCCTCCACCGTGTTGCGGTGGAGGACCCCGAACCGACCCACTCTCTGGGCGCGGATACGCGTCCGTTCGCAGACTGACCCGACCCAGGTCCGGGTAACCTCAACCTTTACCCTCCTACCTCCAGAACGCGGAATGGTCACGCAGCAGAGCAGCGTTGTCCACGTGCCCTATGGCATCGTATCGGATGGACGGGGTGGGTTATGGACGACGAGCTTTTACACACCGCGCCTCTACAAGCTGAACGCATCCACGCTGCAGGTGGAAAAGGAGCTACGCATTCCGGGCGGAGATAGTCTCTACACTGACCTGACGATGGACCGGGAGCGGGGACTCCTCTACATTCACAAGCTCAATGGAACGGCTTCAAACAGCCCCGGCATTATCCTTGCCATGGACACCACCGGTCGGCTTCTCAACTCCTACCCCAGCCCTGCCCGCTACCCAACGGGACTTGCCTTCTACCGTGGAAAGCTCATCGTAGCTGAACGCGATGGACAGCAGCAATTGTACATCGTCGATCCTGCTACAGGTAGCGTTGAAGCAACATACGGCCATCCTTTCCGCCTCCCCTTGGGTCCTCGGGGGTTGACTGCTAATGAGCGTAACGACAAGCTCTACCACATCGTCACCGACTTCTCTGGCAATTCGCTGACAGCAACATACCTTCTCCAGCTTTCACTTCCCTCCTCAGCAATGGTTGAGGATAGCTTGATATTGACTTCCCCGCGGGGCGGGCTGATAAATGCTCGAGGAGTGGAGTACGACCCAGGCGATGGGGGATTCTGGATAACGGATTTCAGCGGCAACGTATACAAGATCCTTGGCTTCCATCCCGTGGTCTCTGTTCCTTCATCTACACCTCCTCCATCCGCACAACACCAGTTGGCCATCACTCCCCAGCCTGCACGAGAACAGCTCCAGGTATGGCTCCGGTGCTCGGTACCGCTTCACCCGCAGTCCATACGCCTTGAGTTGCATGACTCCTTCGGACGGCTCTGGGCTGTACTTGCTGAGGGGGATGCCTCCAGCTTATGTGGACGGAGTTGGTCCATTCCTCTGTCATCGCTGACGTCGGGAACTTACTGGTGCCTGCTCCGCATCGGTGGGAGCATCGTTGAAGCCCATCCCTTCATCCGCCTACCCTGAAGCAACAGGGTGCTGCCGCGACTTGACTTTGCGCCTGAAGTGCCGATATAGTTGAATGCCATGGCACGACAGCTTCCTACATCGGACGAGCAGCACCCCAGTACGGAGCGCTACATTATTACGTATGCCGACCTCATTACGCTATTGCTGGGACTCTTTGTCATTCTCTACGCCGCCTCACAGGTGGACTTGGGCAAATACCGTGAGGTTGCCCAAGCGCTAGTACGGCATTTCAACCCCGGGGCCTCCGTTGCCCCGCTGGAGCAGCAGGGAACCCAGTTGTTGAGCGGGGAAGTGGGTATTCCTCAGCCTATTCTGCCCCGGGTCCCCCAGCGGAATATAGATGAATGGCTCCAGGAAACAGAGCGTCTTTTCATGCCGTATATCGTTGCTGGGAGGCTCACAGTAGAGCGAACAGCTGAGGGAGCCGTCATCCGAGTCTCGGACGCATTGCTCTTTGAAACGGGTAAAGCCGATCTCCAGCCCCAAGCCCTCCCCTTCCTGGATACTCTGTCTGCTCTCCTGCGGAATGTTCCCTACCTTATCAACGTTGACGGCCATACGGATAGCATCCCGATTCGCACTCTTCGTTATGAATCCAACTGGCATCTTTCCACCGCACGGGCACTAGCTGTCGCATACTACCTGATTCAGCACGGGGTACCAGAACCCCAGGTAGCCATTCGCGGCTTTGGCCCACAGCGTCCCATAGCCCCCAACAGTACCCCCGAGGGACGTGCTCGGAATCGCCGTGTGGAGGTTGTTCTCACGGAGTTCCGCAACTCCTTGCGTACTGACTATGGATACTGGAAACCTGGACAGCCAGTTCTTCTTCCCCAACCCAAGTGGAAACAGCCCTCGCAGACACCATGACATCTTCTTCATCTCAACGCGCTCGTATACTTTGCATTCCTGGCTTGGGAGTTGTCCGTGTCCGTCCTAAGCACATCTTCACCTTTCCCAACGGACTCATTGGCTTTGAAAATCTCAAAGAGTTCGTCCTCGTTACCTCTACCCGTCTGGAACCCCTACGATGGCTCATTGCTGTAGAGGAACCCACCATTGGGTTTCCTGTCCTGCTTCCCTGGCACGTTGTTCCAGAATACGAACTGCCCGCTGAATACTCTGATCCTCACACGTTTGTCCCCTTAGTCGTGGTTACTACCTTTACGGGCTCCTCTCACATTGTGGTGAACCTGAAAGCCCCTATCCTCTTGGACGTCCGAAGGCGCCAAGGGCAACAACTCATCCTTCCAGGAGACCGATACTCGGCAACGCATCCACTGGGTTCCGTTCCACAGGGTGTGGGAAGCTCACCATGTTAGTACTTTCGCGCAAAGTTGGAGAAGAAATCGCCATTGACGGCATTGTGACGATCCGAGTACTTTCCGTTGAACGAGGTATAGTGCGGCTGGGAATTGAAGCCCCGCGGGGGATCGGTATCTACCGTCGGGAGCTCTATCGTCGCATCGAGGAGCTGAACCGGCAAGCAACGACAGCGCAAGCACTGCCCCTGGTTACCGCATTGCGCTCCGTCCGGCTCTACACTGTGGCTCCATCAACAGAGCTTCCTTCAGTGCCACTAGTAGAAGAATCGAGCATGGCTATCGATGACCGCCCAAGAGAGCATTGAAACCCATCCCCAGCCCATCCCTGTTCTCATTGTGGATGACGACATCTGGATGCAGCGCATTCTGTCGCGCACCCTGGAGAGCATGGGTTTCGAGGCACTGGTTGCAAGCAATGGCTATGACGCCGTTGCGGTCGCTCTGGAGCGTAAGCCGGCAGTGATCTTCCTGGACATTCTCATGCCCGACCTGAGCGGTCATCAGACATTGAAGCTGCTCAAGCGTTTGAAGGCAACACGCTCCATCCCCGTCATCATGATCACAGCTCTCTCGGACACAGAGAACCTGGGGTTAGCCGTCAAGGAAGGGGCTGCCGGTTTTATTCGCAAACCATTTACCCGGGCACTAATCCTGGAAAAGCTCCAAGAGCTCTTGGGAAGCGAGTTGGTACAAGCCCTGGCCGTACTACGCCTCCAGCAGAAAACCCCAGAGCCCGAAGAGGAAGTGCCAACCCCTTCCCCTGCCGCTCCAGCACCTGTCCCACCAGGAGAACGGCACAACGTCCATCCAGGCGAAGCTCTCCGCCGTTACCAAGTCGAGACCGACCCATCGGCACTCCGCCCAGAGCTCATCAAGGAACTTCTTCTCCGTCCCCCGCAACCCCCGCCTTCTCACCTCCCCGAAACGTAACACTTTACCCCCACCACTGGTTATACGCCCGTTCTGCCTGGGTAGACTGACGGTATGCTGTAATTTGCGTGTCCAACACATGTAGAACAACAGCCTCATTCCCCCATGACACACTTACGAATGCTGTGTTGCAAGTACTGGCTGACGCTCTCCTTCCTCTGCACATCCGCACTTCCTACGTCGGCTCAGATTGCCAGCTTTGCTGTCTTCCACGCCAGTCCTGATCCGAGCTTGTCTTCCGTGGACGTTTACTACGATGACAATTGGATTCAACTTGGTCTTCCCTTCCGAGAATTGAGTTTCTGGACCGAGGTGCTCTCCGGCACACAATACCAAATCGGCATTACCCGTTCAGGGGAACAGGACTTCGTTGTCCGAACTCCCTTCACTCCAGCTTCAGACCAGAACTACATGCTTGTCTTCACAGGGGTTGGAAATCCCCAACAGTTTGCCCCTAATCCCGATGGGATTAGTACTAGAGCAAAGATACTCGTTCAGCCGGTACCGGTAGATGTTGTTGACACGGCAAACATCCCACTAACCTTCGTGCATGCTGTTCCCGACGCTCCGGCTGTCCGTATCCTGCGGGCTGACGGTCAACCTCTCTATGGGCTGACCAGCTTTGGCTCTGCATTCCTGGGTTCTCTCCCCTACGATACCTTGACCGTAGAGCTCATCACAGCTGACGGGACCCTTGTTGCCCGTTTCTGGGGCGATCTGCGAAGCCAAGGTAGTGACGTGGGACTCCTGGTTCTCTCAGGCTTCCTTCAGCCAGCACAGAACCAGAATGGTCCAGCCTTGGCACTCCAAGCTGTATTCACAGACGGAAGCGTCGTTTCCTTTCGGCGCTTAGACACCACTCAAAGCCCAACGGCACTGGTCCAGCTGATCCACGCTAGTCCAGACCCACAACTTGCCATCGTGGACGTTTACGTCAACGGAGAAAAGATGCTGGAAGATTTCGGGTTCCAGGGCGCAACGCCACTTACCACCCTTCCCGCTGGCACTCCGCTCCAGGTTGGGATCGCTCCGGGCAATAGCCAAAGTATTGCGGACACTCTGAAGAGCTTTTCGGCAATACTTCCCCCAGGAGCAAAACTCTGCGCCGTCGTCTGTGGAGTCCTGGACCCGGGTCGCTTTACTCCCAATCCTGACGGACGTCCCACCGAGTTAACCGTCATTGCCTTTCCTGCTGCTGACGCGGCTCCTCCAGCGCAAGTCCGGTTAGCCGTGGTTCATGCTATAACTGACTACGGTCCCATTTCCCTGCGCACGAGCACTGTCCCCGTCACTGATTCCATACGCTATGCCGACGCTATACCTTATCAGACCCTTCCTGCCACACTGGACACTTTGTACAACCTACCTCGACCGTATGTGCTAAACCTGGCTTCTCATGGCGGGAAAGCGGGCGTCTTGGTGTTGACGGGATTTGCCAACCCTGCATCGAACGAAAATGGTCCCCCACTGGAACCGATATTGGTATTCCCCGATGGTACAGTCCTCAAGCTATCACCTATCCTGAACATTGCTGCGCCTGCAGAGACAAGCGGTCCCATAGCGCGGTTTTCTCCCGACGGACGATGGCTTTGGGTGCACCTCCCTTCCTCTACCCCCTCGGCGCTCTTAGAGTTGTTCACCCTCACTGGGCACCGCCTTGGACGATGGCAGATAGAGAACAGCCAAGGTAGAATTGCTGTCCCTGTGCCTTTTTCTGTTGCTGACGGTGTATATTTGTGCCGCCTAATGACACTGGCTCCTGTTCGGTTATACTCGCTCCTCCTCCATCGATAAGCCGGCAGCAGAGAGGAAGTGGCACCTGAGGTTGTGCCACTGGCAAGATGAAAGAACATGGTTGAAGCAGTGGTTGCCGGTCTAATGGGAGCGGGCATTGGATTTCTGTTTGCTCTACCTGCCATCGGTCCGGTTTCGCTCAGTGTAGTTCGTAGCAGCCTGGCTCAGGGACAGCGGGCAGGTTTTTTCGTTGCACTCGGAGCCGCTCTCGTTGACACCATGCTCTGTCTTGTAGCGCTGCTGGCTACTGGCTTTCTGAGTACGCTCATGAGCTTTCTCAATGTGCACCCACTTCTCTCGGTGCTTATCCAGTTCGGCTGCGTTGGCATTCTCATCGGATATGGGGTCCTCCAGTTGCGACGTCACGATTCCCTGACACCTCGCAGGAGTGCTACCACCACCTCTCTGCCATTTGTGGAACCCCTGCTGCGCCGAGGGCACTTTTTCGTAGGGATAGGAATGGCATTGACCAATCTGGCAAATCCTACTTTCCCTTCCTCACTGGCATACTTGGCTGTAGCAGTGCATGAGTTCGGTGTCGTCCCTGCAGGACAGTGGTACAGCCTTACGGCTTTCGCTATCGGCTTTGGAGCGGGGAATTTTAGCTGGCTTGCGCTGGTATCCCATGGGATTCACCGTTTCCGGCGTTACTTCAGTGGAGAAGCTATGGAACGATTGCGGCGAGTCGTGGGGGTTGCTTTCATTGGGGTTGGAGCAGTCTTGGGTATGCGCATCCTGACTGCTATACGGTGGCACGATGTCTTGCGCTTCCTCCCCGCTTTCTGAAATGGGACGTCCCGCCCCCGAAGAACTATGGGGTGAGCATGAGGAGCCTACCGACGCGCCGAAGCCTGTATTACCCTCTATCAAGTTTGTGAAGCAAAAGCCTCTGGCTGACCAAGAACTCTACCGGGGGCGCATATTGGAAGGAACTGGGCGCCATTGGATTGTAGAGCCGGAGGAGAATCCTGAAGAACTGTTGGAATGCACCGTTGCCGGCACGGTCGTTAGCGAAGAACCGGATAGCTCCCATGTTGTAGCTGTGGGAGACTTAGTAAGCTTCGTGCGGACCAAAGAACGGGCTCCCAGCGGCTATCCACAGGGTGTCATTGTGCAAATCCTCCGACGGCACACAAAGCTTACTCGCTACCGACGAGGAGAAGGAAAGGAACAAGTTCTTGTCAGCAACGCAGACCAATTGGTTATTCTGCAAGCCGCCGCTGAGCCGCGCTACGATCGCTTCCTGATTGACCGGTACCTTATCGCTGCGGAGCTCGGTGGGTTACAGGCGCTGATTTGCCTGAACAAGATTGATCTTGGCTGCCCCCAACAGATTCGGGAAGAGCTCCGTGTATACACCGACGTGCTGCACGTTCCGCTTCTCCTCTGTAGCGCCCTTACCGGCGAGGGTATCGATTCCCTTCGGGCGGTCCTTCAGGGAAAGATTTCCATTCTCTCCGGCCCATCCGGAGTTGGGAAGTCTACCCTGGCCAACCTTCTCTTGGGTAGAGAGCTACAGCGGGTCGGTCCCATCAGTCCCAAGTTAAGGCAAGGACGTCACGTGACTACAATGGCTCGGATGTTTCGTCTTCCGGAAGGGGGTTACATCGTCGACACCCCTGGCATTCGGGAACTGTTTTTCTGGAACATCACCCGCGACGAGTTGGAGGATTTCTTCCCCGACTTCCAACCATGGGCTAAAGAATGCCTCTACCAACCCTGCAGTCACATTCATGAGCCAGGGTGTGCCGTCCGCAGTGCCGTGGAGCAGGGGAACATAGACTCATTGCGGTACGACCACTACTGCCGCCTTTGGCAGAGCCTACCGAAGTACCGGTACCAATGGAAACACCGCCGGTAGAAGATGCTCTGGGGACTCCATTGGCTGGATGGAGCTGTCATCATAGGCTATCTGGCCCTTTTGTTCTGGCTTGGTTACCGCTTTCGGAAATTGCAACGGAACCAGGAAGAATTCTTCCTCGCAGGGCGTCGGCTGCGCACAGTAGTCCAGTTCTTCCTCAGCTTCGGGAACGCTACAAATGCCGATCAGGCTGTCGCCATCAGCCGAGAAGTCTTCCGGCAAGGGTTAGGAGGCATGTGGATTCAGTACCTGGTGCTCTTTCTGACACCCTTTTACTGGTTCATCGCCAAGCTGTACCGTCGGGCTCGGATTGTGACACTGAGTGACTTCTTCGTAGAGCGCTTCGGGAGCCAATTGCTGGCAAGCCTCTATGCTGGATTCACCCTGCTCATGGCTATTATCGGCGGGGCGGTAAGCTTCGTCATCTTAGGAAAGACTACGGCAGCCCTCCTGGTCAAACCTCCGGAAGCATATACAGCGGAAGAGCGCCATCGGGTTGAACTCTTCGCTGAATACCAACGCCTACAAGCTCGGGCACCGGAGGAGCTGTCTCAGCCGGAGCGCCAACGGTTGGAGGAACTCCACGAGAGGGCAAAGCGGGGCGAACTCCGCGGCGTGATTTCTTTCGTCGAACCTGTCACCATCTACCTCCTCTTTGCCGCTGTTGTAACCCTCTACACACTCATGGGGGGCTTTGCCGCTGCTGCCTGGACGAACGTGCTCCAAGGGCTCCTCATCCTGATCTTCTCGTGCTTACTGCTTCCAAGGGGGTTAGCAGCTATCGGCAGCGTGAGCGAACTTCGGCGACGCCTCCCCGAGCATTTCTTCTCGGTGTTCGGAGACCCAACGGTAACTGACTACGGCACCATGACCGTTATAGCGATGTCCTTGGCGAATCTGGTCTCCATTATTGCCGCAGCGCCTCTTGTCTCCATCGCTGGTTCTGCCCGCAGCGAGCGCCCTGCTCAAATAGGGCTTCTGGGAGGCATGTTCGCCAAACGCCTTGTCATGCTTCTGTGGGCATTCGTAGGACTGATTGGAGCAGCCCTCTTCGCTGGACGCCTGCATGATCCGGAATTGCTCTGGGGAAGCTTAGCCCGCGAATTTCTCGGACCAGGAATGCTTGGCGTGATGCTGATTGGCATGACTGCGGCGAATATGTCCACAATGGACACAAACTCGCTGACCTACGCTGCTTTGTTCGTGCGACATCTCTACATGCCGCTCCGTCCTGGATATCCAGAACGTCACTATGTCTTCGTAGGACGCCTGACCGTTGCCTTTACCCTCTTCGGCTCTGCCGCTGTGGCAATTGGGGTCAATAATGTGCTGGACTTGTTCAAGTACTTCATCACGCTGCCGGCAATCTTCGGTGCCCCCATTTGGTTGGGTTTTCTTTGGCGGCGCCTGACACGGAAAGCCGTCATCCTCCACGTACTCATCTGCCTCCTCCTCTACGTCGGCATCCCCCACCTCTTTCCTATCCTGCCCTGGACCCGTTCACACCCGGCACTGACAGTAGAGACCGAAGCACGGACAGAAGCGATTCGCGTTGCAGCAACAGAAGAGGACGTGCGTCAAGGTCGAGCGCGCTCTGTCGGGGAGCCGATCCAGCGTACCGTGCTCATCCCGCCGACGGGGGTCTTCTTTGAAACAGTGATCCGAGAGCACCCCGAAGATCCCACCTCCCGGCGCCTTGGACTGGGACGCTTCCATGCTGAGCTATGGGTTCTATCGTGGCTGGGGATAGACCTGCGGAAATGGACAAAGGCCGATCTGAACACCGCTCGTTTTGCCTTCGATGCTCTCTTCCCCTTCCTGCTCCTGTTTGGACTGAGCTTGGTGACTCGCCCGGAGCCAACAGAGCGTCTCCAGCGCTTTTTCTGCCGCCTCCACGTGTCCGTTCAGCCGACTCCCGAAGCCGACCGCCAAGCATTAGAAGAAGCTCTGCGGAATCCGCAATGGTGCAAAGCGCAGAAACTCTTTCCGGATTCTACGTGGGAGATTGGAAAGCCCTCATGGGAAGACATCCTCGGCTTTGGTGGCTCATGGCTTATAGTTGGGCTCTTCTTGGCAGCGCTATGGGCTCTTTCCTCGTTGGGCTCATAAGCGCCGTCAGCCTCTGCGCTTCCGCTCTGCCATACCGCCAACTTGTCCAGGAAAGCTACGAAGCAGCTCTTCGGCAGCTTCCTGAGCAGCTCGCTCGTTGGCGCCAGTATTTCAGCGAAGGGCAGGAATTCGCCCCTCCGATAGAACCAGCAGCCGTTGCCGGCATAGCAGCAGCGTTGTACGAAGCTACAGCAGCTCCCACCTACGCATGGACCGCCTTTCGCTGGCTAGCACTCTATGACACCCTCCGTCAGCTCTACCCCGAAGCTCTTCGGAGGCGGCTTCCGTCGTACGCCCAGGGCGTTCCCCCAGTTCCGGATTTCTTCGCCCTTCCGATCTTTTGCCGTGCCTACCTGCGCATCCGCCCTGCGCTCTCACCCACCCAGCAAGCGTATCTGCAACAGCTCATCACCGCTAGCACTAACTCCATGCTCCACTTCCTGGAGTGGGGAGCAATCAACCGCTCCATCCTGCGCGCCCTTGGGCTTGCGCTCTCCGCCCACGCCTGCCCCTCTGCCCCACAGGCACCCCAGTGGCGAAGTCTTGCCCAAACCCTCATTGCCGAAAGCCGCACAAGCTGGCTTTTGGAAGATGCCCAGCTATACTGGGGTATCTGGCTATATGCTCTGCTCCTGCTGGGCGAATATGCTGATTCCAGCCTTTGGCAGCTCCCTTCGCTACCTTTCTACATCGAGGCTGCTCTGCAGTTGATGACACCCTTCAGCGCCGTTGCTCCTTTCGGGGATACCCGGACAGCTGGGGAGAACGCCGCTGAGTTTGCCGCCATCTTTGAGTGGGCAGCCGCACGCTACCGCAATCCCGCATACCGCTGGGCAGCCGCTCAGTTGACTCAACGATGGCTTGTCCCACTGAAACCCCTTCCTGCCTATCGGGCCCTCATCCTCTGCGATGCCGCCCGTTGGGCAGATACTACACTGCCCCCCCTTCCCCCACCGGCACCATCTCTATGGTGTAGCGAGGATGCCGTCATCAAGAAACTCATCCTCCGAAGCGGATGGGACTCTTCAGCAACGTACTTGCTCCTGAACTACCGCGATGCCCCAACCTACGGATGGCGCGCCCAGGCATTCCTACACCAATCCCTGCCCATCGAAGAAGAAAAGGGCTCCCATGGGCAGTCAGACGAACTGGCACTCATATGGTTCATCGACCAAAGCTGCCTCCTGCTTAGCCCGCCGGGCTACCGAGAGGGTATCCCCTCCGGACCCAATGGCGCATATCGAGCGGAGTACTTCCACAATCGGCTCGTCGTTCAACCAGGGCGGCCAAGTAGCGGACAATCCCTCTGGGACTTCCTCCGCCATGCCGGAAGCCATCAACCCGTACAGACTACGAAAATTGACGCCTGGGACTTCTCCCCCCTCACCTATGCCCGCCTCCGCCTCACCGATTTCTCCCGAGGATACATTTGGGAACGAATCCTCATCGCCATCCGAGGGCATCCCATCCAATTACTGATTGCCGACCTTGTCCAGTTTCTGCGAGATGGACCCTTCACACTCGTCCAACTCTGGCACGGAGATGAAGCTCTGCACGCTGACAAGGCAGGCTGTATACTCGCAACGAAGAGCGCGGCAGGCCTCCTCGGGGACACAACCTGGGCCTTAGGTATCTGGGACGTAACAGGCAACAAAGTCCGAGATACCTTGTTCCCAAGCCGACGCCACGGACACCCTGCCATTGCTTACGCCCGTTGGCAAACAGGATGGTACCGAGCGGGAGAGCGCACCGCTATCGTATCCTATCTCATCCCCGTCCCCCGTCATACGCTCCCCCACCCTCCCCGCGCCACTTTGAACTCTATGCCCACCGGACTCGGCCTCCAGCTGTCCTACGGCGATACCCTCTGGAACATCGTAGTCCAATGGGACGTACTGGCAGGGAGCATAGGGGATGGACGCCGACCACAATATGAGAGCACCCTGCGGACTCTCGTTCTTGATTCCCTTTCCTCCGATGCCGATTTCGCTTTCGTGCGACAAACCTCGGATGGACTCACCGCTGGTCTAACATACGGAACCTTCCTCACCTTCGGCAGCCAAACCCTCTTCCAGGCACCCCCTTCTTTCTTCCCTCTGCAACTCAACGGCGATCCTCCACGGACAGCACGCCTTCAGTGGCGTGCATGGGAACTTACGTCCCCTTGAGGCTGCCATTGCAGCATAACTTCTGCCCGGAACGAACGCCCAGGCAGCGGGTAATTACGGATGAGTTCATAGGCAACGTCAAAAGCATTGCGCAGAGCAATCCGCACCTCACCCCGGACCTTTCGCCCCGTCAGCACGTGATAGCTGAGTGCACAATCTGCAAGGACATAAGGGGACAAGCGGCTTTCGGAGGACTGATCCGGAAGGCTCCATCGCTCACCCATGGCAGTAAAGCGGAACTCTCCTTCCACTTGCGCAAAGCGCGCAAGGAGGCTCCCTGAAGCCAAAAGCTGCGGAACATATGGCAACTGCCGCCCAGTCGTGTATGGATTCCCCGTCTGGTCGGTAACCCACTGGTACGTCACTTGGGCAAACAGGCGTATCCAGGACATCGGAGCATACTCCCCACCGATCTCCATCCCCCGGCTCCACACACGCCCAATGTTGCGTGCACTCCACATGACCGGACTCCGAGGTACCGCCACAATTTGATCCCGAACCCACAGGGAAAACAGATTGCCCCGCAGCAACACTTTCCCCTGTAGGCCCCACTCCAACCCGAGATTCCAGGAACTGGTCCGCTCTGGACGCAAGTCCGGCGAGCCGAAGTTGAAGTAATACAACTCAGCAAAGCTGGGGGGACGGAAGTTCCAGCCCCACTGGAGCTGGAGTTGCACCCCTGCGAAGCTTCCCCGGATGCCTAGCGTTGGAGAAAGCGCCGGTGCATAGTGCTGATTTGTTTCCCCACGGAGCCCGACCCAAAGTTCCCCCCAGCCCACTTCTGTATGCCCCCACACACTTAGGGCAGCACTGCCCCGCTGCGCAGCTTCCCGTCCCTGAGGACGCAAAAGGGTCCCCACTACTTGCTCCCACCGCATCTCCCCCCAAACTCCCCCCCGCAACCACCTGCCCCATTTCCCACTCCAGCGGATGGTAGAGCTGGCCTCCCACGTTGTAGCATCATCGTGCGCCCCACGTTCTCCCCACGCTCGCGCATCGGGATCGCGATAAAACAGCCACAAACGACGAGCCGCCATCGACCATTCTAACCCATGAACAGGAACAAGGAACCGCAGAAGTCCAAGCCATTCCTCTTCCTCCAACCGGGCATGAGCAAACTCAACGCGTCCTTGAACCACCGGCCCTGGTACCCCCCGGTGACTCCGGTACCCGAGCAATTGTCCCCAGACCTGAACCTGCGAGCCTTCATAGCCGAGGGCGCACATCGCCGACAACATCACCCGGTCGGCATTCTGTCGGCGCTCCTTCCGCAGCTCCCCAAACTGCCGAGCCAGAAATGGATAATCATCGCGGGCAGAGAGGTAATTCAACCCAAGCCGCACCGCCACCGCCTGCCCCGAAACATGCCCAATGACGGCTGCCCGCCGTTGCCCAAAGGAACCCAGCCCTACCGTCGTCCGCAGAAACGGAAATGCCTCCCGCGGAAGCGAACGCAGGAACAAGACCCCCGAACCCGCATACGCACCCAACATTGCCGACCCTCCCCCGAGAGCTAATTCCACAGATTCCACAAATGCCAGGGGAAGGTTGCCGACATCGTAGACCCCATGCACAGCCGTATTGAGCCGAACACCCTCCCAGAGAATAAGGGTTTGCGCCGCCCCCAAGCCGCGGACAGAAACGGTCTTCATTCCTGCAACTCCTCCGTAATCACGGACGAAAACTCCGGGCATCCCCCACAGCACGTCCGCCCCCTGCCAAAAGAGGGAACGTGCTAACTCCCGAGCCTCAATCCTCCACACGGACACAAATCCCCCCTGCTCCTCCGGAACCGATGGAGCTTGGACCTGAACTGGCGGAAACACAAACCGCAGTGTATCCAGTTGGAGGGAGTCCCGTGATGCCGCAAAGGACCTGCCCGATACTGCCCCTATTCCCACCGCAATAACCCACCAGCACCTCATTTGCGTATGCGGATCTGTGCAGCCACATCCGCCAAAGTTGCCGCCACAAAGCCCCGCCGCAACGCATACTCAGCAACACGACACATCGTATCCACAAATCGCTGGCACTGCGCCTCTGTGTGGAAGTAGGGATTCGCCCCAGGACGGAACTCACAACTATGGCACGTCATGACCAGAGCAATATCCCGCTCCCTCTTCTCCGCCAGATGGGAATACCACTCTACCGTCAACAGGAGCTCTCGCAGGGGGGTGAAAGCTGCATAGAACAGACGGGGGCGAATATCGTAGACGGAGCGATTCCAACGGCGCAGTATCCACGCCATCACCGGATGGTACGGGTTAAAGCGTTGTCTCCACCGACGGGGAAGTCTCCCAAACAGACCCGGCAAGACACCAACGGGGATTTCCACAATGGCACCGCTCTCCAGGGGCTCATTCACATCATGGGGCGAAGGATAGTACGGAAACGGCGGTGCCGTGGTAAAGCGCACGGACGGTGCCCACCATTTGTATGGAGTCACACTGCTATCAACCCGATACCCCAAAGCCTCCAGCATCGGGATAGTCCGCCCACTGATACCATAGCGCCCTGCCCGGAAACTCAGCGGTGCCCGACCAAAACGCTCCCGGAATAATTCCGTCAGACGCTGCAGCTTCGCTCGCTCCAGCTCTGCCGAGTACTCGCACTGCATCGTATATGTGCCTTCGGCATCCCAGCGCGGCTCGGGCTCCACATACTCCCCATGCAGATGCGTTCCAAACTCCGGACGCCCAGGCAGTGCCTGCAATACGGCCGCTGCCTCCTCATCCCGAATAACCTCAGCACTGAGCAAGTACGTCGGCGCAATGCCCAACTGCAGAATCGCTGAATGGAACCGACGCGGCGTGTCCTCAATCACATTCCAGCACCGGATCGGACGCTGCGTCCGCCAGTTCAACCCCTTATCGCATTCCGTATCCACCGTGACCACGAAGAAACGCCGGATGTCACCCATTGGCCTGCCCCTTTCCGTATAGCTGCGCCCGACGATAGACACGCCCCAAGAAATGCCAGTGAACGACACATCCGGCAACCGCAAATCCAGCTCGCTGGAATCCCCGCAACGAAGGGGTGTTCCCCGAAGCCACAAGTGCAAACGCTTCCCGGAATCCCCGCCGAGCCAACCAAGAGTGAACATAGCGCATCGCCATGCTATGGAAACCACACCCACGGTAGCCCGGCATCGCATAACAGGTGTGAACATAAGCCTGCCCTGGCGCAAACGACCACTGGGTGCCCAATTCCTCAATCCACACTTTGCCCACGCTGACGAAGCAATAGTACGCCACCGTTACGGAGTTCAGCTCCACCGCAAAAACCCATGACTGCGGTAAAGCCTCCCATAGTCGGGCAAGACGTCCGGCGATGTCCGAAGAGACAGCCGTTAGAAATCGCTGCCGAGTTTCAAAGTCATACTGCTGTATCACCACCCCTTCTGGGGCCTGGACTTCTTCCATGACTTCGATTGCCAACTGTGCCCGTAGCCAAAGGAATTCTTGTCGCCACAGAATCCAGCGCTGACCGCGCCGCAGCAGCCGCCGGAGAGTGCGGACCCACCCCCTTATGTCTGCCGCCACCATGTGCGAAACCACTGGAGTGGGGAAGACCAGTTTGGAAGTCGAAGACGGTAGAACAAACGGTGTTGTTTTGCCCAATGGCGCTTGTACTCTGTATCTCCGCCCATAAAATTGAACTCTCGCCAACACTGCTCGTGAAAAGCCCGCTGCAAGACATGCCAGAGCAGGACCTTCGTTGGAGCAAACCGTTCGTAGGCAGGGTCAAACCCTTGGAGCCACCAGTAGAAAACATCCCGATAGACAAACCCCAGGATGAAAGCAGCCCAACGCTGTGCAATGCGCAGCACGAACAACCGTAGCCAACCCAGGCAGGAGGTTTCCGCAAGAATGCGCTCCAGAAACATCCGGTAAGCCCCGTGATTGGCAAAAAGCGAGCTCCGTCCCTTACGACGCTGCGAAAGGGCATGAAGGCGAACCACCATGTCCACATCGCTTGGGGACAGCGTCTGTAGCTGCTTAATTCCCCACTCCACCTGCTCATAGAGCGCTTTCCGTCGTCGCACACCACGGACCACAAACTCCCGTCCCGCCTCCTCCTGCACATACTCCCCCCAGGATCGCCCGGCAATCGGGATATACCAGCAGGGCTCATAGGGCTCTATCTGCGCCCCCCGCCACGTGCGCACTAATTCTTTGTACGAAGCAAGGCGAGGAGAGTCTTGCCCGATGTAGTGACCGACAAATTCCATCCATCGCCATCGCCGCAGCAGGTGGAAAAATGCCCTGACAACTTCTGGGTCCCGCTCCGCCGTCACAAGGTCGGCAAACTCTGTCAACTGTGCGCCCAGGAAGTGCAGACGCCATACTGGCACAACGCCGCGGAGCCGGCTCCGAAGCTGCATGAGCGGTGCATATCCAACCGTCTGCCCATGCCAGCATAACCGGAGAATGAGTGGTCGCTGCTGCGGCTTTACAACCAGCGTGTCTACAAGGGCACAGAGCCACTCATGCCGCAAGAAAGGTGTGTCGCTCCCAGACTCTGCCAGCCATCGATTCCATTCCGCCCGCAATGTGCGGAACTCCTCCACCGACACCTCTTCCACCGTCACCATCGGCGAGCGAAAGCGAGGATCACCTTTCCGACGTTCCCACTGCCCGGAAACCCCTGTAACCAATGCGATAGCCACCACAGCCGCGCCGGCAGGCGCCGCCCAATGCGAACCGATGGTACAGGTGCTCCCAATAGCCGTATGGTTCGGAACCCAGCTTGCCGGAGAAGAGAACGCACTTCCATCGGTGTAAAGCGCATGCGAAAGTAGCCTCCCCTATCACGTTCATCAATCTCCTTCGGTATGCCCCGCTGCCGATCCTGCCACGTGTACCGTGCCACCAGTAAGCAGAGCTCGCCTTGCGGCGCCAAGCTTTGATAGAAACACCGAAGTGCCCGCAATCGCAACTCTGCCGTCGGTATATGCTGGATGACTTCCGTACACAACACCCACTGCACTGGCTCCGGCGGTATCCATGCAGTAATGTCTGCCTGCACACAGCAAACCCGCTCCTGAATCCCACGCTGCCGTACCTGTTCCTCCAAAAGACGGAGACTCTCCGCGGAAAAGTCCACCGCCCATACCCGAACCTGCGGATAACGCTCCACAATGGGGACAGCGTAGAGTCCGACTCCACAGCCTGCATCGTAGAGCCATCCTCCACGCCGCAATCCCAGCCGTCGCAGTAAGAACTCCCGCACAGCATACCACCAATATGCCCCACGTTGGCTCACAAGCTCCGCATACTGCCTCGCTGTCCGGTTGCGAAACTCAACCTCTGCTTCCTGCTCCGGATTCACGATAGCGCCACCGTCGCCATACCTCCCAATCATGCGGGCTCAAGCTCCACCGAATAAGCAGCCCAAAAATAGCAAGCCCCATCACACTCCCCAGCCACGGCACCACCATACCCCCTGCTACAGCGCCCACGATAGCAACTCCAATGACAAGAAGTGCCCGTACCAACGCCCATTCCCATGGGTGCAGCCGAAGTAGCCACCATACCTGCCCGACCCGAACCAGCGCCATGCCGATATTGACAACCGCATACGCCCACGCTGCCCCTTCCATC
The DNA here is from genome assembly GCA_030550395.1 of Bacteroidota bacterium. GTDB lineage: Bacteria > Bacteroidota > Ignavibacteria > Kapaibacteriales > HRBIN21 > HRBIN21. Next base: position 152,060 of record JAUQPL010000003.1, on the reverse strand, counting down.
CCCGCCAGCGGGATAAGCCAGAGAAATAAGCCCACATTAAGCCCTGCCGTGATAATGCTGTTCAACAAGTTCACCTGTGGCTTCCCCACCATGTTGAGCACATACCCCGCAATACCGAAAGCCGCTCCTATCCACGTCCCGACACTCAACACAGGAAGTACCGGTGCTGCCCCGGGGAAATCCGGTCCAAAGATACTCAATACAGCTTCGGGAACTGTTATCAACGGAACAACGAGCGGAAACGTCAAAAGCAGTGCCCAGCGCACCGCACTGCAATACACAACCTGCAGCTGCTCCCGCTCTCCACGGGCATGCAGCTCAGCAACGACCGGATTGAAGGTTTCCCCAATTGCATACGTGGGCAGCGAAAGCAGAGGCTGCACCCGCAGCGCCGCCGCATAGAGCCCAACCTCTGCAGCTGAGCGAAAGGCCCCCAATACGAGCACATCCAGCTGAAACGTGTAGCGATAGAACAGGCTTGTAGCAAAAATCGTAAGAGCATACATCAACAGCGGACGCCACTCTATCTGCGCCGGTACCGCAGCAGACTGCAACGTCGGGAAAGTGCGGAAAACAAAGTAAGCACTCAGTACCAACACCACAACGTCTTGAAGCAAGCTGGAGCCCAGGGCGGCATATATGTCTAAGCCTGCCCACACAAGGAGGAGGAGAGTCCCCAACTTGACCAGGTTCCCAACCACGGCATAGCTTAACTGAACAAACCGTTGCTGCTGGAAGCCTGTAAGGGTTGCCAGAAAAAGGCCATAGAGCGCCGTCAGCACTATCGCTGGAGCGTAGAAGCGCAAAGCCGCAGTTGCCTCCGGATGTCGGAGTACTCCTTCCGCAATCGGCTCGGCACAAAGCACCACAAGGAGCGTTATGCCCCCCCCGACCACCGCTGTCCACACCAATCCTCCCTGAATCGCTCCCTTTAACCGCTCCAGCTGTCCAAGTGCTCGATAGACCCCAACGAAGCGCACTAACGCCGCTCCCCAACCCGCCTTCGCAATCTCCGCTACAAACGCTGCCCATTGGACCAGCAAAGCGTAAAGTCCATAAAGCTCAGCCCCCAATACTCGCGTCGTGATGACCCCAATCAGTGGAGAGAGCAGCTGCCCTAGAAGATTTCCTCCCGCCGTAATACCGGCATTACGCACAATCCGGTGCAAAGGCTCTACTACTAAGGATCGCTGCCCCTGCTCCCCGTCCAATGGCATAGTCTATGGAGCTTCCTTAGGTGCGACTGCCCCCTTAGGCAGGACCCACCGCAGAACCACTACCCCCACCAACCCCGATAGCGCCGATCCGAGTAGAATCCCCACCTTTGCCTCGTTGAGGGTCAATAGAGTATCACCATAGGCTAACCCCGCAATGAACAGTGCCATCGTAAAGCCAATGCCTGCTAACAAGGAAATCCCGTAAATATGACCCCAGCGCACATGCGCAGGGAGAACTGCCAACCTCAGACGAACCGCAAGCCATGAAAATCCCAGTATCCCAATTTGGTTCCCGAAAAAAAGTCCCATTGCTACTCCCCATAGCACCGTCGAGTGCATAAGCTCCCCTATCCCTTCCCAACGGAGGTGTACTCCAGCATTTGCAAACGCAAACAAGGGCATAATCCCATAGCTAACCCACCCGTGCAATCCATGCATGGCACGGCGCAACGGCGACATTGCCTGAATGCTTGCCCTCTCCACCTGCTCCGTCACGGCTGTCACAAATATCGGGGATGAATTCTCACTTAACGCCGGATCGGACAGGAGACCACGCGTTCCGTCCCGAAAACGTTCCCAGGACATACGTGGGCGCATCGGGACTGTCAACGCAATCAGTACTCCCGCAATGGTTGGATGAACACCCGATTTGAGAAAGGCTATCCAAATCAATACCCCGATGACTCCATACACCCCCAGGTTGTAAACCCGAAGTCGGTTGCACCCCCACAGCACCGCCACCCCAATCAGTCCAAATAGGAGGGCACCCAGGGACAGGTCCTCTGTATAAAACAGCGCAATGATGAGAACAGCACCAATGTCATCGGCAATAGCTAAGCTCAGCAAGAACATCCGCAGCCCCTGGGGAACCCGCTCGCCCAGCAGCGACAGGACCCCAATAGCGAAGGCGATATCCGTCGCTACAGGAATCGCCCACCCGCGCTGTTCCGGAGTCCCGTAGTTCAACGCCGTAAAGATCAACCCAGGAAAGAGCATCCCCCCCATTGCAGCAATGACTGGGAGAGCCGCTTTCCTCCACGAGGACAATTCACCCTCCAGGATCTCTTGTTTGATCTCAAGCCCAACCAGGAAGAAAAAAATCGTCATCAAGCCGTCATTAATCCAAAAGACCAGCGGCTTGGAGAGAGCAAAATCGCCGTAGCCGACCGTGAAGTACGTGAAAAACAGCCTCGTGTAACTATCCCCCCATGGGCTGTTTGCCCACAGCAGAGCTATGACAGTACAAGACATCAAGAGGAGTCCCGGCATATACGGACGTTCCAAAAGCGCCTGCAACTTTTCCTGGAAACGCTCTATCGGCGTCTTCGGGCAGGCATAGTAGCGCTCCAATAGTTCAACCTTCATGTCCATGTCGCCCTATTTTCTAGGACATGCTACGAGAGAGCTACATCAAAAGGCAGGATAACGCCGGGGATCGGCTTCGTGGAGGATCTCATAAGCGGCTTCGAAGACGTGCTCAACGTTCGGCTTAGACCAGTAATCACCGTCTGTGCCGTACGCTGGGCGATGTGCCTTCCCCGATAATGTCCGCGGTGGAGAATCCAGCCACCGATATCCTCCCTGGACTTCCAGAACCTGCTGCATCATATAGGCAGTGGTCCCTCCTGGCACATCTTCATCCACGAACAAGATCCGATTTGTCTTCTTGAGTGACTCTCCAATGCGATGGTGCACGTCAAAGGGCACGAGGGACTGGACATCAATCACTTCCGCGCTAATACCGACGCGCTCGAGCAGTTGCGCTGCCTCTAAAACAATACGACAGCAAGCCCCGTAGGTTACGATTGTAATGTCCGTGCCCTCCCGTAGCACCTCCGGCACACCCACCGGAACGGTCATCTCCCCAATGTTGGCTGGCAGGCGTTCCTTGAGTCGGTAACCATTGAGAACCTCCACGATAAGAGCCGGCTCATCGGAGCGGAGTACCGTGTTGTAAAAACCCGCTGCTCGAGTCATATCTCGGGGAACCAGAACTAACATCCCCCGCACCAGATGAACAATCCCGGCCATCGGCGAGCCGGAATGCCAAATACCCTCTAGACGATGTCCCCGCGTGCGGATAATAACCGGCGCCCGCTGCATCCCTTTCGTGCGCCACTGAAACGTGGCAATGTCATCGGACATAATCTGCAGGGCGTACAACAGGTAATCCAAGTACTGGATTTCGGCAATAGGACGCAAGCCCCGCAGCGCCATCCCAATAGCCTGTCCCACAATGGTGCATTCCCGTATCCCTGTATCGCTGACCCGTAGCTGGCCATAGCGCGCTTGCAGACCAGCACACCCTTGGTTGACATCCCCCAACCGACCTACATCCTCGCCGAAGATGATCACCCGCGGATCCCTACGCAACGCTTCATTGAAGCAAGCATTGATCACCTCAAAACCATTAACCAACGGCGAATCCTCTGTGTATACCGGGGGAACCTCTGGAACCCGAAGCGCCGAGAAGGGAGTTTCGCTGTATAGGTGGGAATCGTACCGTTCAATCTGCCGCTCCTCTAGTTGTCGACGCCACTGCACAAGGCGTTCCCGCTGGGGACTAGGCTCACGAGCAACGGCAATCAGCGCTCGGTTTACCGCAACAGCAAAATCCTTCCGCACCGGCTCCCGAATTGCCAGTAGCTCGTCCCGCACCCGCAGGAGCTCCCTTGACGCCGAACTGACTTGGGCTAACTCCGACAGCAGCTCTGCCAGCTCTGCTCTCTCACGCACGATAGGCTCCTGATACGCCCGCCAGGCTCGTTCCTTCGCCTGCCGGACAGTCTCAGCGGCCTGCCGTTCAATTGCCTCCAGCTCCTCCGCCGTGGCTAATCCCTCCTGTAGAATCCACTGACGCATCCGTACCAGACAATCATACTCCCGCTCCCACTGCAAACGCTCCGCTGGCTTGTAGCGCTCGTGACTTCCACTGGTGGAATGTCCCTGCGGCTGCGTCAGTTCGGTCACGTGAATAATGGCCGGCACGTGCTCCCGACGAGCCATCTCCGCCGCCTGCAAGTATACATTGATGAGCGCCGGATAATCCCAGCCGCGAACCACATAGATGTCAAATCCATCGTGCTGCCCAGGTGTACGCCGAAAGCCCTCTAACAAGGCCCCAATGTTCGCCTTGGTCACCTGATACTCATTCGGCACCGAGATACCATACCCATCGTCCCAAATAGAGATAATCGCCGGCGCCTTGAGAACCCCAATGGCGTTGATTGCTTCCCAGAACATCCCCTCAGCACACGTCGCATTCCCAATGGTCCCCCAGGCAACTTCATTGCCGTTGTCGGAAAACTCCCGGAATTGCCGTAACTCGGGTAATTCCCGGTATAAGCGTGAAGCATATGCCAGACCTACCAGACGGGGCATCTGCGATCCGGTGGGGGAAATATCAGAAGCGATATTCACCCGCTCCAGCTGCGGAAGCCAACGTCCATCCGGACCGACAAGCCGTACGCTGAAATGACAATTCATCTGACGTCCCGCCGAGTGCGGCTCCGCCTCTTCATCGGCGTGTGCATACAGCTGAGCAAAGAATTGCTCCAGTGTTAACAGCCCCAAAGCCATTAGCAGAGTCTGGTCCCGGTAATACCCCGAACGCCAGTCACCAGGACGGACAGCCTTTGCCATCGCTACCTGAGCGACCTCCTTACCATCTCCGAAGATGCCAAATTTGGCCTTACCTGTTAACACCTCACGCCGCCCCAATAGGCTCGCATGTCGGCTCTCCCAACAGAGCCGGTAATCATTCAGCACGACCTCCCGCGTCACCCACTCTGGCAATCTTCGGAGACCATCACCATGAATGATAGCCTCCCGCTGCTTCCGCACCGTTGCCATGGAAAGCTCCCGGCTGTTTAATCCAAAATTACGAAAACCCTTCAGGGGTAGCTAGCAAGGCCGCTCAGAACAGGACCTGTCCCTTCCACCGCACTCGTGGGCGGAGATACACTAAGAAGGGCAAAATCAACTCCACCAGCGCTAAGGAAACAACAGCAAAAGGCACCATGAACAGCAGCCGCGGACGCCGGATAGAGAAAGCCGACAGCACCCCCAGCGCAGTATCCGCTCCCAAGCGCACGGCTGCAACACCAGCTACCCAGAGCCACTGCTGTGTTATCCCCGCCGCTACCAAGGCGGAGAAAAACAACACCGTCGTCACAACAAAGATAACCGCCCATAGTCCCAGCCGACGCCCCCCTTGTCCCCAGCGTTGAAGTTGGCGGAGGCGGTCGCCAACGGTAGGAACGGGAAGTGTCTGAACCACAGCTTCGGGAGCATAGCAGTAGTGCATCTGCCAGCCGCTTGCATGGACGGCTTGTTGGAGCGCCAGGTCCTCCGTTACCGAGAAGGGAATCCGCTCATATCCCCCCGTATCCCAGTACGCCCTTGCCCGTACGGCGATGTTGTTCCCAAAGCAGCCCAACGCTTTCCCCCACCCTATACCAGCGCTTCCCGCTGCACTCAGCAATAACCACTCTGCCGCTTGTAATCTGTGGAAAAACCGCCTCCCCTCCACGAGCACGAAGCCAGCCACGAACCCAATGCCTTCCCGAGAAAACGGTGCAACCATGGCCTGTACCCATGTCGGGGGCACCACACAGTCTGCATCCGTGAACAACAATATCTCCCCCTGCGCATGCTCAACCCCCATGTGCAACGCCCCAGCTTTCCCTTGCAAGCTCGCCTTCTGTGGCTCCTGCCGCCGATGGAAAATGCGAAGACGTCCACCATAACGGCGCTGTAGCGCCTCCAACACCTTCTCTGTCCCGTCCGTAGACCGATCGTTGACCACAATCACCTCAAAATCCGGATACTGGCAAGCAAAGATGGAATCCAGGCAACGGGCAATGTTATGCTCCTCATTCCGCGCGGGGACAACTACGGAAACCTTCGGTGCCCACCCTGTCACGCTTCCATAGTCCCGACTCCGGCGTTGCTCCCGCCACGCCCCGAGCAGAAGGAACCCCGCACGCAGCAAATATGCGGCAATCGCCCCCACGCACAGCACCGCAATCCAACTCATGCCTCCGATACCTCCGAGGGCAGCACGAGCCCACAGCGCTCAAAAATGCCGTCAACATGGCGGAGCAACGGCTCCGGCGTGAAGAGTTCTGCAAGAACTTCTCCACTGCCACCCAACCATTGCCGAATCTCCGGCTGCTCCCAGAGCGTCTGCCGGAAATGCCGCCCCGTCCGCCAGGTCTCCATTGCCGCCCGCTGGACAACTTCGTACGCTTCCCCACGACTTACCCCACGGCGAACCAATTCCAGGAGAACACTCTGCGAGTATACCAACCCGTGGGTCAGCTCCAGATTCTGTGCCATCCGCTCTGGATACACCTGGAGCGTCTCCACTAGCTCTGTTGTCAACGCCAACATGTAGTCCAAGGCAATCGTGGCATCGGGCAGAATCACCCGCTCCGTGCTGCTATGGGAAATGTCCCGCTCGTGCCAGAGAGCAATGTTTTCCAAAGCAACCAGCACATACGAGCGCATTAGCCGCGCCAGACCACAGATCCGCTCCGCATGAATCGGATTCCGCTTATGAGGCATGGCAGAACTACCCTGCTGCCCGGCGGCGAAATACTCTTCCGCCTCCCGCACCTCCGTCCGATGGAGATGGCGGATTTCCAGGGCAATCCGCTCGCACATGCCCGCAATCAGCGCCAAAAGGCTAACGAAATAAGCATGCCGATCGCGGGGTACCACTTGCGTTGCCACCGGCTCCGGACGGAGTCCCAGACGTTCACATACGTATGCCTCTACCTCCGGTGGCAATTGCGTGTACGTGCCCACGGTCCCACTGAGCTTTCCGTAGCATATCTCCTCCACAGCCCCCCGGAGCCGTTGCTGGTTTCGCCGGCACTCCTCCCGCCAGCTTAGGAATTTCAGCCCAAAGGCCATCGGCTCAGCGTGGACACCGTGCGTACGCCCGACACAGAGCGTGCGCCGATACTGCTGCGCCCGTTTCTTCAGCACCTCCTCCAACGCTGCCAAATCCTGCAAGAGCAGCTCACCAGCCTGCTTCAATTGTACCGCTAACGCTGTGTCCACAATATCGCTGGAGGTAAGCCCAAAGTGCAAGTATCGTCCATCTTCTCCTGCCTGCTCGCTCAGACTACGAACAAATGCAATGACATCGTGCCGCACTTTTTGCTCCAATTCCGCAATCCGCTCCGGACGGATCTGCAACCTCTGCCGGAGACGTTGCGGAACCTCCTGCGGGATCCATCCCTGCCGTGCGAACGCCTCACAGACCAAAAGCTCAATCTCCAGCCAGAGCCGAAACTTTGCCTCTTCTGACCAAATTGCCGCCATCGCCGGACGGCTGTACCGTGCAATCATGCTCGCTATCTTGTGATATTAGACTCCCGTGCAAAAATAGCGCTTCACCCAGCACGCCTCCCTTGCTCTCCTTCTATACTCTCCGGTATTTCCACGTGGAGGTGGTGCAGAATCCGATGCAGTACCGGGGTCACGATCACGCCCATAGCGGCGATAAAGAAAAGCCCACTGAAGAGAGCATAAGCGGCAGCAAAGAGCTTCGCCGTTGCATTGGGCAAGGAATGCAACGGTCCCATCCCTCCTAAGATGAGCGCTGCCTCCAGGATAGCATCTACCCACGGTAGCCCAGCCAACCAGTGATACCCCATAACCCCAATCCCCAAGGTCACAGCAGAAGCAATCCCCACAATCCCCCAATACACGAGCATTCGCCCAAGGAAACGTAACGGTGGTGCCAGTGGTTCATGACGGCGCTCAAAGCGTATAACGCCTCGGAGGCGCATCATTAGTACTCCGACTCATCCCGCCAACGGAGAATCCGCCATGGCTCATCCGGATGCCCCCGACGTAGACGAAATGTGGCGCGCCCGTAAACTCGCACGATGTCTGTGGCGGAAAATGCTATCGCTAAAGCGAAACTGCGCGAGACGTCGTACCGCACCGAATCCCCATAGGCAGCCACAATCTCATGCCAGACTAACTCGATGTGCTGCGCTGCCCGGAACAAGCCCGCCGTCGCTTGCATATCCTCGTATCGCCCCCACGTCACATCAACCCCACGCTCATAGTTGCGGTAAATAAAGGTGAAAGCACTGTCCAGCAGACGTCCATATAGCAGCGTATCCCGGAGGACATAAGCGTAGCGGAAATTCTCAAACAAACCCTCCACCGTCCGCTGATCCCTCAGCATGCTGCCCCCTGTAGCTGCCTCCTGAAGGCGCGGTGCAAAAGGATTGATACATCCGCCATTGACGCACCAAAGCCCAAGCAGGAACAGCACTCCCTTCATTGGCTCCAAACGGCTTTGAGGATACTCCAGCTCATGGCTGCTGTATCGGGTGCATCAGAATCGCTCCAGCGCAAAATTGCCCAGGAACCATTCTGCTGCGGGATCATCGTCCACCGCAAGCTGCCCCGGAAGACAGTTGCTATCCCCGGCTCTCGGTGAGGGACAGAGAGCTGATACTCCGCCCGCAGCAGCACAGAGTCCGGCGTCCGGAGCTCAAACACAGGCGCTATCAACAACAACTCCGGCACGAAGCCCTCCGGGATCTTGCCGGCAAAAGCAACGAAACTACGGCGCTCCGCCTCTCGATCCCAGCGAGCAAAAAGCCAACTATACTGGCTCCGTGCTCGCCCCGAAGGCTCAAAACGGTAGGGACGCCCAGAGGCAACAGCACTATCCACAAGGCAGCTTAGGTACAAAACCACATCCCGCCGAGCTATCGCCGTCTGCATGTTCTCCACAATTGCCTCCGGAGTCAATGGCTGCCGATAGCCTTGATCTTCCCCCCCCTCGGGAGCTTGTGGGGCGCGCGGGCTAAAAAGCCCACATCCACAGCTGACTCCAACCGACAGCAAAAGCCACCTCATACAGCAACGCCTTGAATAAGCCCTGCTTCCCGCAGCGCACGCTCGAGCACTTCCCGATGCTTCGGCTGCAACGGCGTCAGCGGAAGCCGGTACACCTCTTCAATAAACCCCATCATCGCCAAAATGGCTTTGACCGGGATTGGATTGGACTCGATGAAATTGAGCCGCATCAAGGGGAAAAGGCGGTAATGAATCCGGCGCGCCTGCTCCCAATCTCCCACCAATGCTGCCCGAATGCACTCGCCAAAAAGCCGCGGCGCGTAGTTAGAAATCACCGACACAACCCCATGCCCCCCACAGGCAACAATTGGCAACGCCAGCGCATCATCCCCTGCCAAGACGGCGAAATGCTCTGGAGCTGCGTGCAGAATTTCCATCACCTGCTCCATATTCCCCGAGGCCTCCTTGGTAGCAACAATGGTTGGAAACTCCTCGGCTAAGCGGAGCTGAGTTTCTGCCGTCATATTGACCGCTGTTCTCCCCGGCACGTTATAGAGCACAATCGGCAAATCCACCGCCTCAGCAATCGCCCGGAAATGCTCGTATAGTCCCTGCTGCGTCGGCTTATTGTAGTATGGACACACCACTAATGCTGCATCAGCCCCGAGCTGCTTGGCATGCCGTGTCAAGGCAATTGTACTGCGCGTGTCGTTAGTCCCTGTCCCAACAACGACAGGAACTCGCCCATTGACCCATTCCACCACGCGGGCAATAATTTCCAACTTTTCCGCTAGCTCTATCGTCGCCCCCTCCCCCGTTGAGCCAAGAGGGACTAGCCCTTCAACACCTTGCTGAACTTGGAATTCTACCAAACGCCGGAAAGCTTCCCAGTCAATAGCACCATCTTGCCGAAAAGGCGTCACCAACGCTGTAAGCGTTCCACGCAACCGCACCATAGGCTCTCCCTCCCCGTTACACTATCACTGCGCAAAAATAGGAGAGCCCTGCCCTCTCTCGGCTCAGCTGCGATGACTCAAGAGGGAATCCGTCCCAAGCCTCCGAGGAATCCCAATGCAAAAATAGAGTGCATACGGCTGCCGACTTTCTGCACTGTCCTGCCCGGATGACCAGCTTGCGAAAATCCACACCCCCGGCAATTCCTTTCGGCGCCTCTCCCACTGCCGCACCGCCTCCGTCCATGTGTAGACAGTATCCATCGATAGCACCGCCTCCCGCTCTACAATGTATGGTTTCCATCCATCCCCGAACCCTAAAAGATAGCGCTGGTCACGGGGTGGCAAATACGCCTCTAACCGCACCGGATGTAACCGTATCCCCAGCATTCGCGCCGCCGCCCAAGAGAGATCAATCACACGCCGCCGCACAAACGGACCTCGGTCCATTATCTGCACCACCATCGCCGTATCCCGCCCTGGCACATAAACCCGCACCAACGTACCGAAAGGCAACCAGCGATGGGCGGCCGTGAGTTCGTACATGTTAAAGCGCTTGCCCGATGCCGAGCGCCTTCCATGGAATCCCGGGCCATACCACGTTGCTATCCCCTCTTGCTCAAAGAAAGGCAACCATTGCCGCCAGGAAGCCACCTCTACCTTGACTGAATCTTCCCACCCCCTTCCGTCTCCCTCTTCCCCAAGGGGCTCTTGCGCCTGAACCAGGAAGGAGATCAACAATACCACAACTAACACCGACCAGAATACCAGCCACTTCCCTAAGGTCCAGCGCCAGATTCCTCGGGCTCTCATGCTCCTCCCATCCGCCATTGTCCTACATACGCTACCTCCCCCTACACTCGCCCCCTCAGGGTACAGTGAAGCCTCCGGTGAGCAATGCGAAAAACGCCCATTTTCCTGAAAGACGAGTGAACGATTGCTGAGAGCTAACTCATGAATTGCTCCCAGCACAGGTACTTGGTACCGAGCCCTTTACAAAGGCAAGCGCAAACTCAAGACAATCCCACCAAAATCCCGAATGGGGCTTCCCCGAACACTCTCCAACCCTGACCCCCCAAAGGGAATTGTGTAGTAACGCAGCCCGACGCCCAGAAAGCTTTGCCCCGCATAGCGAATCCGCACGCCGATGCCCAGATGCGCCCCCATCCGCCCAAATAATCGCGCCTGCTGGAAGGCACGGAAAAACTCCTCTGCGTACGGCGTCGCAACAATCAGCGTTGGGACAATCCCAGCAGAAATCAACGGAGCAAAGGTCTCCTCCAGCGACTCCGTAAAGAGAAAGTAGAGCACACTGAGAGAAAGCGGAACCATGAAGAGGCGGTTCACCTTCCCCGGAACGTACACTGTTCCACTGTAGGGATCGTAAACCTCAAACTCATTCGTGTTTCGCGCTCCCGAGACAGTCACCTCCGCAGACCACGCCAAATCATTGCGTATTCCCCTCTGGTAGGAGAGACCACCTCCAAAGCCACTTTCTGAAAACGTCAGCAGGATTCCCCATGAAGCCGGAAGTTCCCGGGAAGAGCTCACCAACGGTCGGGGAGAGTCAAAGACAAAGAGACTATCGGGTAATTCCGAAGTCGTCTCTCCAGCAATCTGAGCCCAAAGCGAAACCGCAACAACACTGCACAGAACAGCAATCTGTCTCATATCCCCCTCACACTGTCTCTCAAGCGCAAGACGAAGGAGGGGATAGCTTAGTCCCGGGAGCCCTCACTTCCCATAACGCCGCTGGAGCTGGAGAATCCACTCCCGTAACCGTTGGGTTGCCTCCGGTGAGGCCCAATGTCCCCCAGTGAAGGCGAAAAATTCATGCTCAATCCCTGCTTGCGCCAAAGAATTGGCAAACAGCTGAGTGGTTTGAAAGGGAACAATTGGGTCTTGAGAACCATGCATCAGCAGGAAGGAGACTCCATACCGCCGTATCTCCGGCAGTCGTTCCAGCACCCGACCCTCGGGATAATAGCTTGCAGCCACCAAAGCTGCTCCGGCATACGCTTCGGGATGGCGCGAAACGAGGACAGCAGCCATAAATCCGCCCTGCGAAAAGCCCACTACAAGGGGAAGCGCTCGCCGAACCGGCAAGCGCTGACGAGCATCCTGAACAACGGCATGATACCACTCCGCCGTCACAGCGATAATATCTTCCCTGAGCTCCACCGGCAGCACCCCGAGCTCTTCTCCCAAAGCCGAAAAACGGAGAGCAGCGGCATTCAGCGTAGGACGAAGTCGGACATAAGGCGCCTCTGGTATTACCACGAGCATGTCCTCATGCTGCCATTCCCGAACCCAGCTGTATAACTGCGATGGCGCCTGGGAATTACCATGGAGTAGAAGCACAAGGTGATAGCGCCGTACCGTATCAAACCGCTCAGGATAGAGCACAAAGTACCGCCCTAAGCGCTCCTGACGAATAAGGACGGTATCCACTCCCGCATAAACGGCCGCCCGATGGCGCAATCCCTGCACAATGGGACGTCCCTGCCGATGGCGCTCCAAAAAGCGCCACTCAGGCTCTGATATGATAAGCGTCGTATCTACCCATCCGGCACGGACAGCCCCCTGCAGCGCCTGAAGAGCTGCCGGAGTGTCCGCCTGCCGGAGGAGACACCGCGCCAAAAGGATGAAGGCTTCCCAATCGCGCGGGTTCGCTGCGGTCCACAGCCGGAACGCCTCAGCAGCCTCCGTATAGCGCCCCTGTTGCCACAGGGCGTATCCACGCTCAAACGCCGTCTGAAGTTCCTGTGCCCCTATGCCCCCCACACTGAAAACGAAAATGCCCACCAGAGGCTTCCTCCACCCCCGCACGGTCATGCCTGTCCAATGAGCTCCTTATAAGCTGAAGCATCCAACAGCTGCTCCAACTCCGCAGGCTGCGTCACCTGCAGCCGGAGAATCCATCCTTCACCATAGGGATCTTGGTTAATCGCTTCCGGCCGCTCAGCAAGGATGGGGTTAATCTCTACAACCCGCCCACTGACTGGTGCATAGACGTCAGCAACTGTTTTGACCGCCTCCAACGTAGCAATAACCTCTCCTGCACGGACTTCCTGGTCAACGCCTACGGATACATCCACGTACACAATGTCCCCCAATTCGTGCTGTGCATGGTCTGTGATACCCACAACAGCCATACCGTCCTCAACGCGCACCCACTCATGGTCCTTCGTATAGCGGAGTTCCTCCGGGAAGCGCATCTTGTGTCTCCTTGACTTCGTTACACTTCAAGAGCCGGTGCATACTGACGCCAGTCATGCTCTTCCAGATACCGCGTATCAAAGCACCCGGCAAGGAAATCCGGGTTGTTCATCATAGCCCGATGGAAGGGGATAGTTGTCGCAATCCCCTCAACGACAAATTCTTCCAAGGCTCGCCGCATACGGGCTATGGCCTCCTCTCGCGTTGGAGCAACCGCGATGAGCTTAGCAATCAGGGAATCATAGTGCGGCGGAATGGTATAGCCCTGATAGACGTGAGAATCTACCCGAATACCGGGACCTCCCGGAAAGTGCAGGCTTGTAATGGTGCCCGGGGAAGGACGGTAATCGGCAAAAGGATCTTCAGCGTTAATCCGGCACTCAATCGCATGGAATCGGGGTGGTTGTGGCTGTAGCGTGAGCGGTTCTCCCGCCGCTACCCGAATCTGCTCCCTAATGAGGTCAATTCCACCGATGGCCTCCTCCGTGACAGGATGCTCCACCTGAATGCGGGTGTTCATCTCCATGAAGTAGAAGTTGAGCTCCCGGTCGACCAGGAATTCTACCGTTCCCGCATTAACATAGCCCACAGCACGAGCTGCCCGAACTGCTGCTTCCCCCATTGCCTGCCGTAACTCCGGAGTCATAACGGGAGAGGGGCATTCCTCAATGAGCTTCTGATGGCGCCGCTGGATGGAGCATTCGCGCTCATTCAGGTGGATAATCGCACCGTGATGATCGCCAAAGACCTGGATCTCCACATGCCGCGGTTGTTCAATGAACTTCTCTATGTACACATCCGGACTGCCGAAAGCAGCCTCCGCCTCATTGCGCGCCAAGACAAACGCCCGCTCCAGCTCTTCTTCACTTCGCACTAAGCGCATCCCCTTACCCCCGCCACCTGCAGCAGCTTTGAGCATAATAGGATATCCAATGGCACGGGCAATCTCTCGTGCCTCCCCTAGTGAGTTGACCACCCCTTCACTCCCTGGCACAACTGGTACTCCCGCTGCCCGCACTGTTTCCTTAGCGACGGATTTATTGCCCATCTTCGCAATTGCTTCCGGGCTGGGGCCGATGAAGACAAAGCCACAGTCACGGCAAATTTCCGCAAAGGTCTCGTTCTCCGCCAGGAATCCATAGCCTGGGTGGATAGCATCTGCATTCGTCACTTCCGCTGCAGCAATGATGGCGGGAATATTCAGATAACTCTGCTTACTCGGTGGGGGTCCAATGCAGACTGCCTCATCAGCAAATCGGACATGGAGCGAGTATTGATCCGCCTCCGAATAGACCGCTACCGTCCGAATACCCATTTCCCGGCAGGTACGGATAATCCGCAGCGCAATCTCGCCCCGATTTGCAATCAGAATTTTCCGGAACACACTACCCTATCCCCTCGTGGGACCTTTCAGCATGGTACGAAATTACAAAACCCTCCCACTGTTTGTCCAGAAGCCCCTACTTTTGCCTATACAGCCGAGATGCCTCAGGGAAGAAGGCAGAGCATGGAAAAACTCCTCATCCGTGGCGGACGCTCCCTACGAGGACGCATTGCTATTTCCGGTGCCAAAAACGCTGTCTTAGCGCTGGCACCGGCAACCCTATTGGCACCGGGTTCCCACCGCCTGCTGAATGTACCGCACCTGACCGATGTCCTCACTATGATGGAATTGCTAGAGTCGCTCGGATGCTCTTGCCGCCTTACGGGGAAAGAACTGCTGATTGACACAAGTACGATACACTCCTTCCATGCGCCCGACGAATTGGTCGGGCGCATGCGCGCCTCTTTCTATGTCCTCGGCCCTCTATTGGCTCGCTACGGCCATGCAGAAGTCTCCCTCCCAGGGGGTTGTGCTTTCGGACCACGCCCGGTTGATCTCCATCTGGAAGGGCTCCAGCAACTGGGCGCTCAACTGACCGTCCGAAATAGACGCGTCTATGCCCGAGCTGAGCGCCTACGCGGTACCACCATTGACCTGCGCTTTCCTAGCGTTGGCGCAACAGGAAACCTTCTTATGGCTGCCGTCTTAGCCGAAGGAGAAACTCTCATCCGCAACGCCGCCAGAGAACCCGAAATTGTCCAGCTGGGCGAGTACCTCTGCGCCATGGGAGCTTCCATTGAGGGACTGGGTAGCCCCGTTCTCCGCATCCGGGGGGTTTCGCACTTGCACCCTGCCACCGTGGAGGTCATCCCTGACCGCATTGAAGCAGCAACTTTCCTCATAGCAGCTGCCGCCACTCAGGGAGAAGTTACTCTAACGCAGGCTCGTAGTGATCATCTCCATGCCATTCTCACAAAGCTCCAGGAAGTTGGTTGCTCAATTGTCACAACCCACGATACCCTGACTCTCCGCATGGAGACTCTCCCTGCCCCCAGCACGGTTACAACTGCCCCTTACCCTGGTTTTCCGACAGATGTCCAAGCCCAATGGACAGCCCTCATGCTCCGAGCGCCAGGGGTCTCCCGCATTACTGACACCATCTACCTTGACCGCTTCAAACATATCCCTGAACTTCAACGATTAGGAGCCCGCATTGAGTTACACGGCAATACCGCTATCGTCTTCGGAGGTCATCCGCTCACTGGCACAACAGTTGTCTCTAGCGACCTCCGCGCCAGCGCCGCTCTTCTCATCGCCGGGCTTATTGCCGAAGGAGAAACGGAAGTCTTAGGACTCCATCACATTGACCGAGGCTATGAAGCCATCGAACAGAAACTACAGCAGTTGGGCGCTGATGTTCAGCGGGTTCGGGTGGACGATTAGCCTTGGACTATTACTGACCAGCACCTTCAGCTGGTCTCAGATTCCGGCTTCTCGCCAGCTTCAGCAACATCAGCAGAAACTCCAGCAACTTCAACGCTCCATTGACGAGCTGAAGGAACAGCTCCAGCAGCACACTCAACAAGAGATCTCCCTCCATCAGCAGCTGGCACGCCTCCAGCGCTACCGAATACTGCTGGAACGCTCTATCGCACTGCAGACTCAGGAACTGCGACGGCTCGAAGATTCCCTCCGACTCGTCCAATATGAGCTCAACCGACTCAGCGCTCGGCGCGACAGCCTTGGACATCACCAACGCTTGCTGCTCCGCCAATTCTACCTTCACTACCACTCCGGCGCCGAGCATAATCTCCCTGTTCCTTCCCAACCCTACGTGCGCAGCCTACTTTTCCACTACCTCCACCAGTACCGACACCTCCAACACAGACACGATACAGTGTCGCAATTGCGGATACGGTTGCAATCCCTGCAACATCAGCGCTTACAATGGCTCCACAAGCGGGAGAAACAGCGACAGGAGCTTTACCAAACCCTCCGCCACCAGGAGCGTCTACTGGCAAAACTCCGCTCTCGCCGCCAGGAGCTTCACACTCTCCTTCGGGAACGCCAGCGCAGTGCACAGCAACTCCAGAGCATGATCCAACGCCTGATCACCGAATCCCGCCAATATCAGACCTCTCCTACCTCCACAAAGCGCGTTCTTCCCCCGCTCTCCTCTCCCAAGGCACAGCTTCCTCCTGCCGCTTCAACACTCCCCCCTAAGGGAGAACTCCGCTGGCCCTCTTCCTCACGCCGACTCCTTCGCGGGTATGGATTACAGAGAAACATTGAAACTGGAATCGTATGGCAAAACCCCGGGATCGACATCGCCGCTCCACGGGGAAGCCCTGTCCACGCTGTCGCTGCCGGTATCGTTAAACTGGTCCAATGGCTGCCAACGTACCAAAACGTCGTCGTGGTTGAGCACGCAGATGCCTTGCGCTCTGTTTACGCCAACTTAGAACGCGTTCTTGTCAGCCCAGGAACAGCCATAGCAGCCGGCACCACGATTGGTTCCAGTGGTATAACCCTCGATGGCGAAGGCTTTCACCTTCAACTCTGGCGTGGGCGCTCCCCACTGAACCCTCTGGAATGGCTCCGCTAAGCTCTCACTGCAGAGCTTGCTTGCCCGCTTTACGAACAGCTGCAACTTCCTCAGGTGTGACGCTCCCGCCAGGATTGCCAAAGCTGTTGTAGACATAGGTCAACACTGCCGCCAAATCCTCATCATTGTACGGTGCTGGGGGCATAACACCATTGAACTGCTTCCCATTAACCGTTATCGAACCCGACAGCCCAAAGACCAATGCGTGGATTACCCGACGCTTGTCCTGCAGAAAGTCTGATTTGGCAAGCGGCGGATACATTCCCGGAATACCCTGTCCATTCGCCTGATGACAGGTCCGACAGTAAGACTCGTAGATCTGCTTGCCTCGTTGCAACATTGTAGCAGGAACCCCAGCAGCCACCGGAGAAGCCACATTGGTTCCTTGTTCGCCACCACGGGACTGCTCCGGTTTTTCCCCACCACAACCGAGCAACACAGGGAAAACAAGAAATGGGAAAATGGCTCGCCAATGCATAGGACTCCTACTATTTTGTGAGACCTATGGATAGACGTCCATTACAGAAGCCGATTGTCTAAATCATAGCTTCCCTTCTCGCCTCCTACAATCCCCCGTAAGCTGCTACCCTTAGGTGAACGCCGTCCCACAGTCTTATTTGCCCGCCTTACGTACTGCAGCTACTTCCGCAGCAGTGATGACCCCTCCAGAATTGCCGAAGCTGTTGTACACATACGTTAGTACTGCTGCTATATCTTCATCATTGTATGGCGCTGGCGGCATTACGCCATTGTACTTTTTTCCATTAACCGTTATCGGACCCGAAAGTCCAAAAACTAGCGCCCGAATAACCTTTTGCTTATCCTGCAGATAATCTGACTTTGCCAAAGGAGGATAAACACCAGGAATTCCCTGTCCTTGACTTTGGTGACATGTCTTGCAGTAGGAGTCATAGATCTGCTTACCCCGCTGTAGCGTTGCCGTCGGAACACCCGCTACAGGTGGAACCTCTGCTACGGTCGGTAATCCCGACGTCGCTCCTTTCTCCTTTGGCTGTTCCACCCCTGTATTCACCCTCTCCGCATTGGAATTCCCCGAACATGCTAGGAGCAAGCTTAACCCGAGTATCCCGAACATGACGCCACCACGATTCATTTGGATTCCTTTGAAACTTGTCTTACTTAACTCGGCAGCAAGCAGCGTTGCAATATTACACTCTTGTGTACAACACGGACCATGAGCTATATCAGCATCCCATACCTTATCGCTCAAGGGAGGTTTCATGAACAAAGCGACGAAGCAGCCCAAGGACATAGCCAAGCACAACGACATCGGAGGAACTATCAAAACGAATTGGGGGAGGCTGACGCCCTCTCCCCCTTAACTCCCAACCATGAGCGTGCGAGTACAAATAACGCACGAACAGGGTTCCATGAACCCACGCCACAACAAGTTGACCAGGTGTCAGCTGTTCACTAATACGACGCGCAATCACGATATCCCCTGCCCAAATACCCTCCTCCCGAAGCCCTCCCTCTGAAACCACCACCGCGAACAGCTCCTCCCCCGGAAAGAGCATGGGATCAATAAAGATATGCGCTTGGGGCATACGGAACAACTGCAGAGGCTCTAACACAACGCCCGAGGGAAGCAAGGGTATTGAACGTCCTTGAGGTAGAGGATGCATCATCCTGCCTCCTGACACCTTTTCCGTCAACTGAATGCTCCGAGCACGCCCCCTTCCCAAGCGACGGATATAGCCCTTCCGCTCTAAAGCTCTCAGGAATTCATATACCGCATTCGTAGAGCGACATCCCAACTGCTGGCATATCTCGTGAATTGTGGGTGGGAATCCTTTCGTGACAACACTCTCCACTATAAGGCGGAGTACCTGCAACTGCCGTGGGGTAAGACCCAAGGCGTCGTCTTGCTGGAAGAACTGTGCCATGACATATCAGTGTACAGGGATACCCGCACAAAGTTATGGGAAAATCTTTTCAGGGACTACGCAGTCTCCTGAACAAATATTCAGGTTCCCCCCTTCCCACTGCTCCTGCTATGCGCTGAGGAGAGTGTAAACGTTGGATAACGGCAATAACCTTGCTCAAAATAAGCATTTTTTGCTCAAAAACGCTTATCCTGAACTATGCTATCCCCTACAACCCGACAAAGTAGACTTTGAAAATGACTGAATTGGGCTGCTTCCGTTTTTCGCGCTCGCTACGGTGGGAGAAAGTGGGAGATACTCCCACCCGTGGTAAGAGCAACAATTCAGAGTAGTGCCGTGGCATTCTTCAAGGGACAGGAGACCTACTCACTGGATAGCAAGGGACGGGTCAACATCCCAGCGAAGATGCGGCGCAGCCTTTCCCCAGAGGCACAGGATACATTTGTCGTTACCCGTGGAGTTGACCGGTGCATTGTGGCCTACCCTCTGGATGAGTGGCGTAAGTACGAAGAACGTTTTTCCCGACTCAATCAGTACGATGAGCAAGAGCGTTTCTTCCTGCGAATGATCCTGGCATGGAGCGAGGAAGTTCAGCTTGATGCCCAGCAACGCATTATGCTTCCACGCCGCCATTTGGAGTTCGCTGGTATCGATTCCAAGGTCACCATCGTTGGCGTGGTTGACCACATAGAGTTTTGGGCTCCTGAAGAATTTGAGCGCTACTTGGCAGGATTTGCTCGCTCGTATGAGGAAGTTGCTGCTCACGTAATGCGATCGCCATGAAGCGCACTTACTCCAACGGCTCACAGCCGTACCACGTTCCCGTTATGGTAGAAAAGGTCGTTGAGTTTTGGTATACCACTCCAGACGGGATATACGTGGACGGCACCATTGGTGGAGGAGGTCATACTGCGGCGCTATTAGAGCGCCTGCAGCAGGGAGGATATATCATCGGGATGGACAGAGATCCCGATGCCATTACTTACTGCCGGCACCGTTTCGCTGAGGCAATTCAGCAGGGGAGACTCCGCCTCCTGCAGGCGAACTTCCGGCAGGCTTGCGAGTTATTGCGCGATATACGGGGGAAGGTGCAGGGCTTCCTCCTCGATCTGGGGCTATCGTGGCATCAGGTAGACACCCCTGCGCGGGGGTTTACCTTCCGAGCGCGGGCTCCATTGGACATGCGCTTCGGACCCGATAGCCCGCAGACGGCGGAAGCCCTGCTGGCTGCAGCATCGGAGGAAGAGCTCGCGTCGCTCTTTCGCCGCTACGGCGAAGAGCCCCGCGCAAGGGCATTAGCCCGTCGGATTGTGCAGCGCCGGCGGAGTGCTCCCTTGCGCACTACAGCCGATCTTCGGGCGGTGGTGGAGGAGGTCATTCCTCCCCCCCACCGCCGGAAGACGTTAGCCCGTATCTTCCAAGCCCTCCGCATCGCCGTCAATGATGAACTCGGGGCTCTCCGGGATACTCTCGCCTGCTCTCCCGACCTCTTAGCACCTGGAGGACGATTGGTCGTCCTATGCTACCATTCCCTTGAGGACCGGCTTGTCAAAGAATTCCTACAGAAGCATTCAACAAACCGTATGCCACTCTTCCGTCTACTGACCCGCAAGCCTGTGCGCCCCTCTGCAGACGAAATTCATCGCAACCCCCGTGCCCGCAGCGCCCGACTCCGAGCTGCTGAACGACTACCCAATGCGCTCAACCTCCCCA
Organism: Bacteroidota bacterium; assembly: GCA_030550395.1. Classification (GTDB taxonomy): domain Bacteria; phylum Bacteroidota; class Ignavibacteria; order Kapaibacteriales; family HRBIN21; genus HRBIN21. The sequence goes on along the minus strand of JAUQPL010000003.1, from coordinate 131,289 downwards.
CCACGGCGTAGCCATTCACTCATGCCGCCGGGATAGAGTCGCACCCGAAAGCCTCCTCGCTGTAAGAATGCCGCAGCGTACGCTGAACGTTCCCCCGATTGACAGTATACCACTACTTCCGCTTCCCGCGGCAAGCTCTTGACGTACTCCGGTAACCGCACATACGGTGCGTGGAGGGCTCCTGGGATATGACCAGCTCTATACTCATCGTGGTTCCGTACATCAACCAGCGCTATCCGCTCACGCCGCCACAGCACCGCCAGTTCATCAAACGTTACATTCGGAATCTGCACCACTGGTATCCCCGACTGCTCCACTTCCTCGGGACGCACGAATCCAACAACAGAGTCCACTCCAACACGAATCAACTGACGAATCGCCTCAGGCAGAGCATCCTCGGAGATAATCAGCACAATAGGAGCCCCTTCTGGGACATATGAGGCTACCACCGTCGGAAATGCCCGAGTCAATGGAGCAAAAAGCGCCCCTTCCCAATGGGCGCGGTGGAAGAGCTCCCATGGACGGGTATCCACAATCCAGAGCTCCTCTTGAGAGGAGTAAAGCTCACGAGGCGTCATCCGGTGTAGCTGCGGTGAATTGTCCAACAACGGAGGGCCTGCCCGGTTCAGGCGCTTCATCCGAGCAAAATACAGAGGTGGCTCTGGCTGTCCCGAAAGGACAAAGGCAATAAAGCGCTCCCGATCCGCAAGCAGCTGGAGCGCCGGGTTGTAGCGTCGTTCGTACCCAATGGTAGACTGCGGGATTGCCCCTAAAGCCTTGCCACATGCACTGCCTGCACCATGTCCAGGCCAGACTTGGACAAACTCTGGGAAGGTTTCCAGGATTTGCAAGGATTCAAAAAGTTGATGGGCAGCCTCTTGCGCTTTTCCCTGCTCGCCTACGGCACTCTCCAGTAAATCAGGGCGTCCCACATCTCCAACAAAGAGAAAGTCACCGGTAAAGACGCCGATTGGATAGGTTGCACCTCGTCCGCGATCGGTGACCGCAAAACAGAGATGTTCCGGCGTATGCCCCGGCGTGTGCAGGGCTGTCAGTAGCATATTCCCCACCCGGAAAGCATCTCCATTGTGGAGGAGAATGGCTCCTTCCGATGCCCAGCTATACTGCCATTCCGGTGTTCCTGCCCCTGAAAGATAGACAGTTGCACCGGTCTGGTGTGCTAACTGGCGAGTTCCTGAAAGGAAATCCGCATGAATGTGCGTCTCCGTTACAGCGCTTATCCGAAACCCATGGCGATGGGCAAGCTCAATATAGCGATCCACGTCCCGTGTCGGGTCCACAACGAGTGCTTCGCCCGTTGTCTCGCAGGCGACCACATACGAAGCTTGTGCTAACACCTCATAGTAGAGAAGGCGGAAGAACATCTCCTACCTAATTCTGCCGTGGAACACCCCACACGCGCTCATACTCAGCACGGAGTAGCCATTCCTCCTCTGGCAACAGTTCCCTACCGCGCCGCGCCATAACTCGGCGGGCAACCTCAAGGGCTTTCCCTACCTGATACGGCTGAGGTTGGGCGGCATGCCCCCACGAAAAGGAAGGAACAAACCGCGCTTCCATCCCGCCAGCCAGTAGGTTCACGCTGATTCCTATCACAGCACCCGTACGAAGGTATGTCCCAATTGCTGTTTTCGTGTGATCGCCGCATAGTGTACCTAGGAACTGCGCACCTGTATCCACTTCACCCCAGGGCAAATGCAGGCGCACCGTTCCATATGTATTTTTCAGGTTCGAGGTCGTCGTCCCAGCTCCGAGATTGACCCATTCTCCAACATACGAGTGCCCCACAAAGCCCTCGTGCTGCTTATTAGCGTAGGCATGGAAGACACTGTGGGCGACTTCCCCGCCAATACGGCACCCTTCTCCCACCACTGTATAGCCGCCAATTGTGGCATGAGCTCGCACAAGGGCATTGACTCCAATGGCACATGGCCCCAGCAGTACAGCACCCGGTTGAATAATAGCTCCCTCGTCTATAAACACCGGTCCACTGCGAGCATCCAGGACCACACCCGGAGCCAGGTCCGCCGTCGGAGCAATCTGGACCCGTTCTGGAGCAAGGATCCAGACACCCCGTTGCTGCCACATCCTGGGCTCTACCCCCGTGGTCAGTACCGCTTCTACCTCAGCGAAAGCCTCGCCAAGCATCGTGACAGCCTCCCAGAGAAAGCGCAGCCGAGGAACAAACGACTCCACCCGTGGAAGCTCGGAGCTAAAAGCCGCGCATTCCTCCGTCCATATGCCCTGTTCCAATGTCAGAAGCTCCGGCGGTAACGAAGCCGTCGGGAGAATAAGGGCCGCTAGTTCACCCTCGCTGTAGAGTGCAAGAATCGTCCTCTCCGTAACGCTACGTTCCCACACTTGCTGAAGCACACCCACAGTATGAGATTTCGGAACAAGCCGGGCGTCTACCACCAGCGCCGGCAACCGGACTTCTGCACTACAACTCTCGGGGAATCGCTTGAGAAAGGAATAGTACCACTGCCGGCGCTCCGGAGATACTGCACCCACAATGGATGTTTCCGGGAAACGCCGTCTCCACCACTGGAGTAGCGACCAAGGTCCCCATCGCACCTCCCACACACAATGGAGACGGTCAAAAGGGTAGAATCCCTCCACCCCTGACAACTCTGCCACAACCAGCGTCTGAGGATTCATTCTGTCGGCAGTGTTTCCACCGAGACCATCTGCCGCTGCTGGCGATAGCGGAGAGCCGCCCGCAGGAAGTGAATAAAGAGCGGATGTCCTTCCGGGACCCGGGACTTAAACTCAGGATGGAATTGGACCCCAACGAACCAGGGATGTGAGGCCAGCTCAATAATTTCCACCAGACGTCCATCCGGTGATGCCCCACTCACAACGAGACTATGTTGCTGTAGCACAGGGAGGAATTCTGGATTGACCTCATAGCGATGGCGATGTCGCTCATAGATAAGCTCTCGCCCATACGCCTGCCACGCCTTTGTTCCTTTACGGATGACACACGGGTAGGCACCCAAGCGCATTGTTCCCCCTTTCTGCTTGACCTTGCGTTGCTCCGGCAGCAGATCAATGACGTTATGTGCCGTACGAGCAAACTCCGCAGAATGGGCATCTTTCCAGCCACAGACATTGCGAGCAAATTCAATGACCGCACACTGCATCCCCAGGCAGATTCCGAAATACGGGATGTTGTGGCGACGAGCGTAACCGGCAGCAGAAATCTTCCCCTCTACCCCGCGCGCTCCAAAACCAGGAGCCACCAAAATCCCATCTACTCCCTCAAATGGGTCATCCAGCGTCCCATTCAACGACAACTCCTCAGCGTTAATCCAACGCAGGTTAACCCGAGCATTCACAATGGCTCCTGCATGTATGAGTGCCTCCAGGATGCTTTTGTAGGAATCCCGATACTGCGTGTACTTGCCCACAAAGGCAATAGTGACGGCATAGCGTGGATTCTTTATCCGTTGCACGAAGCGGCTCCACCGCTCCAGCCGGAGTGGCTTTCCCTGAAGCCCGAGCTTCCGCAACACAATGGTATCCAGCCCTCGCCGGGCAAACATCAAGGGCACTTCATAGATTGTCTCCACGTCCAGGGCCTCAATTACGGATTCCTCATCCACATTGCAGAAGAGAGCAATCTTGGTGCGGATTTCCCGGCTCAATCGTTGCTCCGTACGGCAGAGGAGGATATCCGGGCGAATCCCCGATTCCATCAGCGCCTTGACCGAGTGTTGGGTCGGCTTGGTCTTGAGCTCCCCTGCCGAGCGGATGTACGGCACATAGGTCAAGTGAATATTGAGCGTATTCTGCGACCCACGCTCCAAACACAGTTGGCGGGCTGCTTCTAAGAATGGAAGCGATTCAATGTCGCCCACTGTCCCTCCGATCTCAACGAGCACGATGTCATATTGTCCGTCAAAGACAGTCATACGGCGCTTGATCTCGTCGGTAATGTGAGGTATGACCTGCACGGTCTTCCCCAAATAGTACCCTTTCCTCTCACGCTGAATGACTTCGTAGTAGACCTGCCCAGTAGTGGTATTGTTCAATCGCGATGTCGTAATACCCATAAAGCGCTCGTAGTGTCCCAAATCCAAATCCGTCTCAGCCCCATCGTCTGTGACATAGACTTCGCCATGTTGGTAGGGATTCATAGTTCCGGGGTCCACGTTGATGTAGGGGTCAAACTTGAGTGCCGTGACGTGGAAACCTCGGAGTTTGAGCAATAACCCCAGCGAAGCCGCCGCAATTCCCTTCCCTAAGGAGGAGAGAACACCGCCGGTGATAAAGATGTATTTCGTCATCGGCATCGCACCGCCTCAGTTGTGTTCTGCCTGTGCTATCTCCGCCGTCTATTGGCCGGAAAACAAACAACAGAAGCCAGAGGAAATGGAACAAACCCAAACTTAGAGAAAAGCCCCAACATCGAGAGCTCATCCCGGATAGTGCTCTTCAGCCAGTGGAGCATAAAGCACGGGTTTACTGGGGCTGGCATCACTGTGGAGATTCAGAATATGGAACTGCAGCAGATACTCTCCATCGGGGAGAGCCGGCGGAATTGAGAGCATCTCCGTTACAGTGGCTTCCATGCGAGGAGCATGAGGATACTGCCAGAATGCCCGATGGGCTTGGAGTTCGCCCCCATCCTCCTCCCGGTCCAGGGAAGGCAGGTCTGTGAGGAGATGGAGAATCGCCTGGTGGGCTATCAATTCCATTGCCTCCGGGGTAAAGTACGGTGGATTCGTCCCGGAAAAGTCCCGTGGACGCCCATCGGAGAGGGGCGTACGGACAATGAGCGCTTCCGGCGGTGGCTGGAGGAGGACCGACTGAAGCTGGGCTGCCGTAATGACGGCATCGCCTGTAGCAAGCCGCACTGGCTCCACTGTTACCAACTGCGCCCAGAACAAGTAGCGCCGCAAGCAGTGGTAAATCGGCAAACGCCCCAGCATGATATGCCCTATGCACTCAGTATGGGTTCCATTCCCGTGCGGGACGAGCATAATAACATCGCAGTTACAACTACCCCCCTCGGAGACGGCTCCAATAAAGCTACCAGAGCGCACAGGCTGTATGCGGGGATTAGGCAAACCAAACGCCCGTGGAGCTTCAGCTGCGTCAGTGATAGGAAATGCCAAATCTATGGGACGACTAGCATCAATGAGTACCCGTCGGGATGGCAACTCAACCCACAGGCGCATAGCTATTCCAATGTTGCGGGACAAGCGGCAAAATTAGCTTCCCCAAAGCATCTCTTCTTCGAGTAATTTCGCAACAAGTCGAACATGCCCTCTGCTGTATATGCGCCGAATGCTATGGGTTCCTCGGCAAATTGAGCGCTTCCTCCGGGTGGTTGAGGGCATTGCTACAGCTTTGACAATGGGATTAGCAATATTGGTCTTCGTCAACGTCCTCCTGCGCTATGTCTTTGGTATGAGTGCCATGGCAGTCCAAGAACTTCAGTGGTACTTCCACGCTTTCGGTTTCCTCTTAGCGATGGCGCCAGCACTATGGATAGACCGGCATGTGCGGATAGACACCTTCTACGCCCGTTTCCCCACTTCATGGCAGCGGTGGGTTAACGTAGGAGGCACCTTTTTCTTCCTTCTCCCATTTGCCGGTTTGGTCATCTGGGCCTCGTACGACTTCGTAGCATATTCTTTTTCCATCCGGGAAGCCTCCCCGAATCCGGGCGGACTTCCTGCACTTTTTGTTTTCAAGGCAGTTTTGCCCCTCAGCTTTTTTCTGTTAGTACTCGCGGCCATAGGGCTTCTCTGGCGCTGGCTGAGCAATCTTGACGAGGATTCCGGCCGGAAAGAGGGCGGGTTATGATAGGAATTGCGCTCTTCGTAGCGGCATTCGTGTTATTGATGCTCGGCTACCCGGTTGCATTCACCTTTGCTGCCGTCGCTATGGGCTTTGCTGCTGTGACGGGACAGTTGGAACTCTTCGCCATGATGCCGGAGCGCATTTACGCTATCATGACGAACGTCCCGCTCATGGCGGTACCATTGTTTGTCTTTATGGGAATGATTCTGCAGCGCTCCGGTCTGGCAGAGACACTTTTGGAAACTATTGGCATGCTCTTCGGCCGTTTGCGCGGTGGCATTGCAATTGGGACGGTTATTGTCGGGGCAATTTTAGCTGCTTCCACCGGTATTGTCGGGGCAACAGTAGTCGCCATGAGCCTTATTGCCCTGCCGGTTATGCTCAAGTATGGCTACAACCGTCGCTTTGCGGCAGGTATTATCTGTGCCGCAGGAACTCTGGGGCAGATTATCCCTCCCTCCGTCGTCCTCATTGTACTGGGAGAGGTCTTACAAGTATCCGTCGGTGAACTCTTCCGTGCGGCTCTTTTGCCTGGACTTGCATTGGCATTGCTCTACATTGTCTGGACTGTTATTCTGGGCTTCATCAAGCCCAGCTGGCTTCCTCCACTTCCTGTAGAGCAGACACCAGCCTGGAGGGAGGTTATACGGGCAATTGCTCCCCCGCTGCTTCTGATCGTGCTGGTTTTGGGCTCTATCTTCACCGGAGTTGCAACCCCGACGGAGTCCGCCAGTGTCGGGGCATTGGGCAGTGTTGGATTAGCCTTCCTCTATCGCCGCTTCTCCTGGAAGCTGCTCTGGGAAGCGGCTCGCGAGACAACCCGCATCAGCGCAATGGTCTTTGCTATCCTCATCGGAGCCACGGCTTTCTCTATGGTCTTCTCCTACACCGGTGGCGAACAAGCCGTACACGACTTCCTGCACTCCCTGCCTGGAGGAACGCTGGGCATGCTTACCTTTACTATGGGGCTGATCTTCTTGCTGGGCTTGTTCCTGGACTTCATAGAAATCAGCTACATCGTTGTGCCCGTCGTTACCCCGCCTCTTCTACAGGCAGGCTTTGATCCCACTTGGTTGGGAGTTCTCATTGGGATAAACTTGCAGACTTCCTTCCTCACACCGCCGTTTGGATTCAGTCTGTTTTATCTCAAAGGCACAACCCAGCAGCTAGATACGTTGGACATTTACCGAGGAGTGGTCCCCTTCATTGCTCTACAGCTTCTGTGTGTCATTGCTCTCGTCGCTATGCCCGAACTGTTCGGGCTTCAGCGGATGGTCAAGTAGTAAAACTCAGAAAGCTCCGTCCATCGCCGGGCACGCTCCAGAAAGCGTTGCTGGTGCTCCCAGACCTCTCGGAAAAGCGGATTGGCGGAGGCATATTCCTGGAGCAGAAGCTGAGTTTGCCGCTTCAGCTCGGCAATTACTCCGTCGGGAAAGCGGAGAATCTTGACCTGTGGATATCTCATCCGCAGGCTCTCCAAGCCCTCTACGTTCCGGGCAAAGAACTCACTCGTCGCATCCAGAGCTGTTTCTTTCATCGCCACGACCAGCATGGTCTGGAAGTCTGGGGGCAATTCCTCAAAGCGGCGTTTATTGACCAAATACTGCAACTCCGCTGCAGGTTCGTGCCACCCCAGGTAGTAATACTCGGCAATCTCTTGGAAACCCATCGTTAGGTCCACAGCAGGGCTTACCCATTCTACGGCATCAATGACCCGCTTCTCCAACGCCGTGTAAAGTTCTCCGGCAGGCAGTGTAATAGGCTCTGCTCCCAACCGTGCCAGTACTTCCCCTCCTAAGCCAGGGACTCGGATTTTCAACCCTCGGAAATCCTCCACCGAACGGATCTCCTTCCGAAACCATCCCCCCATCTGTACGCCTGTATTGCCTGCAGGGAAAGAGAGTAATCCGTGTTTGCCGAACACTTTCTGCATTAGCTCCATACCGCCCCCATAGAAGAACCAGGCATACTGCTCCCACACATTCATCCCAAATGGTACTGTAGTCAGGAGGGACATCGCAAGCTCCTTCCCCTTCCAGTAGTAGGCAGCCGTATGCCCCATTTCGTAAGTACCATTGCGCACCATGTCAAAGACTCCAAATGGTGCTTTGTGCTTTCCAGCCGAATCCACCTCTATGGTAAAATGTCCCCCGGACATTTTCTCCACCAGCTCCGCCAAGCGTCGTGGACCATGCTCAAAGACAGGGAAATTAGGAGGCCAGGAAGTTGCCAAACGCCAGCGTATTCGCCTATTGGCCGATATCATCCCACCACCTACCGAGGGCCGCTTCTGCTGACATGCTGCCCCCAGCAATGCTATCCCTGCTGTAAGCCCTGTCCGGAGGATATCCCGCCGCTGCATGCGCACACCCCTAAAATTGAACCCTACAACGGGCTATGAAATTACGGAGCTCTCCCAGCTCCTCGCTCAAACCACACGAAGCAGCACGGATAGACCCGAGAAAATGCGTACATTTGCGATTGCCATATCTTGTCTAATCTTCCGGAGGAGCCCCTATGTGGCGATACGTAACCGTCTTTGCTTCTTTTGCTATTGTTACCGCGCTAGGACAACAGACACCCAAGAAGTACGTGCTCATCGAAGAGTTTACCAGCGCTACGTGTCCTCCTTGTGTGGCGGCCTCGGAGAAGCTCAACGGCATGGTGCGGGTGGAACGTGGGTTGATTTCCGTTCGCTACCACATGAACTGGCCTGCTCCGGGCGATCCATTCAATGTTGCGAATCCGAACGATAACCAAGCTCGACGCCAATACTACGGCGTCACCGGCATCCCCTTCGCCGCCGTGGCGGGTACGTGGACAGGACACCCTCTCGACAACGGCTTTGACGCTGCTATCCAGCAAGAGCAGTCGCGCCCGGTGCGCCTACAAATCACCGTCACCGAGGATCGTCAGGGAGCACCCAATATTGGCGTTACCGTCCGCATCCGTAACGTAAGCTCTCAGCCCATCTCTCTGAACGGACATGTGCTCCACACGGTGGTGGTCAACCGGCGTGTGGATATCCCTGATTTGCCGCAGCGCCTGCAGAACTCTAACGGAGAGACGGTTTTCTATGATGCCATGATGAAAATGCTGCCCAGTGCTAGTGGAACCGCTCTCTCCGGAAGCCTATCTCCAGGACAGGAGCAGAGCTTTGGACCCTTCGTCTACTCATTGGGCACGGGTCAGCTATGGCCTCCAGGACAAGACTACGTTATTGCATTCGTGCAGAATACCTCTACCCGAGCAGTCATTGATGCTGGTACAAATTTGGAACAGAAGCTTACAGCCGTCACCGTCCAACTTACCGCTCCGCTACCCCAGTTCGACTACATCGCCCGTGGAGGTTCTCAAACAAAGGTAGTTACACTCCGGAACACGAGTTCGCAGAGCTATGCCTTCCGGCTTACCATTGATCCCAACGCTTCTGTCCTGATGCGGAGTTGGGGATGGAATGCAACGGTAAGCCCGGACTCTGTCGTGCTTGCTCCCGGTGCTTCGCAGCAATTCACCATCCAAGTCACCGCTCCCACGGACGCTGGCTATGCTCGTCTGACCCTGAAGCCCGAACTCCTGACTCGAGTAAGTGGCTCCATTTTAGAGCTGAGGGACACAACCGTCGTTCTCGGCTTCCTATCGGAAAACACCAAATTCGTGCTCTATTACGGTGTCATGCCATGGTTCACATCGGCATACCTGAACATTGCACGGCAGCTCCCCGCCCTCCAGGGAGATGTTGCCTTTCTGCCTCTACTACCGGAGGACATGGAAGCTTACCCGATAGAGAACTTCCGGTTGGCTGTCTTCCCGATGCTGGATTATCCCCTGAAGACACCAGGTGGGGAATTGGATCACATCTTCAGCGCTATCCAACAAGCGCTGCAAGCTAATACCCGTGTCTGGATTACTGCTAATGCGGCACTGTACTGGGCATTTGATCCCAATTCGCAATACCGCTCTCTAGACGTCCAGAACTTCTTTACCAACACTCTGAAGCTACAGTACACCCGCCTCCAACAGCGCTACAGCGGCAATAGCCTTGTCTCCTTCCCTATCTCTGGGGTACCCAACGACCCTATAGGCAACGGCTTTTCTGCGACAGCAAACACCAGCGTCAGTGCAGGATACAATCTCTACACCGACATCTTCAGCCTCCGACCGGGTAGCCCTTCGCAAGCAGCTTTCTATTACGACAACACTCCTTCTTCCCTCGCAGGGGTTCGGGTAGAATTCAGCAACGGGAATCGCCTGGTGTACACCAGCTTCGGTCCGGAAGCTATCGCGAACACATCTCTCCGGCAAGACCTGTGGGATCGCGTCGTACAGTGGCTCCTGGGGGGTGGACAGCAGTCCCAACCACGTATTTCGCTGAATACATATTCCCTGCGCTTTGATTCGGTAGACATCAACACAACAAAATCGCTGACTTTAGAGGTCAGCAACGTCGGGCAAGCAGAACTCCGCATCACGGAAATCCAGCTCAGCGGTGCGAATGCCTCGTCGTTCAACGTCCCTGATGCGGACGTTGTCCCTATCGTCCTCCAGCCAGGAGAGCAAACTTCCATAGAAGTCCAATTCCGTCCAACCCGTCAGGGAGACCATACCGCACTGCTGACTCTTGTATCCAACGATCCACTCGAGCCAAATGCTGTCGTTATTCTCAGCGGCGTCGGTCGGCAAGCCACTGGCATTGTTGAAACAGAGTCAGGGCGGATACAGGTAACGCCAATAACAGCTCGTGAGTTTATTCAAATCCGGCTTCCCGAGGCCACAGAAACCACGGTGACGGTTGAAATCTTTGATCTCCAGGGACGCTGTTGGCTCCAGGAAACGATTACTACAAGCGGAGCCCCAATCTTCCTGTCCGTCCACTCTTTGGCAAGCGGGACATATACGCTCGTACTTTGGAGCAAGCACGGCCATTTTGCATTCCCGATCACAGTGCTGCGCTGAAAAAGACCAAGACGGCAAAAAGCAGCGCGACCGAAAGGGGTGCATTCTTTACCTACGACGCCATCACTCCAGGCAGTGAGGCATCGGGGAAGTCTTCCGGGAAATCCCGATACAATTGCAGAAGTGCATCGCGCAGTTCTGCTGCTCGTTCAAAATCAAGCTCCTGGGCAGCGCGGCGCATTTCCGTATAGAGTTCCTGTGCTAACTGGCGCCGTTGCTCGGTCGTCATGTAGCGCACAAGGGGATCAGCAACACCCACCGTCCGACGTGGGAGGAGGTATTCCGTCCGAGAACGCCGTGGCTGAATATCGGCAACAGCTGTCGTCTGCAGAATCTCCTCCAGGCTTTTGTAAATCGTCTGTGGATTGATACCATGGCGGCGGTTGTATTCCATCTGCAATGCCCGACGACGGTTCGTTTCCGCAATCACCTTGCGCATGGATTCGGTAACGCGGTCCGCATAGAGAATGACCATGCCTTCGGCATTTCGCGCAGTCCGTCCAGCAATCTGCAACAACGAGCGCTCGCTGCGGAGAAAGCCTTCCTTATCGGCGTCCAGAATTGCAACCAGCGAGACCTCGGGCAAGTCCAATCCCTCGCGAAGCAGATTAACTCCGACGAGGACATCGTAATGCCCCAAGCGCAGGTCACGGAGAATTTCTACTCGTTCAACAGCATCAATATCCGCGTGCAAATACATCACCCGCACCCCAAGGGAATGGAAGTACTCGGCGAGGTTTTCCGCCATCTGTTTTGTAAGTGTCGTCACCAACACCCGCTGTTTTCGCTCGACCCGACGGCGGATTTCTGCCAGGAGATCATCAATCTGGTTCCGAGTTGGACGAACCTGAATCTCCGGATCCAGCAGTCCCGTGGGGCGTATAATCTGCTCTACCACAATTCCCTGGCTTTTCTCCAACTCATACTCCCCTGGGGTTGCACTCACGTAGATAACTTGGTTGAGAAGCGCCTCAAACTCGTCAAAGCGTAACGGGCGATTCTCCAGTGCCGACGGTAATCGGAAGCCGTGTTCTACAAGAGTCTCTTTCCGGGAACGGTCCCCATTATACATGCCACGGAGCTGAGGAATAGTGACGTGGCTTTCATCAATGATGACCAAGTAATCTCGCGGGAAGTAATCCAGCAGACACCAGGGGCGTTCACCAGGCTTACGTCCCGAAAGATGCATGGAGTAATTTTCAATGCCGGGGCAGTAGCCGATCTCGCGAAGCATTTCTATGTCAAAGAGGGTACGCTGTTCCAGGCGCCGTGCCTCCAGTTCTTTGCCTTGTGCGCGCAACTCACGAAGCCGTTCGTTCAGCTCTTGACGGATAGCCACGATGGCCCGTTCCAACTGCGACCGTGTTGTGATGAAGAGCTTAGCCGGGTACAACGTCACAGACTCCACTTCCTCAAGCAGAGTGCCACTGAGGCGGTCAATCCAGCATAGACGCTCAATCTCGTCGCCAAACAGTTCAATCCTTAGGGCATTCTCTGCCTCATAGGCTGGGACCACATCAATGACGTCGCCCCGAACACGGAAGGTACCTCGGTTCAATTCCTCATCGCTGCGGCTGTAGTAGATGTCCGTTAGCCGGTAGAGCAGCTGCTGTCGTCTGATCCGCATCCCAACATGGAGAGGCAGTAATGTCATCTGGAAATCCTCCGGTCGCCCGATGCTATAGATGCAGCTGACAGAAGCAACGACAATCACGTCACGGCGTCCATCCAAAAGTGCACTCGTTGCCCGCAGCCGCAGTCGGTCAATCTCCTCGTTGATAGCCACTTCCTTCTCAATGTAGGTATCCGTCGCCGGCACGTAAGCTTCGGGCTGGTAGTAGTCGTAGTATGAGATGAAGAACTCCACGGCGTTATGAGGAAAGAACTGGCGGAACTCACCGTAGAGCTGTGCTGCTAAGGTTTTATTGGGAGAGATGACCAAGGTCGGTTTCTGGACTTGGGCGATGACATTGGAAATTGTAAATGTCTTCCCCGAACCCGTCACCCCGAGCAACACTTGGTGTTTGACTCCCCGACGAAGGTTGTCAACCAATTGGGCAATTGCTTTCGGCTGGTCTCCGGCGGGGGGATATGGCGCAACCAGTTGAAAGGCTCTCTGCCCCATCGTTCAAGGGGTTCCGGCAGCATTAGTTTACGAAACTAACGAAATCAGCCCGATTTACGTCACGTATTCTTGTCCAACATGTTGGATGAGCAACCGAGAGGAAATGTTTCTTCGCACAAAGCTTTCAGCGTTCCGATACACATATCCGAAGCAGGCAATTGCCCGCTTCCCTGCCGACCCGCGCGACAGCGCCCGCCTCATGGTCGTCCACACGGCAACGGAGCAAATCGAGCACCGTACCTTTCGCGACATTGTGGAATACTTCCATAAAGGCGACTGCCTCGTTGTCAATGACACATGGGTCTGTCCAGCCCGCCTCATCGGCAAAAAGGAACGGACTCATGCTCCCATTGAAATCATCCTGGCCCGTGAGCTTAGTCGAGAAGATCGCCTGTGGGAAGTGTTGGTGGAACCTGCCCGTAAAGTGCGTATTGGCAACAAGATTTACTTTGACAACAACCGATTCTATGCCGAAATCGTGGACAACACGACCTCCCGCGGGCGGATTGTGCGTTTCAGCTACGATGGAGATCTTTACAAGGTCGCCGAGCGTATCGGTAGCATGGTTTTGCCCGATTATATCCAGCGCCAACCCGAAGAGGGCGACAAGGAGTGGTATCAAACTGTTTTCGCTAACCCCGCCAAAATCAGTTCACTGGCGCCACCGACTGCAGGACTCCACTTTACCCTCGAATTGGTACAGAAGCTCCGTGACAAAGGAGTTCATATCGTCCCTATCACTCTCCACATTGGGTTGGGCACCTTTGAACGGATTGAGGTAGAGGACTTGAGCAAACACACAATGAGTTCGGAGTACTTTGAAGTCAGTCCCCAAGCAGCTGAAACAATCAACCGGGCTTTGCGCCAGCAACGTCGTGTCTGCGCTGTCGGATGTAGCGTTGCTCGTGCTCTTGAAGCAAGCGCTCTCCGTGTCAACATGCTAAAGGCAACCCGTGGCTGGACCGACCGCTTCATCTATCCCCCCTATGACTTCCGAATTGTCAAGAGCCTGATTACGAACTTCCACCCGCCGAACTCTCCTTCTCTGTTAGTAGGGGCGGCCCTTGCGGGCGCAGAACTCATCATGAAGGCGTATCGGACAGCCGTCAAAGAAGGCTACCGCTTGTTTGCTTACGGAGATGCTCTTCTCATTCTCTAAGGCATGCTATGCGCTTTCTTTTCCGCTGGCTCCTCCATGCCGCAATCATTATGCTGGTTGCCCATATGGTAGCCGGCATTGAAGTTCACAGCTTCTGGACAGCGTTAGGGATTTCTTTGGCCCTGGGGCTTGTCAATGCTCTCATTCGTCCACTCTTGATCCTGCTGACTCTGCCGGCAGTCGTGCTAACGTTCGGGCTATTCATGCTGGTTATCAACGCTATCGGGCTCTGGCTGGTGGCAGCCCTGGTACCTGGCTTCTCATTGAGTAGCTTCTGGCATGCGATTCTTGCATCCTTCCTCATTTCGCTTCTCTCCGCTTTCGGACGGTGGTTACTGTCTGTATAAGACAGGGCGTCTATGGGACGGAATCTGCTCAGAATTGCAGTTGTATTCCTTTGGGGCATCCTGCTGTGGGCACAGCCCACTGGGACGGCGCGCCGTCTACAGCGGCAGGTAACCGTATACCACAATGGGTTCGCTTCCGTGGTGGAGCGCTACCAGGTACAGCTTCCACAGGGGCAGTCCATTGTTTTCTTGACGGATTTACCCTCCTCTGTTGTCCCTTCCAGCATTCACGTCCAATTGTCTGACGGTGAGGCTCGGTGGTACCGTTTTCGCCCTGCTTTGCACCTGGATGGGAAAAACATCTTTGAATTCCTACGAGGACAAGCCGTGCGGCTGATTAGCCCCGATGGGCAGCAAGTCGTAGAAGGCACAGTAGTAGAGGTTCTGCCCTCACACGTTCTCCTCCGGACCCCTGCCGGACTTTTAGCCTTACCGGACCCGCTCCGCTATCAAGTGCTCCTGGAGAAAGAAGGTTCCCTGCTTACGCAGCTCTCCTCTGCGGTACAGGTGCTGGTACAAAGCCAACGCGGTAGAGAGTCCGAGCTTACACTGTCCTACTTCACCGAGGATATCGGTTGGCAGATGCGCTACATAGCCCATCTACCGGCGGAGGGCTCAAGAATGTCACTGCATGGCTTTGCAGCCCTGGAGAACCGCTCTTCTGATGCGCTCTATGACTCATCCATGTTTAGCCTTGTTGCAGGAACAGTGGCACGGCACGAGCAAGACGCAGTGCCACCGGCACGCGCAATCATGGAGCAAGCCGAAGCTATTGCTGCCTCACCTCCGGAGCCACCAACGGAGCTTATGGGCTTTTATCGGTACGACCTTCCGGGTCCCTTCACCCTCCACCCACGGGAGCACCTGCATCTTCCTTTAATCACCCGTAACGAGGTCCGGTTCTGGCGCCTCCACCAGGTGCGTGCGCACGCCGGTGGCAGTAGTACCCTACCAGTCTTCCAAATCCTGCGGATCGCCAATACTGAGGAAGCAGGGTTGGGCATCCCCCTTCCGAGAGGCGTTATTCAGTTTCACGCTCGAACAAGCGAAGGACTTTCCACTTTCGTTGGTGAGTCTGCCTTACCGGAGACAGCCATTGGGGACACCATTACCGTCAACATCGGAGTTTCCGTCGATCTGAAAGCCCGACAGATTCTCCACGAGCGCCGCGAGCTTGCAGGTAATCTCGTGGAGGAGAGCTACCGTATCATCGTGCTGAACGGGGGTCGGGAAGCCACGGACATTGAAGTCTTCTTCCATCTCCGGTGGGAGCAACAGAACTGGCGCATAACGAGTTCCTCCCACCCATACCGGCGGCACGATGCGATGAGGGTTGTCTTCCGTGTTCCCGTCAATGCTCGCAGCGAGAGCATTCTTCAGTTTACGGTCCAAAGCCAGTCTCCGCAGCGGTAACTCAACCAGCGGGCTGGACTGCCGCCTCTTTCAGCACAAGATAGCCGTGGCGATCCAGTTGGACTTCAACTCCGAAAGGAAGTGCCCATTGCTGGCGGGTATGTCCATAGGGCAACCCAATAAAGCAAGGAACTGCCGCCCGCGTCGCAAAATCCCGGAGCAAGGTACTCAACATCGGCTGTGGCAGACGCTGCTCTGAAGCAGAAGGCATTTGGAACTCGCCGAACACAAGCGCTGCCACTTCACGCAGGGCGTCCGATAGCAGCAGTTGCGTCATCATCCGGTCTAGCCGATAGGCAGCCTCGCCCGTATCCTCCAACACCAACACGGCTCCCCCCAACTTCGGGAACAGAGGCGTTCCACAGAGAGCACTCCACAAGGTGAGGGTACCGCAGAAGAGCGTGCCACTAATGCTGGCAGAAGGAGCCGGTGAAAGGGGTTGCAGAGGCTCCGGGATTTTGCCAGGCTCCTTATCGGAGCTGAGCAACTGCCAAAACCATGCTTCCCGATCCGGAAGCACAGTCTCTGCCCCCGGGATGAATGCCGAAATCGTCACCAAGTGTACCCGCTGCCACAGGGCAACTTGGAGGGCTGTGATATCCGAGAAGCCTACAAAGAGCTTTGGATGGCGAGCAATGAGGCGATAATCAAGATGCGGCAGTATTCGCATACTGCCATAGCCCCCCCGCAGACAGAAGATAGCAGCAATCCGTGGATTGGCAAAGAAGCGGTTCAGCTCAGAGGCCCGCTGCTCATCCGTGCCGGCTAAGTAGCCCAGATACGTGCTGTGCACGTGTGCGGAAACCTCTACCCGGTACCCCAATCGCTCCAAGTAACGCACAACCTGCTCCACTTCAGTCGCATCCACTGGAGATGCGGGCGCCACTAACCCAATGACATCACCTCGCCGGAGCGGGCGTCCTTTACGCACCAACTCTGTTGGCATGGCAGAGCTTCACAGCAAAAGATGCACTTGACCGTTGAGAGCATGCCAGAGTGAATATCCAGCAACCTTCGTTGCTTGGTACTGCAATAACCATACCGACCCACGTGCCTGGTACTGAATACTTCCACTGACCGTTCCTCCGATCTGAAGAGTGCCCAGGGACATAAGTGCCTGTGAAGCCAGAGGGGACATCAAGGCACCGTACCGCACATTTAGCCCTGCTGTCCACCGTTGTGCTGGACGGAACTGCATCGCTAACATTCCGCACAAATTCACTACCCTTACTCCACGACGCTCCACAACCTTCCCATAGAGCAAGCGGAACTGGGGCGTCAGAGTCACAGCCTGGGAAGGCTGCCACACCAGCTCCACCTCACTCTGCACCGCCCGAAGAGCTGCCTCCCTTCCCTGCCAATAGACAGAACGGAGTGTCTCCCACACGGGTCCGGCAGCTATTGCAATCCGGAGTACTGGTGCAACCGGAGCTTGGAGGTAGAGCTCACCCATCGCGCGGTCCCGCAACTCCCACCCCAGACCAGTCCAGAATGTCACACCAGACCACTCTCCCCGAACACCTCCTTCCGACGAAATACCGAAAAGGCGTCCATGCTGCTCAATTGCCCACCGAGTCATCATCACGGCAGTATCCCTTACTGAGCGTGGGAGCAAGGTCTCCCACCACCGTGAGGGAAGGTGCCTACGCTGGACTAAGGCAACCCGCCCCTCCCATTGACCTCGGCGCTGGGTAACCGATGGAATGGTCCACATCCACGCTGCCTCCGCACGCAGGCTGGAACCCGGAACCAGCTCACGGCTGGTCACCGGAACAAGGAGATGATCTCCTCCCACAGGAACCGGCTCAAATTCCGAGGGTTCGGCCACTCCATTCCCGTTCAAATCGCCCCGATACCGATAACTGCCCTGACCAGGCATTACACGGAGAAACATCGGCGTGGAACTGCCAGATAATTCCACACCGGACTCATAGAGCCACCGGATGCTCCCGGTGGAGTCCTTCTCCCATCTGCCTTGCCACAGCAATAATGGTAGACTGCTGTTCGTGTGTATTTGCTGCAGCGCATTCCAGCCAATACGGAGTTGAGAGGCGCCAGGCTTCCTTAACCACCGGAGCCATACAGCCGGTTGCCACCATTGAGCATCTGTTTCCCTCTCCCACCGCCACGGGAACTGAAACTCTATCGTCCACGAGGACGATGGATACCATAGCACCGAGACCTTCCCTTCCGTGTTTTGCGACCGTGTCCCCGTAAGTAAGGACTGCCATTCCAACCGCCACTCCCCCTGCCATTGCCACGTTTGCTTGTCTATAGACCCCGTCACATACAACCGATGCCACCTCCCTCGAATATCCGCAGGGTAAACGGCGATCCCCCCACTGTAAGTCAAGGTGGCACGGAAACTCTTTTGTGGCATCACCTCCAAGACATGTCCCCACCGAAGGGCATTGAGGCTATCACCGGAGTACAGCCATCCAATGGATGTTTCCCCCCGCACCGCTGTCCTCTGCAGACGGAAGCGCTGCCCGAGCACTACTCGTCTGCCAGGTTGCTCCGGCATGCGGGGCAAGTTCCACGCAAAGGCGCGCTGCTCTGCCTCCGATGTCATTGGTTCTTCCCATGGGACTGCCCGCCAGTCGGTATGAGTCTGCCAGAGAAACCAGGCTTGCGTGGTATCGGGATCAGTGCTGTAGCGCGTCTGCAGACTCACTCCACCCCCGTAGAGCCACGCCGTCCGAGAGCGGTACGGCTGGACACGGGCAAGATGAGCCGTCCACACTGTATACCATCGTCCTTGTGGGTACCATTCCCACCGTAGATCCCACCGCTGCTGCTGCGAAGGCAGAGGGAGAAAGCGTACGGGAGCATAGCTGCCCTTCCGCCGCCCAACGTAGCGGAAAGCGCCAGAGGCTGCCTTCTCGTAGTCGCCTCGCCCGTAGCCCACGAAGCTAAACTGCACCATGTACACAGCATCTGGAGCACCAGGAGCATACTGCCAGATAGACAAAGGAACTCCACCTTCAGTCGTATCCCGCTTACGGTACCACCCACGACCATATCCACTGACGGAATCTACCCCAACCCAGGTTGCCCCATCCACCAGAGCATAGCCACCTCCCTGGCGAACAGTCAGCCGCCCGTCCGGTGGAGGAGAGCTGCCCTGCAACGGGTTGATGAAGCGGTGTGTATACCCCGCAGCATACTTGTGCGTCTCCCCCGGAGTGCTCCGAAAGGCAAGGGCGGCAATCATTTGGGTGCAATCGTCCTCCACGAACGCATATTCCACCACAATGTGAGAGCGAGCGCTTACAGGACGCCGTGGACGGAATGTAATCTCTGCCCGCCAGTAGTCAATAACGTAATCCTTGTCCTCCCCTTGCTCCTGCAAAACTCCGTTGACCCAGACCCGTTCGCTTCCTGGGACAATGCTGATAGAGGCTCCGTTAGAAGGCTCCCGAACGCGATATGGTCCTGGAAGGCCATCGATAGCATGGAGCACAACTGTGGCTGTCCGTGCCGCGGCAGTGCCCAAGAGTGCGGAAAGCTCCCCCCTGCCAAAGCGAGCGGTTGCTTCAACCCCGGAGAGCTGTTCAATGCCGGTGGAAGTCCGAATCAACGGCGGAGCCGGAAGCTGCCCAGCTTCTGCCTGAAACGTGGGGGAACGAACATAGAGCGCCAGGCGATCGGCATCGGTCAAGGGGATAATACTCCCGTCGGTGGTCAGAGGGAGATGCTCTGCCGAAATGCGTCCTCCCAGCTCTGTTTGCTGTGCAATAGAACCGTGGAAGCCTAATTCCAGCCCTGAGTAGAGCGTAAGCCCAGACCCCGTCTGCAACGTAAAACCTCGCACCAGATGCCCTTGGCGCTGAATACCGACTTCCGTTCTTGCGCTCTCCCTTTCCTGGATCGGGGATGGTGCCGAAGGTCGCTGAGCTTGTGCAAGGAGTGCCTCAGCACCTCGTGCTTGGACAAAGAGTGGAATATAGCGAGCCATTACCCAGAGCCGTACCGTGTCCCGGTACCGGAAGAGGCGCCGAAAATGGAAGCTCAGGCGCACGCACCCGTGACGTGCCTCCACTTCATAGTCCAGCGGAGTCTGGAGCGTATAGAGGGAATCCAGAAGCAGTGTGAGCGTCTGAATGAACGGCACCCCTAAGCAGAAGACAGAATCCGCGGCGGTGAGCGGCATTACACGCTCTACCGTCGGCAGCTCCTGCCCTATAGCTCCAACGAAGAGCACTGCAGGGAGAATACTCCAGCAGCACCACTGCGACATCTCCCTGCCCCCCGGCAACAGCCCTTCCTACTTCTGAAGGCGAAAGCTCTGGACTACTCGCTCAAACACGGGACGGTAGACCGCCTCTTCGGGCTTGTACCAGGTAATGATAATCCGGTACAAGCGCTTGTTCGCCAGGAGGAAATAGGCTCGTCCCTGAACCTGCGCTGCAGGAGCGTAGTCCAGGTAGTACGCCTCACTGCCAGAGATCCGTACAGAGACAGCCTCTGCAGCACGGTAGCGCGGGCGATTTTCCTCCACAATCTTGCGCAAGTCCTGCTGTTGGGATGCATCAAAGACATCCACCTGGATGATACAGTCATTGCGGTCCCCAACGAACCTTACGGAAAACAGCGACGTGGGAACACTTGCACGCTCAGCCCGGAAATTCTCCGGCACTTGAATGCTGAAGCCATTACCCATGTAGTTGCGTAGCGTTTGCGACGGAGGAGCGGGCTGAGCTGGTGCAGAGGCTGTAGGCTGCTTCGGCTGTGGTTGGCGCGCCAAGGTCAAACTGACAATGACCGTATCAACCAACGTCCGATATGCCGGAAATGTCCCACCAAAGGCGGCAACTTCCACCACTGTTGCAAGCTGCCCATCAGCTGAAGCAATGTAGAGCTCGCCCTCCGCATCCCCATCTCGCAGAGGAAAGCGGTAATGAAGCTTGCGCCCCTCTACCCCGCCGATAGATACTGTCTGCACCGGAGCATACACCTCATCGGCAAAGATTTTGCGCTCTTGCAGTAGACTATCAATCCCCCTGCCCTCTAGGGGTACGACCGTGACTTCAATCTTGGCTGCCGTTGGCCCCTCGGCATCCCAACGGAGAAAGCGCTCCAATGCAGCTTCGCTGGACAGAACCAAAAAGCTCTCTCCTGCCAAAGAGCGCACATACCAATTCCGGGGATAGAGAACGGAGAATCCCGTGACCTCATCCGTATAGCGCTCGAACCCCTCAATCGGGGCCGGTTTTGGTAAAGGCTGGCACGCATTCAGTAGACACAATAAAGCGACACCACCGAGAGCATATGCTCGCATTCGGAACCCTGTATCACTGGGACAGACAGCTTCCGTTAGCTACGAAAATACACAAAAGCCATGAGGGCAAGCAAGGGACAACCCTTACTTCGGCAAGGATAGCTGGGAATCAGAAAAGCAAAGGAGTCCGTCGCGACACAGAAGCTCCACCAGCTCCTCAAACCATCGTCGCTGTTGCACCGTCGGCTGCGCCCCAAACAGGCGGCAGGCTGCCTCTTCCACGCTGAGCTCCCCAGCAGCAGCCACAATACGCAAGAGGCGTCCTCGCCACAACCGCCGCGGAACCCCGTCAAAACATGGCTCCTGTCGCCTTTGCCTTCGTGCCTTTTCCCTATCACACCGCCCAGCATAACGGCACCACCGTTGCAGAGGACATTCCATGCACCGCGGTTGCCTCGGATGGCAGTACAGAGCCCCGATGTCCATAAGTCCCTGATGCCACTCTGCCGAAGCACCAACGGGGATAAGCTTGCGGGCTAACTGCTCTATCTGCCGTGGTGACGCCGCCGGCAGTCCTGCCAAGCGCTGTAATACCCGGCGCACATTCGTATCCACAACGGGAACATCCCCACGTCCGAAAGCAAACGTTGCAATGGCCGCCGCCGTGTATGCCCCAATCCCCGGGAGACGCCGCAACTGCTGCGGTTCAGACGGCAGGTGCCCGCTATAGACGTTCACGACCATGCGAGCACACTCCCACAGAAGACGCGCCCGGCGATTGTACCCAAGTCCTTGCCAAGCCCGAAGCACCTCCGCCAACGATGCTTCCGCTAAGCTCTGCAACGTAGGGAATCGGCGCAGGAACTCCGGAAGAACTGCCTGAACCCGCTTAGCCTGCGTCTGTTGCAACATCACTTCGGTGACCAACACTCGATAGGGGTCGGCGGGAAGCTGACGCCACCACAGTAATCGGCCATGCTGGCAATACCACCGAAGGAGTGCGCGTTGCAGTCGGCGGATGGGGAGTGCCTGCATCAGCAGCTTACAAAATATCTCCTAAGCCGTACTGCGCCAACTTCCGGTACAGCGTCCGCTCGCTAATCCCCAATGCCCGAGCCGCTTGACGCCGATTCCCTCCAAAATGCTTGAGGGCAGCAATAATGAGTCGGCGTTCCATATCCTCCAAGCGGAAATCTGCTTCACCTCGGATCGGGATAACAGACTCTTCCCCACGCTGCCCGACCCCTTCCTGCCGGAGCTGCTCCACGCTCTCCTGAAGCCCATAGAGGAGGGGAAGGAACGCTTGTAGTGCTCGACGAAGTTCAGACAGTTCGCTCCGCATATCCAACAGCACCCGGTAAAGCAGGGTAGTATCAAAGGAGGCCAGAGCTCCCCCACCTGACCGCTCACGCCCAAGCATCACGATCGCACGCTCGGTCGGCACTGGTTCATACTCCAAGGGACGCTCCACCGAAGCAGGCTGAAGCTGGGATAAATACTGCTGGACAATCTCCGGCGTAATGTAGGCGCCGCGCTCTAACGTGACCAATGTTTCCACAAAGTTGCGGAGCTCCCGCACATTCCCATGCCAAGGCTGTTGCTGGAGCATGTTCAGCGCCTCCGGAGCAATACCTTCAAATTCAATACCCAGCCTCTCACAGACACGGCTGGCGAAGTATTCTACCAGCAGCGGGATATCTTCCGGCCGCTCCCGCAACGAAGGCAGGTGAATCCGAACCGTGTTGAGGCGGTAGTACAAATCCTGCCGGAATGCTCCTTGGCGGACCGCAGCCTCCAAATCCCGGTTGGTAGCCGCAACGATCCGGACATCCACTCGGCGCACTTCCGAGGAACCCAAGGGAGAAAACTCCCCCGTCTCCAGTACCCGGAGCACCTTGGCCTGCGTACTCAAGGGCATATCTCCGATCTCATCTAAAAAGAGCGTTCCGCGATGGGCAACTTCAAAGAAGCCCTGTCGATCGGTAGTTGCACCGGTAAAGGCTCCACGGACATGCCCGAAGAGCTCCGACTCCAACAGCGTTTCTGGAATCGCCGCACAATTGAGGCTGACGAAAGCAAAGCGTCGGCGAGGACTCAGCCCATGGAGAGCCCGGGCAAACAGTTCCTTCCCTGTGCCCGTCTCCCCGGTTATCAGTACGGTGAGCTCTGTCGGCGCCACTTGCAAGAGAAGACGCATCGCCCGGCGCAGTGCCTCCGAGTGCCCGACGATTCCATAGCGCCACTGCAACAACTGGAATTGTGCTTCCTCTTCGGCAATTACTCGCTGTGACGGCGACGCCATTCCTCCCACCCACCCTCGTAGATATAGAGCCGCCGAAAACCGAGCGCACGCAGCTGCTCAGCCAGAAAGTGACTCAGCTCACACTGCCCACCATCGCAGTAGATAACGATGGGCTTCGTCCGAGGAAGCCCAACAAGCTCAGGAATGTGCGCCGTGAAATCATAGGCGAAGATATTGCGGGCTCCCGGGATATGCCCAGCGGCATAGTCTTCCGGACGACGCGCATCTATGACCAGGATCTCCGGATGCTTGAGGAGTTGGAGAACATGCTCGTAGCGCACAGCCCGGATAACATTTTCCTCCGCCTCCGAAGCTACCGTATCCGCCTTCGCATGGGGCGGAGACACCGCCTGCGATTTCTCCGAGCTGGGCAGCCGCAGTGGTGATCCCGTCACTGTTGCTTGCGATGCCACCACTGTATCACCACGCTCTGCCGAGTTAGCATCCTGTCGTGCCAACTCCTGAAGCTCCCGCTGGAAGGTGGTATCATCAACAACTGGTAACCGCTGCTCCCTCCGCACTAATGGGATCCCCCGGGGGTTCAGCGTATTGTACACCAACCCCACTACAGCAGCAGCCCCTACAATCACTGCAACCTCACGCCATAGTGCCTTCATCGTCTAACCCCTTGCTTGGATTCAGGGTCTCTGACGTACGAGCGCCTTCTCCCGTCCACCCCAGACGACGCATCGCTTGACGCAGTTCCTCAAATGCCTGCTCCGGCGTCTCCACCACCCGCACCAGATGGCGGGAAGCTCCTGCCTCGGGAAACGCCTCTACGACAGCCTGCAACAGCGGTTGCCATCCCTGCCCTACGCAGATAATCGGCTTGTCTGGAAGAAGATTCCTCTCCCGCAATGCCCAGACGGCAAACAGCTCCAAAAGCGTTCCCGTCCCTCCGGGAAAGAGGATATACGCCACCCCTATCTCAACAAGCTTCTGCAGACGCTCTATGTAGCTGTGGACCGTTACCAGCTCATCCACGTACGGATTCGCCGGCCGAGCACTCAGCGCTGCCGTAACAACGCCGATACGACGTACCGGATACAGAGCTGCACCTCGGAGCACTGCTTCCATTACCCCACTATATCCCCCCGTAGCAATCCCAAAGCCAGCTGCCCCCAAAAGCTGCCCGAACCTCATAGCGCCTCGGTAGAGAGCATCCTCTTCCCTTACGCGCCCACTCCCGAAGACAGTGATAACGACGCTCATGGCAGGAACTTCCCAAGCTGAAAAGCAACAACGGTGGGCCCTACCCGCACATAGGGAGCCTCACCACGAAACTCAAAGGGTTTCCCCACGGCAATAGCACCGAGCCCCAAGGGAGTCTCCACCACAATCCCCCCTCCGAGACTGTAGCGCAAGGAAGTCAGACGAATTTGCTGCGGAATCTCCCACACTCCCCCCACATCCCAGCGCACAAACACTTCCGTCGGCATTCCAAGCCGGACAGGACTTGGAAGCAAGTAGGCAATAGATGTGCTCACAGACTGCCTTCCCCGCTGCTCTTCTTCCCGCATTCCCAAGAAACTCCGCATCCCTCCGAGAGAGAAGAATTCCGGTAACGGGAGTGTGGCATCCCCGGCCCCAAAACGGAAAGCTGCCCACAGGCTATGTCCAACACCGACAGGGATAACCCGCTCATAATCCAGTGAAACCCGCACAAAAGCTACACCCCCTTGCAGCCCCGGCATGGTTCCCTCAATCTTCAACTCCATGAATTGCCCACGATGTGGGAATTCAGCCCGATCTCGGCTATCATGGGCATACTGAGCACCCCAGAGGAAGAGCGTGTTAAACGGGGGCTGCTCTGTAGCACTCTCCCGCTGTCGCTCGTAGCGCAACCACCCTTCTAATAAGTCCACCGGCTGGAAGGGAAAACCAACAGACACACGCAGTCCGTAACGCTGTCGGCGACGTTCGCCGACCACCTCCGTATTCCAACCCGATGATGTCGGACGTTGAGCGAATACCCGTACAAGCTGGCTCTGGGCATAAGCCCGTAGCGCCATTGTTGCCCATACTTCTGGGAAAACCCGCTGCACCCTCAGCTGCAAGACTCCAAGCGCATCGCGGGGTCCCACCCCCACAGAAAGCTGCCATTCACCTATCTGCGACAATCCCCTCCGGTAAGCCGCCTCCAACCACAAGCGGGTATAGTGCTCATTGTCCGTACGGATCCCAATGTGGAGCCGCTCGGAGGGCTCCCGTTCCGCCACGAAACGCATGTGGACTCCTGAATCCCCTTTCCACATACGGACCTCCAACGTGCGGAAAACCCCCGACCGCTGTAACTGCTGCCACCTCTGCCAGAAGAATGCCCACTGGAGTGAAACTCCGGGACGAAGATGCAACAACTCCGCTATCTCGCGGCACTGTGTTGCCGGCAGCCCTGCACACGTAATCTGCTGCACCCTCTCAGCCTGCAACCACACCTGGAGGCAAGAATCACCGACCGCCCATTCTACCGGGCGAACGAAGGAATACCCACACCTGCGGAGCCATCGGAGAAGTCGCCACTCCAGTTGCCTCCGTACTACTGGGCTGGAGGATACCCCTCCCTCCCGACTCACCTGCTGCCCAAGGAAGAAAGCAATAGGCTCCGGCACCCCCCATACCTCTACCTGGGAATACTCTGCATACGGCTCCGCTTGGCATTGCAAGACAAATCCCACTTCATTCCACTGCCAGCGGAAAGACAAGCAGCGATAAAAACCAGAGGCACCTATGGAAAGCAGGGTCCCTACAACGTATGGCAAGGACATGCCTTGGAGAAGAGTGCATTGCTCAGCATCCTCCCGCTGGAAGCCGATAGCGTGCACTGCTGCTACCTTGGGAGCATAACCTCCGCCGATCTCTGCTCCAACGGCTACCTGGGCAACCGAATCCCAAAAGCGCTGGAGCCGAGCCTGGAGCTGCCGGATCGCCTGCTCCGCCGCCTCCCGCCCGCGAGCAATGAGCTCAGCAAAGCCGCGAAACTCCAAGGTTCCATGCTGCCCCAGCTCTGGCTCAATGAGAACATCAGCCGCAGCACGATCTGCTTCCACAAACGTGCGCATAAGGAGCGAGATGCTCTGGTCAGCAATTGCCCACGGAGTCTCTAACTCTGTGCGCAAAGGCGCCGTCGTGTTGACAGCAACGATAAAGGCATTCGGAAACTCCCGTCGGGCAAGGCGCACTGGCAGATTTGCCTGGAGCCCTCCATCGACCAACAGCAGCGTGTCCCACTGCACCGGTGTATACCGTAACGGGAAGACCGCGCTCGCCCGCATTGCCAACGCAATGTCCCCTGAGCGAAGCAGGACAGGACTCCCTCGGACAAGGTCAGTGGCTACGGCCCGAAAACGACACCGCAGATGGTCAAAATCAGCAGCACCATACGGCGATGCCCCAACCAGCTCCTGTAAGAAAGCCGTCATCCGGATTCCTGAGGAAGCTGCCAATGGCAGCACAGGACGGAAGTTTTCAAAGTACAGCGTCAGCAGACTTCGATCCTCCTCCGCTCGCTGGTCAACAAAGAGATCGGAACGTTCATACTGTCGGAGGGAGAGCAGTTCTTCCCAGTCCGTTGCATAGACCAGCGCCTCTAATTCCTCAGCAGTATAGCCACAGGCGTAGAGCCCTCCTAAAATTGCCCCGATGCTACTTCCCACGATCGCATCAGGGACAATGCCCGTCCGTTCCAGAACTTGAAGTACGCCAATTTGGGCAATCCCCCGTGCACCGCCCCCACTGAGAACAAGCACAATTGGCGGACGCAAGCGCCAAGGCTCTTCAACCGTCCACTCCCCTGCCTGAGCCGTAAGCCCCCCCGACTCCCCAAAGAATCCAACAAGCAGCAGGGGTACACCCCACCTATGATGCCTTAGGAATCCGACCATCCCGTCTCCATTCCTCGTACACCTGCTGCGCCCCCAAGTAAAAGGGGAGCATTTGCTGCTCAAACATCCGACGGTGTCGGAGCGCTAAGAGGGCTAATTCTTCCGTTCCAGCATGGGTGAATACGTCCGTGCGTGGTGGATGGCGCACCAATTCCACAAGGCGCTCTGCAATTTCATCGGCAGAGAGGACCTTCGGTAAAGGTGCCAGCGGGAGAGCCCGCTGGCGGGCAATCTGCCGTGAACGCCGCACTGCCTCTTCAAACAACAGCCCCAAGGGCCCCCCTTCCGTTGCTATCCCCCACTCCGTATCCACCGCCGCCGGGCATACGACTGTGGCCTCCACACCGGTTCCAATCAATTCCGCCCGCAGAGCTGCAACGAATCCAACGGCTGCATGCTTGG
This sequence comes from Bacteroidota bacterium, assembly GCA_030550395.1. Taxonomy (GTDB): domain Bacteria; phylum Bacteroidota; class Ignavibacteria; order Kapaibacteriales; family HRBIN21; genus HRBIN21. Next base: position 103,651 of record JAUQPL010000003.1, on the reverse strand, counting down.
CCGCCACATAGGCACTGTTGTACGGATACCCCCATTTCCCCGCCACACTAGCAATGACCAGGATGTGCCCACGGCCCTGGGCTTTCATGATAGGGAGGGCGGGTGCCGTGACATACCAGAGCGCAAACGCGTTCACAGCAAAGATGCGCCACAGCTGCTCCGGTGTCGTCTCCTCAACAGACGCCAGATTCCCTCGCCCGGCATTGTTCAGCAAGACATCCAATCGTCCAAAATGCTCCACTGTTCGCCCAATAAGCCGACGACACTCTTGCGGATCGGTTACATCTGTTGGCACCACTAAAGGCGTTCCTCCCAACCGACGGACCTCCCCTGCAACAGCTTCTAACCGCTCCCGCCGTCGAGCTGCTAAAACTACCTGCACTCCCTCCCGTGCAAAGCGACGCGCTGCTGCAGCTCCAATCCCAGACGATGCCCCCGTGATGACAACAACTGTCTCCGACGTCAACTCCATTGTCTCTTTCTCTCGAATCCCATATCGAACTCACGCTCCTCACCACCACACCACCGCCACCCAATTCAGCGAATCTCAAACCCCGTAAACTCCCCGACGGCTTCCCTCCATTGGACATCCACCCGCTCTATGCGAGCCGCCCGAGGTCCAATGCGTATCAAAGATATGAGCTCCTCCACCGCTGCCGGCGTACCCTCTACTACTGCTTCCACACTCCCGTCTGGGTTATTGCGCACGTATCCCTTTATCCCCAACCTCCGAGCATGGTGGAGCACGAAGTAGCGAAACCCAACTCCCTGGACTCGCCCGCAAACGCGGATATAAGCCCGCACCACCATCTCTGAGCACTGGAGGACATTCCACAAGAACAAAATTGCAGAGAAGACCTGGCGCAATTTACCCCATTTTAAGGGAGCGACCCTAATTTTGCTCCCGGCCCAGTACCCCATTCCATGATCCGCCTTCTCCACACGGCTGACTGGCATTTAGGTAAGCGCCTGGGACGCTTTGAACGATTATCCGAGCAGCAGCGCGCTTTGGAGTCACTCCTACACTACGCCGACGAAGAAAAAGCTGACGTCGTGCTTATCGCCGGGGATATCTTTGATACTGCCAATCCTTCGGCAGAGGCACAGTCTCTATTCTACTCCACTCTCAGCGAATTATCCCGGAAGGGGGAACGTCCTGTCATTGTTGTCGCAGGAAACCATGACTCCCCTGAGCGTCTGGAAGCCGCTGCTCCATGGGGACAACCCTTGGGCATTCTCCTTTTGGGCTTTCCCGAAAGTATTCCCCCACCAGCAGGAAGCCCACTCGGACACGGCCTCATCTCTGCCAGCGCCCCAGGCTGTATTGTGCTTCAGCATCCTCGCTGGAGATATCCCCTCCGCATCCTACTTACTCCCTACACCTCCGCATACCGCCTCGCTCAATTGCCCGAAAACCTCGGGGAATGGCTCCGTCACTTCTGGAACAGAGCCCTCCAGGTCTGTTGTCCTGAGGAAACAGCCCCAACCGTTCTCGTAGCTCATCTGTACTGCCGCTCTGCTGATGGTCAGATTTTTCAGGAAGATGAAGAGGAAAAGCCCATCATCTTCGGTGGGACTGAGCCGCTCCCTCCCGATATCTTCCCCGAAAGCGTTGATTACATTGCCCTGGGGCACCTTCACCGTCTCCTCGTCCTCCGCTCCGATCGCCCCTCCATTGTCTATGCCGGCAGCCTCCTCCAATACAGCTTCTCCGACCCGGAGACAGAAAAATCCGCCGTGCTGGTTGAACTATCCCCCTCAACCGCCCCGCGATGGCAACGCCTACCGCTCCGCGGAGGGTACCCCCTGCGCCGTCTGCAGTGCTTTAGTGTAGATGAAGCCCTCTCGGCCCTCACCCACCATACGGAGGCCTATGTAGAGCTTACCCTCAACCTAGAACAAGCACTCTCTGCCGAGGATTATCAGCAGCTCTGGCACGCACACCCTCGGTTAGTACGCCTTCTTCCGACTTCCAGTACGAAGAGCTCTCCCCCACCCCCGCTGCCCGAAATTGCCCAAGGTTTTGGCTCCTCTGAGGAACACTTCGTTACACTGTTTACCGCCTTCTTCCGCTCCCGGAAGAGGATGGACCCTGACCCCGCTTTACAGGAACTCTTCCGGGAGATTTTGCGCGAACATCGCAACCGATCCACGCTGCCATGATCCCATTGGAGCTTTCCTTAGAAGGACTTTTCGCCTACCGCAGCCGCCAGACATTGGACTTCCGTCCATTGATTGACGCCGGTCTCTTCGGAATCCTCGGACCCACCGGTAGCGGAAAATCTGCCCTCCTGGAGGCAATCCTCCTGGCACTCTACGACCGATGTCCCCGGAAAGAGGGCAATAGTCTTGCCCCTATCCTCAACCGGAATAGCAGCAGCCTCTCCATAGAATTGCGCTTCCAGCTGGAAACCGCCCATGGGGCTCAGCTATACCGCTGCCTCTACCAGGCAAGCTTCACCCCAAAGGGGAAGCTCCGGAGCAAAAAGCACCTTCTCCAACACTGGGACGGCAGGGAATGGCGCCTCTGTAGCACCTCACCGGAAAGCGTTATCAGTGAACTCCTCGGACTAGATTATGCCAACTTCTGTCGTGCCATCCTGCTGCCCCAGGGACAATTCCAAAACTTCCTTCTCCTCACCCCCGCCGAGCGCGCAGAAGTTCTCCAGCAACTCTTCCAGCTCTCCCACTACGACGTATATGACACCATCAGTACACTGGCCCGTGAAACCTCCATCCACCTAACCGAACGCCACCGAGCTTATACCGAACTTCAGGAACGCACCTCCGACGAACTCTTCCTACAACTGCAGCAGGAATCCGAACACCTCCGCCATCAAGTAGAGCAATGCGAAAGCAACATCCGAAAGCTGGAAGAAGAGGAAAAACAGCTTTCCCTCCTGCAGAGCCACTGGCAGAAATACGAAGAGCTGCGCAAAAGGCTTCAAACCCTCCAACAGCAGGAATCCTCCCTATTGCAACGGCATCGCCTTCTTGAAATCTGCCTCCGCCTCCAGCCCCTTTGGGAGCGCCTCCGCAGACTTCAAGAGGAGTACAACCGCGCTGCTGAGCAACTAAAGCAAAAGCAACAGGAGGAAAAGAAGCTTCGCTCCGAGCTGGATACCCTGCGGGCACAGTACGAACCTATGAGGCGCATCTACGAACGCCGCCATCTGCTCCAGCAGGAACAGCAGCTCCACCAAGACGCCCTCCACTATACCGAGCTTTGCGCAAAGCAACAGGAACTTCTCCTCCGTCTGCAAAAAGGAGAACAACTTCTGCGCGAACGTGAGCACAAGTACCAAGAGCTCCTCCAACGGCTGGAGGAGCTTCACTACCGGCAGAAACAGTGGAGCGAAGAGCTCTCCCTCCTTCCGGAAATCATCCACTGGTACGACCGCGCCCGGTCTCTCCAAGGAGAGCTCATCCGCGCCCGCTCCGAACACGAGCGATTGAACCAGAAAGAGCGCGCCTTGCTCCGTGACCTCTACCATCGGTGTCAGGCGTTACCGATAGAACTACGTCCTACCGCAGCTGAAAGCACCGAAGCAGTCCAGGAGCTGGAGCAGATCGTGATTCGCTTAGAGAACACCCTCCTCCAGAGTCAGCAACAACTGGAATCCCTCTTACGCCTTCAGCACGCTGCTGAGCTGGCACGTTCTCTTGTCCCTGGTGCGCCTTGCCCAGTCTGTGGCTCTACCTCACACCCCAATCCTTGCCCTCCTGACCCCACACTGCAAACCCGTTCCCAAGAGCTCCGAACTGAGGTTGAAAATCTCCGAAACACCATCAACTGCCTGCGGGAGTGGCTTACCGAACTCCGGAGTCGCTTGGAAGAGCTTACTGAACAACGCCAAAGGATTCAGCACTCCTTGGCTAGCCTTGAACAGTCTCTCCGCGAACACCGGCACCGCTTCCGCTGGAGCTGTTGGGATCCGGAAAACCCCAGCGAAGGTCAGCGCGCCCAGTCTTACTGCGATGAGCTCAGACGGAAGCTCCAAAACAGTGCAAAAGAAGAGGAGCAACTCCGACAACAGCTTGCTACCGTGCAGAAAGAGAAAGATTCCTTAAGCCAACACTATGTCCGACTTGCTGCCGAACGAGATTCCCTGCAGGAAGAGTGCGAATTCCTCCGTCAGAAACTTCCCGACAAACTTCTAACCGCCCCCTCAGATACCCTCCGCCGTCGGCTCCAGGAGATACAAGAGCAACACCAACGCCTAGAGCAAGAATACCCACGCATAGAACAGGCATACCAAGAACGGCACCATCGTCACACCCATCTCCTCGGAGAATGCGAACAACTCAAACGCCGACTCCACGAACTAGAGATTGAGCTCCAGCACCAGCGTGCACTCTTCCAGCAGCGATGTACCGAAGAAGCTCTCTCCCCCGAAGAGGTGGCCAACAGCTTGGAGTACACCCCTGACATCGCTTCAGAACTGCATCGCCTCCAGCGCATAGAAGCCCACCAGAAAGCCCTTGAAGAACAACTTCGCCAGTTGGAACCCGAAGCCATACGCTACGACCCCATCGCCCACGAGCACCTCCGAACTCAACTCCAGCACGCCCGGCAATCTTTACAAACACTCCAGCATCGGCTAGGGCAACTTCAGGAAAAATTGTCCAGCCTCGAACGCGACCGACAGCAGCAAAAGGAGCTCCAACGCCAGATAGAACGGCTCTCCATCCGGAATCACCAACTGACGGAGCTGGAAAAACTCTTCCGCGGCGGCGCCTTCATCCGCTTCATCGCCCAAACGTACTTGCACAGCCTTTGTGAAAGAGCTAACCTCTACTTTCGCCAATGGACCCACGGCAGCCTAGCGTTGGAAGTAAGCGAAGAGGCCCACCTTACTATCCGGGATTTCTCCCACAATGCCAGCCTCCGCCCTGTCCGAACTCTCTCCGGAGGACAACTCTTCCAAGCCTCCCTGGCATTGGCATTAGCACTTTCGGATATGGTGCGCGCCACCTCCGGACTCCGACGATGCCTTTTCTTCATCGACGAAGGGTTCGGCAATCTGGACCGAGATAACCTCGCACTCGTCTTAGACACCCTCCGCCAACTTCGTCGTCAAGGGCGCCTGGTTGGTATCATCTCCCATCGGGAAGAATTGCAGCAAGAGCTGGATAGCTATGTCCGCATCTCCCGCCATGAGCAATATGGATCCATCATCCACGCTCGGGACCACAGAGACTCGGGATATCTATCTAATCGCCCAGACTCATATTGACCCCGTCTGGCTCTGGGACTGGCAGGAAGGTGTCGCCATCACTTTGGCAACTTTTCGGAGCATCGTCGCCCTGTGCCGACGATATCCTCAGTTGCGTTTCAACCAAAATGAAGCCCTGCTCTACCAGTGGACGGAGCACTACGAGCCGGAGCTATACGACCAGATTCGCCATCTTGTCCGTTGCGGTCAATGGCATATTGCCGGGGGATGGTATCTACAGCCCGACTGCAACCTCCCATGCGGGGAGGCAATGGTACGACAAATCCTGCTGGGCCGCCGCTACTTCGCTCAGCGGTTTGGAGTAGAACCCACCGTTGCCCTGAATGTAGACTCGTTTGGACACAGTCGCGGGCTCGTTCAAATACTGGTACGCAGCGGCTATCGGGCTTACCTGTTCTGCCGTCCCTCACGGGCCCGACTCCCTCTGCCTCAGCCCCTTTTTCTATGGGAGGGAGTGGATGGCTCCCGAATCATAGCGCTCCGAGTAGACTCCCACTACAACACGGCTTTCGGAAAAGCGGCAGAAAAGCTCCGCTCCGTCGCTGCCACCACAGCCAATCCTGCTCCACTCCTTTTTCTCTGGGGTGTTGGAAACCACGGGGGCGGCCCCACTGAACAGGACCTCCGTGCATTTGAGCAACTACAAAAAGAGTTCCCCACCTGGCGCCTCCATCACGCCACCCCCGAGGAATATATTACCGCCGTGGAATCCACACTTTCTGCACTCCCCATCGTTACCCATAGCTTGCGTCCGTGGGCGGTTGGCGCATACACCACGAATATCCGCCTGAAACAACTGTATCGCCGCGCCGAAGAACGCTTACTGACCGCAGAACTTGTATCCACATGCGCCGCATTTCATAGACTTTTGCCCTACCCGACCGAGCAGCTTCGCCAATCTTGGCAAGATCTCCTCCTTTGCCAATTCCATGACATCCTCGCCGGCACCTGTACGGAATCGGCCACCTTCTCGGCCCTGCAACGTCTCCAACGGGTTTTGCACATAGCCGACGAGCTCCTCTTCCGTGCCTTTGTGGCTTTCAGCGCCGGACAAGCGCCAGCAGCCCCCGGAGAATTCCCCATCCTCGTCTACAATCCCCACCCTTACCCGGTGACGACGCTCATAGAGTGTGAATTCCAACCCGAGGAACCTAACCGTTCCGAGCTGCATGCCCTGCCTGTGCTTTTCACCGAGACGAATGAGCCCATACCGTGTCAAGAATTACGCCCTGAGAGCAATCTCCGTCAAGACTTCCGGAAACGGATAGTTTTTCGTGCAACCTTACAGCCCCAGCGCATGCATCGCTTCCGATGTTACCTCCAGCTGGTCCCGCCGCCACCATTGCCAACGACATCGGACCCTAACTGGATACGGGTCCACACACCGGAGATGGAGGTGTGGATTAGTCGGCACACTGGGCTTTTGGAACACTACCGTGTCCATGGGCAAGAGTATGCGCGCAGTGGGATGGCACGCCTCCTTGTCATTGCCGACACTGCCGACGCATGGGGTATGCACGTTCGTCACTTTCGCCGAAAAGCCCGCCCTTTCCGTCTCCTGCCCAAAGACAAGGCTGCCTGGTTCGCCGGCGTACCAGAGCCTCTTCACCCTGTCCGGATCATTGAGAAAGGAAAGCTTTGCACTATCGTCGAAGTTCTCCTCCACCATCGGTACCGTTCGTTTGCCTGCCTTCACTATGTAATCCCACACGAGGGAACAGAAATAGAGCTCCGCCTGAGGCTATTCTGGAACGAACGGGACAGTCTCCTAAAGCTTGCCTTTCCAACGCGGCTCATACATGCCCGCTGTTATGGACAAAGCCTCTTCGCCGTTGAAGAGCTCCCAACCAATGGTTCCGAGCAGGTTGCTCAACGCTGGATCTGCTTAGTAGAGGAGCCACGGGCTTTCAGCTGCATTACCGACAGCACATACGGGCTGGACTGCCGAAGTGGTGAACTCCGTCTCTCTTTAGTGCGTTCGCCTGCTTACTCTGGGCATCCCGTCGCCGGAAAATCGGAAATTGTACCAACTGACCGATTTACTGTTCGGACTGACCAAGGAGAGCACCGATTCCGGTTTTGGCTCAATGCCGGAGAAAGCACCCATCGTCTCTGTGCACTTGAGCGGGAAGTCCAAGTTCACCTCTACCCTCCCATTACCCATTTCTTCTACCCTTCCGGCTCGGGGGCATCCACCTCCCCGCTCCTTGTCTTGGAGGACGATCCCAGCGTGGTGCTCACAGCCCTGAAAAAAGCCGAAGATGATGACACTCTCATCGTCCGCCTCTGGGAGCCAACCGGGCAAGCTCGGCGCTGTACCCTGCACTTCCCTGCCTTTGGATTCAGTACCCCTATCGCCATACCTCCATATGCGATCATAACCCTCCGCGTAGATCCTCATCAGCGAACCGTGACAAACCTCAACCTCCTGGAACATCCCATTTAAGCCCAACCAGCCAGAAAGGCGCCCTTCTATCGGATGGTTCGTCGGAGACAGATTATCCCCACCAGAGCCATCCCGTGGGGAAACCTTTGCGTGCGAGCTTCTTCTACCTACCGAACCTTAGCGGAACCTTGGGGAAGCGGCGTATTCTTAGACTCTTTTACCGATACATCCTCCTCAGCGCTCCCGGAGGTCCAGCGAGAGGCGGATCGGCGAGATAGGGAAGTTCCACTGTCAATGGGACTTTCGGGAACCTCCGGGATTCGGTACTCCAACTGCCCAGTAAAGCGTTCCTTCATCGCCAGGAACGTCGGCTTAGGAATGCTCTCAAACTCCAATGCAATCCGCAGCTGCTCCTCTTGCAACCGGCGGGATGTGTAGATATCCCCTTCGGACTCGCTATCGCCAATGAGGTCGGCAATTCGCTCCTCCAACTTCTGGCGGATATAGACAGCCAAATCATTTGCCCGCAGGCTCATCGCCACGATGGCGGGATAGAGGGTACCTCTCTTGTCCTCTTCCATCCGCACCTCCACCGGGTTGACAATATAGGTGCTCATGGCATTGGCACGACGGCATTGTGTAACCACTGCAGGGTATGGTGACGTTCCAAAGCTCAAATTATGGCGAGGTAATCTATGCTCAATGCTCTGCTGGTGAGATCGCCAGAATCTGGTAGTAGCGCTGACTTCCAATTAACCGAGCTGCGGTCATAAGCTGGACATCTTGCAGGAGGAAGCGTTCCTTAAGACGCCATGCCGGAAGAAACCGTGCCAGAATTTCCCGCTCCAGCAAAGGCAAGAGATGTTCCTGGTGTTGGACCAACAGCGACCGCTCCTGTTGCCGGAGCTGGTCGGCAAGGCGCTCCACCTGACGGAGAAGGGTCGGCGACTCCGTGTGGCGCGCATGCTCCAAAAGCGTTGTCAAGGCTGCCCGCACTGGATAGAGTTTCTCTGCCTTTCCGTGAGCGATAAGGAAGTTCTCAAACTCGGCGATTACCTTCGGCGTTACTCGGAAACCATCGGGCAAGCGCTCATACTGAGCCGCATAGGCCGTTGCAAAGCGGAACAGCCAGCCTTCACGCTGTAGCCACCGCAGCGCTTCCGGCAGCGAATCCTCCGCTTCTACCACTACATCCGGCTGCACCCCCGCATTGCCAAACACAATGCGCCCATTCCGAGTCGCAAAAGGGCGCGATGTCTCCTGGGATGCTTTGTGAGCAACGAAAGGAACCGCAAACTTCTGTACCGTGCGCCCCGAGGGCGTGTAGTACCGCGCCGTCGTCAGCCGAAGCACCGTTCCATGAGGAAGCGACAACACAGACTGCACCAAGCCCTTCCCCACGGAAGGAGTCCCAACAATGAGGGCACGATCCAGATCTTGCAAGACCGCCGCAATAATCTCCGAAGCACTAGCACTCCCACCGTTGATAAGCACAGCTAAGGGTAGCTCCGTCTCCTGTGGAGAAACGTAGGCGTAGTAGACCCGGTCGTTTTGCGAATCACGCCCACGGACAGTTACCAACGGGGTATTTGCTGGAACGAAGAGACCGCAGATATTGACAGCCACATCTAACAATCCCCCTGGGTTATCACGGACATCCAAGATAATCCCTCGCAGCAGTGCCCGCTGGCGAAGCGCCGCCCACGCCTGCTGTACCTCCTGCACGGCCCTTCGGGAAAAGCGCTCCAAGCGCACGTATCCAATCGTATCGTTCACAACTTGGGCAAGTGTTACTGCTGGAAGGCGAATCTCTTCTCGGCGGACTATCAACCGCAGGGTATCATATCCACCCGTGAGCCGCTCGCGCAAGAGCACCAACCGAACTGTCGTGCCAGGTTCTCCACGAGTGTAGCGGCGGAGCTGCCGTGCAGGAAGTCGCAAGACAACTACACTATCAATTTGGTAGAGCCGGTCTCCGACACGCACTCCCGCACGCCATGCATCGGAGTTTTCATGGACCTCCACAACCGTCAGGAGGCTATCCTCCCGCAGCGCCGCAACAATCCCAATACCCGTATAGGAGCCCGTCGAGAGGATATCGAGCTCGTCACTACCCTCCTCGTCAATGTAGCGGCTATAGGGATCCAATTGCTTTAGCATCGCCTCTGCACCCGCCTCCAGAAGAAGCTCAGGATCTACCGGCTCAACATACTGCGTCAGTACGGAGCGGACCAAGGCAGTGAAAATGTCCACTACTTTGGCAACCCTTGTTACGATGGCTTCCTGGGCTACCACAACGGCAATACCCCCCGACAGCATCGGAATCCCAATGCCGAGTGCCCAAAGAAAGCGCCTATCCCGACGACCCATTCAGTGCTCCTCAGAAGGGCAGTTGAACACGTTCCCACACATATGTGGCCACTTGATGCAGGGGGATTCGTACTTGCTCCATTGTGTCCCGATCCCGCACGGTGACAGTCTCATCCTGGAGTGTCTGTCCATCTACAGTAACACAAAACGGCGTGCCAATCTCATCCTGGCGGCGATACCGGCGCCCAATGGCGCCGGAATCATCGTACTCTGCACGTACACGACGACGCACCTCCTCGTAGAGCCTGCGGGCAACTTCCGGCATCCCCTCCCGGTTCACCAATGGGAAAATCGCCACCTTGACGGGGGCTAATGCTGGATGAAGGCGAAGGACAATGCGCTTCTCCGTACTCCCTCGTTCAGCAGGGATAGTTTCCTCATCATACGCATTACAGAGAAACGCCAAAAACGAGCGAGTGGCTCCAGCAGATGTCTCCACCACATAGGGAATGTAGCGCTCTCGGGTAACCGTATCTACGTACTCCAGCCGTTTGCCCGAATACTCCTGATGGCGTCGCAGGTCAAAATCCGTCCGCGAATGTATCCCCTCCAATTCACCCCAACCGAAGGGGAAGAGAAACTCAATATCCACCGCTGCCGCTGCATAGTGCGCCAGCTTCTCATGCGGCTTGATCCGCAACCGCTCCTCCGGTATGCCCAACAGGCGATACCAACGGTAGCGCTCCTGTAGCCAATAGTCAAACCACTCCCGTTCTGTTCCAGGCTTGACGAAATACTGCATCTCCATCTGCTCAAATTCCCGCGTGCGGTAGAGAAAATTCTTCGTCGTCACTTCGTTCCGGAAGGCTTTGCCAATTTGAGCAATCCCAAAAGGAATTTTCTGTCGACTGCTCTGTAGCACGTTGAGGAAATTCACATAGATGCCCTGTGCTGTCTCCGGACGCAGGTAGACGATACTGCTGTCATCCTCCACTGGACCAAAGAAGGTCTTGAACATCAGATTAAAACGGCGAACCTCCGTCCATTCCCGCGTTCCAGAGACTGGATCGGGAATCTGCGCCTCTACGATAATGCGGTAGTAATCCTGCGGCTCCAACGCCTCTCGGAGCCGTCCCTCCCAGTAGGAAGCTTCTTCCTGCCGCCCTTTGGCACGGAGACGCTCAATGTAATCTTCAATCAGCGTATCAGCTCGGTAGCGTACTTTGCTGACTTTGTTGTCTACCATGGGGTCGGAAAACTGCTCCACATGCCCGCTGGCCTCCCAAACGCGAGGATGCATCAGAATTGCCGCATCTAATCCTTCAATATCCTCCCGCGATGTCATGTCTCTCCACCATGCCTCCTTCACATTCCGGAGGAGCTCGACGCCCAACGGACCGAAATCCCATACGCCATTGAGTCCACCGTAGATTTCGGAGGACTGGAAAACGAAACCCCGCCGCTTTACCAAGGAAACAACCGCCTCCAATGAGGGTGCCGCCATCCGTGAGGAGCTTCCCCTGCTGGAACATATCAACCGTCACTAAGTTTGCAATTTAGCAAAAGCCGTCGTCCGCACCTTCCATGGACAATCCCGAAGCCCAGGAATACAGCGAACTTCTTGGGCGCATCCGCTGGGAACTCCTGACAGGCGCCCGAGCATGGCAGGAAGGAAATGCAGGGAGGGCACGAACCTGCGCACGCCGAGCCGTGGCATGGCTTGTGCAAACGCTCTCCCACATGGGCTTGGCATCGTACGGCTCTCACGTCGGGGAGAACCTCCGCCGGCTGGTCGCCGATGAAACCCTGCCTGAAGCCGTACGCCATGCCGCAGAACGCCTCCAGGGTGGTGCACGAGCACAATTGTCCGGTGCCCTTTATAGTCTCTACCCTCTGCATGACGCCGGTATCATTCTGCGCCATTTTGCCCAGCGACTTGGCATCGCGGACGAAGTTATGTCTATGCTAACTGAGCTGAACCTATGCGATCCCCCCTCTGCCTCTTTGTAGGAATGCTCTGCATTGTCCTCCCAGCATGGGCGCAGACCCCTTCTCCCGTCCGACTCGAAGTCCATCCACGCTCCCTCCAGGGTTCCGCTGGAGATACAGTCACGGTGACTGTCCGCATGCATTTGGCAGCAGGATGGTACACTTACGGACTCAAAGCCCAGCTCAATGATGAGGGCATCGGACCGGAACCTCTCCAGTTGAGTCTCTCGCCCTCCTCACTCTGGCAACCGGCAGGAACAATCCGCGCTCCCCAACCGCAGCGCAAGTATGACGAAGGCTTCTCCATGGAGGTGGAGTACTACACCGGTTCGGCAACTTTCCATATCCCTGCACGCCTCCGTGCTTCAGAGCCCGGGAGGTACACAGGATACGTGACCATTGTCTACCAAGTCTGCGACTCCACCCGCTGCCTTCCCCCGGAGGAGGTCCGGCTCCCTGTCCGAGTAGTAGTGATCGCTTCCTCTGGGGAAAAGGCTCTGGAAGCTGTCTCCTCAGCTACAACGGAACCATCCGTCCCTGCAACCCCACCCACCTTTACAGGGCGCAATGTCCAAAACCCTCGCCCGACCACAATGAATATGGCAACACCGGAAGATATCTGGCCCCTGCTCGGGATCGCTGCCGGTGCTGCAGCCTTTGCCCTTCTGACCCCTTGTGTCTTCCCCATGATTCCGATTACAGTCTCCTTCTTCACCAAGCAAGCCGAGCGTAATCGGCGCCGCGTCCTCCGGAATGCCCTTCTCTATGCCCTCGGCATCATGACGACGTTCGTGGGTCTTGGATTCCTCCTGTCGCTCCTCTTTGGAGCTACGGGAATCCAGGAGTTTGCTACAAATCCGTGGGTCAACCTCTTGATTGCAGCCCTCTTCATCGCCTTTGCCTTGAATCTCTTCGGTGCCTACGAGCTGATCCTACCCGCAAAGCTGCTGAATTATCTCCACCGAATCTCCGAACAGCAAAGCATTACCGGAGTCCTACTTATGGGGCTGACCTTTTCCCTGAGCTCGTTCACTTGCACTGTTCCTTTCGTTGGCACAGCACTGGTCGCCATTGCCAGCGGGAAGTGGTTTTACCCTCTCATCGGCATGACAGTCTTTGCCGCTGTTTTCGCTGCCCCTTTCTTTCTGCTCTCTCTTTTCCCTGCGGCCCTGACGGCATTACCTCGCACAGGGACATGGATGAACAACCTCAAGGTCGTTATGGGGCTACTGGAATTGGCAGCTGCGGTCAAATTTCTCAGCAATGCTGACTTAGTCTGGGGATGGGGCATCCTTTCGCGAGAGCTCTTCCTTGCCAGCTGGGTATTCTGTGGAGCCCTCATCACGCTCTACGTGCTCGGGCTCTTCCGGCTGCCCCATGATACACCGGTGGAGCATGTCGGACCGGTGCGGATTTTGGTGGCGGTAGCGTTCGGTACTCTCACCCTTTGGCTGGCAACGGGTCTATGGGACAAGCCATTAGGTGAGTTAGATGCTTACCTCCCTCCACGGGACTACTACGAGCTGCTGGACAAGGGGAATGCCGTGGCCCGTTCCGAGGTATCGTCGGCATCACTGACGTGGTATGAAAGCCTTGAACCAGCTTTCGCCGAAGCCCGCCGCCTGCATAAGCTCATCTTCATTGACTTCACTGGCTTCACTTGCACCAACTGCCGCTGGATGGAGACCAATATGTTCTCCAAGCCACAGGTTCAACAGCTCCTGGCACAGATGGTCCGTGCCCGCCTCTTCACCGATCGGCGCACTGAGCCATACCTTTCGCACAAGCGCTTCCAGCAGGAACATTTTGGCACGGTCGAGCTTCCTTTCTACGCTATCCTTCGTCCGGACACCACCGTCATTGCAACGGCTGGCTTCACACGCGATATGGATACCTTCGTCTCCTTCCTCCGTAATGCTCTGAGCACCTCCAGCGCTTCACTCCCATGAGGGTACACCCATGGCACGCATGACCCATTATGTACGGGTGCGAACAATAGAGCGTTTCCTGGAAGCGCTTACCGCTTTCATGCGTACTATCCGCCATCTCCGCTCTACAGCCGCCCTGCTCAGCTGGGACCAAGAAACGAATATGCCTGCTCATGCGGCGGAGCGGCGCGCCCAACAATTGGCAACCTTAGAGGAACTCATCCACCGGGAATTCACGGCACTCTCTACCCGACGTCTTGCCGAACGCGCGCAGGAACTTCTCCCCTCGCTTCCCGACAGCAAGCAGCCAATGGTGAGACTCTTCCTTCGCGAGTATCGGCGAATTGCCTCTCTTCCCCGCCGCCTCCTCCGTGAATTGGCTTACACACAAGCCCTGGCAGTAGAAAGCTGGCGCTATGCCCGCCGAGAAAACGACTTTAGCCTCTTGGCTCCTTATTTACGCAAAATCCTTGAACTGAAGCGTGAGCAAACCGAATGCTACGGATACACCGAACACCCCTACGACGCCTTGCTGGAGCTCTACGAACCCAATCTCCGTCTGGCACAGCTACACCCACTCCTGACCCAAGTCGCAGAAAAGATGCGCCATCTCCTCGCGTGGGTTCACGAACGTCCCCATCCCCCGACACCGAGCTTCCGGAACCCCGTACCGTGCGCCGCTCAATTTATGTTGGGTCGCTCCCTCTGTGAAGCCATTGGGTTCAATCCCCAACGAGGCCGGATTGATTACTCCACCCATCCTTTCTGCGTCGGGCTGGCGCCGGAGGATGTTCGCATCACAACCCGCTGTCAGGAATCCGATCCACGCGTGTGCATCTACAGCTTGCTCCACGAGCTAGGCCACGCCCTCTACGAACAGAACCTGCCCACCGAACTGGCAGATACCTTCGCTGGCGAGGGTGCTTCCACAGCGCTCCACGAGTCACAGTCCCTGCTATGGGAGGATATCATTGGGCGCAGCTTTGCCTTCTGCCGCTGGGCAACCCCACTATGGCGACGGTATTTCCACGGGGATCTGGACTCCCCCTGGCAACATTTGACGCCTGAGGAACTTTTCGCCGCCGTCAACCTCGTCCGTCCTTCGCTGATCCGCACGGAAGCCGACGAGGTTACTTACCATCTACACATTCTCCTGCGGCTGGAGCTGGAAGTGGAGCTGCTCCGCGGAACCCTTCCTGTCCGTGAGCTTCCCGAAGCATGGAACGCCGGAATGCAACGGCTTCTGGGACTCCGCCCGCCAGACGACCGCACGGGCTGCTTGCAAGACATCCATTGGGCACTTGGCGACTTCGGCTATTTCCCCAGCTATACGCTGGGCAAACTCTATGCAGCCATGTTCTGGAGACGCCTGCAAGAGGAGCTCCCCGACGTAGAAGAAGCTATCGCCGACGGTGAATTTACCCCCATTCTCCAATGGCTCTACCGCCATATCTACAGCGTCGGGGCTCTGGAGACACCGACGGAAATCCTGCAGCGTGTGACCGGCAAACCCCTTACGCCGGACGACTTCGTGGAATACATTACCGCGAAGGTCCACCGCGTCTACGCTCACACCCTATAGCCGATAGTGCTCCGGACGGCGGTCAGCAAAGATGTCGTCGAAGGGATCGAAGGCTTTCGTACGCGTCTGTTCGGGCTCAATTTCAGCAATCAACACTGTTGTCTCTTCTGCATTCGCCTGGCAGAGCACGGAACCGTTGTAGGAATAGACGGCTGACTTCCCGCGGAAGACAAGCCGCTCACCGTTGCGCTCCTCCACCCCAGTCCGGTTTGCCACCGCAAGATAGACTTTATTCTCCAGAGCACGTACTGGCATGACCATCTCCCAGGCTGTCGTCACCAGATTCGAAGGGCAGGCGATTAAGTCTGCCCCCTGTAATGCCAACGTACGGGCTGCCTCAGGGAAGCGCCAATCGTAGCAGATCATGACCCCAAGGCGCAGGTCTAAAGCGGGAATATGGACAACGAAGAAGCCCGTATCTCCAGGGTCAAAACACAGCTTCTCCTTGTAGAATAGGTGTGTCTTCCGATAGACCACGCACTGCTCAGACCCCGGAAGCACAATGGCCGCGGAGTTATAGAGGCGATTGTTCGCTTGTTCAGGAAAGCCAACCACCAAGACCTGCTGGCGCCACCGAGCTTCGCGCTGCAGACGCTCCAACGTTGGTCCATCGGCTGGCTCGGCCAACGCCGCAACTTCCTGACGCGTCTGGAAAAAGTAACCGGTGGTGGCTAATTCTGGGAAGATGACAACATGGGCTGACCGGGCCGCATCCAATAGGGTTAACATCGTGGCAACATTGCGCCGAGGGTCGCCGAAGACAGGGGTAAACTGAACAACCGCTACGCGTAGCTTCAGCATTACACCATCCACCGCCCAAGCGGTGCAAATATAGGCAAGACAAGCAGGGCAGAGAGGCTTATTTTTGCATCGCCCACATAGGGTACCTCTCATGGCTGTGCGCCTTGCTATCGTTGGTGCTACCGGTTTGGTTGGGCAGACAATACTCCGCGTCCTCCAGGAGCGCCATTTCCCCGTGGAGGAGCTACGGCTTTTGGCTTCTCCCCGCTCCTCTGGACAGCGTCTCCCGTTCAATGGGGAAAGCATCCCCGTGGAACCCTTTGCTCCGGAACGGCTCCGCGGGGTAGAGCTCTCTATCTGGAGTGCTGGCGCTGCCCTGAGCCGAGAATATGCATGGCATGTCGCCCAGAAGGATTGTATCGTCGTGGATAATAGCAGTGCCTGGCGCCACGATGAGCGAGTCCCCCTAGTTGTTCCTGAGGTCAACCCTCATACACTCAGCCACCATCAAGGTGTCATCGCCAATCCGAACTGCGCCGCCATCCAATTGGTCGTTGTATTAGCCCCGATCGCCCGGCGCTGGGGACTTGGGCGTGTGGTCGTGGCAACATACCAATCCATCAGTGGCGCCGGACACAAAGGTATCCGCCAGCTCCAAGCAGAGCTCGCCGGTACGGCTTCTGAGCAGATAGTTGCTCCCGGGGGAATCGCCTTCACGACGGCTTTCCACCCCTTGGCTGTCGATGGATGGAGCGAGGAGGAACGGAAGCTGATTGCAGAAACTCGGCGCATTCTGGAGTTACCCACCTTGCCAATTACGGCAACGTGCGTCCGTCTGCCTACTCTCGGTGGACATGCTGAAGCTGTCTGGGTTGAAACCCTTCACCCTGTCTCTATCGCGGAACTCCGAGAGTTTCTCAGCCAGCAACCTGGGATTGTTCTCCTGGACAACCCCGAAGCCCAACTGTACCCCCATCCTAAGACTGTTGCCGGGCATGACGAGGTTTTCGTAGGGCGGCTCCGTCTTGACGATACTGTTCCTGCGGGCTTTGCCTGTTGGATCGTCGCCGATAATCTCCGCAAGGGCGCCGCTACCAATGCCGTCCAGATTGCCGAACATCTCTTCGGGTATGTCCCACGTGCCCCTACTTCTCTCCAGCTTCACTGATGCGGCTCACTATTTGTTTTCTTTGGACGGCCCTCCTCCTTTGGGCGCAACCCCGTATCGTCGTCGATCCCCAGCGTCCAGAGCAGGACACGGTAGACTTCGGCACCACGCTGGTCGGGCAAGAAGTAAGCCGCCTCATCTATTTCGTCAACCCCACCAATGACACTCTCGTACTGCCTGCTCCCTTGCAACCGTATTTTTCCATTGAGCGAACCCCGGAGCAAAGCAGCGATGCCTTTGACTTCCTAGAATTTGATGCCCGCCAGGAGCGATTCCCTATCCTCGTGTTACCGCGCCAGACCCGGGTCGTTCGCCTTACCTTCGCCGCTATACCCGAGCTTTACCCGCTAGGGGTAAAGGTAGCAGCCCTCCGGTTGAGACTTGTCTATTACCACGACACAACCCAAGTTGCGACCTCCCGTACTCTCGTACTCCGGGGCACCAAAGTGGAAGTTCGCATAACACTTTCCCCACCCCTTGTCTCCGCTGACAGCGTTTTCGTCGGAAGGACTAAAGACCTCTCGGTGGTCTTCGCCGTCGGTCTTCTGCCACCTGTTCCAGCAATCATAGACACCACAGTTCCGCTGCGGTCGGAGATACGTTACCGGAGCTTCCCCAGTGGCACCGAACTAAGCGCAGAGCTACCCACAGAAGTTCCCCTCCGTTCTGCGGAAATCCCTCTCCGACTCCACTACCGCCCGGAGGATCCGGGTCCGGACACTATTGAGCTACGGATCTTCTACCGCCGCTACCCACAGGCACCGGAGGAACAGCAGAGCACATGCCTCATTATTGGTTTCGGGGTCTCCCACCAATGGCGATGGTGGGTGGAGAGCAGTTCACCCGGTGTCCGCGTTGCCGGTGACACAGTTGACTTCGGTCGCATCCGCTTGGGGAATCAGGCACATCTGCGCCTCCGCTTACGGCAGGAAGGGAATTACCGCTTCCACGCCTCCGACTCTCTCCTGCCTCAAACGCCGGAAGCCCATGGCGCCTTTTCCGTCTCCCCTTCACCTTTCCCTGACACGGGGCTTGCCCCACAGGCGGAATTACCACTTCAGATTACTTTCACTCCCCATACAGCCGGACTTGCCGAGCTTGCTTACACGCTGTATAGCGACTTGGGAACTCGTCTGGCAGACGTGCCTCCAGAAGCACGGCAGTGGCACCTGCTGCTCCGTGGAGTCGGGATTGGACCTCGTCTGCAATTTCTCCCTCCCTCCCTGGATATCCGCATGCCCTGGACACCCAGATGTCCGCAGTCCACGGCGGTAACTCTGCGGCTCCGCAATATCGGGACAGATATCCTGAAGATTGACACTCTCCGGCTTGCAACGGGAAGTGCTTTCTCCATACCACCGCTCTCGCTCCCGCTCCTACTTTATCCGGAGGATGAGGTTGAGCTTACCCTCCATGTAGAACCTCCGACCTCCGGGGAGTTTACAGACACGCTCTTTGTCCGCACGAATATCCCAAGCAACAGCCTCAGCTTCATTGCACTCCATGTCGTGGCGGTGGAACCTATTCCAATCACCCTCCAGCTGCCACTTCTTCGTGCAAAGCCAGGCAGCCGAATCTGGATTCCCTTGACTGTAGACACCGTTCCGGAAGGCGCCTATCAATGTCGCCTGGTCCTTCGGTACGACCCCAGCCTCCTGCGGTGGGAAACATTCCGCTCGGGGGGAACAGCTCTGGAAGGGGCGGACATAACCGGTGTGGAACAAGGGGGCACCCTCATCCTGCAAGCCCGCCAGCCATACGGACGGCTTCGCCAACGCCCTACCTTGCTAGAGCTGGGCTTTCGCGTCTTCCTCGGCCGCCAGATCAGTACAGAACTGACGGCCCAGCAGGCGTTTCTCGGTGATACCCTATGCCCTGACTTCTGGCAGCTTCACATCCAGAGCGGACGGGTTACTCTGGACTCTGTCTGTGGCTTAGAAGCGAAGCTGCTTCCCGCAGCCCCCCTTCGGTTGGAGCTTTCTGCCTTGCCAAGCAGCTCTGAGTTAGTCGTGACATACGAAGTCCCTGTGGACGGAGAGCTTGAGCTGGTGCTCTTCAATGCTGCCGGGCTTCGCATCCAAACTCTGTGGCAAGGATGGGAAAAGGCCGGGGTATTCCAACGGCGCTTCCTCCTCCACTCCATCTCCCCAGGGGTATACTTCTGCCGCCTGCGACTTGGCGAACTCATCCTTACGCGACCGGTGCTCCTGTGGCAATGATGAAAGCAGGCCGGGTACTGCTCTCTGCACTCCCCCTGATAGCATGGGCTCAAGGATTTCCGTGGGAGCTTTCGCCCCGCCTACCGGTCAAGGCACCGACCCACTTTCTGGGCATTAGCGGACAATTGCTCACCGTTCCCAGCGTTGCCACACTCCAAGCAGTTGAGCACGAGTGGAGCTGTGCCACCTATCGCCGGGGTACTGGACTTAGCCTCAGCGTTGGCATACATGGGGAATGGTGGTGCGCCCCAGAGGGTGCCCTCCGGGGACTCCTTGCCATGGAGTACGCAACCCTCCAACTGACCGCACCAGGGGAACCCCTTCCCCTCCGCAATGGCGACTTCTTGCAGACGGAGTTCCAGTTCCGGTCCGCTTTCTGGCTCCTTCGCGGGGAGTTGTCTTGGAAACGCCGCCTTTGGCGCTGGATATGGGGGAGCATAGCTGGATGGATCGCCGTTCAGTGGCAGCTTCGGCAAGAGCAATGGGAGGTGGTTCTCCGCCCGGATGACTACTTTTTCAACACATTTCCGCCATCCCGGCAGCGTCGGCTTGACCAAGCGCGCTCCATCCAGGTTCGCCCTTACGGTGCCGGTATCCGCTGCCGCTTTGGATATGACCTTCCTCTGGCTCGGCACTCCCCCCTCTATGCCGCCCCAGCTCTCGTTGTAGGAACTTCTCTGGTAAGCCTTGCCCATACGGCAACCTGGCAGCGATGGGAGATTGGGGCAGAAATTGCTCTGCTCTTCGGCTTGGGAACTGGGCGACACTAAAGCTCTGCTGCCTTGCGTCCTATGCACCGACATCGGCGGGTCAAACCAATAGGAGAGCCATCCATGTTTGCACGGGCAGTCGTTAGTGTCCTTGCTGTCACCTTCACGCTGTGGGCACAACCGAAGTTAGAAATCGTCGGAGGCGATACCTACGACTGGGGCAAAGTCGGCCCGAAGGATGATCCACTCAAGGCCAAGATCACCCTGAAGAACGTAGGCACAGAAGTGCTCAAAATTGAGCGAGTCCAGCCTGGTTGCGGGTGTACAACGGCCCCGCTGGATAAGACGGAGCTTAAGCCGGGTGAAAGTGCCATTATGGACGTCTCCCTTCGCATTGGGGGTGCCACAGGTCCTGTCACAAAAAGCGTTGCTATCTACTCCAACGACCCCAGCGCTCCAACGAAGATGCTGTGGCTGAAGGCAGAGGTGGTACGTCCACTGGCGTTTACTCCAGCTCAATACTTTGTCTTCGTTGACATGCGGGTTGGCCAAGAGGCAAAAGCGACCCTGACGGTGAAGAACATGTCCCAACAAGAGGTGCGTTTCTACGACATTGAAACCACCCCGGGTTTGGCACTCAACCTCAAGAATAACACGGTCCTCAAGCCTGGACAGCAAATTGAGCTTGTGGCTCGGGTAATTCCGCAGCAGAAGGGCTATTACAGCGCCATGGTGCGCATGAAGACATCGCACCCGGAATACCCGACACTGGAGATTCCAGTGTACGGGAACGTGCTTGAGGCCAGCTCGCCAGTCTTCATACCGCGGTAAGGCTGACGGGCGCGTAAGGCGGATGTGGGCGGGGTTGCCTCTGTGCAATACCCGCCCCTTTTTTGTATCCGGAAGCTGACGATGCGGAACTCCACACTCATCGGGCTTAGTATCCTCCCTGCCCTCTGTTTTGCTCAAACACCGCCGTCTCTGCAGGAGGGCAACTTCTACCTTATCCGGCTCATCAATGGCGATCTGATCGAAGGAGTCTTCGTGGCAGATACATTCGTGCAGGATTCCCTGCCGGCGTGGCGCTTCCGAACCCTCATCGGGACGGCCACCATTGCCCGTCGCGAGGTTGCCGAACTGATAGAGCAGGAAAAGGCATACCGCCATCTGCACCGCATTTTTGTGCAACCGACGGCTGAACCCATTGGACGGGATGCCTTCGTTGGTCTGGCAGGGCTATTTGCCCTCTACGGCGGGTTTGGATTCCAGGACTGGCTTTCGGTCGTTGCTGCCCGAACATTTTTCCCCACCGTTCCTGCGGCCGAGCAGATATGGGCGTTCAACGCCAAATTCACCCTGTTGAGCAGCGCAAATGTCCTGATGCCCGGTCGGGTCAGCCTTGCGTTGGGGGCACAACTGAGCGCCCTGAATTCACCGAACCAGCTCCTACACCTCTATGCTGTCGCCAGCTTCATAGGAGAACGCTCGCACCTGAGTGCTATGGTCTTCGGCAAAGTTGCCGGTCCCGAGATTCTAACCCTTCGTGCTGGCTCTTGGGGTTCAGTCACCTTCGGCTATGCAACGGGTGCCGTTGGAATTGGGGCGGGATTGGATGTGCGCTTACCGACCCGACGGGAAATGCACTTGCTAGTAGAGCTCTGGAACAGTGATATCCGGAGCCCATCGCGGACAGGGCTACTGCTGGGAATTCGGCTGGCAAACACGCTTGTAGCGCTGGACTTCGGTCTCTTTTGGTTCGGATATCCGTATGCTATCCCCGCTGCCAATGCCGTCTGTACGCCTTTCTGATTGGCGCAAAGGCCTGTTTCTTGACAGGCCTCCCGGTGGCGCTAGAGTGTCCTTGATATGCCTCGCACAACGAGAGAGCAATGCCGATGGACGCGCCTTTGCACCTGGAGCCATCCCGTGCCTTTTTTCGCCAACTACTGGCTGTCGTTGAGAAGGAGCTCCGCAGTGAGTTCCGCCAGCGGGTCGGTATCGCTGTCACTGTCCTCTCCGTCACTACGGTCGGGCTTATCCTTTCCTTCGCCCTCCAGGGGATTACCCTCTCGGAAGAGCTTTTCGCTGCTCTGCTGTGGCTGCTCTTCTTCTTCAGCCTCAGCCCTGCGATGGGACGCTCCTTCCTCACCGAAGAAGAGCGTGGAACACGTCTGCTTTTGTATACGCTGACTCTTCCCGCGGCAGTCTACTGGGGCAAGCTGAGTGCAAACATTCTCCTCGGCGGGGCTACTAGCGGCATTGGCTATGCCCTTGTCAGCCTTATCCTCTCCCCACCCCCTATCCGGAATCCGCTGGGGCTGACCATCGTTGTCGGCGCTATTGCGATTGGATTCGCAGCAGCGTTGACCTTGCTTTCTGCCCTCATTGCCACGGCGCGGCACCGAAACCTCTTGCTTCCGATTCTCGGCCTTCCCCTGTTGATCCCCCTTCTCCTGTCCGGCATAGCTGCAACTCTGTCCGCACTGCGCCATCCCACTTGGAACGAACTCCTCCCCCCTTTGAAGCTCATGCTTGCCTACAGCGGCGCCACCTCCATTGTGGGCTCCTGGCTCTTTGAGTGGGTATGGCGAGAATAGCCCCTTTGTTTACCCTCACGGCACAATGAGTACGGGCACTTTCCTCCTGCCACCCGTCATGAGCATAAGTACCGCAAGCCGGCAGAGGCAGCGCGCAAAAAACACGAGGGTCCAGGACATACACCCGGGACAATCCCACGCACCTTGCTCTCACGGTTCCCTAATACCGACAGCCTCTGCATCCCAGTACACCCTCAGACCACACTCACACCCGAGCGGGGCAGACCGCAGGCTTTTTGCTCTCGCTATCCTGCCGGAGATTACATGTTCCGCCGGTATTGCCCACCGACCTCGTAGAGGGCGCGCGTTAATTGCCCTAACGAGCAAACCTTGACCGCTTCCATGAGCTCCTGAAAAACATTGCGCCCTTCTACAGCAGCCCGCTTTACCCGTTCTAGAGCCGCCGGAGCTCGATCGGCATTGCGTCTCCAGAAGGCATGCAGATTCTGAATCTGCTGCTCCTTTTCCTCTTGCGTAGAACGCACCACCTTCTCCGGCACAATGGTCGGCGAACCGTGCTTATCCAGGAAGGTGTTTACCCCGATGATCGGCAATTCGCCGGAGTGCTTGAGCTGCTCGTAGTAGAGCGATTCCTCCTGAATCTTTGCCCGCTGGTACATCAGCTCCATCGCCCCTAAGACACCCCCTCGCTCGTTGAGACGGCAGAACTCCTCCAGCACTGCTTGCTCCACCATGTCGGTGAGCTGCTCAATGAAGAAGGAACCCTGCCACGGGTTCTCGTTCTTCGTCAGTCCCAACTCCTTGTTGATGATCAGCTGAATTGCCACAGCACGACGGACTGACTCCTCCGTCGGCGTTGTAATAGCTTCGTCGTACGCATTCGTGTGCAGCGAATTGCAATTGTCCGCTATGGCGTAGAGCGCCTGCAAGGTCGTCCGAATGTCATTGAAGGCGATTTCCTGGGCATGCAGTGAACGCCCAGAGGTCTGGATGTGGTACTTGAGCATCTGCGAGCGCTCATTGCCCCCGTACTTGTAGCGGATGACCTTTGCCCAAATCCGGCGCGCCACACGCCCAATGACCGTATACTCGGGGTCCATCCCGTTGCTGAAGAAGAATGACAAGTTCGGGGCAAACTCATCTATATGCATCCCACGGCTTAAGAAGTACTCCACGTACGTGAAGGCATTGGCTAAGGTGAAAGCCAACTGCGTAATCGGGTTTGCTCCAGCTTCTGCAATGTGATAGCCGGAAATGGACACGGAGTAGAAGTTTCGAATACGGTTTCGCACGAAGTATTCCTGAACATCCCCCATCAAGCGGAGAGCAAACTCGGTGGAGAAGATGCACGTATTCTGTGCCTGGTCCTCTTTGAGAATATCTGCCTGCACTGTCCCTCGGACAACGCGGAGCGCCTCCGCTTTCAGCTTCGTGTAGATCTCTGGCGGGAGCACCTCATCCCCACTGACTCCCAGCAGCAGGAGTCCCAAACCGTTATGCCCTTCGGGCAGCTCCCCTCGGTACGTTGGGCGAGGTACTCCCTTTTGGGCATACAGCTCCTCAATACGGCGCTCCACCTCTTCGCGGAGCCCTTCCTGCAGGATATACTTCTCGCACTGCTGGTCTATTGCTGCATTGAAGAACATCGCCAAAATCATCGGCGCCGGACCATTGATGGTCATAGATACCGACGTTGTAGGGGCACAGAGGTCAAAGCCGGAGTAGAGTTTCTTCGCATCGTCAATCGTTGCCACACTCACCCCCGAATTGCCGATCTTGCCGTAGATATCCGGGCGGTAGTTGGGGTCCTCCCCGTAGAGGGTGACGGAATCAAAGGCGGTGCTAAGGCGTGCCGCCGGCATACCAAGGCTCAGGTAATGGAAACGCCGATTCGTCCGCTCCGGCGTTCCCTCCCCAGCAAACATCCGCGTGGGGTCCTCCGTCTGCCGCTTGAAGGGGTAAACCCCCGCTGTGTAGGGAAACTCTCCGGGGACGTTCTCCTGCAGTACCCAGCGGAGGATATCGCCCCAGTCACGGTAGCGGGGGAGGGCAACTTTCGGGATACGGAGGCGGCTCAGGGTTTGAACTTCGGCCGGCACCCGCACCTCCCGCCCACGCACGATGTAGGAAAACTCCGGCTTCCGATACCGTTGGAGTTTTTCTTCCCAAGACTGCAGAATCTGGCGGCATTGCGGGTCTAACTGCTCCCAGAGCTGCTCATACTCCCGCTGTAGCACTTCATCGTTATACCCACGCTGCCGAGCATATTCAAGAGCCCCCTGCAACTGATAAAGCCGCGAGGCTATCGCCGCTTGCTCTTCTACAAAGCGATTGTACCGCTCCACCGCCTCCACAATTTCGCCCAAATATCCACGGCGATTGGACGGGATGATTTCAATCTTGCGGGTCAACTCATACCGCAGGTCCAGATGCGGTCTCCAGTCCAGCCCCACTTTTTCCGCAATGATGCGGACGAGGAGAGCGTAGAGGGCATTGACGCCCGGATCGTTGAATTGAGAAGCGATAGTCCCCACCACAGGCATCTCCTCCAGGGGCTTCTCCCAAAGCCCATGGCTGCGTTGGTACTGCTTGCGCACATCCCGGAGGGCATCCAGCGCGCCGAAGCGGTCAAACTTGTTGATGGCAATGGCATCGGCGTAGTCAATCATGTCAATCTTTTCCAGCTGGCTCGGGGCACCGTAGTCGGGCGTCATCACGTAGAGCGTGACGTCGGCTATGTCCACAATGCTGGTGTCGCTCTGCCCAATGCCAGCGGTCTCCACAATGATGAGGTCGTAATTGGCTGCTTTGAGGATGGAAATAGCGGCTCGGACATTGCGGTTGAGCGCCACGTTTGCCTCCCGAGTTGCAAACGAGCGCATGTACACGTGCGGATGGCTCGCCATATTGATACGGATCCGATCCCCCAGCAATGCCCCACCCGTACGACGCTTAGAAGGGTCAACGGAGAGAATGGCTACACGCTTATCGGGGAAATCCGTCAGGAAGCGCCGCACCAGCTCATCCGTCAGGGAGGACTTCCCCGAACCACCCGTTCCCGTAATCCCCAAAACTGGGATAGGACGCTGCGGGATATTCCGTTGGAGAGACTCCAGAAACGCTGGTGCCTGATCGGGATACTCCTCCACCAGAGTTATCGCTTGAGCAATGGCTAAAGTATCGCCCCGCGTCACGAAGGTGAGTAAATCCCCGTTGTATGTCAGTGGGGGAAGGAAGTCACACTTCTGCAGGACGTCATTGATCATGCCTTGGAGCCCCATCGCCCGCCCATCGTCGGGATGGTAGATGCGGGCAATTCCATAGCGATGTAACTGCTGGATTTCCGACGGCAGAATCGTCCCTCCACCTCCCCCGAAAATCTTAATGTGCCCCGCCCCACGTTCGTGCAGCAGATCGTACATATACGTGAAGAACTCCATATGCCCACCTTGGTAGCTGGTGACGGCAATCCCTTGGGTATACTCCTGCAGGGCTGCTTCGACAATTTCCTGAGCGGAGCGGTTATGCCCTAAGTGGATTACCTCCGCCCCAGTCGCTTGCATGATGCGGCGCATAATGTTGATGGCGGCATCATGACCATCAAACAGCGAAGCCGCTGTGACAATCCGAATGCGGTGCTTAGGCACATACGGAGCAACTTGCCGTTTCATGCGCCACCTGCACTATAATCCCACACGACAGTGGACGAATACTCTGGCTAATTGTGGCAGCATCTATTCGCCAAGCGAGAGCTTCCCGGGGTTGGTTGGGACAGGGGCTAGCTTGTGAAGGAGTCCAGTGCTTCGCCTGGACAAGCCTCACGGGGATTCCGGTTCTGGGCCGGAACGTTCCACTAGCCTTGCTGCGGCATGTTGGGGGCACGCTTTACATCCATGTGCCGGACACGGATATGGTCAGCGTGCCCCATTGTCCGGTGGCAAGCAGTGGCAGGCTTCCGTTAGGGCCAGCGCAAGGGCAATGGAGATGAGCATGCCGTATGCGGCAGGGTATTTTGCGAGCGTAGGGAGTATGGCTGCGCTCAGCTTCAGTGCAGTCGGCATTGGGGAAGCTTCAGTACATGTGGCAGAAACCAAAGCGGTTTTGGGAGGCGGTGTTGTAAATTTGCACTTGGCGGGCAGATAGCTCAGGTGGTCCAGAGCGCTTGCCTTACAAGCAAGAGGTCGGGAGTTCGACTCTCCCTCTGCCCACGCAGGAGTGGCGGAATTGGCAGACGCGCCGGACTCAAAATCCGGTGGGGCTGAAAACCCCGTGTGGGTTCGACTCCCACCTCCTGCACAGAGGAAGCGACCCTACGGGTGGTCGCTTTCTTTGTATTCGGGCAGACACATATTCGAACATGGCACAGTCGGGACCGGGCAGGGAAGGCAGAACAGCATGGGTTCTGGCAGTGGCGGTATTTGTAGGCTTCTTCGACACATTTGCCCTTCTGCCGGTCCTTCCGGTCTACGTGCATTCACTGGGGGCTGAGGCATGGCAGATCGGGCTTGCCGTGAGCGTGTATTCGCTCGTTGGGCTCCTTATGCAGGTTGTGGGCGGATATGCAGCGGATGTGGTCGGGCGCAAGCCTCCTCTGCTTGTGAGCTTTCTGGGAGCTGCGTTCGCTGTTGGGCTCTACGGGGCAGTGCCATCGGTGTGGTGGCTCATTGTGTTCCGGGTCCTGCATGCACTTGCCGGTGCCTTCTTCCTTCCGGCGCTGTTCGCTCTCATTGGTGAACGCGCTGGCGTGCGTCGTGCGGAAGCTATGGGATATGCCGGGGCATTGGTCGGAATTGCAGCAATTGTAGCCCCACCCATCGGGGGTGCTGTCGCTCGAGCTTGGGGAGCTCCAACCCTTTTCATCGGGATTGCCCTGATGATGGCAATGACGGCGCTTCTCCTATGGCGCTCTGTGCCGGAAACTTTTCAGAAAGCGGTGGATCCTTCGGCTATCAAACCATTGGCGCTCCTGCGCATCCCAATGTTGGTTGCCCTCTACGGGGTTACTGCTGCATTCACCTTCTGCACGGGGGTGCTGGCATACGGGTTTCCCCTCCTCCTTACGGAACGGGGCTATACGACAGCGACGGCGGGAGCGCTGCTGGGATGGATGGCACTGGTAGCTGTTCCCGTGATGGCGTTCCTACGCCAGTGGCATTCTCTGGGACGAACCCTGCTGGGATTGAGCATTATCGCTGCTTGCATGGCAGTGCTGTGGTGGATCCCCGAACTTTGGCAACTTGTTGCTGTCATGGGTATATACGGTGTGGGCTTTGGGCTTGTCTTCCCCTCGCTTCACTTCTTAACGTTTGAGTACGCACCTCCTACTCTCCGCGGCTCTGCCTTTGCTCTCCTCTACGTCTTCTACTCCGGTGGGATTGTCAGCGGACCCCTGGTTGCTGGGGCAATAACGGGGATACTGCCACCGGGATTGGTTGCAGCTACTGTTGTATGCATGGTCATCGGGATTGTGGGCGGATGGCGAGTATGGGAAGGTCGGATACGATGGGCACAATCGCAAGGACGGAGCTTCGGGAACTCCTTGCCGCTGCGATAGAGGCAGCGGTAGAGGCCGGAGCACTACTCCGCACGGGATTCGGTCGGGCATCGGTAGTAGAGCGCAAGGAAGGGCACCACAACGTGGTGACAGAGTACGACCGCCAGGCGGAATTTCTTATCGTTGAACGGCTCCGACAGCGCTTCCCCCAATCGTACTTTTGGGCAGAAGAGAGTGGGCGGTCAGGCACAGAATCTGCCGATTCCGTATGCTGGCTCGTTGACCCCCTGGATGGCACTGTCAACTTTGCGCATGGGATTCCCATCTTCTGCGTCAGTATTGCCGCTGTGTGGAATGAGGAGATTCTCTGCGGCGTCATCTACCAGCCTCTTCTGGGAGAGCTCTTCACAGCCGTCCGGGGAGAAGGGGCATGGCTTAATGGGCAGCGGCTTCGGGTTTCGGAAACCTCTGCCTTGGAGGAGGCAATTTTGGTAACAGGCTTTCCGTATAACGTTGCAGAGAACCCGGGCAACTGTATGGAGCACTTCCTGCGCTTTCTCCGCCTCGGTATCCCAGTTCGGCGCTTAGGCTCGGCAGCACTGGATTTAGCCTACGTCGCCGCCGGACGCTTTGACGGCTTCTGGGAAATTGCTCTCAACCCATGGGATGTCGCCGCCGGAGTGTTGATGGTACAAGAGGCAGGAGGTCGAGTCACACACTACGACAACACCGTGTATCGTTTGCATCTGCGCTCATCTATTGTCGCCAGCAACGGGCAATTGCACGAACAGCTTCTTGCAATCCTTCAGGCATAGCGGGGGATGAACATTGCCGTCACATACGTATCAGGGGCAGGGAATACTTTTACGCTGGTGCGGGAAGGACGCCGGCGCTTTCCGGTGGAGGTCTGGCAACGTTTAGCTCCGCAGCTATGCCGTTGGACGGACGGACTGTTAGTGCTCAGAAAGGCAGATGCACGCGGGGTTGTCCCCGTGCTGTTTTTCAATCCCGACGGCTCTACGGGCATGCTCTGTGGCAATGGGGCACGTTGTGCCGCTTCTATTGCAATGGGCGAACGGCACCGTGAACTCACCCTGCTCTTTGCGGACATGCCAATCAGCGCCGTTGCCGTCGAAGGCGGGATCCGCCTACGTTTGCCTCCACCCCGAATATTCCCGCAGGAACGTCAACTCCGTCTTCCTACGGGAGACCTTCGCCTCTGGTTCGCCGATGTTGGCGCCCCGCACGTAGTCATTCCTATCCACGAACTCTCCTCCACCGGCATCCACAGTAGCCTGGAGCAGCTCCCTGTAGAGCAGCTTGGACGCCTGCTGCGTTTCCATCCAGCATTTGCCCCTACAGGGGTAAATGTCAGCTTCTATACCATCGCAGAGGACGGCTCCATCCAGGTCCGCACGTACGAACGTGGAGTTGAGCAAGAGACCCAAGCCTGCGGGACGGCAGCCATGGCAGTGGCGCTCACAGCATGGAGCGCGGAACGACTCCACCCCCCGATTACAATCCTGCCCCCGAGCCGAAGCCCCCTACGGGTAGACTGGGAAGGCGAAGCCCCGGAACAGCTCCAGGCCCTCTTCTTAGAGGGAAGCGTGGAAGTCTTAGGGACGGATACTGTGGAAGTTTCCTTGGAGGAGGACGAGTGAAGCGGGAACAGGCTCTCTACCGGCGTGCTCTAGGACTTTCTGCCGAAATCCAGCGGCATCGTCGGTGGCTGCACCAACACCCAGAGTTGTCTTTCCAGGAGCACCGGACTGCTGCCTATATCCGGGAAGTTCTTCGCCAACTCGGTATCCCCTACACGACCACCGCTACTACTGGAACGCTCGCTACAATCGGCACGGGGGAGCGACGCGTTGTGCTCCGCGCCGATATTGATGCCCTACCCATCGTGGAACAAACAGGGCTTCCCTTTGCCTCTGAGCATGAAGGAATCATGCACGCCTGCGGTCACGATATGCACACAGCCATGCTGCTGGGAGCCGCAGCGCTGCTGAAGGAACGGGAGGCGGAGTTACCCGGAACCGTACTTGTTCTCTTCCAGCCAGGCGAGGAGCAGCTCCCAGGAGGAGCCAGCCGAGTGCTTGCCGAAGGAGCCTTGGATGAAACGGCACCGATTGCTGTATTCGGACAACATGTCTTGCCCGAATTGCCTGTCGGCTCCATTGCCATAGCAGCAGGACCAATTTTTGCAGGAACCGATGAGCTCTACTGGCGTTTCCGGGCTGCCGGTGGGCATGCGGCACAACCGCAGCAGACGGGCGACCCGATCGTGGCAGCAGCCTCCTTCATCTGCCAGGCACAGACCCTCATCAGCCGCCGACGGGATCCACTAACGCCGGCTGTGCTCTCCATTACGGCAATCCATGGGGGAAGCGCTACCAACATCATTCCCCCAGAGGTACAGCTCCAGGGAACTCTCCGCAGCTTCGACCAGAAATGGCGCCAAGAAGCCCTTGACTGGCTCCGGCAGACAACAGAAAGCCTTGCAGCCCTGCACGGCGTGGAGGCTACCTTGGAAGTCCGAGCTGGATATCCTCCATTGATCAACGATGAACAGGCAACGGAGCTTGTCCGAGAAGTTGCCCTGGAACTGCTCGGTAGCGATCACATTGTGCCTTTCCGCCCGGTGATGTGGGCAGAGGATTTTGCCTACTATAGCCAACGCTTTCCCGCAGCTTTCTGGCTCCTTGGCGTTCGCCCCCCGGAACAGCAGACAATGCCGGGACTACACCATCCGTCCTTCGCTCCCGATGAACGAGCATTACCAATTGGTGCCGCACTGTTAGCAGCTGTTGCATGGCGCACCCTGGAGATCTCAGCTCTCTAACCGTCTGGATTGACGCTGACTGTGCGCTCTGCAGCCGTCTGGGGCGCTGGATTCAGCAGAGAGCCCAGAGCCGGGGTCTCTCGCTGAGGCTTCTCCCCTTACCTGCCGGCAGTGAGGCACTGGTTGTGGAGGATGGGCACCATCGCTGGGAAGCCGCTGAAGCCCTCTGTGTCATGCTCTCTCAGCTTGGAGGTAGCCTCCGTATAGCAGCCTGGCTCCTCCAACGGCTGCCTACCGGACTCCGCCAGGGGTGTTACCGCTGGGTTGCACAACACCGCTATGCGCTCTTTGGTCGTGCTACATGTCCCCTCAACTACGATAAGCCATGAAGAGCGAACATACTCTTGTCGGAGGGCTTGTTGTGCTGCTTATCTTCGGCATCATCTTGGCGCTCATCTGGTGGCAGCAAATGCAGCAGGAGCTTCACGCGCAGCGTCCTCCGTGGACTGCACAAGCTCTGGACAGCCTCGGACGTGGATTCCTCCAGCAGCTCCAGCAGCTTTTGAGCTCTGCGCTGGAGCGTGGACCGGAACAGGCTGTTTCCGTCTGCGCCGATACAGCCCAGCATTTCACCGAGCTCTTTGCCCGCCAGCATGGTATCCAGCTCCGGCGAACGGCTCTCCGATGGCGAAATCCCCGCAACCAGCCCGACAGCACCGAAGCATGGTGGATCGAGCAGTTCCAGCGATGGAAAGCTGAAGGACGTTCGCTGGACACGTTTGTAGTCATTACGCAGGGTGTAGAAGTCCGTACTCTGCGCCCGATTGTCATCACAACGCCCTTGTGTCTGCTCTGTCACGGGGACGTCCAGGATATCCCGCCCACGGTCGCCACCGCTATTGCGGAGCGCTATCCCGAGGATCGGGCACGCGGTTTCCGCCTGGGAGATGTTCGGGGGGTGCTGAGTATCCGGGTGACACCGTAGGAGGGAGCCCTTCTGTTTGCAAAGCTTCCAACACAAGCGAAGCTACCTCCTCCAGTGTCGCCCCAAAGCTCAATAATCCATCCGGATGCCCACCCATCACAATGAGTCCCCTCTGGCCAAGCGAAAAGCGGTGGTACAGGGACTGTAGAGCAAGGGCAAGCTCCGGTGTGCCGTAGGTATAATGCTCCTCGGTTGTGGGCACTCGCCCCCGAAGGCGCTGCCACAGCCCGTGATGGTGGACGTGGAGCACGGCCCCAATGAGGGGCGAAGAGCGGTACAGAGCAGCATGGCTGAGGCTTTCCGAAGATGCCCGGACAAGCCCACGGGAAAAAAGCCTGTTGTGCTCTATATCCACGGCAAAAACTTCAGCGCAGTGTTCCGGTCGCAGCTCTGGAAGGCAACCAGTACCACTGCCGGTAATGAAGAAATGCACTCCCTCCCCACACCGCACACTGAGGTTACCGTATCCCACCCCATCGGTAGCTCCAATGAGCCCACATCGGAAGAGCAGGTTCCTCCACCGGCACAATTCCCACAGCAGAGGGGAATCCGGCAATGGCCCCTGCTGCCACACATCGTGGAACTTAATGACGCCTTCAGGCTTGAGCATGGGCGCAGAGCTCCAGCCGTTTCAACCCTTCCGGGGTAGCAGGGAAGAGGCCGTGCTCGGTTAGAATAGCCGTGACCAGTGCCGCCGGGGTCACATCAAAGGCGGGATTCCAGGCCGCAGCCCCCTGCGGGGTGAGGCGGACGCTTAGAATCTCACTGGCATGTAACCCGCAAGCTGTGTGGACCTCCTCTGGATTGCGTTCTTCAATAGGGATAGCCGCACCATCCTCCAGCTCCCAGTCCACCGACGAAGTCGGTGCAGCAACGTAGAAGGGCACCCCGTGCTCGCGGCAGGCAAGCGCTTTGAGGTAGGTGCCAATTTTGTTGGCAACGTCCCCCCGCCGAGTAATGCGATCGGCTCCAACAAGGACAAGGTCCACCATCCCACGCTGGAGTAAGTACCCGCAGGCATTATCGGCAACAATTGTATACGGGATACCTTGCTGCTGCAGTTCCCACGCCGTCAAAGCTGCTCCCTGATTGCGGGGACGGGTCTCGCTCACCCAGACGTGAAGGGGAATGCCGCGATCTGCGGCGATGTAAACTGGGGCAAGGGCTGTTCCGTAATCCACACAGCCCAGCCAACCCGCATTGCAGTGCGTCAGGACGTGGATACACCGATTCCCTTTCTCTTGGGCAATCTGCTGCAGCAGGCGTGCTCCATGCTCCCCAATCCGGCGGCAGCGCTCCACTTCGCCTTCCACGAGGGCATCCACAGCCCCACGCAAGCACTGCCGCCTCTGAGCAGGGTCTTCCACATCCTGCAGCACCGCCATAATTGAATCAACAGCCCAAGCGATGTTGATGGCCGTCGGACGAGTCTGTTTCAACACCCTGGCGGCCTCCTGAAGTGCCGACCAGAGCTCAGCATCGGATGCCCCCTCCGCCGCCAACTCCAGTCCATAAGCCGCCGCAGCACCCAGAGCAATCGCACCCCGGATATGCATCTGCCGGATTGCCTCGGCAAGGGCATCGAGGGTGCGAATTTCTTCAACCACAAACCGGTGCGGCAGGAAGCGTTGATCAACCAGAGCAATTGTTCCGGGCGAATGCCGCCAAATTGTACGGTAATGCACCCCATTGACCCGCATCAGAGAGCCCTCCGCCGCAGTGGGAGCATACCACAGGCATATCGCCGGCGGACAAGCTCGGCGGCCAGTAGTAGCGCTTGCTGCATACTGCTCGGATCCGCAACACCTTGACCAGCAATATCGTATGCACTGCCGTGGTCAGGTGAAGTCCGTACAAAGGGCAAACCGAGCGTGACGTTTACTCCCTTGCCCTGTGCCAGCAACTTGAAGGGAACAAGCCCTTGGTCGTGGTAGAGTGCAATTGTGACATCATACTGTCGCCACCTCTGGCGTCCAAAGTAAGCATCGGCAGCGAAGGGACCTTCCAGAAAATAGCCCTCCTGCCGCAAACGCTCCAAAACGGCTTGCCATCCCAGTTCCTCTTTGCCCAGCATCCCATTTTCCCCAGCATGTGGATTCAGCCCCAGCAATGCCATTCGCGGATGCTCTAAGCCAAAATCAATCTCCAAAGCCCCGCACAACCGGCAGACGAAACTGCAAATCCCCTCAGCTGTCACGGCAAGAGGGACCTGCCGCAGGGGAACATGGGTTGTCAGCAATGCCACTCGGAAGCTATCGGCAACGAAGAGCATAATAGGGCTGTAATTGGCATACGGATGCGCCAGATACTCCGTCTGCCCTGGATACCGCCAGCCCAACAGGTAGAGAGCATGCTTGGTAATCGGTAACGTCACAACGGCATCCAATTGCCCTCGTTGTGCCAGTTCAAGGGCAATGTCTAAAGCTTCCCACGCCTGCTGAGCTGCCACCGGATCCGGGTAGCCCCATCGCACGGGGGCGTAGGTGGAACAGGCAATGAGCTCCCCCCGGAGCTGCCCAATCTGGAAAATGGTATCCCGGACACGGAGCGGCAAACCGCATGCTTGCGCATATTCGGCAACCGTACGGGGATGAGCAACCAATGCCAGGGTCACCTCCCGCCACACACTGTGCCGACGCAGCGCATACAAAGCCTTCGCCCATACCTCCAAGCCAATACCGTTGCTATCCCCCACTGTACATACAATGCGCATACGCCTACCCCAAGTCCGCGCCAGCTAGATAGACGCCCAGTATCACGGCAACGTGTACGGCTTACAATGACATCCGCTCGCTCGGCGTCTGTGGCTTCCCACATACTGTAGTTCGGATGCGCTGGGTTGTTCTCCTTGCCAGTACGCTTTCCCTTAGCTGGGCACAGGGGAAGGATTCGGTGGCAGTGGTCCTCATTGCGCAGGCGCGCATGGGGAAAGGATTCCACCACCTCAGCCCCACCAAGCTGGAGGCTGCACTGACATTGGCGCTGGAGTTGACAGAGAGGTACCGTGTCGTCCCCGTTGCGGTTCGGGATTCCATCGTGAGCGCACTGTCACGGGAAGGGATTCCCCCGACGGCGTTGGAAGTTGCCCACCGGTTGAACTGTTCTGCCCTTTGTTTTGCCTTAGCAGAACGATTCGTCCACTTGGTCCGAGTAGAGGTAGTCCTTCGCTGGGGTCCCTCCTTTGAACCCGAGCAGCGCGGTGTCGGTTATGCTTTGGCACGCTATGCGCGCCGGGATTCCGATGAGCCCCTCTATGACCCCGTCCTCTTGGAGGCGGCGCAGCGTGCCCTTGCCACAGCGTTGGGCGATAGCATGCTCTATGCTCAGCGGGAACCTCCATTCCGCGTTTACCCCGCAGCCGTATTGGCCGTCAGTAGTATCGCCTATGTAGATGACCCGCACCTTCCCCCTTGGCAGCTTTTTGCCCAGAAGACTGTGACCTCTTACGACGCTGTCTTGAACATCATTGATACGGCCCGCTTCCACCCACGATTTGTCGTCTGCGACATAGACACCCGTGACTCTATCTATGCCACAGGCAAATGGCTGGAACCGGAAAACTACAATCCTCCGACTTCGCTGGAGCTTCAGCTTCTGGAACGAATGGGGGTCGAACACATCGTGAGCGGCTCCTTCTACCGCATCCCGAACGGTGGGCAGTTACAGTTAGGACTCTACCGACTCCGCCGGAAGGGCGATACCGTCATCCCGGAGCTCCTGCGGAGCACAGAGGCCTTGGTGACCGAAGACTCTGTATCCGCTTTCCGCACGACTCTCCGACACCTTACCGGTCAGCTCCTATGGCAGAGCCTGTGATGGAAGTGTTCGTATGTCGAGGCTCCTCCGGGCAGATTGTACGAGTCTGCCTCCCCTCGCACACACCGGTAAAAGAACTGCTGGCAGAACTCATGCAGCAATTACAATGGTGGACTCCTCCGGAGAGCGTGGGGTTGTACAATCTGACGCAGGACTTTGAATACCTCCCGACCGACAGCCTTGCCCAACGGGGGACGAAGGCGGGGGATTTGTTGCTCTTAGCCCCTGGAGGAGGATGCCTACGGCGGACATACATACTCTGCTAGACCAGGCGGCACGGCCGCTGTGCCAAGCCCGGCAAGTTGTAGCCTTTACCGGCGCTGGTATGTCGGCCGAAAGTGGTATTCCTACCTTCCGCGACCCTGGTGGACTGTGGGAACAATTTCGCCCCGAGGAGCTGGCAACCCCTGAAGCTTTCGAACGCGACCCCGATCGCGTCTGGGCATGGTATCAACAACGCCGACGGGTCATTGAAGCAGCTTCCCCCCATCCCGGTCACCATGCTCTGGCAGCAATGGAGCCGTACTTTGAGGAGTTCACGGTTATCACGCAGAACGTCGACCGACTCCACCACCGGGCTGGAAGCCGCCATGTTTTGGAGCTCCACGGTACACTCTTGGAAAACCGCTGCCATCGGTGCGGCAGACCCTATAGCGCCGATACGCTACCGGAAGACACCGCCCCCATATGCCCCGTCTGCGGCGGACGGGTCCGCCCAGCGGTTGTCTGGTTCGGCGAACCCCTACCTGAAGAAGTCTTTGCCGCCGCTGAACGTGCGGTTGAACGCTGCAACCTCCTGCTCTGTATCGGAACCTCAGGAGAAGTCTACCCTGCCGCTGGTCTGGTCTGGCGGGCAAAGACCTTTGGAGCCACCATCATTGAAATCAACCCCTCTCCGAGCGAGCTCAGCCTTGCTGCCGATATCATCCTTCGCACAACAGCAGCCCACGCACTACCAGAACTCCTCCGCCGCCTCCAGCAATGCCGCCAAGAAATCCCAACACCATGATCGCCGGCATCGGTATTGATATCGTGGAAATTCAGCGGATCGAGGCCGCCATCAAGCGCTACGGAGAGCACTTCCTCCGGCGCATCTTTACCGACGCGGAACGGCAATACTGCGATCGCTTCGGAGCACACCGAGCCTCCCACTATGCCGCTCGCTTCGCAGCCAAGGAAGCGCTGAGCAAGGCGATTGGAACTGGTATGCGTGCTCCTTGCCGCTGGAAGGATATTAGCGTCGTCAATGGTCAATCCGGCAAACCCGAACTCCGCCTGTCCGGGCAGCTTCAGCGCCAGTATGCTCATTATGCCTTCCACCTGTCCCTTTCCCATTCGGCCACCCACGCCGTTGCCGTTGTAGTGGCCCTCCTTCCAACTGCACCTCCGGACACAACAACAGCTTAAAAGTACAAACCTTGCCATCACGGACATAGGGGCCGTCTACCCCTCAGCCTGCTTGAATTCCAGCCGAGCAGTAAAGCCACTTCGTGCCGCAACGGGATAAACCAGCAACGAGGCATCTCCATAACTCAGGAAGCGATAGTTCTGCGCCAAGGCCTCCGCGTAAATGCGTCGCCAAAACTCCCCAGCAAAAGCCCCGACAAGAAGCAACAACGTACTCCGGGGTTGATGGAAGTTGGTAATGAGCGCATCACAGAGCCGGTATTGGTACCCCGGCACAATCATAAGCTGCGTGGTTCCTCGGATGGACTCTATGCGGTGAGTTTCCATCCACTGGAGGAGTGCATCAAAGACTTCATCTGTCGGGGGCAAGGCCTTCTGGAGAAGGCAATAGGCTTCCCATTGCGACAGCAGAAGTTCCGAAGAGTCCCACACCCCTGGCTCCCGGCGGACCAAGCGCACCCCATGCCAGTAGAGGCTCTCCAACGATCGCACTGATGTCGTCCCTACAGCAACAAGCCACCCGCGGTCAGACATCCGCAGAAAATTCTCAAGTACCTGCACCGCCTGTCTGGGGATGCTCAGCGACTCGCTCTGCATCTGATGCTGACGGGCGTCCTCGACGCGCACGGGTTTGAACGTGTCCATCCCAATGTGGAGACAGACATCGGCAATGGCAATGCCGGCATGCTTCAATGCTTTGAGGAGTCGCTCCGTAAAATGCAATCCAGCCGTTGGAGCTGCTACGGAACTGGGAACCAGAGCGTAGACCGTCTGGTAGTGTTCCCAATCGCTGCTTTCTGCCTTGCGGCGCAAATACGGTGGCAAAGGGATCTGACCGAAGGCATGCAGCATCTCCGCCATGGTCTCCGTCCCCGGCTCCCAGCTTACCATCAGCCGAGCCAGACCGGAGAGGAGCTCATAGAGATGTACCCGGAGCACCCGCTCCCCTGCCGTTGCAACAAGCTCCATCTGCGGACGCAACCGATGTCCCCGCACAAGCCCCCACCACTCAACCGGTGGGTGCGCTGCAAATCCTTCCTCCGGCAAGCCCTGAACAGGACGCAGAAGCAATACCTCAACCCTGCCGCCCGTGGGCTTCCGGAGGAAAAGCCGCGCCGGAACGACCTTCGTCACATTCCGGACCAAAAGCGACCGCGCCGGAAGCAGCCCCGGAAGCTCTGCAAAGATGTGATGCCGGATTTCTTCCCTCTGACAATCCGCCACCAACAAGCGGCACTGGTCTCGCTCCGGCAATGGGTATTGAGCAATTCGCTCGCTGGGAAGCTCGTACGAATACTGGTCAATAGGAATCGGCACAGTCAATTCCATTTCCTCAAACGACGCTCAGCACCGCTTCTAAGGACGTTAGCAACGGAACAAGCGTTGTATTTTTACACCAGTGCTGTTGAACGCTTCGCCGGCCGGTGATGAACACCAATTTCCCATCTGGCCAGACGACTCCGGATTTCCCGACTCTGCCGTCTACCCAGCAGCGGAAAACTCCTTGGTGGCTCCCGCCTCTCATCGTCATAGGACTCATAGTTGTTGCGGGCGTGCTCGGTCTTCTCCTGCCTTCCGATATTCCCTTCTCTCCGTTTCAGTTTCCCCGCCTCAGCATGCCTCGGGAGGAACCCTCGGTTCTCCTGTTAGAACTGGGCGACCTGCCCGAATGGCGCCAGGCAACAATAGCCGAACTTTTCGGAAAGCGCAAAGAGGTTACCTTCTCCGAAGTTCTGACAGCACTGCAGGTTGCACAGGAGGACCCCTCCGTCCGTGGGCTCTACCTTCGCCTCATCGGCACCGAACTGGGATGGGCAAAATTGGAGGAACTCCGGGATGCACTCGTTGCATTCCGCCAGAGCGGGAAGTTCATCTACGCCTACATGGATGTCGGGGCTGAGAAAGACTATGCCCTTGCCCTGGCGGCGGATTCCATTTTCATGCCGAGCGAAGGCTTCCTCAAGCTCAGTGGCTTCGCCGCTGTGGGAGTTTTCCTTCCGGGCTTCCTCCAGAAGCTTGGCGTTACCGCTTACGTAGAGCAGTTTGAGGAGTATAAGTCCGCCGGTGAACCCTTCGCCCGACACTCCTTCAGCCCAGCAGCACGGGAGAACATACGAGCAATTCTTGCCCACCGCTATCATCGCTTCCTCAAGTGGGTGGAGCAGCGTCGAGGGATTTCCGCCTCTACACTGCAGCAGCGTGTCTTTCCTCAAGTTCTCCACCGTCCGGATTCGTTGAAGGCATGGGGACTTATCGACGGTATCGCCCATGAAACCGAGGTGCGGAACCTCATCGCCCACCGCCTTTCGTTACGGGACACCTTGCAGGTGTCTAAACGCCTCATCAGCATTGCTCGCTACTTAGGTTCGACAGCCGTACGGAAGTGGCACCAGCGTGAGGTCAAAAAGCCAGCTATTGCCATTGTGTACGGTGTTGGAGGAATCGTCCCGGGAAGAGGTCCAGGGGACCCCTTCAGCGAGCCGACTATCGCTTCCGATGACTTCATTGCAGCCCTTCGGGAAGCTGAGCGAAATGAAGACGTAGGTGCTATCATTGTACGCCTGGATAGTCCCGGTGGCTCTGCCCTCGCATCGGATGCAATATGGACGGAACTGCGCCGAATCGCGCGGCACAAACCCCTCTATGCCTCTCTGAGCGATGTTGCTGCTTCCGGAGGATACTACTTAGCTGTCGGCTGCGACACCATCATTGCGCATCCGTCAACCCTGACTGGCTCCATCGGGGTGATTTTCATAATGTTCAACTTCGCCGGCACTGCGCAGAAGTTGGGAGTTGGCATTGACACTGTCGGGAGTAATCCCGAGGCTTTCTCCCTAGCTACCCCCTTCATCCCTTACAGCGAGCGGGAGAGACAACGCTTCCGCACACTCGGAGCCGCCATCTACCAGCACTTCTTACAGGTCGTCTCCCAACAGCGTCGGATGAGCTTAGAACAGATTCGCGAACGCGCTCGCGGCAGGGTCTGGACGGGCGAGGAAGCCTTCAGGGTGAAGCTCGTTGACACCTTGGGCGGCCTGTCTACAGCTATTGCGCTTGCCAAACGGCGACTGGGTATCGCACCTGAGAAACCCGTACGCATCCTGGAATTTCCCCGCCGCAAAGAGCCGCTGGAACTGTTATTGGAGCTCTTCCAGGTAGAACCGACCGATGATACACGCAAAGCTTTCCTGTCTGCCACGTTCGGCAGTGTGCCACGACATTTCCGCCGCTATGCCCTTTCCACACTCCAACTCTGGGAACTCAGCCAACGGGAACCGATTGTGAAGGTTCTGCCATGGTGGGCACTCCCTCTACTCTGATGCTCGGTCGGCATGGATATTGTCAATCGGCTCTCGCCCCGGCAATTCCGGACGTACGATGACCTATTAGCCTTCATCAGCATCTACGACGACCGGCAGCGGCTGCGGGAATACCGTCGCCTTCTGCGGAGGCACCAGCACCGTATTCGGGGTTCTGTCTGCATGGAAGCCGGTTGCGGTCTGGGTATACTCTCTGAAGAACTGCTCCGGCTAGGGGCACGCCGTGTCTACGCAGTAGAACGGAACCGACTGCTCTACCGCCTTGCGCAGCGACGCTTGGGCAACCACCGGCGGGTACATCTCCTCTGCGCCGATGTCCGGGAGTTCGTACCCCCTGAGCCCATTGATGTGCTGGTACACGACTTCTACGGCATGATGCTCTACGACGAAGAGCTGTGGGTACTGGAAGAGCTCCCCTTCCGCCCTAGCTTGGTGCTCCCGGACAGCGGCTTCCTCATGGCAGGCCTGACCGAGAGCCGACTTGTATGCGATCGGACCGTCACCCCAGAGGTCTTCCACGCCTTCGCCGGTGTCCTGGTCTCTGGATTATTGGACGCCGAACACCTCCAAGGACGATGGATCGTGGCACAATGGCGCTTCGGTGAAGGACTTCGCCTTACGCCGCCAAACTTGTGTGGGGAAGCAGGAGATGTGCTCTTCTTCTACCTCAGTGTCCGCCATGGGGAAGAGGAAATCTGCCGCGCAGGGCAATGTTCTAATTGGGCATATGTCTCCACGCCAAGGAGACCTCTTCCTCCTAGACTTTCGGCGCCGGGGCAACTACGGCACGGAGGTCATCTTTCGCTGGATATCTCCCCCCGCAAAGCCTGCTACCGCTTAGAGTGCCGACGGCGGAACCGAGCGATGAAAAAGCCATCGGTACCATGCCGAGAGGGCAGCAGGAGACACTCCGGACGCTGGGGCAGAATCCACGGGAGCTGAATTCCCATCGACTGAAATACCGGCTCAATAGGCTCCGCCTCCCACTCCGGATGCTGCTTGAGAAACTGAGTGACCACGCCGAAATTCTCCTCTGGCATCAACGAGCAAGTGGCGTAGACGAGAATCCCACCGGGAGCCACGCGAGAGCTATACTGCTGCAGGAGGCGAAGCTGCCGCTGCTGATGGCGACGTAGCGCTGAAGGGCTGAGGCGCCATTTCAACGTCGGCGTCCGGCGAACTGTGCCAATCCCGGAGCACGGAGCATCTATCAACACTGCGTCAAAGCGGCGCGGTAGGTTCGATAAGGAATCATGCGGGCGGAGAACCCCAACACGGACGGAGCGAACACCTGCACGACGGAGGCGCTGCCGCAACGCCCGCAGCCGAAGAGCGTCAACATCGGTGGCCCAGATTTCCCCCCGATCCTGCTGCAGAGTCGCCAGGTGAAGTGTCTTCCCCCCAGCCCCCGCACACGCATCCCACAGACGCCACGTTGCCTGCGGAGCGACAGCGTAGCCGACCAACTGGCTTCCCTCTTCCTGCACCTCCAGCATCCCTGCGCGGTAGGGTTCTAACCCATGCACAGCAATTCTCTCCCAGAGCCGAATACCAACGGGCGAAAACACCGTAGGGGTTGCAGCAATACCCCGCTGCCGTAATTCCTCAAGGAGATGCTCGCGGGAGGTCCGCATGGTATTGACCCGCACGCAGGGTAACGCCGGCATCATGAGTGTTCGGCATAGCAGAAAGACCTCCGCAGGGGTCAGAGATGTCCACGGGTTGTCCATCCAGCAGCGCAAAATCCACTCCGGGAAGGAGCAGGCAGCCGAGAAAAGCTCCCA
The DNA here is from genome assembly GCA_030550395.1 of Bacteroidota bacterium. Classification (GTDB taxonomy): domain Bacteria; phylum Bacteroidota; class Ignavibacteria; order Kapaibacteriales; family HRBIN21; genus HRBIN21. The sequence continues at coordinate 61,232 of JAUQPL010000003.1, read as the reverse complement.
CTGCAACGGCCCCCACTCCGAGTAGGGTTGCCGGAGAAGAAGCTGAAGCTCCCGCTCCAACACACACACCCTCTGCCCAAGTTCCTCAAGCCACTTCAGCCCCCGAACTCCCCATCCAACCTGGGTAAGGAGATTTTCCCACAGCTCGTTCTCCGATACCTGAGCGGCTGCAGCAAAAGCAGGCACAAGGTGTGGATTCCCCAACTGCACACCGAGATATCCCATCGCAACGACAACAAGCCACTCCGGAGAAACCGATACCGAAGGAGCAGACTGCCGTGCAAGACACCACCGCAGTATACCCCAACAGCGCACTGCCGCAAAGGTAACCTCAGCAACGAACCGTCTCTCCTTGCTTCCTAGATACGAACGCTGGCGGAAGTACTCTTGGGCTACTGCATCGGGTGGCTGAGCCGAGCGGAGCATGCGCCGCAGGAGCTCCGCTGCATGCCCCACGAGCGCTTCAGCGCGCATGGAGAAGTTGGGCAATCTGCCGCCGTTCAACAACACGCTGGCGTAACGCCCAGAGCAACCGCTGTAAGAGCTCCTGTACCACTGGGTCCGTCATAATACCCTCAGGCGTCAACTTCTCGTCAACTTGCGAGACCAACACCTCCGGCTTTGCCACTACATCGGCGTTCAGGTAGAAGAGGACCTGGCGAAGGTGCAACTGCGCCCTCAGTGTCCCGAAATTCCCCGTCGTTGCCCCGATAATTGCAACCGGCTTGCCCTCAAAGGGATTCTCCAGTGGCGGACGCGACATCCAGTCCAGTGCATTCTTGAGCACCCCGGGGATTGAGTAGTTGTACTCCGGTGTTGCAATCACCACCGCATCCGCCGCCCGAATCCGCTCTTTGAGCTCCCGAACAGCTATCGGCAGCGGGAACTCCTCGTCTTGGTTAAACAGCGGTATGCCTTGTAACCCAGCCTCCTCTATCTGCATATCTTCCGGAGCCAACCTCTGAGCCGCCCACAGAAGCTTTCGGTTATACGACTCCCGCCGCAGACTCCCTACAATACCGAGTACCCGAATCATCCAGGCTCCGTCAACGAAGACCCCGCAAAGTTACACCGTCCGCCGGGAGTCGCTCCCCTGACGCTCCCGACGCTTTTGCATTAGAACAAATGCTGTCTGAGCAGGATACTACCACGACTCCGGTAGCGCTAAGAGCAATAGCGTCGCCCCGATGAGAGCCCAGTTCTTCGTGAATTGCACCATTTCCACCATGCGCTGCATCGGGTCCTGTACAGTCCAGAAGCTATGCATCCAAAAAGTCACCGGTATCAGGAAGAGCACCAATGCTGCAACCCCAATAGGCACATATACCCACAGCAGGATCGTCACCGCTCCGACAAGGAGCAGCAAGCCGCTTAGGTAGACCACCACCGTCGGAGATGGCACCTTCCGAGCCGCCGCGTACTGAGCTAACGCCTTCGGAGCAATGACCAAATGGTTGAGTGCATTGTAGAGCCAGTACAATCCAAAGAGCAACCGCCCAACAAATGCAAGGACTTCCATCGGAAGCTCACCCCGAGTTGTTCTACCTTCTTCAACTCTTTCGCCTCGCTGCCAGTGAATACGCCCATGGTTCCGGAATTGCTAAGAACATCAGCGCACTGCCCATAAGAGCAAGATTCTTGACAAACTGGACCATCTGTATCATCCGCTGCATCGGGTCCGCCACGGCCCAAAAGTCATGCATCCAGAAAGTCACCGGAAGGAAGAACACCACGAGCGCTAGCACCCCAATGCGCACATAGACGCCCAATAGGATACTCAAGCCACCGATGAGGAGCAAAATTCCCGTCACAATAACTGCCACCAGCGGAAGCGGAACTCCTTTGGAAGCCGCATACTCGGCTAACTGGCCTGGCGCAAAGATGAGATGATTGAGTGCATTGTACACGTAGTACAACCCCACGATCACTCGCCCGATGAGCACAGCAGCGTTCATACGTCCCTCACCCTGAATGTGGAACATACAGACATCAGCCGATTTCTCCGGGAGCTTGGAAAAACCGGCACCTTGTAATCCCCCTGATTATGGGGCACCTTTCATGGCGTTGGACCCACCACACGATGGAGACTGAACTACCTGCTGCAAGCGCTGACAGAACTGCTCCAATGCTTGCAGAGAGAGCCAGATTCGTACGTGTCGCCCTTGCTTTTCTGTCTCCACCAACCCTGCCTCTACCAGTGTCTTAACATGGTGCGAGACCGTCGGCTGCGCCAAGCGTAGGAACTGCTGTACCTCCACGCACATCATACTCCCCCTTGCCGCCAACTCCCGCAGCAGACGCACCCGAGCAGGCTCTGAGAGTGCCCGAGCAACTCGGACGATATCACGTACAGCCGTACTCATCGACCTATGCAAATTTAGCGATTAGTAGTCACCCTCAGCGCTTCTCACACCACACCTTGTCAAAGCCCATGGTAAGTAGGGAGCGCTTTTCGCTAATTTTGCTGCTGAACTTCGGGTACGCCGTTTCCTCATGCGTGTTGGCATCATTCGAGAACGGTTCCAGAGCGAACACCGAGTCGCATTAACGCCAGAGGCCATCCAGCGGCTTCACCAGCGGGGATACCACGTCATTGTGGAGAAGGGAGCCGGTATCGGTGCCTTCTATCCGGATGAGGATTTCCGCGCCGCTGGGGCAGAAGTTGTCCCCAGCGCCGAGGAAGTGCTTCAGCGAGCTGACATACTCCTCCGCCTCTACATGCCGGAGGAAGCAGAAATTACCCACATGCGCTCTAGGCAGATCCTCATCGGCACTATACAAGCCTGGCGCTTCCCGGAGCGAGTGGAACAGCTACGGGCACGCGGGATTACCGTCTTCGCGCTGGAGCGGATGCCGCGCATTTCACGAGCACAAAGCATGGACGTGCTCTCCTCTATGGCGTCCATTGCTGGGTACAAAGCCGTCATTATAGCAGCAGAGCGCTTTGGGCGCCTCCTTCCCATGATGATCACTGCAGCAGGCACGATCCCCCCTGCACTGGTCCTAGTGATTGGGGCAGGTGTTGCAGGGCTGCAGGCAATCGCAACCGCCCGACGGTTAGGCGCCCGGGTGGAGGCATACGACATTCGCCCAGCAGTCAAAGAGCAGGTGGAAAGCCTTGGAGCACGGTTTCTGCCCATCACCTTAGAGATTGACCACGTGGAGCAGCGGGGCGGCTACGCTCGGGAACTGCCTGAAGAAATCCAACGTCGGCAGCGGGAAGCCCTGGCAACGTATGTTGCTCGAGCCGATATTGTCATTACCACTGCTGCTGTTCCCGAACGCCCAGCTCCACGCCTCATTACTGCAGCAATGGTAGAGCAGATGCCCGCAGGAAGCCTTATCATAGATCTTGCAGCAGAGACCGGTGGCAATTGCGAGTTAACTCGTCCAGGAGAATGGGTTTACCATCACGGGGTTGGTATCTACGGACCACTGAACTTGCCGGCAACTGTACCAATTCACGCTAGCCAGATGCTGGCTCGCAACATTGAACACTTCCTTGCTCTCTTCCTCCGAGACGGGAAACCTCAGCTCCATTTTGAGGACGAAATCCTCCAGCAGACATGTATCGTGCATGACGGTCGCCTCCATCCCTTCGCTCTCGATACCCAGAAAGTGCTATAGACAGGTGCCGCCATGAGCGAGTTGCTCTTTTCCATCTTCATCTTCACCTTAGCCGCCTTCGTGGGCTTTGAGGTGATCTCCAAAGTTCCACCCACACTCCATACGCCCTTGATGTCAGGCTCTAACGCTATTTCGGGCATCACCATCATTGGCTCGCTCCTGATTGCCGGGAAGCAGGAGTCGCCTCTTTTAGCACTTCTTGGAATCATTGCTGTAGCATGGGCAATGATCAATGTCGTGGGAGGGTTTCTTGTCACCGACCGCATGCTCCGGATGTTCCGTCCGCAACGAGCAGAAAAGCACGATGGAAGTCCTGATTAATGCCGCCTACTTAGTCGCCTCGGCAATGTTTATCCTCGCCCTCAAGCGGCTCAGTTCGCCGCGGACGGCGCGCACGGGGAATCTCATCGGAGCTTTGGGAATGCTGATTGGCGTGCTCGCCACACTCCTTCACCGCAGCATTCTAAGCTTTGAGGGCATCCTCATCGGCATTGTCATTGGCTCAGGGCTGGGGGCAGTGATGGCCTTGAGAGTCCCCATGACGGCGATGCCACAGATGGTTGCCCTTCTGAATGGTTTCGGTGGAGCCGCTTCAGCAGTGGTAGCTATTGCAGAAATGGAGCGCTTGCATCTGCACCATAGCATCGCTCAAGCTTCTACTGCCCTAACAGGAAGCATTGCAGCCAGTGTTATCATCGGAACGATCACTTTCACCGGCAGCGTTATTGCATTTGCAAAGCTCCAGGAGATTCTCAGCGGACGCCCCATCGTGCTTCCTTTCCACCATGGGTGGAATGCCCTCCAAGGTATTGCCATCCTTGCTCTGGTTACCCTCCTCTTACTCCAACAGAGGGTGTGGCCAGAAGCAACGGTGCTCGAACTCTTCTACCTCCTCACTGCTATCTCAGCCGTGTTAGGGGTCATGATGGTCATCCCCATCGGGGGAGCGGATATGCCGGTAGTGATTTCCTTCCTCAACTCCCTGTCGGGGCTGGCAGCGGCAAGCACTGGTTTCGTGCTTTCCAATTACTTGCTCATCATTGCCGGTACTCTGGTGGGAGCGTCTGGCATCATCCTGACCAACATCATGTGTACGGCCATGAACCGCTCCCTGCCCAACGTCCTCTTCGGCGCCGTGGGAGCCGAGGCGCACCTTGGTGGAGCAACCGATCGCATCGTGCGGAGTACAACGGCGGAGGACGCAGCTGTCATCTTAGGATATGCCCGCTCCGTTATCATTGTCCCTGGCTATGGAATGGCTGTAGCTCAAGCACAGCATGCGGTGAAAAAACTGACCACCCTTCTTCAGCAGCGTGGAGTTGATGTCAAGTTCGCCATTCATCCCGTTGCTGGTCGTATGCCCGGGCACATGAATGTCCTGCTGGCGGAAGCGGACATCCCTTACGATTTGCTCTACGACATGGAGCACATCAATCCAGAGTTTGAACACACTGATGTCGCGCTGGTCGTTGGCGCCAATGATGTCGTCAACCCTGCTGCCCGGAAGGATGCCTCAAGTCCGCTGTATGGCATGCCTATCCTGGATGTTGACCGTGCTCGCACAGTTATCGTCCTCAAGCGCTCCCTTAACCCGGGCTTTGCTGGTGTTGAAAACGAGCTCTTCTACCAACCCAACACGTACATGCTCTTCGGCGATGCCCGTGGTTCATTGGAAGCTATAGCTGAAGCACTCAAGAGTGTGTAAGTCGCACGCCGTCGAGCCCAGCATGATCCTTTCGGACAAAGAGATTCTGGAGAATATCGCAAAAGGCCTCATTGTCATCGAGCCTTTTCGCCCTGAATGCTTGGGTCCTAATAGTTACGACGTTCATCTGGGCAAGGTGCTCGGCGTCTATGTGGACGAGGTACTGGACGCACGCAAGCACAATCGCATTGAGCTTTTTGAAATTCCCGACGAGGGATACGTACTGCAGCCGAACATGCTCTACTTAGGCGTGACGGAGGAATACACGGAAACGCATGTCCATGTCCCTTTCTTAGAAGGGCGTTCCAGCGTCGGGCGTCTGGGCATTGATATCCACGCCACTGCCGGTAAAGGAGATGTCGGCTTCTGTAACTACTGGACCTTGGAAATCTCCGTCAAAAAACCCGTCCGCATCTATGCCGGCATGCCCATCGGACAGCTCATCTATTTTGAAGTCAAGGGCGAAGTCCTCAACCCCTACAACCGACGTCCCAGCGCCAAGTACCGAGAGCGAAAGCCCATCCCTATAGAATCCATGTTGTGGAAACACTTCGCTACTCCCTCTCCGGTCAACGAAGGGAACTGCTCGCCGTAATTTTGTTCGGTTCCATGGCACAGAACTGGATAATGAAGGGGCAAAAACCACATGATGAAATCGCCTTTGTAGAGCACGTACAGCAGGTCCGTCAGGCGAAGATCCTCCGCCAGCTATTGGACCGTGATGTAAGCGTTCTCTTTGAGGACCCGTTAGAGAACGACCTGGTCTTGAACATGGGTCCGCAGCATCCAGCAACCCATGGAGTGCTGCGAGTCTTACTACGCTTGGACGGTGAAACAGTCATCAAGTGTGTACCAGAACTGGGATATCTCCACCGAGGCTACGAGAAGCTGGCAGAGAACATTACCTACCACGAGTTCATCCCCCATACTGACCGCTTAGACTACATTGCTCCGATGTCCAACAATGTTGCTATTGCTCTGGCAATTGAAAATGCATGTGGTATTGAGGCGCCCCCGCGCGCACAGTGGATTCGGGTATTGGTCGCGGAACTGGCACGCATCTCCTCTCACCTTATGGCAATGGGGGCTACCTGCATGGACGTAGGGGCAATGACCTTGTTTCTCTGGACATTCCGCGAACGGGAAAAGCTCTACGACATCTTCGAGCTCATCTGCGGTGCCCGCTTCACTACTAGCTACACCCGTATCGGCGGTGTGGCAAATGATGTCCCACCGGAAGCATTTGCGAAAATCCGAGAATGGCTATCCCAGTTCCCCAACGAGTTGGCCTACTTTGAGAAAGTGGTTCACCGCAACCGCATCTTCATTGAACGCTTAGCAGGCGTGGGCTATATATCGGCCGACAAGGCGATCCAACTAGGCTTGACTGGTCCCTCATTGCGGGGTTCGGGAGTACCGCGCGATCTGCGGCGAGACGAGCCGTATCTGGTCTACGATCAACTGGACTTTGAAGTCATCACCTATCCCGATGGGGACTCGTGGTCCCGCTACATGGTGCGCATCCAAGAGATGAAGGAAAGCGTGAAAATCCTATGGCAAGTACTGGACAAGATGCCCCCAGGTGAAGTACTTGCATACGACCCGAAGTTTGTGCTTCCCCGCAAGGAGCGCGTCTACACCCGAATGGAGGAACTCATTAACGACTTCATGCTCATCAACTTCGGCATTATGCCTGAACCCGGGGAGACTTACACTGCCATCGAGAGCCCCAAGGGCGAGCTGGGATTCTACATCGTCTCTGATGGGACAGGGACTCCATGGAAGCTGAAGATTCGGTCTCCCTCAGCAGCGAATCTGCAGGCACTACCATACTTGTGCGAAGGCTCCATGGTTGCCGATGTCGTTGCCATCATCGGCTCCATTGATCCAGTTATGGGCGAAGCCGATAAATGACCTCTGGACAGGAGCGCACCCAGCACCGCCGACAGCGGATTGAGGAGGTCCTTCGCCGCAGACAACCGGATTTAACAGTGGTGTTAGAGAACGTCCACGACCCTCACAACGTCTCTGCTGTTCTGCGCACGTGCGACGCTGTCGGCCTGTTAGAGGTTCACCTGCTCTATACCGTGGAGTCGTTCCCGGAGATCAGCCACCGAACCTCAGGCAGTGCCTACAAATGGCTTATTTTGCAGCGCCATACAGACGTATCGCGCTGCTATACCCTTCTCCGGGAGCAGGGATTCCGTATCTGGGCAACTGCGCTGACAGCACAGGCAGAGGATATCTTCACCCTCGACTTTACGCAGCCGACAGCGCTGGTTTTCGGAAACGAGCATCGTGGCGTCTCCGAGGAAGCCCGATGCCTTGCCGATGGAATTTGCTGGATTCCTCAGGTCGGCATGGTACAGAGCTTGAATATTTCCGTAGCTTGTGCTGTCACTCTCTACGAGGCGTTTCGGCAACGGTGGAATGCCGGATTGTATAACCACCAGCGACTACCTCCAGAGCTTTTCCAGAAGTTGCTTCAGGAATGGCTCCAGCGATAGGCTTCCCATGCCCCTTCTCTGCATTGCGGGACATCGCCATTGGAGTGAACACGCCGGCGGAGTTGAGTTACAGCTGCGATACTTGGGCGAAGCTCTGGCAGCAGGGGGCTGGGAAGTTGTCCATCTCTGCCATAGCCTGACGGGTAAGTATGGACAAGAGCTGGAAGCACCCGGACGCCTTATCTATTGGATTCCGCTCTACCCCAATGGCTTTTGCGTCCCTCGGCAACAGGTGGAAACCCTCTTGGCAGAACTCAACCCTGATGTTCTCTACCAACGAGGCTGGGGGATACTCCAGGAAAGTGGGGTTGTGTTGGACTTTGCTCTCCGACGCAAGCTTCCCTATGTTTTCGCTCTCTCCTCCGACCTCACCGTCCAGAAATTTCTTCCCACAACCTACACCTTCATCCGCCATCGGCACCCCCGCTGGCGTTCATGGCTCCTACTTCCTTACGCCCTGTGGTCAGACGTTCAACTCCATAAGACTCTGCGTAAGGCGCCGTACCTTTTTACCCAACACAAGGGGCAACAGGAACTCCTCCGCCGTCGCTACGGACGTGAAAGTCTCGTAGTCCCCACGCTCCACCCTGAGCTTCATCGTCCTGCTCGCAAAGAGCCTACACCTCTGGTTGTGTGGATTCACAATTACCGACCTCACGCACAGCTTGGACTTGCCCTGAAAATTGCTGCTTCCTACGAACGCAGTGGGATACAATTTTTCTTCGTCACTGGCTCCACTCGTCCAGAGCAGCTACGCGAACTTCACCGATGGAAGCGCCTCCCCTCAAATGTTCGTCTCTTCGGCGCGCTCTCCCCAGAGGAAGCCCAAGAACTTCTGGAGCGAGCATGGGTTCTTCTGCATACCGCCTTCTATGAAGGTTTCCCCAACACTTTCGTCCAAGCGTGGCTCCGGGAAACCCCTGTGGTCTCTTTGTGGGTTGATCCTGGCGGAGTTCTCCGACGGGAAGGGATTGGAATCTGTGCAGATGGCAATACTGCACGACTGCAACAAGCGCTGGAATCCTTCCTTGACAACCCCGAGCATCGCGCTACCGTCGGCTTACGAGCTCGGGAATATGCAGAAAAACAGCATGGTCTCCGGCACAACTGTCCCCGCTTGCAGCAGTTGTTCAATGGCCTTGCACAACGGAAGCCTATCAGCGAGCTATGTCTCTGAGCGCAGCTGTACGAAGGTTCCTCTGCTCCCTCCTCTGCCGATGGTTCCGTGCTGAAGCTCTATCGGCAGAGGAGCTCCGCCAGCGATGGCAACGGGCACGGCGGTGTTTACTCCTCTGCGGAGCCGGTATCGGTGATGCCATCATGGCACTTCCGCTCCTCCAAGTGCTCCGCCAGCGACTTCCGGAATTGCAACTTGCCGTGGTCACCCGGGCGCATCTCCGCTCTCTTTTTCTGCCTTTTCCTCAGCTTTCTGTCCTCTCCTACCGTGAGGGGTGGAGCTCGCTGCCGGCGTTTATCCACCTTCTCTGGCAATGCTGGCGCTTCCGAGCCGACGTCTTCTTAGGGGCTCAGCCGGCAAACACTATCCGACATTCCCTCATCGCCGTTGCCAGCAGAGCTCAGCTGCGACTCAAGCATGTGTACAACTCCGGCATACGGTCGGGTCGGGATCTTTCATGCCTCTACCACTGCCTTGTAGCCGCTCCTCCACAGCGCCATCGGGTAGAGCTGAACCTTGATCTCCTCCGCACTGTAGGCGAAGACATCCCTGAGGGCAGTTTCTACCCTACGTATCCTGTCCCGGAATCGGCACGCCGTCGTGCGGCTCAGCTCTTACCCGGAGATATTCCCCGAATCGCCCTCCATCCAGGCAGTGGACGTGCAGAAAAGCGATGGCCAATAGAAGGTTTCCTCTCCCTTGCGCAGCGCCTCCAACAATCGGGCTACCACCTTGTTCTCTTCGGTGGTCCCGAGGAACGGTCGCTTACTGCCCGACTGCGCGCTACTCTGGGAAAGGCAGTAGAAGATTTCACGGGTAAGACTGACCTCCCTGAAACAGCCGCTCTACTCCAGCGGTGCCTTCTCCTCATTAGCAATGACTCTGGCATCATGCACCTGGCGGCCGCTGTCGGCGTCCCGGTCATTGCTCTCTTCTTGCGAACGGATCCTGCCCACATTGGACCTTATACCCCTGCGGCAATCGTCCTTTGCGCCCAAGGCGGGGATGGCTTAACTGTTGAAGACGTCCTCCGCGCCGTTGCACAAGTAGTGCCACTGACCTGAAGCGTTCTATGGCTAAGAATGAACCCATCCGATGGCAGGCGCAAATCCGTGACGTAACCTTTGGGCGCAACGTTACCATCGTTGAACCCGTCAACCTCTACGAATGCTTCATTGAAGACGATTGCTTCATCGGTCCGTTCGTTGAAATCCAGCGCGGGGTCCGCATTGGCAAGCGCACGCGCGTGCAATCCCACACCTTCATCTGCGAGCTCGTCACCATTGGTGAAGACTGCTTCATTGGACATGGGGTCATGTTTATCAACGACACATTCCAAACGGGTGGCCCGGCTCCGCGGCGGGAGTTTTGGAAACCGACAACGATAGGGAACCGCGTTGCTATTGGAAGCAATGCAACAATCCTCCCTGTGCGCATTGTAGACGATGTCGTCATCGGGGCAGGCTCCGTCGTTACGAAAGACATTTTGACCCCGGGTATCTATGCTGGCAATCCCGCCCGGAAGCTTCGGGAACTACCACAGCGAGGAGAAAGCTAATGGGAATCCAAGTGCCCTTTGTGGACTTACGGGCTCAGTACCGGCAACTGAAGGTAGAAATTGACGCTGCTATTGCCACCGTACTAGAGGAAGCAGCATTCGTCCGCGGCAAATACGTTGAAGCGTTCGAGCAAGCATATGCTAAAGCCCATGGAGTCCGCCACTGCATTGGGGTAGGAAATGGGACGGACGCTCTTTACGTTGCGCTGCGAGCCCTCGGTGTCGGACCTGGCGATGAGGTATTAGTACCGGCTCTTACCTGGATTTCAACGGCGGAAACAGTCTCCCACCTTGGCGCCCGACCAGTCTTCGTAGATATCGAGCCAGACTATTACACCCTTGACCCCTGCCACGCTGAACACTGCGTCACAGAGCGCACACGCGTTATCATCCCCGTTCATCTCTACGGACAGCCTGCCGATATGGAGAAGCTTCTGAACTTAGCCCGTCGTTACAGCCTCATAGTACTGGAGGACTGTGCTCAGGCACATTTCGCCCAGTACCATGGGCAGCTCATCGGCACTTTCGGCACAATAGCAGCGTTCAGCTTTTACCCGAGCAAAAATTTGGGTGCTTACGGCGATGCCGGAGCTATTCTTACCAACGACGATGCCTTGGCTCACTTTATCCGCATCTTCACCAACCATGGCTCGCTGACCAAGTACGAACATGAGATTGAAGGTATAAATAGCCGGCTAGACGGACTTCAAGCAGCTATCCTCTCTGTCAAGCTGCGCTATATCCATCAGTGGAATCGTCAGCGAGCAGAACACGCCCAGCTCTACAGTGAGCTCTTAGCTGACGTTGAGGAAATCACTCTTCCCCACATCCGTCCAGGCTGCACCCATGTTTTCCACCTTTTCGTTATCCGGACACCTCGTCGGGATGAACTCCAGCATTACCTTACCTCCCAGGGCATCCAGACACAGGTTCATTACCCACGTGCGCTTCCTTTCGTACCCGCTTACCGTCGCTTCGGACATCATCCCGATGAGTTTCCTGTGGCATGGCAATATCAACATGAGTTGCTCTCACTCCCCTTGTATCCGGAGTTAACGGAAACCCAAATCCGTTATGTTGCTGAACACCTCAAGGCCTTCTTTGTACATCAACGACCTCGTATCGTACGTCCATAGTACCTGTACTTTGGGTTATGTAAAACTTCGGAACCATCACCGATGTACCTACGGAGCCTGTGGGTGACAGCTTCTCTGTTTTTCTGTTTCTTGGCCGCCTCTCCCGGTCAAGCTCAGCTCAACCTTGGAATCGGGCTCTGCTACGGAAGCGACATCGAAAAGCCAGGAGTAGACCTGCGGGGCTACTATCTTACCTCTCCTACGCTCCGCTTCGTGACGAACTTTCACTACTTCTTCACGAAGTCTGGGCACACCTTCTGGACGTTGGACGGTAATGCACACTACATCTTCTATGAGCACCGACGCCAACAGCGCCTCTATGGGATTTTCGGACTCCAATATGCCCATGAGAGCGTGGACATCGGTATTGGAACGGTAAGCAACTCTGAAATCGGACTTAACATTGGTATCGGGGGTGAGACCCGGGTAGATTTCGGCGCTGTTTTTGGAGAACTCAAGCTCGTCTTGGGCAACTACGATCAATTGGTCTTAGGAGCTGGACTTCGCTTCACGCTGTGAGTCCGACAAGAGCTCTAATTTTGCAACTGCTCCGTTGGGGGTGCTTCGTCCACTTTGGGCGAGGCTGAGAGGATACCCTTTGAACCTGATCCGGGTAATGCCGGCGTAGGGAAAACGGAGTAGCGGTAAGAATATTCCGCCCGCTGTATCTCCTCTCTTAAGCCTCCCCCTTCTTGAACGAGCACCTCCACACGGCACAGTGTTATGTCCAACCAATGCGTGTGGAGGATTGCTATGCGTGCCCGCCTTGTCTGGCTTGCTTTCGGAGTTACTACCCATCTGTGGGCCCAATTGTCACAAGCTCCTGAAGACACCACGCGCCTGTACCAACTACCAGTCGTTACCGTCACAACGACCCGGGCCGAGGCAGGAAAAAGTCCCGTGCCTTTCACGGAGGTGGAGCGTGCCAGCATTGTTCAACGTTACACGGCACAGGACTTCCCAACCCTCCTCAATGCCCTCCCCTCCGTGTTTGTCTGGTCCCAGAATGGGAACCAGATTGGATACTCCACACTCGTCATGCGGGGCTTTGATCAACGCCGTATTGCTGTCCTCATCAATGGGGTACCGCAAAACGATCCCGAAGACCACAATGTGTACTGGATCGACTTCCCAGATCTGGCTGCCAGTGTTGGCTCCATCCAGGTACAACGTGGTGCAGGTTTGATTAACTACGGAGCCGCTGCTATCGGCGGAAGTATCAATATCACAACCTCCAACTTCCTAGCCGAACGGCTCGTGCGCATTAGCCTCGGGAGCGGCTGGCAGCAATTTAGCACGCCAACCAAGACCCATCTTCAGCCCACGGTCCAACGGTATGCTCTGGAGGTCTCCTCGGGAATCATTGAAAAACGCTATGCCTTCTACGGACGCATGGCTCGGATTGAGTCTTGGGGCTATCGCGACCAGAGCTGGGCAACACTGAACAGCTATTTCCTCAGTGGCGTCCGCTTTGACAAAAACCTCACCACCCAGATCAACATCTTCGGCGGCCCACTGGCAGACGGGCTGACTTACTACGGCATCCCGAAACAGCACATCAAGGACCCTGTGCTACGCCGCAAAAATTATGCCTGGTGGGAATACGATAGCACTTATCGTCGCATCGGCTTCGCTGTGGAACGTCGTCCAGTGGAGTTGGAGAACTTCTCACAACCGCACTACGAACTTCTCAATGATTGGCGTATCAGCCCCAACCTGGAGCTGAAATCGGTGCTCTTCTACTACACTGGTGACGGGTTCTTCGACTTTGACGGCTCCTGGGCTGATGCCCGGACTCTCCGCCTTACGCGGGAATATGGCTGGGACCTTCCCGATACGGTCTACCCGCGCAATGCCATCATTCGAGCATTCGTTGGCAACAAGCACGGTGGCTGGATCCCCCGACTACTCTGGAAGCATGCTAGCGGCGAGCTCCTCCTAGGCACGGAAATTCGCCTCCATCGTTCCGTTCACTGGGGCAAGGTCCGCTACGCTGAACTGCTTCCCACAGACTTTGATCCAGAGTACAAAATTTACCAGTACGAAGGCGTCCGGGATATCTTCTCCCTCTTTGCCCGTGAGCAATACGAACTCGCCTCACAAGTCACGCTTAACATTGAGGCGCAAATCGTACACCACAGCTATCGCATCCGCAACGAACGGGCAGGCAATCGGTACACATACTATCTGACACGCTCAGGGGATACCGTCTGGGGCAACGGCACCTTGTTCGACATCCGCTATACTTTCTTCAACCCCCGAGTGGGACTTCTCTGGAAGCCCACCGCCGAGCATGAACTGTTCGGGCTGCTCGCCTATACTTCTCGCGAGCCTCGGATGCGGAATCTCTATGCAGCCGAAGACGCTTACTTTGGCGCGCGACCACTCTTCGAAAGCGACACCATCGGCGGCATTGTCCGCTATGATTTCTCTAAGCCACTAGTCAAGCCCGAGCGAATGCTGGATATTGAGTTCGGATGGCGCTACCGGACCAATTGGCTCCAGGCTTCCGTGGGAGTCTTCTGGATGGAGTTCTTTGATGAGCTCGTCAAAAGCGGGCGCGTAGATATCTTCGGTGCACCCATTGACGGCAATGCTCCTCGTACGCGACATGTCGGGATTGAGTTAGAAGCAGCAGCCCAGTTCCTCTCCCATCCTCGCTGGGGTTCCCTGATAGCTGGACTTTCCACAACCTTGAGCCGCAACCGCATCGTGGAATACACATATTATAGCAGCCGTGGAACGGCTGTCTCTTTGAATGGGAACCCTGTAGCCGGCTTTCCGGAATTCCTGGCTTCCGGACATCTCCGTTACCAACACGGTCAGCTCCAGGCACAATTAACACTCCGCCATGTCGGCCGCTTTTACTCTGATAACTTCGGCACTCGGCTGGCTGAGTACGCAGCTTTCGACCCAACGATTGCCGACTACCGGGATAATGTTGTAGACCCCTACACAGTTGCCGATTTGGACCTCCGATGGGGGATCCCCAACTTCCTGGGACTCCAACAACTTGTAGTGCGCCTACAGGTGAACAACCTCTTCAACACCCTCTACGCTGCCGGCGCGGAGGGACGCCATTTCTTCCCCGGTGGGGAGCGCCTTATCTTCCTGGGCGTGGACATGGAACTGTAATCTTCTCCAGGAGCTGAATCCGCCAGCGAAGCTCCCCATTGGTCACCGGTAAGCGGATGCAATGGGTGCGCTGCCGCACATAGTACCCACTGGAGAAAAAGCTGGGAATACACTCTATAGGCGCTGATCCACAGAAGCGGAGAGTTCCTGCCTCCGTATGGCACAGGACCTCGGTTGTACTACAAACCCCAATCCGCACTTCTGGTGCCAGGTTGAAGGAACATACCGCCGGAGCAGGACCTTCATAGATATCCCGCCCCTCTACTCCGTCCGGGAGCAGGTATAGATGGCGACGATGCCGATAGCGTGGATGGAGAAACTCACCGACAAATTCCCGCTCCTGGACAATTAATGCCCGCGCCTGGACTCCGCGCCGGAAAAGCCAGAAGAGCGCCTCCGACGAATGCTCAAAGAAACGAAACTGCTCCTCTCCAGAAACTACGAGCGTATTGTGAGCTGCCGTCGCACGAAAGCGATTCCGCCACTCTGGAGAGGCAGTGTAGCAGTAAGTTCCTGGATCCACGAAAACATCGCTTGTCCCAAGGCACAGCTCCAGGGACAATTGGTCACAATGAGCATGTCCACCACTTGGATGGAGGCGCTCCAGCCCTCCGCAACGGACTGCAAGGAAAAAGCCGTTCCAGCGGTATACCACCAACCCGAAGTCCGGAAACCATTCCACTGCCGCTGGCTCCCGGATCTCTAAAATGGGATAGCGCGGGAAAAGGAATGCCTCCGGCTGTTGCTCCCACTCTTCAGGACAGCGGCAGCAGAGTGTCGCTGCCAGACCGAGGGTTGGACGGAAGTCGCGATGCTCCTCACCAATCTCAGCAATGGACTCCCCCTCGGGAAGTTCATAGGTATGAGACTGCGCACTCGCCAACGGTACAAAGCGAGGAATCAGCTTCAGCCAACGTCCACTGTCGTGGTCACCAATCTGTGGAGCATAGCCATTTGGCTTCGTTATAGCTGCAGCAAATTGAACTGCTGCCTGCAACCGTTCCCAGTACGCAGCTGGAAACATGGACTCGGTCCCTACCGAGGCTACCTGTTCCCTCCACCTTCCTGGTGGAAGAGGGCGCTCCGAGCGCCACAGATGGCGAGGAACCGTTGCTACCGTATGGCGTTGTTCCGGTGAGAGTCCAAGAGCAACTGCCGTTCCTGCCAAGACCATCTCAAGCGCGAAGCGATGGTAATATGTTGACCCCTCCCAATTCCCACCATCGGGCAAGAACTGGTAAAGCACTTCACTTGCAAGCTCTGAGATCCCGAAGGCTAGCCACGCTGCAGCTACAGGATACCCTCCCAAAGCAGCACCAATGCTCAGGAGAGCGACAACATCGCCTAAATAATGATTTCCTCGCAGCCCCGCATTCCACTCTAAACGATGCATCAGGAAAAGTCCATGCTCGGCTATCCTCCGCCACAGGAGTCGCTCTAAAGATTCCTCCCACAGCTGCTGATGATGGAAGAGCCCCGCAGCAAGGAGTAGAGAAAAAGAGCGTACAGCGACTTCTAACGGGGATGCCCACTGAATTCCTTGTCCGACTGGATTCTGGAGGAAGAAGTCTAGAACAACGCACCGGAACTGCTCCCAGAACTGCTGTACCTTTGCCGGTTCCAAATGCGCCAGTATTGCGAGAATCGGCAAAAATTGCAGGCGTCCTAACTCCCATGGAACTTTTGGATCAGCCCCCGGCAAGTTCCTCCAGGAGACATAATCCCCCTTTTCCCAGCGGTAGCCGCTAAACACGTCTTTCTGCCAATCCAGCCACTGACAATCCGTGAGCAGCTGAGCATATCCCGAATCCCCCAAAGCCGCAGCAAGCTGGTGCAGGTTTGGCCGTAGATCCCGTTGCACCATCGGCAGCCGGATCCAGCACGGGAGGAAGAGGAAACTTTCCCGATGCTGCCAATGCTGCCACCAAAGCTGGAGCCTTTCTCGGAATGGTGCTATATATTGCTCTGGTGGGAGAAGAAACAGCGGTCTGCGCTGCGCCACGTTCATGAGGGCAAGGCTCTCCGGCACAATCCGCACAGGGCGGGCCCGGATAAGCGCGCGCCGCATGGCTTGCCTCAGCTTCCTCCACCGCACTCCCGGCGGCAATGCCCGCCACTGCTCCCACCGAAAGCGCCACTGCTCGTGCATGTGAGAAACCTGTCCTTTTTCTAATTTCGCGTCGTCCCAACGGTCAGGTAGCTCAGGTGGTAGAGCAGGGGACTGAAAATCCCCGTGTCGGGGGTTCGACTCCCTCCCTGACCACGTCGAGATAAAAGAAAAAAAACGCCCGTGCAGAACCGCACGGGCGTTTATCGCGTTTTTCAACCTTCCACGCTCAGGATTACCAGTAGATGGAAAGCGTAAAAGCCCCCGACGGAGCCGTGCTAATTGCTGTTGTAGATGAGGCATCCTGCTCCGTCGACGAGCCGCCCGAGGTAACCTTCGTTTTCCCTGAGCTTGTCGTAAAGCTCAAGCTATAGATGGCCCCGAGCGAGACATTGCTCCACGCAAACCATTCCGCCCCCGCCGTGACAGCAGCACCAAACGCAGTAGTAGAGGTTTCCGTCTTGTTTCCGCTTACATATTGGGGATTCTCTACCGTCTCGCTTCCTATCGCAAAGAGGATGCCAACACCCGCATACCCGACGACAGAACCAGCAGAGGCAATATTAAAGCGCAACCCAGGGGAGAGCGTCAGCTGGAGGGTGGATGTCTTCTCATCCGCTCCACCTGCTGGTGCCTTAACTGTCCTACTGGTCGTCCCAAAGCCCAATCCCACCGTCAAGCCAAGGTCATCGCTGAGGTAGTACAGGAGCCTTATCCCTCCGTCAACTCCCAGGTTCGACAATCCGCTCAACGTAAAGAACCACGCCTTGTCCCCCTGCTTGGTCTTCTGCGCAGAAGCGACCAAACTTGCCATCCCGACCGCAACCAACAGAGCAACAAGCCGCTTCATCGCAACTTCCTCAAACTGGTTCGACATACCCCGCGGTGCACCCCTGCACCGCTTGTCCGTTGCAAATATACAGCAACAAGCCCCCAAAGACAAGCACACGCATCGTTTACCATATGCTTACAGCGAGAGGCTCGATAGGACTTCCATAGTCGCCAGCGCAACAAGGCACGCCACAACGAGGAAGAGCACAAAGTACAACCAGCGCTGACGGTGGTGGGGATGTCGCCGGGCCACCTCCGGAGTATACCACCGCTTCATCCCAGCTCCTTAGCACTTTTGCAAACATACCGCACCTGACCTTTCTACTGAAGTTCGGAGCATTCCGTTGCATCTTGAATCCCATGTCCTCCAATGTCCACAACCGACGAAGAATCTCCCACATGGTTTCGCCCCTCTTCGTCTTCACCGATGGCACTCAGGGGTACACGATGTGTGGGCGTTACATGATTGTTAGCTCAGGGGAAGAACTGCGCCGACGTTTCCAAGTGCGGGAGTCCGCCGGGGTAGAGCGCTACAACGCCGCTCCTCTTCAAATGTTACCCGTCGTCCGGCGGGAGGAGAATGAAAATCGAATCGCTCTGCTCCGGTGGGGATTGACTCCCTCATGGGCAACGGAAGATTTCGGCGGACGCATCATCAACGCCCGAGCGGAAACAGTCCACGAACGCCCGAGCTTCCGACACCTCCTGCGTCACCGGCGGTGTCTGGTACCTGCCACCGGCTTCTACGAATGGCTCAAGCATCCCAACGGACGATTCCCCTTCCGCTTTTCCCTCCGCGATGAAGCTCTCTTCAGCATGGCAGCTTTGTGGGATGAATGGTACAACCCGACAACGGGCGAAATATTGCAAAGCTTTGCCATTATCACCGTTCCCGCCAATGCTCTGGTGGCTCGCATCCATGACCGCATGCCTGCCCTCTTATCCCGAGAGTCGGAATCCCTGTGGCTTGACATAAACGCCCCCCTTGCTGACGTACTGCTCTGCTTACGCCCATATCCTGCCGAAGCAATGGTCTGCACCCCTGCATCCCGTCGATTGAACAATCCCCGCTATGACGATGCCTCCGTACTGACCCCCGAAGAAATCCCACCCCTTCCTTAGGTAAAGGCCGGAAAGCCGGTAATATCGGCCCCAATGATGAGCGTATGGATTTCGTGAGTGCCCTCGTAGGTCTTGACTGACTCCAAATTCGCCATGTGACGCATGACGGGATACTCATCCAGAATGCCATTTGCCCCTAAGATTTCCCGCGCCATGCGGGCAACCGTAAGCGCAATGTCTACATTATTCCGCTTCGCCAGAGAAACCTGCTGGAACGTCATTGTCCCAGCATCCTTCAGCTGACCAAGACGGAAACAGAGCAACTGCGCCTTGGTAATCTCTGTGAGCATCCAAACTAGCTTGTCCTGAATGAGCTGGAAGCTCGCAATGGGGCGACCGAACTGAAGGCGGGTTTTGGCATAGTTCAATGCCACTTCAAAGGTGGCCATTGCCGAACCGACAGCCCCCCAGGCAATGCCATAGCGGGCTTGAGTCAAACAGCTCAAAGGTCCTTTGAGCCCCCGCACCTGTAGCATATTTTCCTCGGGTATCTCGCAGTCCTGGAAAATAAGCTCCGAAGTCACCGATGCCCGCAGCGAGTGCTTGTTCTTCATCTCTACCGTCGTAAAGCCAGGCGTTCCGCGCTCTACCAGAAAGCCATGGACTTCGCCCTCCAACTTTGCCCATACAACGGCCACGTCGGCAATCGAGCCATTTGTAATCCACATCTTCGCTCCATTAAGGACAAAGCCTCCCGGCACTCGGCGGGCTGTGGTAACCATCCCCGCTGGATTAGAGCCATGGTCGGGCTCCGTCAGACCAAAACAGCCGATTGCTTCTCCCCGTGCCAACTTGGGTAACCATTTGCGCTTCTGCTCCTCGGTACCGTAGGTGTAAATGGGGTACATCACCAACGCGCTCTGAACGGAGACAAAGGAGCGTATTGCTGAATCACCACGCTCCAATTCCTGCATGACCAACCCATAGCTAATGTTGTCGGCGCCAGCCCCTCCATATTCCGGCGGCAACGTCATCCCGAGGAGGCCCAATTCCGCCATTTTCGGCACCAAGTGCATCGGGAAAGTCCCTTCCCGATAATGCCGTTCAATGATGGGGATAACCTCCGCTTCTACAAATTCACGCACCGTCTGGCGGACCAATTTCTGCTCCTCGGTCAAAAGCTCGTCTAACCGGTAGTAATCCACCCCTTCAAACGCCATGGTTTCCAAACAGACTAAGCCCACGTCCACGGGTACAAATATATCCTATTGCTGCCGCAGAGCTTGAAGAGTTTCTCGCAGCCCTTCACGCAAGGGAGTTCTAGGTAGACACCCAATCACCTCCTCTAATCGCTTCCCCGAAAGGGGTGGGAAAGACGTAGCCGGAACATCGACAAGCTGATAATCCCTCCATCCGAGCAGCTCCTCCAGAAGTTGCCCAATCTCACGGGCTGAGGCATAGATGCCGGGAACATTGAACACACCGCTTACAGCGTGGGCGCCTAAGCGCAGAAGTATTTCTACAGCATCGGCCACATAGAGCACATCACGAAAAACCTCTCCGCGAGCAAAGAGCTCGTAAGGTTCTCCCTGGAGAGCTGCCCGCAACATCTCGCCGAGGAATCCAATCTCCACCCCCACCAAGCGCTGACGAGGCCCATACAAGTGTGGCAGCCGGAGTACGGCGATAGTATGACCACGCTCACAACAGCGGAGCAGGATCTGCTCACTAGCCCACGCATGGAAGCTATATACGTCGGATGGCCCCGGCGGATGGCGTTCCGTAATCTGCAATGCTTTCCTCGGGGCGTACACCGTCCGCGTACTGGCATAAAGCAGCCGTACGGGGAAAGGAAGATGCCACAGGTGTTCCGCAAGAACACAATTTGGCAGATAATTCCACAGAGCGTCGTGGTGGGGATGCTCGTTACACCACCGATGGGTGTTGAGAGCGGCACAGTGGAAAATCACACTTCCTTCTTCCAGTCTCGGAATCCAGGCATGGGTCTGTCCGTAGTTATCCAAGACAAGATGGATTCGAGAAGCAACAGCCCTCAAATGCTCCAGGCGTCCGCCACTACCGGGTACCAAGGCGTCAACAACGGTTACCTGCGCCCCGAGCCCCACAAGGTGCTCTACAAGATGGCTTCCCAGAAACCCAGCCCCCCCCAATACCACCACAGAGCGCCCCCGGTAAAATGCCCTCCACTCCATAGGTGTCAGCAGTGCTTACGCGCAACTAGCGCAAAATTCCGCACAAGGAGTCCCCGTAGTCCCCTCGGCAGCGGGAGTCGTATCGGGGGCTTCCTAAGCCATACCCGCACAGCGTTGATTCCCAACGTTGATGTGGCATGAGCTTCACGGACAACCTGAAATCTAGCCCGGGAAAGCTCCTCACAGAGCAGCCTATACGTAAAGAAGCGCACATGGTATCCCTCCCCCCGCGGGGGATGTCCTAACAATGCTCGAAGACGCCAACGGATATGCGCCACGTTGGGAGTGGTCAGCACCAGAAAACCACCCGGACGTAGGCACCGCCATAAACTTTGCAGGAGCACTTGCGTTCGGAAAACATGCTCAATCACCTCCAAAAGCAGCGCAGCATCAAAGCATTCCGGCTCGAACAGCTGCGTCAGTGGCTCATTACAATCATGTTGATAGGCCGGAAACCCCAAAGCCCGAGCACGGGCAACGTTATCAGGGTCAATGTCTACGAATTCCACCTCATGTCCCTCCCGGCGCAGCAGAAGCGCCATCTCAGCAGCTCCGCCACCGATATCCACAACACGGCAACGACGCCCTTGGGCTGCCCACCGGAACAATTCCAACGCCGTCGGATACCAAGGGCGCTGGAAGTTCTGTTCACGAGACATCGTCGGCTAAGACTTGGTTGAAGACCCCTTGGGCATAGAGCTGCTGGGCACGTTCGTAATCCTCCATCTGTCCAATGTCCAGCCAGTAGTCATGGAGCGGGAACTGAGCAACCGGTTTACCCACCCTTAGAAGGCATTGGATAAGCTCAGGCATCGTGTAATGGGTCCGCGGTGGGATATAGCGGAGCACCTCAGAGTTACAGGCATAAATTCCCGCCACTACTTCGGCAGCAATATTGGGCTTTTCCTCCACCTTCTGCACGTATCCTCCATGGGCAATAACAACCCCATAGCGGAGAGGGAGCACGATTTGTTTTGTTACAATGGTCAGTATTGCCTTCTGCCGGCGGTGATACTGGAGGAGCGTGCGGAAGTTAAGGTTTGTCAAGATATCGCCGTTGATGACCAAAAACGGGCGGCGGAGTCGCTCAGCAAAGAGCAGCAGTGGTCCCGCCGTCCCCAACGGGGTATCCTCCACGGCACACTCTATCGAAAGCCCCCATCGGCTCCCATCCCCTAAGAACGCCTTAAATAGCTCCGATTGATAGTTGAGGGCCACAAAGACACGGCGAACACCGCTCCGCTTGAGAGCCAGCAGGGTAATTTCCAGCACGGAGCGTTCTCCAACGGGGAGAAGTGGTTTCGGGATAATTTTCGTCAGCGGGCGCAACCGCTCTCCTAATCCACCGGCTAAAATCACCGCATCCATCGAGCGCTCTATCGCTCCAGAAGGGCAAGGAGGTTCTTCTCCACCTGTGCCCAATTGACCACATTCCACCACGCCTCAATGTAGTCTTTGCGGCGGTTCTGGTACTTGAGGTAATAGGCATGCTCCCAGACGTCAATACCCATGATGGGAACGGCTCCCCAGGGGGTTAGCTTATGCTGATTTTCCACCTGCAGGATAAGGAGGCGACCATCGGCGGGGCGATAATGAAGGAGTGCCCATCCACTTCCTTCAACAGCTAAGGCTGCTGCTGAGAAATGCCGTCGAAATGCTTCAAAGCTCCCGAAATCTCGCTCTATCAGCTGCCGCAATCGTCCCGTGGGCTCTCCCCCTCCCCCATTACCCGGCGGCGCCATAATGGACCAGAAGAGCGTATGCAAAAAATGCCCTCCACCGTTGAAGGCTGCTTTTTTAGACCAATACTCCACGTACGTGAAATCGCCCGTTGCCCTGGCTTTGGCTAATTCGCGCTCGGCCCGGTTTAGTCCATCAACATACGCCTGATGGTGCCGCATATGGTGCAGCTCCATTGTCTTGGCATCAATGTATGGCTCAAGCGCATCATAGGGATAGGGTAGAGGCGGCAGCGTATGCTCACGGATCTCGCCAGCATCCTGTGACTGCTGCTGAGCAGGAATGCCCCACGCTACGGTCCCAACCGCCGCTACTGACCCCAACATGCGAAGAAATTCCCGCCGTTCCATGTGACCCCTCCTGTGCTCACATCATACGGCAT
This sequence comes from Bacteroidota bacterium, assembly GCA_030550395.1. Lineage (GTDB taxonomy): Bacteria > Bacteroidota > Ignavibacteria > Kapaibacteriales > HRBIN21 > HRBIN21. The sequence continues at coordinate 38,052 of JAUQPL010000003.1, read as the reverse complement.
AAACTCACCGCTTTTGGGTAGAAGTACCACACAAACTTAACACACTGCTGGAACCAAGAGAGCAAAACCCACAGGGTATGCGTAGTTTTGTAAAAAGGTGCAAGTCCCATCGGAAAAGAAGACATGCCAGCTGTAGAACTCCGTCGGAAAGACTGGCAGAAAATCGAAGCAGATGCGGTCGTCTACTTTGTCACACAAGAACAGCTTCCCGGCAAGCTCCAAGAGCTAGCGGAGATTATTCCCTCTCTCCGGGCTGCGCTGGATGCTGGAGACATCACCGGCAAGGAGAAGACGAGTACCCTTTTGTACACCGCCCAGGCTATTCGGGCACCGCGCATACTCATCGTTGGGCTTGGCTCAGAAAACACGCTGACGTTAGAGACAATCCGCCGAGCAGCGGCAGCAGCAGCCAAGCGTGCAGCTTCGCTGAGGCTCCGCCACCTCGCCTTTCCGATTCCTCCCGCTCCGGTTGGAAGCATCACCCCAGAAGACTTCGTCCTCTCCGTTCTGGAGGGTGGTGTACTCAGCCAATACCGGTTCGCCAAGTACATCACCCGCGAGCAAGACAATGGACTCGTGGAGCGCTTTACCATCTGCGCTTCCACACCGACTGAACAGCGCCGTTTCCATCCCGTTGTTGAATATGCTCGCATCGTGTGCGAGGGGGTCTTCTTAACCCGCGACTTAGCCAATGCACCGCCCAACGAGATTTATCCTGAAGCATTAGCTGACCGCGCTCGCCAAATAGGAACCCAAGCCGGCTTCAGTGTCCGGGTGCTCAACAAAGCTCAAATTGAGCGCCTCGGCATGGGAGGTTTACTTGGGGTCAACCGCGGAAGTGCCCGTCCCCCTGTTTTCCTCATCATGGAGTACTGGGGAACTCGCCGAACAATCCCGCCGATTGTCTTGGTAGGCAAAGGGATTACCTTTGACACGGGCGGCATTTCCCTCAAACCAGCAGCGAACATGAGCGAAATGAAAGCAGATATGCACGGGGCTGCCTCCGTCATCGGGACGCTTTCTGTCGTAGCTCGGCTCAAACTCCCCGTGAACGTTGTGGGGCTGGCCCCAGCAACCGACAACATGCCCAGTGGCTCGGCAATGGTGCCCGGAGATATCCTACGCTTCCTCAATGGGAAAACAGCCGAAATTGAAAATACCGACGCCGAAGGGCGCCTTATCTTAGCAGATGCTTTAGCATACGCTGAGCGATACCAACCCCAAGCAGTGATTGATCTAGCCACGCTCACCGGCGCATGCGTGGTTGCCTTAGGGCATGTGACCACGGGACTCTTTGGGAACCATCGCGAGTTGCTGAAGCGCATAAAGCAAGCCGGAGAGCGTACATACGAGCGGGTCTGGGAACTTCCGTTGTACGAAGAGTACGGTGAACTCATCAAAAGCGACGTTGCCGACATCAAAAATTCCGGTGGACGTCCAGCCGGCGCAATTACGGCCGCTCTGTTCCTCAAACACTTCGTCGGCAACTACCCGTGGGCACATCTGGATATCGCTGGTACGGCGATTGCTCCAAAGGAGACCGATTACATGCCCAAAGGTGGAACCGGCGTCGGAGTCCGACTCCTAACAGAGGTGCTACGGACCTGGGAACCCCTCTCACCAGAAGCGGAAGAGAAATAACCAGACTCCCTACGAACGTGCACCCTGAGAAACGCTATCGGGACTTTGAACGCGAAGCCCTTTCCCATAGGAGGGAACTGTACTCATTCGCCGTCTACCTCTGCCACGATCCCGAGCTCGCCCGGGACTTGGTCCAAGAGACTTACCTACGGGCATGGCAGCACTGGGACGAGTTCCAACTGGGAACGAACTGCAAGGCGTGGTTGTTTACCATCCTGCGCAATCTCTACATCAACTACTATCGTGCCCAACAGCGTATGCCGGACATAGCACCCTACCACGAGCAGGAAGAAGAGGATACCCCTACGGCTACCCTATTGGAGGCAGCAACTCCCTCCGTTGAGGTAGACTTCTACCGAAATATCTTGGACGACGATATCATGCAGGCACTCCACGCATTGCCTGAATCTTTTCGCACAATCGTCATCTTGTGTGATCTTGAAGAATTTGCCTATGAAGATGTAGCTCGGATGTTGGGGATTCCGGTCGGTACAGTTCGCTCGCGCTTACACCGTGCGCGAATGCGGCTAGCGCAACTCCTACGCGACTATGCTCGGCAGCGCGGGTGGGACATCTCTAATGAATCGCCACAGCCATGAATGCTGAACATTCCTTCCTGGAGCAATATCTCTCAGCATACGTGGATGGTGTCCCTTTAGAGCCAGACGTCCAGGAAAAACTCCAGAATCTCTTACAGCGACCGGAATACCAGCAGCTCTACTATCACGAGCGTGCTATCCGCCAGCTACTGCGGGAACGGCGTCAGCGATTACAATATCCCATACCTCCTGAGCTTCTCCCCACCATTCAGCGTCGCCTTGCCCCATCACGGAGAATAAGACAATACCGCTGGATCCCCGCTGCCATTGCTGCTGCTCTGGCAGGCATTGCCCTTACATGGTACCTGACAATTCCTCCCCGCAGCTCACCACCATGCTTTATGACCGCTCTTCTCAGAGGCTTGGACGACCTGCAGCACGGTCGTCTCTCCATTGAACCCCTGCGCGATACCATTGCCGTCCGCTCCTTTCTGCAGCAACATGGAATTCCTTCCTCGTTCGTTTTTCCTCACGTAGAGGAGGAAGCCCCGCTGGTCGGGGTTGCTATGCATCCGGTTAATAGCTACCGGCTTCCCTTGCTTGTCTATCGGACACAGAATGGATGGTTGCTCTTTGCAGAAGCCCCGGAAGAAGATTTCCAGAAGGGTTACCTCTGGTTGGATTCCACAATCTGGCACACGGTGATGAACAACGCATGGTATTGGGGATGTCCCGAACAACCGCATACATGTGCTTTTTGGAAAACGCGCACGATGGTGTGCGGCATTGCCGCAACACTTCCCCCAGAGCAAGTGAAACAAGTCTTGGAACTGGAATAATGCTCTCCTCCCCCACACGACACATCCCGAAATTGCGGCTATACCCATGGTTGCTGTCCCTCATAAGCCTGGGCTTAACTACCAGCACCTGCTCAGCCCAAAAGCCCACACCCTCCACCCCATCAGCGTCCTCCTCTATTACCGTGCCTGTAGTAGAAGAGGTGTTCGCCAGTAGCGGCAATCGTGCTCCGGACTTTGCCTGGAGGGACGGCAACGGACGTCGCCTCCGCTTCTCAGAGCTTGCTCGCAACCGAGTTGTCCTCCTCAACTTCTGGGCAACCTGGTGCGGTCCCTGCCGCCGTGAGATTCCTGACTTGATCGAGCTCCACCGCGAATTACCGCCAGACCGATTCCTTCTGCTTGGGGTTAGCCTTGACCAGGGAGCAAATGCACAAGAGAAGGTGCGAGCGTTCTTAGAATCCCGGAACGTACCGTACTTAAACGTTCTCGGAGATGTACGCTTGGCCGATGCCTACGGCAACATCATGGCGATTCCGACTACGTTCATCATCGATGCAAACGGCAGAATTGTTGAACGCATCGTCGGTGCCCGCACGAAGGAACAGTTCCTCCAGAGCATTCGGCGGGTGCTGAAATAGGCCGAGCTACGGAAGGGAATGGACCGTTATCGGCTCGCTTTCGGTCACAGATGGGTGCAAGGGGCAGGGCTCTTTTTGGCAGCCCTTCCGCTCATCGCTGCCGATAGCCTTTGGATTCCTCCCTACGAGTACCCATACGCTGATGTCCTCTCCCCCGCAGTCTATCACCAACGACGCCAGCAGCTCCTGCGCTCCCTCGGCCCCCGTAGCTTACTGCTCGTTGTGGCTGCGGAACGCCACCTGCGCAATGGGGATGTATACTACCCTTACCGCCAAAACAGCTGGCTTTGGTACTTGACTGGAATTCCCGAGCCGAACACGATATTGCTCCTCAGTTCTGAAGGCATCCAAGTGCAAGAGCAACGCGTGCATGCTCTCGCCTTCATCCCAGAGCGCAACCCCAGACATGAGCGCTGGGAAGGGGCTCGGATGGGTCCGGTGGAAGCTGAACGCCTACTCGGCATTACTGCTCTCCCCCGCTCAGCTTTCGACAGCCTATTACTGCAGATTCTGGCAACGACAGATACTCTCTACCTCCTCGGTCTTCCAACCCCACTGCTCCGACTCCCTGTTTCTGGACGTCCTTTCTCCATTGAGCAGCAGGAAACAGAATGGTTACGGGAACGCTTTCCACAGCTCGTAGCTCGTCGAGGATTTCCCCCCTTGGTCCAGTTACGGGCTCAGAAGGATACAGCGGAACTCCGCCTGCTGCGGCGTGCTATTGCCATCACCGGCGAGGCTCTACAGGCCCTATGGCACACTGCACGTCCCGGGATGTCCGAGCGGGACCTGCAGATTCTCCTGGAGAGTGAACTCCGTCGTCGCGGTGCCGAGGACGTGGCATTTCCCACAATTGTGGCTGCCGGTCCGAATGCGTGCATCCTCCATTATACGAATGGCCACCGCCGCATAGCCGACGGAGACCTCGTCCTCATCGACTGCGGTGCCCAATACGCCGGATATGCTGCCGACATTACCCGGACAATCCCCATTAGCGGATACTTCACGGCAGAACAACGCACCCTCTACAACATTGTCCTGGAAGCCCAGGATTCCGCCATCGCTGCATGCCGCCCTGGCGTCCCCTTCGCTCTGCCCCATCAACGAGCAGTCGCCGTCCTTGAGCGCCGACTTCGACAGTTAGGAATTCTCGACACTGGATCCAATGTGCGCCACTATTTCCCCCATGCTACTTCCCATCACCTTGGACTGGACGTCCACGATGTCGGGCCTACGGATACGCTTCGCCCCGGCTACGTTATCACCGTCGAGCCAGGGGTCTACGTCCCCCCTGGAAGCCCTTGCGATCAACGTTGGTGGGGTATCGGGATCCGGATTGAGGATGTGGTGCACATCACCGACAACGGAGCCGAAATACTCTCGGCTGCTATCCCACGACGTCCTGAAGAAGTTGAAGCCCTTCTGCACGTGAACCGTCCGTAACAATGCCGCTGCTGTGTTCTGTCTCCGGTTTGCGCTTCACCGTCGATGACTTCGCTCCCGAGCTCATCGAGCGTATGATCCATGCATTCGTGCACCGTCTACCCGAAGGTCCAATTGCTATTGGCTGGGACGGACGGCAAGGAGCTGACCAGTTGGAGGAATTTGTAACCTACATTGTCCGACGCCAGGGACGAAGTATCCACCATTTGGGCGTCGTACCGACACCCACGATTCAAGTGTGGATTGCCCGTCGGCGGCTGCCTGGCGGAATTGCAATCACAGCCTCGCACAATTCTGCCGAATGGCATGGGCTGAAATTCCTCGGCAGTGAAGGGCTGACTTTAGACGCCACGCTCTTCTACCGGCAAGCTCGTTCCGGTCAAGCCCCAATGCCGAACGGATATCGTTCCACTATCCCCTCTACCCGACGCATGCACTTCCAAGCCATCACCCAGCACCTTCACAGTCTGTGGAAACCCCAATGGCTCCGCCACATCGGAGATGCCATTGCACAGGAAGGCTTTTCCATCGTTGTGGATGCTGTCAACGCCTCCGGCTCCACAATTCTGCCCCTCCTATTCCAACAGCTGCGCTGCCGTCTCACCCTACTCCACGCCGATGGGAGTGGAATCTTCCCCCATCCACCCGAACCGATTCCCGATCATCTACAGGAGTTAGCCCATTGGGTACGCCACTACAACGCCGACGTCGGCATTGCTGTAGACCCGGACGCTGACCGACTCGTCCTCGTAGATGAAACCGGTCAATGCCTATGGGAGGAACTCACCATTACCCTATCCACCCAAGCCGTCTGGGAGCACTGGCGCCAAGCCTGTGGGCGCCGGTATGAGCGCCTAGCTGTGGTGAATTACTCAACCACCTCCGCTGTTGACGCCGTAGCCCGAGCTTATGGAGCCAACGTCCTCCGATCTCCTGTAGGCGAGGCAAATGTCGTCCGCCTCCTCAAACAAGCTCGTGGCGTTATCGGTGGTGAAGGAAGCGGAGGTGTCATCCTCCCCCATCTCCACTATGGACGCGATGCCTTGGCAGGTATCGTCCTCATTCTCGGACTGATGGCACAGAAGCAAAAGCGCCTTTCGGAATTGGTCGCAGAGATCCCGCAACCAGTAATGCGCAAATACACCCTCCCCTCGCCAGAATCTTTCCCGGAACTGTTAGAGCATATCTCTCATTCCCTGGCCCCTTACGCTGAGGAACTTCGTCGCGATGATGGACTCTACGCCCGGATTGGCAACGGTTGGTTCCATCTCCGGGCATCCAACACAGAGCCCATTGTGCGCCTTATTATTGAAGCCTCAACCCAAGCAGAGGTAGAGCAAATAGAAACAACACTCCGACCCTTTCTGCCGCACTGACCAGAACTGACTTGCAGCAGCTATCCCCCTCCTCCCCTCGGTCTGGACTTGCGATAACGCCGCGCACTCCTGCTCCCCACAGACATACCTATCCACAACCGGAAGAACTCGTTTCGTCTCCATGCTATGCCCACTGAAAGAGCGAGCATTCGAAACAATGTTGTGTTACTACATCAGGGCTGAGGTGCCCACAGAACTTGCCGATGAATGGACAACATGGATGTGCCAGGACCACATTCCGGCCGTACTCGCTACGGGATGCTTCGAGCGGGCAGAGCTGTGGCAAGAGATGGATTCCGTTCCCATAGCGACATTCCACATCGTCTACTACTGTCCACGGCTGGAGCTTTTCCGACGGTATGAGGAGCTGTACGCTTCTCAACTGCGGAATGAGCATGCTCAACGATTCCATCCCCATATCCGTCTCCAGCGACAGCTCCTTGTGTTGCGCTGGACAGCAACTCGGCCAACGGAACAGACCTGATCACGGTCAGGCACGAACGATGTGGACAGGTGGCATCATCGGTTACGGACTTCGGGCAGCAGCCATTGTCGGATATACGATCGCCTCCTCCACGTGGGCATTGCTTCTGCCTCGGAGAAGGGCATCACAGAGGTTACTGGCGGCTGTCCCAGGATGGGCACGTACGATGCTCCGTCTCTGCGGAGTCCATATCCTTGTGGAAGGACGCCAGCATCTGCAGCAAGGAGGTCCCTTCATTTACGTGTGCAATCACGCCAGTTTGCTTGATATCCCGGTCCTCGTTGCAGCTCTTCCCGATCGGCTTTGTTTCCTGTACAAAAAGGGCTTGGAATACATCCCCTTCTTCGGTTGGGTGCTTCGCCGCTTACCCTATGTCCCTATCACTCGTCACCCATTGGATGCCCACCGCCATATTGAGTTGACCATTGAGCGCTTCCAGCAGTACGGGCTTTCCCCCGTAGTTTTTGCCGAAGGGGGACGCTCTTTCGACGGAACCGTTCGCCCCTTCAAGCGCGGCGTGATTGTGCTTGGCCAAAAACTGCGCCGTCCACTCGTTCCGGTTGCTATTGCTGGAACTCATGCATTGCTCCCCCCGAAAACGCTTCGATTCCGCCCGGGCACAGTACGCGTCCGCATCGGTGCCCCGATAGAACTCCCTACCACACTGAACCGTCAGGACCAGCATCGCTGGCTTCAATCCCTTCGGGAACAGATAGCCGAATGGCTCGCTGAAATGTCCTCTCAAACTCCTTCTGTGCCATGGATACCCGCGCCCTTGTCCAACACATTGCCGAATTAGCACGGCTCCGCTTTCGCGATGAGGAGCTGGATGCCTTCGCTGAGCAGTTTGCCCGCATCGTGCATTTCGTCAGCGTCATTGAGAGCCTGGAACTGGAAGGAGTGGAGCCCCTGACGCACGTTGTGCCAACAGAGAACGCCTTCCGGGACGACATCCCTCAGCCGTCGCTCCCTCGGGAAGAAGTGCTTCAGAATGCCCCGAAGCATAACGGTGTCTTCTTCCGGGTACCGAAAGTCCTGGAATGAATGCCGTTGCCATTATTCCGGCGCGGTATGCCTCTGGCCGCCTCCCGGGAAAGCCCTTGCGGAAACTGTGTGGGAAGCCGCTCGTCCAATGGGTATGGGAAGCTGCCAGCAAAGCTCGGAACCTTTCCCGCGTGATCATCGCCGCTGATAGCGAACGCATCGCTGCTGTCTGCCGCCGGTTTGGTGCAGACACTGTCATCATCCCGGACGACGTCCCCAGCGGAACGGACCGGGTCGCCCGCGCTTACGAACGGCTCCGTCTCCAGGCGGCTTTCGTGCTCAATGTCCAAGCCGATGAACCCCTCCTTCAGCCCCAGCACATTGAAATGCTCATCACCTCCCTTGCGGAGCATGCACACTGGGATGCGGCAACCCTGGTTCAGCCTATCAAGACGACAGAGGAACTACTTTCGCCCGCGGTGGTTAAAGTAGTACTGCGTGCCGACAGGAGCGCACTGTACTTCTCGCGAGCGCCTATCCCCTATGTCCGGGCTCACTCGCTGGAGGAGCTCCTCCACACAGCCCACTTCTGGAAACACGTTGGGATATATGCTTACCGCGCACCGATTCTCCAGCGCTTCTGTATGCTCCCTGCTAGCCCGTTGGAACGGGCGGAGGGTTTAGAGCAGCTCCGATTGTTAGAAGCTGGCTACACCATCGGTTGCCTTCCTGCTGAAGGATTTCTCATGGGGGTGGACACTGCCGAACAGCTTGCGCAGTTACGCCGTTGGTTCCGCAGCACTTTGCGCTGTCGGCAGGCGCGCCAAACTCCGTAATTTTAATTGACTGGTTCCGGTGTCATCTTTAATTCCTCCAGTGGCGCAGAGCAGACATAATGCCTCTCCCGTCGCTTGGGAAACTGTGGAGCGGGAAGCCCTCTCAGACCACGGTATTTTTACCCTCTACCGTGTCCGCCGGCGTCACCCCTTGCGGGGACAGCTCGGCGATTTCGTCGTTTTGGAGGCCCCACCATGGGTGAATATCGTTCCCCTGACGGAAGAAGGACATGTCATCTTCATTGAGCAGTACCGCCACGGCATTGACTCCATTACCTTGGAAATTCCTGGGGGAATGGTCAGTCCGGGTGAGGATCCCCGGCTAGCAGCAGAACGGGAATGCCGCGAAGAGACTGGTTATGCCTCTGAGGAGCCCGCACAATTGCTGCGGATCAATTACCCCAATCCCGCCTTCTTAACAAACGTATGCTACTCCTACCTCTGGCTCAACTGTCGCCGGGTAACCGAACCCCGCTGGGATCACCATGAGGAGATTGCTGTCCGTCTTGTTCCATTAGATGAAGTGCCCCATCTCCTCCGCACCGGTGTTATTCGCCATTCGCTCGTCTTGGTTGCTCTCTTCTCTGTGCTGTGTAGAGATATCACGTCCGATATGAAAGGGCTGCAGGGAAACCCATGGGGAAGGTAATTGCCATCGCCAATCAGAAAGGTGGTGTCGGGAAGACGACGACCGCTGTGAACTTAGCGGCATCGCTGGCAGTAGCGGAGTACCCTGTGCTCCTTCTCGACATTGACCCTCAGGCAAACGCCTCTAACGGATTAGGTATAGATACGCGGCGGCTTGACAAGACTACCTACGAGGTACTTATCGGAGGTGTCCCCATTCAGGAAGCAATTGTCCCAACGGAATTGCCCTTTCTCTGGGTACTTCCCTCACACATCAACTTGGTGGGGGCCGAAATTGAAATGGTAGACCTTCAGCGGCGGGAACGGATTCTGCGAGAGGTGCTGGAACCCATCCGACGCAAATACAGCTTCATCCTGATAGACTGTCCCCCATCACTGGGGCTTCTTACCCTCAACGCCCTGACCGCTGCCGATTCCGTCCTGATTCCGGTCCAGTGTGAGTATTACGCCCTAGAAGGGTTAGGACAACTTTTGAACACGATTGCCATTGTCCGGCGCCACCTGAATCCTTCGCTGGACATTGAAGGAGTACTATTGACGATGTACGATAGCCGCCTACGCCTCTCCAACCAAGTTCTTGAGGAAGTGCGGAGTCACTTCCAGAACAAGACCTTCCGCACCGTCATTGCCCGAAATGTCCGGCTCTCGGAAGCCCCCAGCCACGGGAAGCCCGTACTCCTCTACGATGCCCTCTGCCAAGGGGCTCGCAATTACCTGGAGCTCGCTCAAGAAATCTTAGAGCGCAATCCTTCCATTGCTGCCCGCTCGTATAAGCACGATACCGCTCCGCCGTCAGAAACGGTGAATGTCTCTCCAACAGAGGGAGAGCTCTCATGAGTGCCAAAGCGCGATCGGCCTTAGGCTTAGGGCGCGGCCTGGAAGCCTTGATCCCCACCGGCCCCCTCTTGCAGGAACAGAGTCGGGAACTACCCCTGGACGACGGAGTCTCTGTCGGGGTCGTCATGCTCATTGAGGTGAACAAGATCCGCCCTAACCCCTATCAACCACGCCAGGACTTTGACCCAAAAGCCTTAGAGGAGCTGGCCCGCTCTATCAAAGAGCGTGGGCTCATCCAGCCCATCACAGTCCGCCGTGCCGACAATGGGTTTGAGCTCATCGCCGGTGAACGTCGCGTCCGTGCCTGCCTTGAGGCTGGATTGGAACGCATTCCAGCCTATGTTTTAGACGTGGAACGAGACATTGAGCTGCTGGAATTAGCCCTCATCGAGAACGTACAGCGGGAGAACCTCAATCCTATTGAGGTCGCCCGCGGATACCAACGACTCATTGAGGAATGTCACCTGACCCAAGAAGAGGTTGCTCTCAAAGTTGGGAAAGACCGCACGACCGTTGCGAATTTCCTCCGTCTCCTCCGCTTACCTGAACCAATCCAGAATGCCCTCCGACAACGGCAACTGACCATGGGACATGCTCGAGCCATGTTAGCGCTCCCGACCGAAGAGCTCCAAATGGCCGTGTTCCGGGAAACCATCACCAAAAGTCTCTCCGTCCGACAGACAGAGACACTGGTGAAGGAAATTGAGCTCGGACGCATCCGACTCTCTCCAACGGGGCAGTTGGAGCGAGTAACTAAGCGTGGACAGAGTCCAGAGCCTTCACGCCCCCAGGGTACTCTACAGACAACATTGAAGGAGATCGAGGAACACCTCCGACAGCTGTTCAGCACCCAGGTTCATCTCCATACCAATGCCCATGGACAAGGACGGATAGAGATTGAGTTCTACTCGTTTGAAGAGCTGGAGCGCCTTCTGGAGTTATTTGCTACTTTGGAGAAAATCCACCGTCTGCCACCCCGATGAGCTCTATACCAGAGACGTTTCCTGAAATCGTCCACACAACGACGCTTCGTGTCCGCTATGCCGATACCGACCAAATGGGTGTGGTCTATTACGCTACATACTTGCTCTACTTCGAGGTCGGGCGCACGGAACTCCTCCGAGCCTGTGGCATCCCGTACTCGGAACTGGAAGCTCGCGGCTACATACTCCCAGTACTGGAAGCACACGTTCACTACCATATTCCTGCCCGATACGACGACGTGCTCCATATTCAAACCCGCTACCGCCCTCGCTACACAGCGACGTTGCGTCTGGAGTACGAAATCCGGCGGGATGCTCAGCCTATTGCGAGCGGCTATACTGTCCACGCCTTCATGGAAGCACGCAGCTGGCGCCCAGTACGTCCCCCGACGATATTCTGGGATGCTCTCCGACAATATGTGCTGAACTCCGGCAACGGCTAATGGTCTACCGGATTGGGCTCATACTTCTCTCCTCACTGGCTTCGGTAGTCGCCCAAACGTCAGCGGCATTCCAGTTTCTGCGTACAACTGTATCCCCGCGCTCTGCAGCGCTCGGGTCAGCAACTGTTGCACTCCCCGCCGACGCTGGCACCGTCATCCTCAACCCCGCAATTGGTGCAACAGTAGAACGCCAAACCCTAAGCTCTACCTTCCTCAAGCACGTTCTGGATATCAATGCCGGAATGCTCCTCTACAGCGGCCTTCCCATCTTCAGTGGACGTTTGACTATCGGAGCCGTCTACATGGACTACGGTGTATTTGACCGACGCGACGCTAATGGACAACCGCTTGGACAATTCTCCGCACACGATGTTGCCCTAGCAGCATGGTACAGCGACACCTTGGAGCCCCGTCTCTTTTACGGCATCGGTCCCAAGCTTGTCTGGGAACGCTTAGACCAACAGCACGCATGGGCACTGGCTTTTGACGCTGGGCTTCTCTACACCTTCCCGGACCAACGTACAAGTGCTGCCCTTTCGCTTCTCCACGTCGGAACCCCCCTTCACCATTCCCCGCAGCCGTCTCTGCCCACAGATCTCCGCATTGGATTGACCCATTTTCTCCAAGGACTGCCGGCAATTTTCAATCTTAGCTTTGTCCACCTTACAGAACCAACGCCATCCGTGTGGCAGAAATTTGCAAATTTTGTAGTTGGTATTGAGTTCCGCCTCAGCTCGGTTCTGCAACTACGGCTGGGCTACGATAATCTTCTCCGGCGTGCAGCTCCAGCCCGACAGCGGGGAGTTACGGGGATGGGAGTGGGGACGGGGATTACGCTCAGCAATATTCGCATTGACTATAGTGCAACGCTGGTGAGTGCAGCAGCGCTTCACCGGCTAGGGATTCAGATGGATATGTAGAACCAAGCAAAACACAGGGAGCCACAATGCACACTTCAGCGGTCAAATGGCTTTTGGCAGGTGTCTTCGCCAGCAGCGTTACCTTTGCCCAACAAGGTGGTCAACTGCAAACGCCTCCACCTCCCCAGATCATCAAGCCAAAGCTGACCGTAGCAGGGTTGGCGTTTGCAATCAACCTGATCAACGGGGTAGAAATCCAGGGACGTGAAGTGGACGCCTATTTGGAAGTCCGGAAAGCTCTCAACGACGCCTTTGAAGCAGCCCAAAAGGCAAATCGTGCAAATCCAAACGATGAGGTCACCTTAGAGCTCCAATTGCCTGTGGCGCAAAACCTGGTTGTGTTGATGCAACGTGCTCGCATCACTGGGGCCGATGCCGACCGATACAAGCAGGTTATGGACGCCATCACAGAGGCAGCCCAGGCACAGCAGGAAGGTGGGCAGAGTCAAAGACGGCGCTAAGTTGCCTTTTCCGTCGCTCCCGTACGTAGGGGTTCCGGCACAGTTTGCCAGGAACCCCTCTGTTTTTTCGTCTCTGAGTCCCTCAATCGCAGGGGGATAGGAATGCCCCAGAGTATGACGGGGTTCGGACGGGCAGAGGTAATTGCATATGGGCTGCAGATCACTGCCGAAGTGCTGAGCCTCAACAATCGCTTCCTGGAAATCACCTGCCGCCTCCCACGGCAGTTGAGCTCGTACGAATGGCACATCCGAGAGCTAGTACGTCAAACACTCTCCCGTGGGACAGTCACCGTTACGCTCACTCTACAATGGTTAGAGCCCATCCCCCGTTCATTCTCGCTCCCGTTAGCTCGGGGCTACTACACGATGCTGCAACAACTTGCCCATTCCCTCGGCATAGCTGAGGAACCCCGTCTGGAGCACCTGCTCTGCTTCTCGGACATCTTTGAAGCTCCATCCTCTACCAGTAACGACTCCCGAATATGGTCGGTGGCACAGCGCGCCCTCCAACGTGCCCTCCGACAACTACAGCAGATGCGACGCAAAGAGGGAGCGAATTTGGTCGCCGATATGCGCCAACATCTCCGCAATGTTGAGCGAATTGTCACCGCCATTGAACGACGAAACCGCCAATTGATCCCACAGGCTCAGCAGCGCCTACGCGAACGCGTCTCCGAACTGCTCGGCGAGCTTCCCGATCCCCAGCGGCTTTCGCAGGAAGTTGCACTCTTAGCAACCCGGTTGGATACCCATGAGGAATGTACTCGGCTGCGAAGCCACCTGGAACTGATGCGCCAACTGCTTCGCGAAAGCGTCCCTGTTGGACGACGACTCGTTTTCCTATTGCAGGAAATGCTCCGTGAAGCCAACACAATCAGCGCAAAAGCCGATGACGCCTCCATCTCCCATTGGGTCGTCCAACTGAAGGAAGACATTGAGCGTCTCCGCGAACAGGCTCAAAACCTGGAGTAAGCCGATGTCGGAACCGCAGAGCCATTCCCGACGTCACCTCATCGTTATCTCGGCTCCCAGTGGGGCAGGGAAGACAACGGTGGCTCGGTACTTGCTAACTCGTTTCCCTCAGCTGCGCTTCTCTATCTCCGCCACTACTCGTCCGCCGCGCTCAGGAGAGCTCCACGGGAAAGACTATTTCTTCCTCACCCGTCAGCAGTTTGAGGAGGCTCTCCATGCTGGCGCATTCGTGGAGCACGAAGAGATTTTCGGGCACCTCTACGGAACTCCACGGGCACCGGTAGAAGAAGCACTCCAGCGCGGGGAATACTTGCTGTTTGACATTGACGTTAAAGGTGCTCTCTCCCTACGGCAGGCATATCCGGAAGAGACTTTCCTCATCTACGTTGCCCCACCCAGCATGGAAGAGCTTGAACGCCGTCTGCGGCGGCGGGGGACAGAAACCGAGGAACAAATCCAACGCCGCCTCCAGCGAGCCGCCCTTGAGCTGAGTTATCAGGACCTCTTTGATGCCATCATCTGCAACGAGCAGCTGGAAGAAACTCTCCGTCAGGCTGAACACATTGTCGCCCAGCTCCTGGGGATTGAAGTTCCGTCTCCTGCGCCGTCATCCGAAGCTCAGCAATAGCCGCTTCCATATCTGGTGGCAAGGGCGCCTCACACTCAATCCACTGACGAGTGACGGGGTGGAGGAAACTTAGTCTGTATGCATGGAGTGCCTGCCGTGAGAGAAACGAAAGGCAACGTTCTGCGCACCGCCGCCAGCGCGGTTCTGGCGGCGTTACCCGTATCGCATCACCGCCATAGAGTGGATCCCCAACGACGGGATGTCCAACCCATGAAAGGTGAACCCGTATCTGGTGCGTTCGCCCTGTATGCAATCGCAACCGAAGGAAGCTAACGATGGGATATTCCTCCAACACCCAATATTCCGTCCGTGCCGGCTTCCCTGAGGGCACAACAGCGAAAGCCTTACGGTTCCGAGGCGAACGTCCAATCGGGGCATCAATGATACCGTGTCCACGCCTTTCCAGTATAACGCGCTGAGAGGAATCTGCTTTCTCCGGCATACGCCCCCAAACCAGAGCCAAATACTCCCGGTGAATGCGACGCTGCGCAAACTGTTCCGACAGAACAGCGTGGAGCGCTGCGTCTTTGACGATCAGCAGCAGTCCTGACGTATCCTTATCCAGGCGATGAACAATCCCCGGACGCACCGCTTCGCTTGAGAAAAGGGCGCCCTCATCTTCCTCCTCGTCTCCCAACTCTGTTTCAATGCGGATAGGTTGTCGGAGTCCCAAGTGATGCAGGACAGCATTGACCACTGTCCCCCGCCGATGTCCAATGCCGGGATGCGTCGGTAGACCCGCTGGCTTGTTGATGACCATAAGATAAGCGTCCTCGTACACGATGTCAAGCGGGATAGGTTCTGGCAACAGCTCCATCGGAGGCAAACGGTAGACCGTGCACGTGATAAGATCGCCAGGGCGGATCCGATAGCTAGGCTTGGATGTACGTCCGTTGACAGAAACATGCCCGCTTTCAATCGCCCTCTGCACCTTCGTGCGGCTGGCGTGAGGAAGCATTCGAGCCAACCACACATCAAGCCGCTCTGCACCCTGCCCTGCAGGCACACGGAATTCGTACGTAAAGGGAATGCGCTCCTCTTCAGGGGAAGAACGTCCTGCCCTACGAGGAGTTCCGTCCATGGCAATGCTTGTACTTTTTACCCGAACCGCAGGGACAAGGGTCGTTGCGCCCCACTCGTGGCATCGTGTTGACTACCGTTCGCGGCTTCGGAGCCACCGGAGCGCCGGCGTGCTCTGCTGTGGTCGCAACCATTGTTGCGACACTGCTGACCGCCTCGGGATGGGAGAAGCGGAGCGCCGACGACGGCACCACCTGTCGCAACCGGAGACCTGTCTCCACAGGCTGCTGCTGCAGAGAGGAAGCCGACAACTGCTCCAGCACTGGTGGGAAGTACTTGAAGACAAAATGCACCGACTCCCGGTTGATGTCCTTGATGAGCTGAGTGAAGAGCCGATATGCTTCCGCCTTATACTCCAGCAAAGGATCCTTCTGCCCATATGCCCGCAGATGGATACCCTCCCGCAGCTCATCCATTGCCCGCAGATGCTCCCGCCACTTTTCGTCAATGGTCATCAAAATAGCAAACCGCTCCAGCTGGGCCATGAATTCAGCTCCTAAAACCGCCTCCTTCCGCTGATAAAATTCTTGCGCTGCTTGCAGGATGCGTTGAACGACTTCCTCCTTGGTCATGTCGCGGAATTCCTGGGCTGTGATGGCGGGTTCGCACAACAATGTTGCCCGCACAGTGTTCTTCAACCCCTCTATGTCACCTTCGGGATGATACGTGTCATACCAATCCTCGGCCAGCTCGCGAATTGACTGGAAAATCTCCCCCTTCAGTCGTTCACCCAGTAGGGCATGACGTCGCCGGTCGTAGATAATCTCCCGCTGCTGGTTCATCACGTTATCATACTCCAGCAGCCGCTTTCGGATAGCAAAGTTCTGCTCCTCCACCTTCTTCTGCGCCCGTTCAATAGCCCTCGTAATCATCGGATGTTGAATCGGCTCACCCTCGGGGACCTTCAGCTTCTGCATGATTGCCGCAATGCGAGGTCCCCCGAAGAGGCGGAGCAGATCATCTTCCAGGGAAACGAAAAACTGTGATGTTCCCGGATCACCCTGGCGTCCGGAACGCCCACGTAGCTGCCGGTCAATGCGGCGGGCTTCGTGTCGCTCCGTTCCAATAACGGCCAAGCCACCAGCCGCCCGTACCTCGGGGTCTAACTTGATATCGGTTCCGCGTCCGGCCATATTCGTGGCAATGGTGACAGCTCCTTTGCGCCCTGCCTGGGCAATAATTTCTGCCTCCCGTTGATGGTGCTTGGCGTTGAGCACATTGTGGGGAATTCCCAAGCGACGCAGCATCCGGCTCAGTGTCTCGGAAACTTCCACGCTCGTAGTCCCAACCAGTACAGCACGTCCCCGCTCTAACTGATGCTGGATCTCCTGGATGACGGCGTTGTACTTCTCGCGCTTGGTCCGGAAGACCAAATCGTCCAAATCCTTCCGAATGACAGGCTTGTTAGTTGGAATGACCACCACGTCTAGACCGTAAATCTTGTCAAACTCCGCCGCCTCCGTCTCTGCCGTACCCGTCATTCCTGCCAGCTTGCGATAGAGGCGGAAGTAGTTTTGGATGGTGATTGTAGCTAACGTCTGCGTGTCATGCTCTACAGTCACCCCTTCCTTTGCCTCAATTGCCTGATGGAGTCCATCGGAATACCGCCGCCCTTCTAAGATACGACCGGTGAACTCGTCCACGATCTTGACCTTACCATCCTGGACGACGTAGTCCACATCGCGCTCATAGAGGGAATAAGCCCGCAGGAGTTGATTGACGACGTGGACGCGCTCGCTTCGCTCGGCATAGAGGCGGAAGATTTCGTCTTTGCGACGTTGCTTTTCCTCAGTCGTCAATTCAGGGTTCTGCTCAATGACGCTGATCTCCGTCCCCACATCGGGGATGAGGAACATATCGGGATCTTCCCCTGTATTGGCAAGGAGCTGGCGCCCTTTCTCACTGATGTCCACCTGGTGGGTCTTCTCGTCAATGGTGTAGTACAACTCCTCATCAAGCTCGTGCAGGTGAATGCCCTGGTCCCGCAGGTAGTAGAGCTCCGTCTCGTGCAATAGCTGTTTGACATCCGCATCGGCCAAGAGCTTAAGCAGGCGTTTGTGCTTAGGAAGCCCCCGGTGAGCCTGGAGAAGGAGCTTTCCTGCACGTTCTCGGTCTTCTTTATCCCCAGAGCGCAGGAGACGCTCTGCCTCGGCAACGATTTGGTTGATCAGTCGCGTCTGCACCTCCACTAGGCGACGCACACGGGGATTCATCCGTACGAATTCCTCGTTGCTGGATACAACGGGACCGGAGATGATCAGTGGGGTCCGAGCCTCGTCAATTAAGATGGAATCCACCTCATCCACAATGGCGTACCAGTGCTCACGCTGCACGATATCGTTCGGGTCCAACGCCATGTTGTCCCGCAGGTAATCAAAGCCGAACTCCGAGTTCGTACCGTAAGTGACATCGCACTGGTACTGTCTCTTCCGCTCTGGAATGGACATCTGCGATTGGATGCAACCGACGGTCATACCCAGCAGGCGAAAGACCGGGCCCATCCACTCAGCATCGCGCCGAGCCAAATAGTCGTTGACCGTCACCAGGTGCACTCCACGCCCAGCAAGGGCATTGAGATATAAGGGCATCACGGCTACCAATGTCTTCCCCTCGCCGGTTGCCATTTCAGCAATCTTCCCCTGATGCAGGACGATAGCCCCCATTAACTGCACATCAAACGGCACCATATCCCAGACAACTTGGTGCCCCACGACTTCATACGTGTACTGCATCTCGGCTAAACGCCGGCAGGCTTCCTTAACAACCGCATAGGCTTGGGGCAAAAGCTCGTCCAGCGTAGCTTGGATGAGCCGATATTCCTCCTCATCCAACTTTGCCAGTCGGTCGTAAACATCCAAGCGCTCCTCGTAAGAAAGCTCTCGGGTGCGTAATTGCTCTCGGAGACTCTCTATTTGCTGGCGATAAGACTCTGTGCGCTCGCGAATGATAGAACGGAACAGATCCGTCTTTGCCCGCAGCTCTGCGTCGGTGAGTCCATGCAATTGCTCATACTCACGGTTAATGGCTTCAACCAAAGGCAGGAGCTGTCGAATATCACGCTCCCGCTTCGTCGGAAAGATCTTCTGCAACAGCTTCAGCACCATAGAGCCCCTCGTTTTGGTTGCGCAGCAGTCATGAGAAAGCAGGAATATAGACGCAGGAAGTACAGGGTTTGTGCGTCTTTGAAATAAGCCTTGCCCTTCTGTCGTAAAGATGGACGAGCGCTTCTACACCTTCTCACTGGAGAACGTTCTGCACCAGCTGCCCCATGCGCGCAAAGAGCACGGGTACTACGTTTTGTACTTCTACGTTGATGAAAACGGAATGCCCTCACGCCACCCCACAGGGCAAATTGCTCCCTTTTACCTCTCAACTTCCGGCGGAATCCTGCGCGATAGTTCCTTCAACATCGTGCTCTACAGCGCAAAGCTTGACGCATACCGTGGATATGGTCGGCTCAACGATGAGCGTGAAGAATGACACCCCGCAGTGTGTACTTGGACTATAGCGCAACAACTCCAATAGACCCTGACGTCGTGGAGGCAATGCTTCCGTGGCTGCGGGAGCATTTTGGAAATGCTTCTTCCCTCCATACGTGGGGACGTCGTGCCCGCATTGCGGTAGAGGAAGCCCGGGAAGAGATCGCTTCCCTCATCGGGGCTCATCCCTCAGAGATTGTCTTCACCAGCGGGGGTACCGAATCCAACAATGCCATTTTGAAGAGCTGTTGTGTAGAATCCCGGCTGGCAGACACTGTTGTCTACAGCGCCGTAGAACACCATGCCATTATTCACCCCGCCGAAGCTCTGGCAGCCCAAGGCTTCCGTACTGCTGTGCTGTCGGTAGATTCTTGGGGACGGGTCCACCCGGAAGAGGCAATGGCCTGGAATCACCCGCGGACGCTGATCACCGTCATGCACGCCAACAATGAGACAGGGGTCATAGAGCCGATAGAGGCTATCCGCGCTGCCGCCCCCGATGCTCTTCTCCATACGGATGCCGTGCAGTCATTTGGGAAAATCCCGGTGAATGTACACCAACTCGGGGTCGACTTTGCTAGCTTCTCCGCCCATAAAATCTACGGTCCCAAAGGGATTGGGGCAATGTATATCCGACGCGGCATTGATTTCAAAGCCCATCAACACGGTGGTTCTCAGGAACGGAATCGCCGAGCAGGGACAGAACCCGTTGCCTTGATCGTCGGGTTCCAAGTCGCGGCACGGAAAGCCGTTCAAGCCTTGGAGGAACGCACGCGCCGTGTCCAGCACTTAAAGCGTTTCCTACAACAGCTCCTGCAAGAGCGCATCCCAGGCGTTATCTTCAACACGCCTATGGAAGGAGCCCTTCCTCACATTGTGAACATTACCTTCACCGACGCGCACAGACTGGACGGCGATGCCCTTATCCTGGGTATGGACCTCTATGGCGTTGCTGTCTCCAATGGCTCTGCCTGCACCGCCGGGAGTATGCAACCGTCGCACGTTCTATTAGCGATAGGACGGAGTCCTGCCCAAGCACGGGCAGCTATCCGTTTTTCCCTATCCCACCAGACCACAGAAGAAGACCTTCTCTACGCCGTTGAAGCGTTGGAGAAGGTCCTGGCCCCCATGAGGGACATCCCTGCTATGGTCAACGCAGGATCGCCACGCTCCGTAGCTCCTTAATGTCCCAGCTTGCTCAAAATTACTGTCCTGACGGCTGCTCCCACTGCCATCGGAACCAGAAGCGGATGCTACGTCCCGGCTCATACACAGGCATCCCAACGGCATAAGGATTGCGGATATAGGACAGGTGCCGTCGGTAGAGACGGTTGAGAAGATTTGTCCCCTCTATTCCCACGGAAAGCCCCGTCTTGCTCTTCCATTGAACTCCCGCATCCAACCGGAACCAGTCCGGGGTAGGCTGCTCCTGCACCGACGCATCCACACGCCGTTGTGCCGCAGCATATACACCGCGGACCCATCCGGACAAACTTTCCCACAAGACAGGGCTTTTGCCCGTGAGGGTAACCGTAAAAGGAGCAATTTCGCTCAATGGACGCTTGCTCGTCGTCTGCTCACCCCAAGCATACTCCACAACTGCATCCACATAGGGCGAACTATGGGACAGGTTCGCTGTGAGCAGTATCGCTCGGATTCCGCTGTAGGTCTGGTAACGCCGGTCATTCTGCTGCTGGGCTACTACGGAGGGATAATTCCAAACGTGAGAAGCGGCTACCTGGAGCTGTGCTCGCTCACCCCACCCCAGCGCTGTTCGTAAGCTTAGCCGCACTGGCTCTGCTAACGTCGGATTGCCCAGCACCCACGGTCTCCCCATGGGGCGTTGAAGGGCAAAGAAGAGCTGTTCTTCTGCCGGAGCTTCGCCCGTAAGCTCCATCTGCATCCCCGCCTTCCACCGTCCCGACAACAGGGACTGGTAACCAACAGCCAAAGCTCCTGGAACGTACCAGCGCCACCGCTTTGTCTCAGGATAAAGAGTTCGGTATACAGACATTCGGGCCGTGTCTCCAATGCCCATCACAGCCAACCCTGCTCGAACATGGAAACGCCACCGTTCCACCGTCCATTGGTAGGCTATCCCTGCACGGATACTGTGGACCGAGGGAATCACTGCTTGACGCATGGTATCGTTCATCGTGTTCTCCGCCTTCCAGAAGCGGTAGCTTACATCGTACATCTCGCCCACCAGCCCAATGGTTGCCGTCGTTGCATCGGTCCTCATCCGCATGGAAACGGCATCGCGGCGCATTCCGTTGTCCATGCGATGCCACGTATAGACACCATAGAGCCGATGCTTATCCAAAGCGAAGCTGAGCATCCCAGTCAGATTCCGCCGCTCGTCCATCATGAGAGCAGGGAAAGGGACATCGGAAGACACATTGAACCGGGCATCATAGCTCAGGGCCTGGATCCTCCCCCGCAGTGTCACATCTACCCAACGAGACTGGATATGGTCGGAGGTATAGCCATAAAGCTGTCCAAAGGAACGCCCACCGCCGTCCGTATATGAACGAAGCTGCAACCAGCGAGCTATCAGGCGTTGACGGTAGGCTTCTCCCCGCACGCTCACATCCCAGAAGGGCTCTGCACCAAACTGCCCACTGAACTCCGAGCGTACCTGCATCCCTCCACCAATGGGCTGCCGCTGATACGCTAATGAACCTCCTAAGCCGCCAGGCAGTAAGGCTCCTGAGTAGTCCACCACAACCGCAGCGATATCCAAAGGTTCCACTCGCGCCAACGGAACATCCATCCGATTAGGACATGCGTTAGGGAAGCGTACCCCATCTACAACAACTCCCACGTCTGCCCGCTTAAATCCCTGCAGATAAAGGTCCGAGCTGAGAAACCCACCACGCCGCAGCACTTGTACGATACCCTCTGTCTCCAAAAGTTCGTAGACCCCAGCCTTCGGGACTACTACTGCTTGCTCACCCACGAAAGCCATCCGCCCTACCACTGTCACAGTCGGGAAGCGATACACCGCCGTATCCCCTCGCTCTGCAGCAAGACTATAGGCAGAGACAGCAATTACAGCGACATAGGCAAGAACAATTCGTTTCATGGCACCTCCTGCTTTTTTCTGACACGTCACCGCGCCAAAAGTCCGCTCATAAGTTTCATGCCCTTCTCAATAATCCGCCAGGGAAGCCCGACATGGAAGGGATTCCCGGCCCGGAAGCGGAAGGGTAGATAAAGACCCAAGAACTTCTTCCCCAGTCGCCAAAGCGGAGAAACCCCAACCTTGTAGAGTCCATCAGCGTCCGAACGGACCTGCGCAACGGGGCTCTCCAATACAAGCGGAACTTGGGCAAATGTGGCGGTGTCCAGCATCTCCATAATGCACATTGAGACCGGTTCAAAGCCGCGGAATTCCTCTCCTCCGGTGATATGCATGGCGATATGCTCTGCTGCCGCATCAGCTTGGAGGAAAGCCAGGAACGCCTGTTTGACAGGGAAGTCACTAGCGTCTCCAACGGCGTAGATCGCCGGATAGCCCTGCACTTGCCGTGTCCGAGGATCTGTGAGGATAAAGCCGCGCTCATCCACGGGCAAGCCCGTAAAACGAATTCCCGCTTCATACGGCGGGAAAGTTATAAGGACATCGTAAGGGATTTCGTTGCCATTAGCATAGAAGACCGACTTCGGAGTAACCTCCTGTACCACGTACTGCGTGTACCCTGTGATATTGCGCCGTTCAAACTCCCGACTTACGACTTCGTGTAACCGCGGACCAAAAGCTTGAATGAAGCTATTCTCGTACGTCGTGTACACTATCCCTATGCGCTCCCGAACCCCTTGCCGCCGAAGGTAAGTGTCCAGCATGAAAACTATCTCGTACAAGGGACCCGAGCACTTGTTATTTGGCGGAACTAGGAAAAGGACCTGGACTCTTTTCCCCTCCCGCGCCGTGCGCACGATGTCCCCAATACTGCTCCGGAGGCGAAGCATATCGCTCGGGGTCCAGATACTATGGGCATGCTCTTGTAATCCTGGAACCTCTCCAGGACGCATGCCCGCACCGGTTGCGATGACCAAGAAATCGTATCGCAGCGACTGTCCGTCGACGAATACAGTTTGTTTCTCCGGGTCGACAGCGGAAGCCCGTGCCTGTATGAAAGTGATATTGCGCCGCTCCAACGGGCGCCGGAGTGCAATCTGCAGCCGTTCCGGCTCCAAACCGAACGGGATATAAATCGTGTTCGGCTTGAACAGGAAATACGGTGATTCAGAAACAAGGGTCAACTGGACCCGATCCCGCAGCCTGTACCGCAGAACAAAAGCTGTCTCTAATCCCCCAAATCCTCCTCCCAGAATGACAACATGGGGTCGCGCCATCGCCCTACCCAGCTTGTCTTACCAGCAGCAAACTTAAAGAAGCTCTATCCCTTGCTACAGGATGCTAATCAACTCGGGAAGTGATCTCCATCACATCCGACGGTAACCGTGCATTCTGTAGGAAGCCGAACAACTGAGTTTTGCGCCGATATGGGTCATCGCCCCATTGCACTATCCAGAGTGGACGGATCATCCCATTGAACCGAAGTGCAACGCCCCAGCTCGCAGCTCCCGTGCCCGCAAACCAGGGTACTTCCCAGCACAACTGCAGGCACCGCAATGTACAGCAATCGCCTCCCCTTCATTGGTACCACCTCCAAGCTATGTTCAACAACCTACTAGGCTTCCATCACAAAGTCAAAGTGGCCGATTGTCCACCCGCATGGCAACCATAAACGCACAAGGCTTAATTCCGAAGTCCGCCATGAACAACTCTGCAGCTCCATGCACCCCTATCTAATTCCCCTTCGCCTCCCATGTAGTCGGAAAGCCTATTGCTTTTTCTCTACTCCCACAACGGACAACATCCCTTCAACCCGAATCGGAACATTGCCAGAGACGGCTGCTCCCGTAGGACGATACTCCCTCCAAGCGGAATACAATCTCCGGATACTGAGCTGCCTCCAAGTCCTCCCACACATTCTCACCCAGCCCCTTTGTTCCTGACTTTACATCGGGATGCGGAGCTTCAGCGCTGTAATCTTCCAAAACCACGGAACTGCTGCCGTCTCCACCAGCGTACAACATTAGCTGCTGTGCCCCTGCCCCGTAGACAAGCGCAAAAGCAACGACGAGTCTTCCCAGACCGCAGAATTGCATCACTCCACCTACATGTGCAGCGCAGAAATGGCCACTCTAACGGCAACCTATTGTGGGTCTTACCACGAAATCCGAATATAAGCCACACTGCGCAACTCCCCCGCCACCCCAGCGAGCAACCCACAGCATAGGGACCAGCTCTGGTGAAAAGCGAGCCTGAGTTGAAGAATCAGCCCTGAACAGGAGAAAGCCCTCAGGAGGAAAGGGTGCCGGCGGAGGGATTCGAACCCCCGACTCGCGGATTATGATTCCGCTGCTCTACCTGCTGAGCTACGCCGGCAAGGGCATTTGCAAAAATACGGGATCACTGCGAAGAGCGTTCCATCAGGCGCCGAATCTCATCCCGAATACGAGCAGCCCGCTCGTAATCTTCCTCCTCAATTGCCCGCTGGAGTTGTTGCTGGAGGCGTTGGAGCTGATCTCGGGGCTGACGGGATGACTCCTCTGCCGAACGACGCTTCAGACGCTCAAAGTAATCTTGCTCCTCTTCGTTCTCTTCTTCCTCGTGCTCCTCCTCCAGGGAAGAAGGCGTCAGAGCTGCCTCCTCCATAACATCCTCGGCAACGTAGATGGGAGCGCTACACCGCAGAGCTAAAGCAATCGCATCGCTGGGACGAGCGTCTACTTCGACCTCACCATCCTCCAGCAGAAGGTACGCGTAGAAAGTGCCATCACGCAGCGAATGGATACAAACTTCCACCACGTTGCTATCCAGGGCTTCGATAATACTCTTGAGCAAATCATGGGTCATCGGGCGCGGCGGACGCATCCCTTCCAATTCCAAGGCGATCGCCTGTGCCTCAAAGGCGCCAATGATGATCGGCAAGCGCCGTTCACCATCGACCTCTTTCAGGATGAGGGCAAACGAATTGTTGCTCTCCGTTGAGGCAATACCGACAACTTCTACGCGCACCTTCTTCATCACCAAGCCCTCCTGTCGCACTATCTCGCAGACAGTGTAGACGACAAGAGGAAAGCTCAATTGCGCTGCTGCAGCAGATTGAGGAAACGCTCCGGAACAGGTTTGCCCAGAAAATGTGCCAGCTTCACCGCTAAGCGGGGCAAGACATCAAAGAGATCGCCGACAATCCCATAGTCTGCGACCTTGAAAATAGGCGCCTCTGGGTCTTTGTTGATAGCGACGATGACTTTGGAAGAAGACATTCCCGCCAGATGCTGAATCGCCCCAGAAATACCACAGGCAATGTAGAGGCTCGGAGAGACCGTCTTCCCGGTCTGCCCCACCTGCTCGCTATGGGGACGCCACCCCGCATCAACGACTGCTCGTGAGGCTCCAACGGCTCCTCCCAGCATCTGGGCTAATTCCTCAATCATCCAGAAGTGCTCCGGTCCCCTCATGCCTCGCCCTCCCGAGACAATAATATCGGCTTCCAGCACATCCAGTTTCCCTGAGGTACGGAGGACATCACGAACGACCGCACTGCAGTCCTCAGGACGTAATTGGGGCTGGAACCGACGTATGGTCGTCACCACGGGATATTCCGCCGGGCGAGCAGTAAAGACATTGGGGCGGAGCGAGTAGACCTGGATCGGTGTCCGCAGTCGGACTGTTGCCATCACCTTCCCCGCATAGACCGGGCGGAGGGCAAGTAATTGCCCGTCCTGCAGACGAAATTCCATACAATCCGGAGCGTAGCCAGCTCGGAGTTTTGTCGCAAGCCGAGGGGCTAATTCCTTCCCACGGGCATTGGCAGCAATAAGCACGGTGCATGCCCCCTCCGCTTCTACCAACTGGGCTAATGCCACCGCCATCGCTGGCATAGAGTAGTCCTGCAGCAACTCGTGCTCTATGACAATCCCTTCCTCAACCCCATATACCCCTACCTGTTGAAGGGGATCGGGTGGACCGGCTATCAGCACCGCAGTAACCCCCACACTCTGCTGTGCCGCAAGCGTACGGGCAGCCGTCAGAACTTCACACGAGCTGCGCTTCAAACCCGCCGCATCTGTCTCCACAAGTGCTAAAATCGCCGCCATCTTCCCTCCTTCCTCAGATGACTTTTGCTTCTTCGTGGAGCAAACGAATCAACTCATCCAGCTCTGCATCGGATGAACCAAGAATTTTCCCCGCCCGATGGCGCTGAGGAAGCTCCATGGACACAATGTCGCTCAAAGGTTCCACCAAGGGCGGTTCTATAGACTCAATCGGCTTCGCTTTTGCCTTGATAATATCGGGCAGCTTCGGATAGCGAGGCTCGTTAATCCCTTTCTGCACGCTAATGACACACGGCAGCCGTGTCTGAACCACTTCCTTCCCTCCCTCAATATCGCGGTCAACCTCTACGGAGCCATCCTCAGCAATAGTGAGCCGAGAAACCACCGATACGGAGGGATAGCCCAGCAGTTCCCCGACTGCGGACGCCATCTGGAAGGAGTCAAAGTCAATGCTCTGACGTCCCATCAAGATAAGTTCCGGCTGGTATTGTCGGGCAACATGGGCCAGCGCCGTCGCCACACCGAATGAGTCCAAAGTCCAGTCATCTCGCACCAGGAGAGCCCGATCCACTCCCAAAGCAAGCGCCGTACGGAGAATCTCTGTAGCCGCCTCGGGTCCCACACAGACAGCGAGCACTTCGCCCCCGAAACGCTCTCGAACCCGCAGAGCCTCTTCCAGGGCATACTCATCGTACGGGTTCATGATAAACTTGATGCCCGTCCGGTCAATCTGTCTCCCATCGGGGGCAATACGGGGACGCGCAGCCGTATCAGGCACGTAGGAAAGGCAGGCCATTACCCGCATCGTCGGCCAACATCACTCGGTGACACACACGGAACTACAAAGCTACGCACATTCGACCAACGAACTTCGAAACCGAAATCAGAACAGAGGCACTACAGCTGAACAGTACGAACAATGTCCAGCGGCGTATCGGGTGGCAACTCTGTATAGCTTACTACAGCAATCATCGGGAACGAGGTTGCCAAGAGCCGGTAAACATAAGGACGCAGTGGAGTAGAACAAAGAATAACGGGTGGATAACCGAGCACGGTCAGCTGCTCCAACGCCTGAGCTACTGCTTGGCGCAGTCGTTGGAGTGTGTCCGGAGATAAGCCCAGCGTTGCCATTCCAGCAACCTGGGGCGACTGCTGAAGTTGTGTTGTCAGCAAGCGCTCTATCTCTGCTGACAGAGCAACTGCGTGCAAGACTCCTTGGGAATCCTGGTATAGCTTGCGGATCGTCTCCCCCATGGCGTGGCGGACGTATTCCGTTAGCACGTCCGCGTTCTTCGTTGTCTTCGCCGACTCCAACGCCGTTTCCACAATGAGCGCTAAGTCTCGGACCGGAATGCCCTCGCGCAGCAGGTTCTGGAGGATATGTTGCAACACCCCCAAAGGAAGCGTCTCTGGGGTAACTTCTTCAACCAGTGCGGGATAGTCTCGGCGTAAGTGTTCCAGTAGTTGGCGGACATCCTGCCGACTCAGCAATCGCCACGCATGACGTCGGAGGAGTTCGGTTAAATGGGTGATGAGTACTGTTGCGGCTTCGACCACTGTATAGCCCATCAACTCCGCCTGTTCCCGTTGAGCGGCCGGAATCCACACGGCCGGGAGTCCAAAAACGGGCTCTGTAACATGGATCCCGCTAAGCTCACCCTCCGCCGTTCCAGGATTCATCGCCATGACCATACCAGGGTAAATTTTATTCCGAGCGACCTCATTGCCCCGGATACGGATGAGGTACTCCTCCGGTTCTAAACGCAGGTTATCCCGGATGCGAACTGGGGGAAGGAGAATACCCAGCTCTGCTGCCAACTGACGGCGGACATTTGTGATACGGACAAGCAAGTTCCCGCCGCGCGTCTCATCCACCAACGGCAACAGTCCATAGCCCAACTCAATTTCCACCGGCTCCACGCGGAGCAGCTCCTCCGGTGCCGGCTCCGTTGGACGTTCTGCAAGGCGTGCCCGAGCAGCTTCCTCCGCCTGCCGTCGCGCCTGTTCCAAGCGCTGGCGCCGGAAGAGGACAAAAGCAACCCCGCCAGCGGCTGCCGCCAACACCAGGAATGGAATCATCGGAAGACCAGGCAGAAGCGCCAGAAGAAACGCCGCCGCTGCTGTGGCGACCAATGCTCGCGGCTGCTGCCCGAATTGATGCCCAATCTCTACCTCCAGGCGGTCACGCGTAGATGACCGCGCCACAACCATTCCAGCAGCAACAGAAATGAGCAGAGCCGGGATCTGCGACACCAGTCCATCGCCAATCGTTAACACTGTGTACGTCTGCAGCGCCGTCACCACATCCATGCCCCGCTGTGCAATACCGATAATGAGCCCACCGACGATGTTGATCACCGTAATAACCAAGCCGGCAATAGCATCGCCGCGCACAAACTTGGCAGCCCCATCCATCGCACCGTAAAAATCCGCTTCCCGAGCAAGCTGCTCCCGACGCTGCCGCGCCTCCTGTTCGGTGATGAAACCCGCGTTCAGCTCGGCATCAATACTCATCTGCTTGCCCGGCAGTGCATCCAGCGTAAAACGGGCGGCAACTTCCGCAATCCGATTCGCCCCCTTCACGATGACCACAAAATTGATCAACACGAGGATGAGGAAAATAATGAAGCCCACCACATAATTCCCCGCTACGACAAAGCTCCCAAAGGCTCGGATAATCTCCCCTGCATTCGCTTGCCCGAGAATGAGCCGCGTCGTTGCCACATTTAGCCCCAAGCGGAACAGTGTCGTTACCAAAAGCAAGCTGGGAAAAACGCTCAGCTCCAACGGATGGCGGACATAGATGGCGACCAGAAGGATCAACAAAGACACCGTTATGTTCAGCGCCAGCAGTACGTCCAGCAAGGGAGTCGGCAGAGGGAAGATAAGGAGCGTCAGGACTCCCAAGATTCCAACCACAATCGCAACATCGGGCTGGCGTTGCAGACGTTGAAAGAATCCTATAGCCGGAAACCGTGCTTCTACCATTGGCGACCCTGGAGAACTCGTTGTGCCTTAGCGCGGTTATAGACATGGTAGACATACGCTAACACTTCCGCTACCGCTGCAAACAGCCGCTCAGGGATTTCCTGATCAACCTCCACACTCCGGTACAGGCTCCACGCCAACGGAGGGTTTTCCACAATCGGGACATGTGCCTGACAGGCAATATGCCGAATCTGCTCGGCGATTCGGTCTGCACCCTTGGCAACGACCACCGGTGCCCGCATAGCTCCCGGCGTGTACTGCAGTGCAACCGCTACATGGGTAGGATTGGTCACAACTACATCCGCCTGCCGGACCCGCTGCAGCATCCACCGGCGCAAACGCTGCTGCAGCAGGCTCCGCAACCGTGACTTCAGCTGTGGATCCCCCTCCGTCTGCTTGAGCTCGTCGCGCACCTCCTGCCGAGTCATGCGCAAATCTTCACGATAGCGATACCGCTGGTAAAACAAATCCGCCAGCGCCAGCCCGAGGAAAACGACAGCCACCTTAACCGTTAGCTCCAGTGCAATCTCTCGGAGAAGTGGCGCCACCTGCCGGATTGGGATAACGCCCAGCTGCGCAAGCTCTTCCACTCGACTCCAGAGCACATGGACAGCAACCCCCGTCAGCAGAACAATCTTGAGGAGACTCTTGGCAAGCTCCACTGCCGAGCGACCAGACAGAAAAATCCGCCGCAATCCGACAAATGGGTTAAAAACCGTCTGCAATGGCAGTCCTTGTGGGAACTTCTTCGCTGCCCAACGCAGCCCCACCTGTCCAACTTCCGCCCCTACTCCCAAGAGGAGCAACAAAGCCAGAGGAGGCAGAATCAAAAGAAGGAGGCGGTAGAGGAAATCCCAGGCAAGCCCCCACACACTCTCCTCGTTAAGCTGCACTGTTGTCCCCCAGCGCAGATAGCCTTCTAACAGCCGCGCCAGAGACCGAGCTATGGGCAGTGAGAGAGCTGCCAATAACACCGCTGCGCCAACTAAGGCAGCAGCTGCAGTAAAATCGGCACTCTTCGCCACCTGTCCGCGCAAACGCGCTTCCTCCAAGCGTTTCGGCGTCGGCGGCTCCGTCCGTTGTTGTCCTTCCGGCGTCTCCGCCATGGTATCCCTGTCGCCAGTGGCTACTGACTACGGCACAAGGCTCCGAATCAAAAGGAGCGTCTCTGCTGTCAGCTTGTGTAAAGCCGCGCGCACCAATATGACCATCAACGGCGTACCCACCACTAGCATTCCAAGACCCACGATAACCTTGACAGAAAAGCTCAGCATGAAGATGTTCATCTGCGGAGCTGTCCGCGCTAGCAACGCAAGCGCCCATATGGCGAGGAACTGCGCCGCCAACACCGGTGCAGCGATACTGAAAGCAAGCGTTGTCACCCCACCAACCCAGGCGACCAACGGTACCTCTGATTCCAGGGGGAGTAAAGGGGACGTAAGGGGAATTAATTGCACACTTTCCGCAAAAGCTGTCAGGAGCACCCGTGGCCCATCCAGCCCGAAAAACAGCATCATCGTCGCAAAGGCAAAGAACTCCCCCACAAGTGTCGGAAAGCCGCCCAAGTTTGGCTCAAAGAACAAGGCTGTTTGGAATCCTGTGTTTACGTCAATCAGCCCACCGGCAAATCGCGCAGCATAGAGCACACTTGAGGCAACAAAGCCGATAAAGAGCCCTACGAAGGACTCCTTCAGAACTAAGGGAGCAAGCGCAAAAGGATGGAGCTCCAAAGGGGGCTGGGGAGGCACGGTCGGAAGCAAAGCGATTGCAATCATGGCGGCAAACGAAACCTTGAAAATCGGTGGAATTCCGGTAAAGCCGAGCACCGGTGCCATCAACAACAGCCCAAGGACCCGCACAAAGAGCAGCCCTCCCAAAAGCACCTGCTGGAACATATTCTGGAGGGCCGCCGCATCAAGCGCATTCATTCACCGCAACCTCGGGATAAGCTGGAACAACCCAAGACAATAGCGCTTAAGCATCCCAAGCATAAAGGGAAGCAGCAGGACTCCCACAATCATCAAGGCTACCAGCTTCGGTACAAATGTCAAGGTCTGCTCAGAAACAGTCGTCGCTGCTTGCAGAATTGCGATAACCAAGCCCACAATCAACGCTAAGACTAGGAGTGGTCCAGCAATGAGTAGAACATGAAAAAAGGCTTCGCGCACCAAGTAGACCACCATCTCTTCGTTCATCGCTACCCGCTTTCACGGTGAGACAATCCCTTGAAGAAGTGACCCAACGAGCAAGTTCCAACCATCTACCAGCACGAAAAGCAGGATTTTTGCTGGGAGCGAAACCAATTGCGGGGGGAGCAGGAAAATTCCCAGCGACAATAGGATGCTTGCAATGATGAGGTCAATAACCAAAAAGGGCAAGAAAAGGAGAAAGCCAATCTGAAAGGCCATTCGGAGCTCACTCAGAGCAAATGCCGGGATGAGTGCCCACGTGCTCACATCTGCTGGCGTTTTCGGACGCTGTCCCCCACTGAGGCGAATAAACAGTCCCAGATCCTCCTGCCGCACGCGCTTGAGCATGAATTCACGGAAGGGCTTCATCATGTTCTCCACCGCTTGTG
Source organism: Bacteroidota bacterium (assembly GCA_030550395.1). Lineage (GTDB taxonomy): Bacteria > Bacteroidota > Ignavibacteria > Kapaibacteriales > HRBIN21 > HRBIN21. Next base: position 6,160 of record JAUQPL010000003.1, on the reverse strand, counting down.
CCTGCGTAATCTCCTGTCGCAAGTACGGCTGAAGTCCCTTCTCGTTCGCCTCGTTGAGCACCGGTTGCATGACAAAGAAGGTAAGGAACAACGCCAATCCAGTCAACAGCTGACTCGGGGGCTGCATCTGGGTTCCTAAGGCCTGCTTCAGAAAGAAAAAGACAACGACAATACGGGTAAAGCAGGTCATCATCACCAAAATAGAGGGAGCCAGACTCAGCACGGTCAGAAGGATGAGCAGTTGGAGCGTTAGTGAGAAATCCTGCGGAGATTGCGCCGCCTCTATGCCAACGCTTACCTTCGGGAGGGGCGGCACCGGAGCCTGCTGCGCCCATACATCTGTGCTCAGACCCAATAGCAGCAGCACTACCACAAATAGGTAGCTTCGTGTCTCCATCGTCCTCCACATCACAGTAAGCTGCACAACGGCTCTCCAATCCCTATGCCAGACCGATAGCAGCTCTTAGAAATCGTTGATTTTTCACAAGTTCCATATCCTCACCTCCCCCGCTCCAACCCGCCTCAATGGCACAACCCACGGTGGGAATCTGGCAATATCCCACACCGTTTGGTTCTTTTTGCTCGTCTTCAGGCATCGGCTACGGTCGCTGCTGGGTGAGCACCAGGATGGAACTTCGTCTGCTTGGACCGCAAGAGAACTTCCTGGACTTGGAGCCTGAGTATTCCTCGCTCCCGCATTCCCACATCGCCCTCGTACCGGCACCGTATGAGTACCGCACTAGCTTTGGGAAAGGGACCCGCTACGGCCCCGACGCCATCTTAGCTGCCAGCGCTCACGTGGAACCGTACGACGAGGAATTCGACCGAGAGCTCTGCTATGAGCTGGGCATCGCAACGGTTGCCCCCATTGCTCTCAATGGGGCATACGATGAGGCTGCCATTGCCAAGGTTGAAGTAGTGGTGGAACACCTGCTCCAACAGGGAAAATACGTTGTAACCATTGGCGGCGAGCATACTATCGCCATAGCTCCCATCCGGGCCCATTTCCGCCACTTTCCCCAAATGAGCCTCTTGCAACTGGATGCCCACGCTGACCTCCGCTCCCAGTACGAAGGTTCTCCCTACTCCCACGCTTGTGCAATGGCGCGCATTCTGGACTTCTTCCCGGCTGAACGAGTCGTCCAGGTAGGCATTCGCGCTCTGTGCCGGGAGGAAATGGAGTACATCCGCCGAGCGAACTTGCGGACCTTCTTTGCCTCGGCTATCCGACGTGAGTCGCCAAGAACATCAAGCTGGTACGATGCGGTCGTGGACAGCTTGAGTGAGGACGTTTACATAACCTTAGACGTTGACGTGCTGGATCCTTCCCAAATGCCGGCAACAGGGACCCCCGAGCCTGATGGGCTCTGGTATCACGAAGTCATCCACCTGCTCCGTCGGATCCGGCAGAGCGGACGCCGCATCATTGGATTCGATGTCGTCGAGTTTGCCCCAATTCCCGGCCTCCATCACGCAGCCCTAACGGTTGCGCGTCTGATATACAAGACCCTCACCCTTGCGTGGAGTTCTCTATGAGCCTAGAATCCCTGCGTGCCCAAATCCTCCACTGGAGCAGCCTTCCACCGGACGAACTCCGCGCTCGGCGGGAGGAGGCGCTTCCCACCTTGAGTCATCTGCTCCACGAACTCTCGGTCGGGCGTCTCCGAGCCGCCGAACCTTGTCCCGACGGTTCATGGCAGACCCATCCGTGGATTAAGCAGGGCATTCTTCTCTGTTTCCTTCTCGGACGCCTCCGTCCGTACCGCATCGGAGCATGGCGCTTTACGGATGTGGACACCTTATCTTTACGCTGGTTCTCACCCGATGAACGCGTGCGCCTGGTGCCGGGAGGTTCCGCCGTGCGCAGTGGAGCCTACATTGCCCCCGGCGTCGTCTGCATGCCCCCAATGTACATCAACGTGGGAGCTTACGTAGACGAAGGGACAATGGTAGACTCCCACGTCCTCATTGGAAGCTGCGCCCAAATCGGTAAACGAGTGCACTTGAGCGCCGGAGCTCAGATCGGGGGCGTCTTAGAACCACCGCAAGCACGCCCGGTTATCGTAGAGGATGAAGCTTTCATCGGCGCAAACTGCGGACTCTTTGAAGGAGTACTCATCCGCCGCCGGGCAGTCATAGCCGCCGGCGTCCAACTTACGGCAACAACGCCCGTCTATGACCTTGTCCATGAGCGTATTCTTACTGGAACACCCGATGAGCCCGTGGAGATTCCTGAGGCCGCTGTCGTGATCCCCGGTTGCCGACAAATAGACTCTCCCTTTGCCCGTACTCATGGGCTTGGCATCGCAACGCCGGTCATCGTCAAGTACCGCACTCCCCAAACCGACGCCCGGACTGCTTTGGAAACCGCTCTCCGTGCCATGTTATAAAACCGCAATGCCATCCCCATGGAGGAGCCGATTGTAGAAGCCCATCAGCTCTCCAAGCAGTATGGACAGACTGTCGCCCTGCGCCATTGTTCCTTCACGCTCACACCAGGAACGATCGTAGGACTGCTGGGACCAAACGGCGCGGGGAAAAGCACTCTTCTGCGCATCTTGGCGGGCATCCTCCCACCGACTACAGGAGAACTCCTCTTCGCCGGAGAGCCCTTCCAACGGAAACACCAACAGTGGATTGGGTATCTGCCCGAAGAGCGCGGGCTTTACCGGCGCAATCGGGTCGGAGATCAGCTTTTCTACTTTGCCCGTCTACGCGGTATGTCCACCGCCGAAGCGCGCAACGCTATTTACTTCTGGTTGCAGCGCATGGGAGCCGCCCAATGGTATCATCGGCGAGTGGACGAACTCTCCAAAGGCATGCAACAGAAGGTACAGCTGGCCGCAACACTGCTTCACCGACCGCGCCTCCTCTTACTGGACGAGCCAACCAGCGGCCTAGATCCTATCAACGCCGACGAGCTCAGCACACTACTCCAAGAACTGCGCGCCGACGGTTGTACAATTGTGCTTTCTACACACCGAATGGAGCAAGTTGAACAGATTTGTGACGAGGTCTTGCTGATCCATCAAGGCACCATCGTCCTGGCAGGAAATGTCCAGGAGATTAAACAACGCTGGGGGAAGGACACCATCGTTATTGAATTCCACGGCGACATCACCCCCGTACTCTCCCATTTCCCTCATCTCCGCCTCCTTAGCCAGAGCTCAAACCGCATTGAACTTCGGTGGCCGCATCCCAACCCAGACTCCTTACAAGACTTTCTCTCCTGTGCTCTCCAGCACGTCTCCCTTCGCTCTTTTGTCTGGAAAGAGCCGAGCATGCAGGAGATCTTCATAGATGTTGTCAAAGCCAACTCGGCTTCTCCATGAGCCCGTGGAGTCGCAGTACGATCGTTGCTGCCTGGGAATTCCGGCGTCGCATCCAAACGCGCGGTTTCTGGCTCTCAACACTCCTTGTCCCGCTCGTCCCTCTCTTCTTCGGTGTGGTCGGTATCATACTGATCCCACTACTGCAGAGCTCGGACTCTTCTCGGACAGATATCGCGTTGTATGATGCTACTGGACGCTTACAGCCGAACCATCTCCCCGAAGGGGTCCGTTTCTCATCCGACTCCACAACATGGCGAGCTTGGCAGAAGGAACTCCAGCAAGGGACTCTCCGATGGCTTATCATCGTGACAGACTCCAGCTTCCAACAGAGGAGGGTCACCGTCTTGGGACGCCAAGGGGCACTGTCCAAGCACCTCCGTCAGGAGTTAGAGCATTTTCTCCTTTCCTCCTATGCCCTCTCCACTCGCTTGGACTCAGTGACTACCTCCCTTCTCCTCCATGGGCTCCAGTGGGAAATGCAATGGCTCCACCCGCAGAAATCTCATGCCCAGACAGCCCTCGGTATCGCCGCTTCCGCTATCGTTGCCGCTCTCTTGCTGAGCATGCTGGCATCGTACGGCAGCATTTTAACAGATAGCATCGTGGAGGAAAAGGAACTCCGCATCGCCGAACTCCTTCTCGGGGCAGCCCGTCCAATAGAACTACTCTGGGGGAAGGTCATTGGGTTAGGGGCTGTTGGGCTCTTCCAGCTGCTGTGTTGGATAGTGTTCGTCGGGGTTTTGAGCTCCCTGATTGCACTTCCCACCATCACAGCAATCTTGCAGCTGGGACTATTGGAATCAGCCAAGGAATTCCAGGCAATAGCGGACACCACTCTCCAAACGGCACGGCACGCCCTGCTGCTTATTCTGGCCTGCTTCGTGATGGGATACTTGCTCTATGCCGGGATTTTCGCCAGTGTCGGAGCCCTCGCCACTGACCGCACACAAGCAGCACCCTTCCAAGCTTTCATTATCTTCCCTCTTGCATTCCCCTTCTTCCTACTCCACTTCCTGCTGGAAGCTCCTGAAAGCTTTCCAAGCCTGTTCCTTACAGTATTCCCCTTGACTGCCCCTGTAGCTCTGCCACTCCGCGCGCTCGCCGGGGGTATCAATACCTGGGAAGTAGCCGCCTCCGTCGGATGCACACTGGCGCTCACCGTCCTTCTCCTCTGGATTGCAGGCAAGCTCTACCGGGTAGGAATGCTCCACTACAGTGGGCTTCCCACACCAAGGCAGCTATGGCAATGGTTGCGACAGGTTGGATAAAGATTCCGTAGCAAACTGTGAGAGGAGCCCAATAAACCTATCCACGCCCTTGGTAATTTTGTGCGCCACCTCGGGTAAAACTGCTTCTCCAACATAATGAGGGGTTTCTTACTGCTGGGCTGCGCCACTTTGATGCTTTCCACCCTTCCCAGCAGCGAGGTACGGGAAAGGCACCGCACACGGTCTACACCAGGGCTCATCCCGGTTGAATTCCTGCGCTTCTTCCCTGTCCGGGATACCATCTATACGCTGAGCCAGCGATACCTGGAGCTAGACCTCCAGCGCCAGCGATTGTATCTTTACGAGCGCAATGGAGGGCGTTACCAATTCAAAGTCTCCTCCGGTGCTCCCTGGGTGCCGAAAGGCATGGAAACCCCAACAGGCTTGTTCACCCTCCAGACAAAGGCAACGATGGCTATTTCACGACAGTTTGACAATATCCCCATGCTCTACTGGATGGGATTCTCAGGCAACATCGGGTTCCACGCTCTGGAGGGATGGAGTTACTACCGGCACTTAGGGCATCGGGCTTCCTCACACGGCTGCGTTCGCCTCAGCCGAGAAGATGCTCGCTTCCTCTACCGCCTTCTTCCCCGCGGTACCCCAGTACTGGTCCATAAGGAAGCTCCTGCCCGTGTGCTGGCCTTCCTTGACCCTGAGGAATTCATACCAGGTCATGACTGGCTTCTCAACTCTGGGGATGACGCACAGCGGCAACTCCTACGAGCACGCCTAGAGGTCCTTTACAGCGGGCAATTCTACCGTAAACACCGACGGCGTTTGGTCCTGAGTGGTTCTACAATCCTGCGCCCCGGCGGGTACGAGGTCGGCTCTGCACGGTTGATACCCCCGCAGGAGCCTCCTCTTATGACGACATCCTTACAATTTTTCTGCCCTCCCCCGGTCAGCCTCGCCCGATGGCATCCCCTGCTGGCCCTCACCGCCGATAGTACATCGCGCCGATGAAAAAACTAGGGAAGGCGATTCCAAGAGGCCAAGCAATAAGCGCTCTACTTATCACCTATGCTCGAACTCATCATCACCAAGCCGCTGAGGGGTCTTCCCAGTCCAGATGCCAGCGCAAGGGATTGGCAGCGATGTATTCCCGGATGCGATTGAGGGATTTTTCGTCACGGATGATGTGTTCGTAATAATTGCCTTACCAGACGGGCGCGCCAGGTGTGCCACGATGTTGGTTAATCCGTTTAGCAACGATGGATTTGTATCGCGCCACGATGGCACCGACGGAACCCGATGCCGGGCCCCGGAGACGATCATTATTGTAGGGCGACCCGGCGGGCCGCCCTTACGGGTTCCCGGCCAATTCGGCCAAACTGCGCTGGATTTCGCGCAGTTCGGCCTCGGTCAAGCCCCACAACTGCGCCGCCTGGCGGTCAATCTCGGCCTCGATGCGCGCCAATTCCGCCGTATTCCCCCGCCGCGCCGCCTCGTGCGCCGCCTGCGATAACTCCGCCAGACGCCGATGCACCGGGTTGGACGGCTCATAGCGCGGGATGCGGGTGTGCTCGAGAATGTGGGGGTTCATTTGAATTTCCACAG
>JAUQPL010000011.1 GCA_030550395.1 Bacteroidota bacterium | reverse complement strand
CGGCGGCCGAACCCGGAGGTTGACAAGTACTTGGCCGCCTCCGATGTGGCGGGTGTGGCGCTGTTGGGAGTGAAGGCCTTGGCTGAGCAAATGGAGGGCATATCCCGGAGAGCAGAGCACGGTGAACAGATGAGCGCTCGTCTGGTAGCTTTGGAGCAAGAGAATGCTGAGCTTCGGCAAGAGCTGCAGCGTATACGGCAGGAGCTGCAGCAGCTCCGAGAAATTCTCCAATCCCTTCAGGTTCCTCAACGGTCTTTGGGGATGCGCTAATGAGGTTGCTCCCTGTCCTCGCTGAGTCGGTTTTGTTGCGTCTGAGCCGTTGGATGAGCAGGGAGTTTCCGGTAGTGATGGCAATTCTTGCGCTCACGATCCCGGCAATGGGCCAGCTCGTCGTCAACAATGGCGCACAGATTGTCATACGGGAAAATACCCAGGTTGTGGTCAATGGAGATGTCCAGCAACAGGGTGCTGCGGCGGTGCTGCAAGTCTACGATAGTGCTACGCTTCAGGTAACAGGGAATGTGACGATACAGGATGGAAGCGTGGAGCTTCAAGGAAATTCGCTCATGCAGGTAACGCAAGATATGACTATCGGAACCTCAGCAACGCTGACGCGCCAGGCGCCGGGGAACCTACAGGTTCAAGGCAACCTGAATAATAACGGCACGATAACCAACAGTGGCACAGTGGAGGTCGGACCTCCGTAGTTTTACGGATTGAGGAGATGGAAAAGAACTCCGAATTTTGTGCCGGTGGAAATGAGCCGACCCTGGGAGGTGTCTCTCCCAGCGGCAATGTGATAGTCAGAGTGTATGTCCCACAACGAGTATGGATGGAGCGATGAAGGGTGTTGTTATGAAAGGGCTGGCAGCGTGGCTTCTTGTAGCCTTGACAGCGGCGGTGGTTGTGGCTCAGGATTTCTACAACTCCGGTGTGCTGAATAATCACGGCGCACTGGTTATCAAGCGCCACTTGATCAACCAAGCGAGCGGACAAATTAACAACACCTCAACGGGTACCATTCGCTTTACGTTTAGCACTGGGGAATTCCGGAACGGGAACTCAAATCTCAGCCAGATTGTCAACAACGGCTGGTTTGAATTCCAGGGAACAGATAACAGATTCACGGATTTGTCCTCCAATCCAGCAGGTACTACGGCGTTGGGTTCTGCCTGTAATTTCCGGGTCCCGGGCAACATGCGGTATACGGCTACTTCGGGCAATCAGAACGTACAGGCGCGGTATTACACGAATCTGGAAATGGCGGGTGCCAGCACGAAGGCAATCCCGGATGCAGTGTATGTATCGGGGACCTATAATGTGGTGAGTGGTAGTGGGGACCGGACGTATACAGGAACCTTCTACTATGATGGCACCGGTAACCAGACGATTTTCCCGGAAACGGCAGCAGCGGGTACGACAAACCGCTATAACAATCTGGCGATTATGACCGGTTCAGGCGCTTGTGCTTCTGGGACGAGCATAAAGACAATAGCGGATAACCAGAGTATCAATCTGATGGGGAACTTCTCCAGCGCTTCGGGGACGACCTTGCAGCTAGAGGGACAGCTGTTCGCCGTGGATGTGACAGCCAGTGGCCCTATTACTATCAATGATCCAACGCCGTTGACAACCTTTGCCGAGCTGCGCAGTACGGGAACAGCCACATATGGAGACAACGTGACGGTGACGGCAGGTCTGTTCCACGTCGCAGGCGGTACGGCGACGGTCCAGAGTACGGCAACCCTGTCGCTGGCAAACTCTACGAACGCGCAGCTGCAGTTAGACAATGGTACGACCTTATCCATCGCAGGAACTCTCCAGAACAATCTGCCTGCCCGTACGAACTGGAATTTTGATGCGAATTCTACTCTTGCTTTCACAGCGACGGCGAATGGACAGACAATTCCGTACACGGTTAATACCAATCCCTTCGGAAATGTCCAAACCTCCGGCGGCACGAAGCAGACGGAAAATGGTGGAGATGTCTACATGGCAGGGAACCTGACTGTGCAGAGCGACGACATTACGGTAGCATCGGGGCAGACGTGGGTAATGACCAATGGATCGGCGTCGGTGACCTATTCGGGTGCTGGAGCAAATTCAGAGATTATCGGAGCGATGCAGCGCGCCATCAGCGGGGTGGGAGCGTACACTTTCAACAATGCTCAGACTATTGTGACTTTTACCGCTGGTACGCTTCCTACCACGATGACTATAACAGATCGGCCACAAACAGCCCCGAACAACTATGACAATACACGCGATGTAAATCGCAAGGTGACCGTTGCTTGGGCAGGTTCCAACAATTGGACAGCGACATTCCGGGTGGGCTATAAGCAGAGCGATATTCCGGGCACGTGGAATCCTAATGTCAATCAGGGGAATCTGCGGTTCTATGAGTCTCCGTCCGCAGGGACACCGGAGAAGGTGGCGACGGGGAACCCGTATAGCCGTTTGACTGCCGCGGGGCCCAACCTGGGTTACATTGAATTGGCAGGGGTTCAAGGGACTTCAGGAGCCGTTCCTAATGGTCTGGCATATATTGCTTCGGGCAACGACCTCTTACTCCGCGGCGGTCCGAGCATTTTCTATGCTATAAACCATGGTCGTTGGTCGAACCCCGGTACCTGGGATGAAGGTGTAGAGCCCTCACCCACGGATGAGGTTGTCATTGATGGCTTCACCGTCCATGTCGGATACGTGCGGACAATTGACAACTATAGCACACCTGAAGCCAATCCAACACAGCTGGCAGCGCGGGTTACGATCGGGTCTAATCCCAACAGTGCTCTACTGTTTGGCTCTACGTCGGGTGCACGAACCTTCTCGTTGAATGCCTCAGCGACTCCCCCGGGTGAACTTATTAACAATCGTGCAGGGACGGCGACAATTAGTAGCGGAGCGCCAGATACGGGGAACCAGCCGATTGATGCTGGCTTAGTCGTATACACAACATCGGGCAACGAGGTAACTCTCCAGATTCCCGGCGATTTGACAAACGCTAGCGGTGCCACCATCCACAACTTTGGTACGATTGAAGTTGGTCAGTAAACAGGTGCTCCTGGGGTAGAAGATGTCGGGGCTCCTAAGAGCAAGGGGGGATATGGGTGATGCGAAGGAGCCCCGACATTTTTTTGTTACGATGATGTCTAATGTGCCGGCAGGGATACGGTATATGGGTCTGCGGGTAGGTATGGGAAAGATGGGATGGGGCGTGGTAGCGCTTCTTCTTGCTCTTTCCTTTGCCCAGGCGCAGTTGCGCAGCGAGGGGGTCATTTATAATAGGGGCACTTTGGTCATTAAAGGCAATGCGGTGGTGCGGCAAGATACGCTCGGTGGGAAGGTCGTTTTCGCATGGGACCGGGAGGGGGTGAACCAGTACGTGCCGCACAAGGTTTACGAAGACGTGCGCTTTGTTGGGCGGACGCGCAAGATGTTGCTAGACACGACGCGTCCGCTTGTGGCTTTGCGGTATTGGGAAAGCGACTCTGGGACGACGTTTCGGCTGGCTCGTGGGACTGCTGTGGTTGCCCAGGGAGAAGCAGCGCACTGGGGTATCATCAACCCGGAGTTCCTCTATGGGCGGGTTATTCTCCAAGGGGAGCGCGTGCAAGGGTTATGGGGGCGTGGACTGTATCGGGAATTGGAGTTGGATAATCCCGCTGGTGCGGAAGTCCGCCATGGTGGTGGCTTTACGGTTTCTACGCTCCTGGAGCTTAAGCGGGGGCTGCTGCGGAATAGTGCTGCGGATAACTTCCGTATTGCAGATTCCGCTCTTATTGTTCGCACGCCGGAGGGAGCCATAGCGGCTGCTCCGGTCTTCGGTCGGGGGATTGGGGTTCGCTATGTTGGACGGGGGCGGATTGAGAGTGGTCCGGAGCTGCCACCGGATAGTGTGCCCGTACGAGGGCTATGGGTGGAGAATGATAGCGGTTTGGTGCTTCGTTCCTCGGTGACGGTTACGGATAGCTTAGTCTTACGAGCGCCAATCTGGACGGAGACGGGGGCGGATTCTGCTGGCGGCCTTGTGCTAACGTATACAGCTGAGCGAACGGACCCGCTCTTCCTGCACCCTGGTGCTGAGGTGATAGGCAGAATGCGTCGGACGCGGCTCCGGAGCGATGGACAGCCAGTGGTCTTCAATAACCCGTACACCTATCTCCAGCCTTCACAGAGCGGCTGGAGGGGCCTAGCAAGCATAGAGATGCGGGTGCTTCCCCAGAGGCAGCCGTGGCATCCTCAGAGCCAGCGTAAGGTATGGCGTGTTTTCCAGGTGAGGGCATGGGATACAGCGGGGAACTCAGTCACCCAGGGGCTTGGACTACGCTTCGGATATGGGTGGCGCTACCTACCGGGGGATCCTGAGCGGGACGAAACTCGGGGATTGCCGTTGCCGGCGTTGGTGCTACAGCGGTGGACTTTGGATGGATGGTTTGCTGCGGGGCGTTCGGTCCCACCTCAGTTAGACACGCTTGCGGGCTGGGCGTACGCGTACGCTGACGAAGTCTATGGAACAGGGGATTTCGCAATTGGGCTACGGGAAGACAGCCGTGCCCTCCAGCTCTGGCTGGCGGCCCTATTGGAGGGTCCCTATCGGAATGGCTCGATGGCCGATGACCTTCGGCAGCGAGGATGGCTGCCAGAGACGCCGCCGGAGATGTATCCGTACACGCTGGACCCCATGCGCCCATACATTCGGGTTAGTCCGATACCGGATTCGGTGGTGGACTGGGTTGTCATAGAGCTGAGAACTCTGCTGACAGGAGGCGCCCGATACTACCGGACGGCGTTCGTGCGGCGGGATGGACGTGTTGTGGATTTGGATGGCAAAAGCCCAATTACCCTGCCTGGAGTGGAGCGGGGGGGCTATTATGTGGCCATCCACCACCGGAACCACCTGGCCATCATAACAGCGGAGCCGATAGAAATTTCCCCGGAGACGCAGCATAGATTGCTGGCGCTGACAGACGATCCAAGTCGCATTCTTGGAGGCGCGGGAGCGCTCCGAGCTCTACGCCACAACGGGCGGACGGTCTGGGCAATGATAGGAGGGGATGTCAATGGGGATGGGCAGATTAACGAAGAGGATAGGCGCCTTCTGCAGCAGTGGCAGCATGTAGAGGGCTATACCAATGCCGATACAGACCTGAACGGGATTGTGACTACCCGAGACTTCAACGTGAGCTGGAACAACAGAGAACGGCAATCGGTGGTTGTACGTTGATGCGGTGGCTGGGGTACACAGGGTGGCTTGTAGGAGGAGTGCTTGGGATTAACTCAGCATTGGCACAATCGCCGAGCACAGCAGTGACGGCGGTTGTTCTCCCGCAACGGGTACCGGATACGTTGGAGGTGGACCTTTTCCTGCAGCGACGGAGCTTAGGGTGGGAACGGTTTGCCAACGGGACATTGTGCTTTGTTCTCCCGGACTCTCTCGCGCCATGGCAGAAGTTAGGGGTGAGACTTGCTCCGGGAAGTAGTCCATTGGATAGCACGCTGTACCGAGTGGAACCTTTCGTAGTATGGCAGCCCCCGATTGCGGGCATGGCGTGGACGCGCCCACGATTGGGGGTGGTGATCTATGGTCCGCCTGATTTTGCCTCAGCTCATCTAGTGCCCTGGGATACGCTTATCCGGCTGGGTCGGATGCAAATCTTCAGTACCGATGGCTCTCCCGTTCCATACCAGCTGGACTGGGCGCGTCCGTTGGAGTATTACCAAGCCTTTGCCTATAAGCAGTGGGAAGACGTTTTGCCTTGGGTTCGTAGTGATGACAACATAGAGCTGGTTACCCGCATGGAGTATCGCCTTGAGCCCATGCGCGTTCCGGCGCATATAGTTCAGGATTTCCGGGCAGAGTACGTTGGGGATCGTAGAGTCCGCCTGGGTTGGCGAACACGGAGTGAGGCATTCAATCAGGGGTTTGTGCTGGTCCGTTGGTGGAAGCCGTTCAATACGGTTGAGCTCCAAGATTCTGCCCTGATTGCCGATTGGCGGTTTATCCCATTGCTGCGTGGTTTGGGGACCAGCGACACGGGACGCACGTATTTGCACATAGATTCTGATGCTCGCAAGCAGCGGGGAGAGGAGTACTGCTATGATCTGTGGAGCGTTACCTTTACGGGTGAGTGGCGATACCATGGGCGAGCTTGTGCGGCAATTCCCCATGCGGTCATTAGCTTTGCTCAAGCGGAGCCCAATCCTTTCACAGACTTCACCGTGGTGCGCTATCGGCTGGAGGATCGGGTGTTGCTGAGCATTAAAGTGTATGACCTCAAGGGGAAGGAGGTGGCCACCCTAATGGAGCAGCGCGAAATGGAGCGGGGGACCTATACAGTGGAGTGGCGGACACCGGCATATGCTTCCCAGGGTATTTACGACATTGTGCTGATTGCCTATCCTGTGGACGATCCGTCGGTGGAGCTGACACGGGCGATTATCAAAGCACAGTTGATCCGGTGATGAGTATCCGGCATTTTCTCATTGGGTGTGGGGTGGTAACTCTGTGGGCGCAGAACCCGGATTGGAAAGTTACCGAACAGTGGCTCACACCTCAGGGGGATACGATAGTACGCGAGCGGCAGGCAGCCGAGTGGTGGGTTGGGGTTGGGATCGGAAGCAGTGGGGTAGGATACTTCGGTCGGCTTCGGCTTCCTCGGATAGCCGATATGCCTGAGCGTGGAATTTTAGAGTTCCGCCATGGAATTGGGGCTGGTGCCAGCGTATGGGTACAAGGGGAATGGAGCCCTGCGGGACAGCACTGGGGAGCTGTACTGCGGCTGGTTCCGTGGGAGACGTGGCGAGGAAGTTCTCGTTTTGAGCCTGTGGGGAGCTCTACGGGGGAGCAGTACGAGGTGGAGGTATATGGGTGGTCGTTTCTCCTGTCGGCTTCAGCTCGCTATGCGCCAGGACTGGGTGCTGGTACAGTTTGGGAAGGATTGCATGGCATAGTAGGGGTAGACGCTCGCTTTCTTTGGAATGCTTGGGAACGGGTGCGCCAGGTATTTCGCAATACGGAGCGTGTAGAAGAGTGGCACCTGTTGCGGGAACAACCTCTTCCAATGTGGCTTGGCGTGCATGTGGGGGTCGGGATAGATATCCCTGTGACCCTTTGGGGCGAACGCATGCGGAGTTTTATGACACCGCTTTTGATGGTGCAAACAGGGCTTCCGCTACAGCGGACGTGGGGTTCTACGTGGACACCCGTTGCTGTGCGAGCAGGGCTCAGTGTAAAGCTCGGTTGGGATCAGCTCCATGAATACCGCCGTCCTAAAGACACAAGTTCTCAGTTGTTCCTTGCGCAGGGGGCAGAGCTCCAACGGGAGCTCCCATGGAGTGCAGAAAAGGAGCAGCTGGTTCCAATTCCACTGCTTGTTGGAGCAGAGGGAAGTACCACGGTGGGTACGGCACCACCGGCTTCGGGAGCGCAGACGCCAATACCACAACGGGTGGTCATTGTCCCCGGGCGGGTTCAGCGCTTCAGTTATCCCACTCCCACAGCAGTGGGATTAACGCCGGAGCTGCGGAGTTACTTGGATGCATTGGTGGACTACCTGCGGGCAAATCCGGGAGTGGAGGTTCGGATCGTTGGACATACCGATGAATTCGGCGGTACTTTGGAGGAAACACAGCGCATATCCGAACAGCGGGCACAGCAGGTGGTAGAGTACTTAGTCCAACGAGGGATCAGCCGCTCGCGGCTCTTTGCCTCAGGGATGGGAGCGCGTCAGCCCATTGCAGATAACCGTACACCGCAAGGGCGTTTACAGAACCGTCGAGTGGAAATCATGGTCGTCCAATGATGCCTGAGGAAGTCACGGAGCGGCCCATCTGCATTGTAGAAGATAGTCCCCCTGTCCGCAAGCTCATGGAGGTGCTGTTAGCAAGGGAGGGCTTTTCGGTTGTCAGTTTCGGACGGGGGGAAGAAGTGATTGACTGGCTGCGGCATCATCGTCCTTTGGCGCTTCTCTGTGATCTTGTTCTGCCGGACATTCATGGGGTGGAAATCCTTCGGGTCTTGCGGTCACTTCCTGAGGGGAACAAGATTCCGGCCATCGCTGTCACAGGTTTGTCGCAGGAGAGTGAGCGGCAGCATTATCTGCAGATGGGGTTCGATGCGTATATTGTCAAGCCCCTCAGTGTAGCAACGTTTGCCCACGAAGTCCAGCGTGTGATAAAGCGGAAGCAAGCCGTGGAAAGTTACGAGCGCCTGTGAGGGGGACTTCCTCCGCGCGGGAAGGGGCCGCGTTCGGGTGGCTCACGTCGGTGATGATTATGTGTTCGTCGCTGCCCTTCCCGAGGAGGCGATTGAGAGCCTGTCGGTGTCCGATGGCTTGGCGGAGGCGGCAGGAGGGCTTTTCGGCTTAGGCGGAACTTCCCGTCAGGCTGGATTTCAATGAGCTTCACGTCAATGACATCGCCGACCTTGAGAACTTCGGAGATTGTGTTGAAGGGACGGTAGTCAATCTGCGAGATGTGCAGTAATCCTAAGCGGCGGGGCAGGAACTCCACGATTGCGCCTAACCCTTCCCGAATTTCCCGTACAACACCGCTGTAGACCTGTCCCAGTTCGGGTATTTGCGTCAGCCCTTGGATGTAAGAGACGGCTTTCGTCAGAGCCTCTTCAGACGGGGCTCCAATGATGACACGACCATCTTGCTCAATATTGATTTCGGCTCCCGTTTCCTGCACGATGCGGCGGATTGTCTCTCCGCCAGGACCAATGACCAGCCCGATAGTTTCGACAGGGATAGTTATCGTAGTCAGCCGTGGGGCGTATGGGGAAAGCTGCGGACGTGGGGCAGAGAGTGTTTGGTTCATGATGTCTAAGATGAAAAGGCGCGCTTGGCGAGCTTGTTCAAGGGCTTGCGCCATGAGCTCCAGTGAAATGCCTTCGATTTTGATATCCATCTGGCAGGAAGTAATGCCATCGGCGGTGCCAGCGACTTTGAGGTCCATGTCGCCCAAGTGGTCCTCGTCGCCGAGGATGTCCGATAGGATTGCCACACGGTCGCCTTCCTTGATCAGCCCCATGGCAATTCCGGCGGCAGCCTTGCGCATGGGGACTCCGGCGTCAAAGAGGGCCAGGCTCCCGGCGCAGACGCTTGCCATGGACGAGGAGCCATTGGATTCCAGAATGTCAGAGACGACACGGATTGTGTACGGGAATTCCTCCTCTGGAGGCAAGAGTGGCTCCAGTGCTCGTTCGGCTAAGTTTCCGTGTCCGACTTCTCGGCGGCTGGGGGGACCAGGACGGCGGATTTCCCCCGTGCTGTAGGGCGGGAAGTTGTAGTGGAACATGAAACGCCGAGTATAGGTCGGAAGGAGTCCGTCGACGATTTGCTCATCACCCTTTGTGCCCAGGGTGACGGTTGCCATACTTTGGGTTTCTCCGCGCATGAAGAAAGCAGAGCCATGCGTGCGCGGTAGGACCCCGACGCGGCAGACGATTGGTCGGATTTGCGTAGGGGTACGTCCGTCTAAGCGGCGTCCTTCATTGAGGATCATCTGTCGGAGCTCGTGGCGTTCCAGTTCGGTAAGGATAGAGGTGACACGGGATTCCAGAGGGAGGAGCTGCCATTCTGGCTGGGAGGCTGCCATTTCCTGAACAGCCTGTTGGGCGCGCTCCCGCAGTTGCTTCCGCCATGTGGAACGCTGCTCTTTGGTTGTCTGCTGCCGAATGAAGGTACGGATTTCCTCCTGGAAAAGCTCTGCAAGGAAATTCCGGAGGTTATCGGGTGTGGGATCAGCGGGGGGCTCACGCTTGGGACGTCCCGCGACCTCCATCAAGCGGCGTTGGAGAGCATTCAAATGGCGGATAGCCCCACGGGCATACTCCAGAGCAGCCAGGAAGTCGGACTCAGAGATCTCCTTTGCACCTCCTTCCACCATGACGATGGAGGTATCGGTCCCCGCAACGACGATGTCCATATCGGAGGCTTCTAACTGCTCCAGGGTTGGGTTGATGATAAACTCTCCTGCCACACGCCCGACGCGTACTTCGGAGATGGGGCCCTGGAAGGGAACGGAGGAGAGCATTAGGGCAGCTGAAGCCCCGGTTGCTCCCAAGGTATCGCCGTCAATTTGACGGTCGTAGGAGAAAACCGTCGCCATAATCTGCGTCTCATAGCGCCAGCTCTTGGGGAAAAGCGGACGGCAGGGACGGTCAATCAATCGGGCGGAGAGGATCTCCTTATCTGTTGCCCGTCCTTCTCGGCGGTAGAAGCTGCCGGGGATTTTCCCTGCAGCGGAGGATTTCTCGCGATAGTCCACCGTCAGAGGGAGAAAGTCCGCTGTCGGGGAAGGTTCATCGGCAACACAGACGGTCACCAATACCATCGTGTCCCCATGACGAACCATCACGGCAGCATCGGCTTGACGGGCGTAGAGTCCGGTTTCTATCTCATAAGGACGCCCGTTCAGAGTGGTAGAAACTCGAATAGTCCCATCACTGGCCGTGGTCAGCTCGATTTCAGCTCCATCCACCATTGTTTCAGGAGCACTCCTGATGTCTTCGCCTTCCATGTTGGATGCAAGGATGTTGCGGTGGTACTTACTTCCGTAGAGAGAGGGCTTTGAGCAAGTTTTGGTAGCGTTCCCAGTCCGTGCGAGCGAGATATTTCAAGAGGCGACGTCGCTTACCAATCAGCAATATCAAACCTCGGCGGCTATGGTGATCTTTGCGATGCCGCTCCAGATGCTCGGTTAGATGCCGAATCCGTTCGGTCAGAAGGGCAACTTGCACTTCAACAGCACCGGTATTGGTCGGGCTGTTCCCAAACCGTTGGATCAGTTCTGCCTTGCGCTCCTTAGTCAGCATTGGGTTGTGCGACTTCTGTGAGACTTCGTTCCAGAACGCGATGTTCAGCAATCCATGCGCGGCAGAAGTTTACATCCGCCCGCATTTGATGCTGCAGGGAATCGGTATCGGGGAAGCTCATTTCTGCCCGAACCCATTTCCAAAACGAAAGACAGAGCCGCTCATTGTAGAGCGGGCCGTGGAAGTCCAGGATATGTACCTCCAGCTGTGGAGGGAGGTTGCTCCCGAATGTGGGGCGGACGCCGTAGCTTGCTAGGCCAGCATAGGGAGTACCAGCAATGAGAGTTGTGACGATGTAGACTCCGTAGGCGGGCAAGAGTTTGCGAGGATCCTCCAGAGCCAGATTGGCTGTAGGGAAACCTAAGCTCCGTCCTCGTCCATCGCCATGGACCACAGTCCCGCAGACAGTGTAAGGATAGCCTAAAAGTTCTGCTGCCTGTTCAACGGCTCCGCTCTGAAGTGCACGGCGGATCCTGCTGCTGCTAATAGGGAGCTCTCCAACTGTGAAGGCAGGGAATTGCACGACGGTGAAGCCTAACTCGGCTCCTAAGCGTTGTAACAGCTCAATATTCCCTCGGCGTCCCTGTCCGAACATGTGATCGTGTCCGATGAGAATTGCCCGCATCCGAAGGCGAGCGACTAACCATTCACGGACAAACTCCTCGGGCTCTGTGCGGGCGAATTCAGCGGTGAAAGGGATGAGGAAGACCTCATCAATGCCGATGCGACGGAAATGGGCCAGTTTTTCCGATGTTGTGCTGAGGATTCCCGGAAAGGGACGAGTGCCAAGGATGTATTGGGGGTGGGGATCAAAGGTGACAACGCAGGCGGGGATATTCATCTGCCGTGCTTCCTGGCAAAGAGAGTGGAGAAGCGCCTGGTGACCTCGGTGAACCCCGTCAAAGGTCCCAACGGTAACGAAACGCCCAGCGGGAGAATCTGGAATGTCAGCAAGTTGTCTGTACAGACGCATGGAGTTGGACGTATTGGGACAGTTCCTCAGGACGGAGAGCTTCTTCTACTGTATACGGTCCGATGGCAACCCGGCGGAGCTGGACTACGTACGCACCGCATCCAAGGGCGTCTCCAATATCGCGAGCAAGTGCCCGGATGTAGGTTCCAGCAGAACAGATGACGCGGAAGCGAGCATAGGGGGGTGTGAATTCCAATAGCTCCAACTCGGCAATGAAGACTCGCCGAGGCTTTGGAGTGACGACAATACCGGAACGAGAGAGTTCATGCAGGCGTCGTCCGCCATATTTGATGGCGGAGTACCGTGGTGGAATTTGCTCAATCTCCCCGCGGAAGCGCTGGAGTACAGAGTGGAGTTCCAGCTCGCTTACGGTACATTCTGGACAGCGGAGCTGTTCCGGGGCTTCGGCATCATCGGTTTCCGTTGTAGCGCCAAGTTTGAAAGTGGTCTCGTAGGTTTTGGGAAGTTGCTGGAAGTGGGAGAGGAATTTCGTTGCCTGACCTATGCCAAGAATCAGTAATCCCGTTGCCAGGGGATCGAGAGTCCCAGCGTGTCCGATTCGGCGCAGATGAAGGTGGCGTCGTAGAAAGGCGACAACGGCGAAGGACGTCCACTGCAGTGGCTTGTCTATGAGGACAAATGCCCCCTGCTGATGGGCGTATTGCAGCCACTCGGAGAATTTCCGCAAGCTGGAGCGCTCTAATATGGGCATTCCCTCATGACGGCGCATGACCACTGCGAGGGCCTCCACGGTCATCTTCACCAGATGGATTGGAAGCAGAGGGAAGCCGAAGTTGATTGAGGAGCTGGGTGATGCGTTCGGCGTATGCGGCAGAGGTGTCATGACGGAAGCGGAGTTCGGGAATGTGGCGAATGCGAGTGTGTTCCGCTATATATTCCCGCAGCTTGCGTTGCTCTTGCTGGAGGCGCTGCAGAACTTGTTCTGGAGGAATCGGGGCACCATATATGCTAACGTAGACCGTTGCGTACCGCAGATCCCCACTCATCTCTACCCGGGTGATTGTAAGGAGGGGTTTGGGAGAGAGTTCCTCGGCAATTTTCCGCAAAGGTTTGCTCAGCACCATCTGTAGAAGGCTGCCAACCCTTTCAGTTTTGATGCTCATGAGTTGGAGGGATGTTAGACAGTGAGACTCCGCTTCTGCTCTACAAGACGGAATGCCTCGATGAGGTCCCCTTCACGGAAGTCTTCAAATCCGGAAACGGTGAGTCCACATTCGTAACCGGCACTAACCTCGCGAACGTCTTCCTTGAAGCGTTTTAGCGATTCAATCGTACCCGTGTGGATGGGGAGTCCGTCGCGGAGGATGCGGACACGGGCATTGCGCCGAATCACTCCATCGGTGACATAGCATCCAGCCACGGTTCCAACGCGACTGATGTGGAATACTTGGCGAACTTCAGCATGTCCGAGGATTTCTTCCTGGACCTCGGGGCTGAGCAATCCTTCCAGAGCCTTTTTGACCTCGTCGAGGCACTCGTAAATGATGCGGTAGGTCCGGATGTCCACTCCCTCTTGTTCTGCCAGTTTCCGGGCAGCCGCGGTGGGTTGGACTTGGAAGCCAACGATGACGGCTTCCGAGGCTGCCGCAAGCATAACGTCTGCTTCCGTGATAGCACCTACACCGGAGTGAAGAATATTGACACGGACCTCATCGGTGGAGAAGCGCAAAAGGGCGTTGGTAAGGGCTTCTATAGAGCCAAGGACATCGGCTTTGAGGATGATGCGAAGCTCTTGCAGGCGCCCCTCTTGGATACGTTGGGATAGATCGCCGAGCGTGATTGCCCGGGTGCTGCGAGCTTGCTGTTCGCGTTTGAGCTGCTGACGCCGCAGGGCGATTTCCCGAGCACGGCGCTCATCTTCCACCACAATGAGTTTGTCCCCGACCTCCGGGAGTCCGTCAAATCCTGCAACCCGAGCCGGGGTTGAAGGAGGAGCAGCTTCAATCCGGTTGCCTCGCTCATCGTACATTGCGCGAACTCGTCCATATTGGAGCCCTGCAACGAAGACATCTCCAATCCGGAGAGTGCCTTTCTGCACGATGACAGTGGCAACAGGTCCTTTGCCCTTGTCCAGATGAGCCTCAATGATGGTTCCGCGAGCAGGACGGTTCGGGTTGGCTCGGAGGTCTAATATTTCTGCTTCCAGCAAGATTTTCTCCAGCAGCACATCCACATTTTTGCCATTCAGCGCAGAAATTTCCACGCACTGGTGTGGTCCTCCCCATTCTTCCACAAGGACCCCGTGTTCAGCTAACTGTTGACGGATGCGATCGGGATTGGCCTCGGGCTTATCAACCTTGTTGATGGCGACGATGATAGGAACGTTGGCAGCTCGGGCGTGGTTAATGGCCTCCACCGTCTGAGGCATAACGGCGTCGTCGGCAGCGACGACAAGGACGACGATATCGGTCACTTGGGCACCGCGGGCGCGCATGGCCGTAAACGCCTCATGGCCGGGCGTGTCTAAGAAGGTAATGAAGCGTCCATCGGGCAATCGGACCTGATAGGCGCCGATGTGTTGGGTGATACCTCCCGCTTCTCCGGCCACGACATTGGTTTGGCGGATATAGTCCAGAAGGGTTGTTTTCCCATGGTCAACGTGTCCCATCACCGTCACAATTGGGGGGCGCGGCAGAAGGCTTTCGGGCGGGTCGGGTTCATCACGGAGCTCTTCGGCTTCGCTTACGTCTTGGAATTCAACCTCATAGCCGTAGTCAGCTGCAATGAGGGTGATCGTATCCCGATCCAGCCGCTGGTTAATGGTGACCATCAGCCCTAGCTGGAGGCATTTGCTGATGATATCCGACGGGGAGACTCCCAGCAACTGGGCAAGTTCAGCGGTGGTGAGGAATTCCGTCACGCGGAGGACATTGGCTTGCTGTTCCAGTTCTTGCTGGAGGCGGAGTTGCTTTTCCGCTCGTTCGGCACGGCGCTTCTGCCGGAGGCGCCCGCGAAGCTGGAGCCCGCTTTCCTCTAATCCAATCAGCGTTTGCCGGATGGCTTCTTCAATTTCTTCCTGGCTGATTTCCTCCAGCCGTTGGCGCCGGCGCGCCTTCGCTGTAGGTACATCGTCGCTGACAAGTTTCCGCTTCCGTTTTGGTTTGGGCGCAGAGATGGGCGGAGAGGGAGGAATTGGGATTGTAGGGGATTCCAGGCGTGGGGAGACAACGGCTCCTTTGCGTGTTTCTGTAGTCCTCAGTTTAGAAGGCGAAGGTTTTGAGGGAGAGGGCTTTTCAACCCGCTGGGTTCTGTCTGCCTGCGGCTTCCGGGGAGTTGGCGGAGCTTGGGATTCTTGTGAAGGTTTATGCGGGCGAGTGGCACGCCGAGAGCGACGGGTGGTTTCTGCAGACGATAGGTCAATACGACCAACAATCCGCAAAGTACCTCCCAGGGGAGTTTGAACAACCCCTTCTGGGGTCACGGATATCACTTCCTGTCGCCGCTCTCCAGGGGTTTCGGCCTCTGTGGTCTCTGCAGCAGG
This sequence comes from Bacteroidota bacterium, assembly GCA_030550395.1. Taxonomy (GTDB): domain Bacteria; phylum Bacteroidota; class Ignavibacteria; order Kapaibacteriales; family HRBIN21; genus HRBIN21. The sequence goes on along the minus strand of JAUQPL010000011.1, from coordinate 44,730 downwards.
AGATAATTCTGCTTGCTCTGCCTGTGGCTCTGTTAGAGGTAGTGGTTCCAAGGATACAACCGTCGGTTCGGGTTCTGGGCCTTCGGTAGCAACTTCGGTTACGGCAGTTATTTCCGCCTCTTCCTCTCCAGGCGGGGGCTCTGGTAATGGGGCCTCTTCCTCAGCGACTGGGACTTCTGCTGCCATTGGGGCAGCGGTCATCGGCCCCGTAGTAACCACTATTTCGGTGGACTCAGCAGAATTGGGGAGCTGTTCGGCAATTGCTTCAGAAATTTCTGTGACGGCGGCTTCAGGGAATTCTGCGGCTGGGGACTGTGGATGCTCCTGAGCAAGTGGTGTGGACTCCGGTGTCCGGGCAGCTTTGCGTACAGCTCGGTGCGAAATCTGCTCCACTTTCTCGCGACGCTTTTCGGCACCGATGTAGTCTTTGCGGAACTTTTCCAGCACTGCCTGGAGCATCTCATCGGTCAGCTCCGCGCTGGGAGAGTTTGGCACTTGGTAGCCACGGGAGTGTAGGAACTCCACAATGGTATCCTTGCTGACCTGGAGCACGCTGGCTACGCGGAAGAGCCGTTTGTCACGGAAGAGCCGTCTGTCTTGGAATTCTTGCTCTTTGGACATGGTCAATTCTTAGACGTGCGAGCTGTTTTCGCTGTCTTCATCACGGTATGGAATTTCGTCGGAGAGTCGGTAGGGTTCTTCTTCCTCATCCTCCTCTTCCTCACCACCCTCGCCGTAGAAGCCGCGAGCTTGCTCTTCAGCGAAGAGCTCGCCGACATCTTCAGCTTCTAAGACAGAGCGGCGTCGTTTTGGGGAACTGGACGTCTCTGGGGTAGAAGAGGACTCTGGTGAGGAGACGTTTTCGGCTTCGGGGGCTGTTGGTGCCGGAGAGGGAAGTTCTATAGCTAGGATGCGTTCTCGGACTGCGGGGTCTTCCTGCTCGTCGAATTCCTCCAACATGATTTGGCGAAGCTCAAGGAGGAGCTCCTTGGTCATGCCGGGAATTTGAAGCAACTTCTCAGGGTCGGCTTCTAAGAATTCCCGGGCGGTGTCGATACCGGCGTCTATGAGCTGTTCATAGAGTTCACGTCCCAGCTCTTCGCGGAACTCAAACAGCTCAATGTCTTCGGGGGTCTCTTTCACAAGTGTAATCGCATAACCGGTCAGTTTGCTTGCTAGGCGCACGTTATGTCCATTGCGTCCCACTGCCAGAGCCACCTGGTTATTGGGGACCACAACGGTGGCGCTGCGGGTTTCGCGGTCGACTTCAACGCTAAGCACGCGTGCAGGTTGCAGTGCCCGGGCAATGAAGACGGCGGGGTCGTCGGAGTACTCAATGACGTCAATGTTTTCGTTGTTGAGCTCCCGGACGATAGAGTGGATGCGGATTCCTTTCATGCCAACGCAGGCGCCCACCGGATCGACGCGATCATCGTGTGAATAGACGGCAACCTTTGCTCGCTCACCAGGTTCACGGGCGATAGCCTTGATTTCCACAATCCTGTCGTAAACCTCTGGGATTTCCAGCTCAAAGAGCTGGCGCAGGAAGCGTTCATCGGCACGGGAAAGAATGATGTCGGGGATTCCACCTGGACCACCGCTGGCACGGACTTCCTTAATCAGAGCGCGGATTGTGGCTCCTTTACGGTAGCGCTCTCCCGGGATCTGCTCTTCCCGGGGCAACCGCATTTCCACTTTGTCGTGGAGTACTAACACCTCTCCACGGCGGACCTGATAGATTTCCCCAAGAATGATTTCCCCGACGCGCGAGCTGTATTCGGTATAGATGTTCTCTCGCTCAACCTCTCGGATGCGCTGAGCCAGGCGTTGCATTCCAAAGGCGATAATGCGGCGTCCAAACTCTTTCCCCATGTCCTCCAGACGGATTTCCTCTATGTACTCATCGCCGACGGAATAGCCTTCCTCGCCGCGATCGATAAGCTCTTGGAGCGAGATCTGGCTCCCTGGATCTTCGACCGTCTCGACGACCTGGCGCACCAGGTAGATTTCAATGTCGCCCCGGTCCATATTCAGTACGATCTCGGGCTGAGCGCTCGGGCCATATTTGCGCTGAACCATGTAGCGGAGGGTTTCTTCCAGAATTCCCTGTAGCACATCGCGGTCGGTGCGCTTCTGCCGCGCCATTTCTGCAAAGGCGGCGATGATGCTCTGCTTATCGGGTTTCTGCTGTGTTTTTCGGCGTGGCATGGGAGGCTTACAGGTTATCCGACTACCATTGTGGAAGGACGTATGCTCGCACAAGTTCTGTGAAGGGAATCCACCGTTGCATTTGCACCTGTTGCACTTGGATACCGTCAGGGGTTGCCTCGCAGAGGACTCCCTCAACAGTAGTATGGTCTACCAGTTCACACCGTATACGACGTCCTCGGTGCTTAGGAAATTGCCAGGGAAAGCTCAAAGGGCGTTCTACTCCTGGTGAGGAGACTTCCAGAAATTGAAAGTCCTCCCCGAAGGGATCGGCGGCGAACTCTGCCAGCACGGCATCAGAAATAGCCGCGCACTCTCGGTGGCTGATACCAGCTTCGTTGTCAATGTAGAGCACCAGGCGTTGTCGCCCCGGGAGTCCAGTCAAGCGGGCTTCCAGTAGGTGGCATCCGTGGGCACGACAGAGCGCTTCAAGCCGCTCCAAAACAGATTGTGGAATGGGCGATTGCATTGCCGACTGGGCAGAGCAAGGTCTAAAGCATGCAAAAATACATGCCGAGGTCTGACCTCAGGGCTCAATGGTGCTTGGAGAGCCGAGCGTATGTATTCCAGGGCCTCTGGGTCTAGTCGGAGACGTCGTAGTCGTGGAAGTTCACGGCGGAAAAAGGCTTCGGCTTCTGCAGTCTTGTTATGCAAGCGGGATGCGATGATATATGTGATGGCGCTGAAGATGAGTTCGCCAGCCCATTGCTCGGGCTTCAAATGGCGGAGGAGGGAGTCATAAGTCCGCAAGGCATGTTGGCGCTCTTGCTCCAAAAAGTCATGCCATATCTGTATGCCGCGCTCCTCAGAGACATTGGGTTCCAGAATCCAGAACGAGGATAAAATCGGGGTCCAAAGGGCATGGGGGGGCTCCAGCGAGATTTCTTCGGGGAGGAAGTCCGAGTAGCTCACAATGACCAGCAGGCTCTCTGGAGAAAGGCGCAGTGTCCGGCATAGTCCCGTTAGCTCTAGTAGGGGTTCCAGTGAAGGGAAGCGCCACAGCATGGTGCCAAAGCTCTCAGTACTATTGCCTCCATACCAGGTGTGCACAATCAGCACATGACTGCGCCCGCCGTCGATGGGTTCTATGCGGACAGCGGGTTCTTGAGCTTGCGGGTGCTGGAGGCATAGGTCTGTGAGCTTTGGGATTCGGGTAATAGGGGTGGAGAGGGTGTCTGTTGGGCCGGCAGCCAGGAGGATTACGGAGTCGACAGTGCAGGGCATCCAAGATTTTGTTGTGTCGCGTTGGATTGCCAGCAGAGTGTATAGGGTGTCTCCCACCGGGTAGGTCAGCTCCAGCAGGCGGGGGAGGGCTTCATATGCGGGGGGAAGCTGGGGCGATATTGCTGGAGGGCGGGCAATCGGCAAGGATTCCTGCCGGTTGGAACGGCATCCGATGAGGAGAATGGCAAGGGCGAAGACCCCGATGTACATAATTTCGTGGCGATTCGGATGGAACGGTGCACAAATATACGGGATGTCCGGGTGAGGTAGAGTGTGCAGACGATGGAGAGCTTACGCTCCAAGGCTTTCCATTGGGTATGGCGAATGCTCGATGGAATACTCTTCCTCTCCGGAATTGGGGCGGGAGGACTTCTGGTGGTGGAGTTGAGCTTCCATGAACCTCAGCCATGGCTGCATACAGCAACGACGGTTATCCTCCTGCTATTTGCCGGGCAGGAAATTGCTCGGGTTGCCTTAGTGCTTAGCCCATGGCAATATGTGCGCTGTCATGGGTTTGAATTGGGCTTAGCTCTATTGGCTGGCTGTGGGGCGCTGTTCCAGTCCTTCATTCAGCATGGACTGCATCTTGCCCTGCCGTGGCTCGCAGTAGAATGGATTGTGCTTGGCTATTTGATTGTGACCCAAAGTTTGGTTTTGGGTGGGCTCTTGATACGGGCGGTACAGTATCATGCAATGATTGGGAGGGTGGAAGTTCACCCTGGGCTTTTGCTTTTGGGGAGCTTCTTTCTGTTGAGCCTATTGGGGACGGGTTTGCTCCTGTTGCCTGGGGCAACGGTGAAGGGGATTACGCTTGTGGATGCCTTCTTCACTGCAACCAGTGCTGTATGCGTGACGGGATTGACGGTAGTAGACCCAGCAAAGACGTTCACTTTCCAGGGGCAGCTCGTGTTGCTGGGGCTGATTCAATTGGGCGGCTTGGGATTGATGACGTTCATGAGTTTCTTCGGCATGTTGTTCACGGGGGGACTGGGGGTGCGGGAACGTCTTATGCTGGGCGAGATATTTGCGGTGGAGAATTTAGCGGGGGTACGGCGGTTGTTGGTTCAAGTGGTTGGGTTGACGCTCGGTGTAGAGTTCCTTGGGGCATGTTTGCTGTACTGGAGTGATGGGGGAGGCTTTCCGCTGGAACCGCAGAGGGCGTTCTACGCACTGTTCCATGCAGTATCGGCTTTCTGTAATGCTGGTTTCTCGTTGTACTCGGACAACCTGGTTACACAGCAGCACAATGCGCCGTATTTGTCCGCTATCATGCTACTTATTATCATCGGCGGGCTTGGCTTTCCGGTTTTATCGGCCCTTTTAGGAATGCGCCCATGGCGGAGACCAACGGAGCGGCTCCAACGTCGGTTGCCGGTAGCTGCTCGTTTGATCCTCATAGCAACAGGGATTCTCTTGGTTGGTGGAACTGCTCTGCTGTGGGTATTGGAACGAAGGGGGGTATTGGGCCAATTCCCTTTGTGGGAGCAGTGGTTCCAGGCGCTCTTCCTGGCTGTAGTTCCCCGTACGGCGGGGTTCAACAGTGTGTCGGTCGCGGAGCTTTCCGAGCCCTCGGCGCTGGTAATTGTTGCGTTGATGTGGATTGGAGCTTCTCCAGCTTCCACCGGCGGGGGGGTGAAGACCCTGACGGTTGCAGTCACGTTGCTAGGAGTAGTCCAGCTCATCAGTGGGCGTGGACGGGTGGACGTGTTCCATCGGGAGATCCCGCCGGAGAGTGTATTCAAGGCTTTCGTTGCCGTGGTCGTCTCAGCAGCATTCCTTTTGGGGGCGGCGTTTGTGCTCCAACTGCTTGAGTTCCATCAACGGTGGCTGGATGTCCTTTTTGAAACGGCTTCGGCTTTGGGAACGGTAGGGCTTTCGCGAGGTATAACGCCGGAACTCTCGACGGCGTCTAAGTTGCTGCTCTGCGGGGTTATGATGGTCGGACGGGTTGGGGTCCTAACAGTTTTGTCGCTTCTGTTGCCGGCGCAGCCGGCGCCACGGTTCCGGTATCCCCAAGAGCAAATTGTCATCACATGAGGGTGAAAGATGAGTCTCCGAGTGGCTGTGATTGGCTTAGGGCATTTCGGGCTCAATCTGGCGTTGCATCTTACGGAGGAAGGGTGTGAAGTTATGGCCATTGACCGCGATGCGGCGAAGGTAGAAATGATACAGAATCGGGTTGCTATTGCCGTGGCGTTGGATTCTACAGAGCAGGCGCCACTGCGGAAGCTGGGTCTGCGCGAAATGGATATAGTGGTCGTGGCAATCGGGGAGGATTTCCAGAGTTCTCTTCTGACAACGGCTTCACTACAGGAGATTGGGGTCAAGCGGATTATCAGCCGGGTTATTTCTCCGGTGCATGAACGCCTCCTGCGTTTGATGGGGATCCAGGAGCTGGTTTTACCGGAGGCGGAAGCTGCCCGCGCATTGGCGCACCAGCTTCTGTTGGGAAAAGTCCAGAAAGCCTTTGAGTTGTCTTCGGATTACAGCATTGTAGAGGTGGAAGCGCCACCGCATTTTGTTGGCAAAACCATTCGCCAACTCCAGTTGCGGGAACGCTATGGGCTCAATCTCGTTACGATCAAGCGCCTCGAGCAGCGGGGAGGATGGCTAACGCTCGGACGGGGTGAGCGAATGCGAGTCCTGGGAGTTCCGACGCCAGAGATGGTTATTGAGGCTGGCGATATTTTAGTTCTCTTCGGACGGGAGCAGGATTTACAGCGAATGCTGGAGACAGCCTGATGGGGCGATGGGGTATTGGGCTCCTTCTGTGGACGATGCAGCTTTATGCGCAGTGGTGTGTTTCCGGTGTAGCGACCTCCCTGAATTCCCCGGCCGATGATTTTGCTCCCGTCTGGGACTGGATAAACCACCGTCTTCTGCTTAGTTCTACACGTCAGGGGGCTTCACGGATTTACGTCGCCCTCTGGCACGATAGCACGTGGGGTATACCACAGGAGCTTCCTGGCCTTGCCCAGGATGGACACCATCTCTCCTATGCTGTTCCGGTGCCAGGAGAAGGATTCTATGTTTGCCGCTACCGCGCTGGACGCCGACAGGCGTATCTGACCATTGCTCGCGCCTGGCAGCAGGGGGACGGAAAATGGTATTGGGAGGAGCTGCCCGAACTCCATCGTGGAGCGGAGGAATCGTTTACGGCACATCCGAGTCTATCCCCTGATGGATTGGTGCTGGTTTTTGCCTCAGACCGCCCCGGGGGAATTGGGGGAACGGATTTGTGGATCTGTTATCGGCAGGAAGATGGTCAGTGGGGGCCGCCAGAAAACCTACAAGTGCTGAACTCGCCGGGTAATGAGATTACTCCTTTTTTGCTCTCCTCCGACACACTCTATTTCGCCTCCGATGGGCATGGAGGGGCTGGAGGGTATGATCTGTACTACAGCTGGCGGGACAAGGATGGGCAGTGGTCTCTCCCGGAACCTTTGAGAGAGCTGAATACGGCGTTGGACGAATCGGACTTCTGTGTACTTCCTTTTGGTGACATGGCGTTGTTTGCGCGTGGGGGAATGCGGAAGGATTTGGACCTTATGGTTGCCCGGCGCTGTGCTTCAGCCGTGTTCTCCTCACCCCCGCAGCCGGTTCCGGAGGGAGCTCCGTGATAGCTATGGGTGCAGTGTGTGGAAGCCTAATAGGGAAGGGCAGAGGAAGGTGGGTGTTTCTACTGTGCTTGGCGGTTATACCTCCGGCTCCATGGGAGGAGCCTCCGGTGGTCACGCCGACGCAGTTGCGGCATCGCTTAGAGCGGCAGGGTGATACACTCGTGGTAGTGAACTTCTGGGCAACGTGGTGCCGTCCCTGCATTGAGGAATTACCCCTTTTTGATAGCTTAGCACACCGATATCGGCACGCGCCTGTACGGGTCTGGTTGGTCAATGTGGACGAGCGCTCCCGCTGGGAGCGGAGTGTGAAACCATTTATCCGACGCCGTCAGTTTTCCCTCCCCGTTTTGCTCTTAGCCCATGGGGGAGGAAGTCAGTGGATGGGTACCCTTCATCCAGCGTGGACAGGGACCATTCCAGCAACCCTCTTCTGGCGTGCTTCGGACTCCGTGGCGGAGTTAGTGGAGGGGGAGTGGACGGCGGAGGAGCTGGAGCGATATGTGCAACAATACGTGCGGTACCGATGACTGGACGAACTCTGGTGCTCTGTTCTGCTGCGGTCTCGCTGGCATGGGCGGCGTACAAGGTAGGGGACACTGTCCCAGACTTCCAGCTTCGCAACGTTGATGGCACAGTGGTGAGCCTACACCGATACACGGAATCTGCCCGCGGCGCGATAGTGGTCTTCACCTGCAATAGCTGCCCATATGCTCGGGCTTATGAACAGCGGGTCATAGAGCTGCATCGGGGATACGCTCCGAAGGGATTCCCGGTACTGGCAATTCAGCCCAACGATCCGGAGCGTTCGCCGGAGGATTCCTTTGAGAAGATGAAGCAGCGGGCAGCGGAGAAGAAGTATCCTTTCCCCTACGTCTGGGATGAGACTCAGGAAGTTGCTCGCCGCTTTGGGGCTCGGCGTACACCGCAGGTATACTTACTGCATCGTATCGGAGCCCAGTTGGTGGTAGCCTACATTGGGGCAATTGACGACAATACGGAAGATCCCCGGGCAGTAACTCAGCGCTATGTAGCTAATGCAATTGAAGCCCTCCTTCGGGGGGAGAGTCCCTCGGTGACGGAAACTCGTGCTATTGGTTGTACCATTAAGTGGCGTCGTCAGTAGACTCAATGCGAGGGCATTAGGATAAGGGGTCTTCCCGTTGCCGTAGGGACGGGGATATGGAGCAGGGCCGCTAACGTTGGCGCGATGTCTTCAGGCGAGACGGTCTCCGAAGAGTAAGAAGCAGGGATAGAAGCACCGAAAAAGACCAGTGGCACGAATCGGTCGTAGTCGTAGAAGGTCCCGTGGGTAGCGGGAACCTCAGTGCCGAAGATCCAGAAGGGCTTGGGGTAGAGCAGAAGATCGCCGGCCCGCTGAGGGGGAAACGCCCGGTGGAGAAGGAGGCGTAGGGTGTCTGCTATTGAGCTGTCGCCGGCTGTGTCCTCCCAAAGCGATGAGGAAGGAAGGACTACGCCGAGACCTTCGTACTGGAGGAGCCAACGGTAGAGACTGTCTCGGACAGTGTTGGGTGAGAATCCAGCAGCAGTGATCTGCTCTTGATGGAGGAGCAGGAGAGGGGGGGACAGCGTAAACCATGCCATTCCCGACCATGGACCAAAGGCCCTGAGGAGGCGGTGGTGGAGGAAGGAGGTAAGCTCTTCTGTCCCGATGCGACCAGCATCAATACCGGGGTAGGCGCCTGGACCATGCTGGGAGAGTAGTTCCGGAATTGGTGCGACCCCGTGATCGGAGGTTAAGACCAGTAGATAGCGGGAGCGCCCGACTGCGCTGTCCAGAAACCGAAGGAAGTTTCCCAGGAGTCGGTCGCAGTAGTAGTAGAGCTCAACTATTTCACGGCTATCCGGACCGAAATGGTGTCCGATGAAATCCGTAGTGGAGATGCTTAGCCATAGGATGTCGGGGATGGAGTCGGTTCCCAGCCCTTCTTGGGTAACGGCTTCCTGAGCAGCGTTGAAGAGCCATTCAGCCGAGTAGGGCGACAGGAGAAAGCCATCCCAGAAGGCTTCGTCGGTGGAAGGGATACGATGGGGAAAGGAGCGTGTACCTTCAGGGAAGGGGGCCTCCCAAGGCACGGAATCCGGTGGAGCAAGCGATGCTGGCAAGGCAGGTGTCCACGTCATCCCAGCGTAGCGCTGCGGAGTATTGTTCCGATTCCACTCCGGAAGCCATTTCGGTTGGAGGAATTCCGGTCTGCTAACAAGCCCTCCCTGTGCGGGGTCCAGCCAAAGCACAGTTGTTGGGGAATGTCCTCCCATGAGGATAGCCGCTTGTGCTTTGTGGGAGATGGAAACAACACGGGATTCCGGAAAGTGCTGCCGTAGGTAGTCGCCCAGGGTAGGTACCTGTAGCCATCCGGAAAAGATCTGTCCGGCAGTGTCTTCGGTGCACCTAACCAAAAGACGGCAGCAGGAAGGGATGAGATTGTTTCCGCTGATTCCGTGCCATTGGGGCGCTGTTCCTGTGGCAATGGTGGCGTGACCGGAGCATGTCACTGTGGACGCATGCTGGTAGAAGCACTGGGTATAGACAGCTCCTTCTGTCAATAACCGTCGGAATCCATCCTCCCAGAGCCAGGACCAGCGTTGGAGGTAGTCGCCGCGCATTTGGTCAAAGACTAACACTACAACAAGCCGAGGGAGGCTAGCCAGGACGGGATGAAGACATCCAGGGACGGTGAGGAAGAGCACCACGAGCGTTCGCATCAGGAGTCTTGCCGAGTGGCTGGCCATAGCAATACAAAGATACTGGCTTGCCGACGCTGCAGAGTACAGTGAGATGTTGCATTCTGGTTACACTTTCTGCCATCGGTAATGGGGGCTTTCACACTGTAAAGTTTTGCTCCTTCGTCACTGGAAAGCGGTATCAGAAGTCATGACTACTTCCATGAAGGCACGGCGGCGTCAGTTTTTTGCAGCTGCGCTTTTGCTGCTGCTAGGTTTGAGTGTCGGTTTCTGGGTGCGTCCTGTACTGTCGGGTGATAATGTCTATGAACAGCTCCGGAAGTTCAGCGAAGCGCTCAACTACGTTTACCGCAACTATGTGGAGGAAGTAGATTCCCAGCGCTTGGTGGAGGCTGCTATCAAGGGGATGATGGATAGTTTAGACCCGCACTCTGTCTACATCCCGGTCAGCGAGATGCAGCGAGTGGAAGAGGACTTTCGTGGTAGCTTTGAGGGAATCGGCATTGAATTTGACGTCATCAATGACACCATTACCGTGATCTCTCCGATCGCAGGGGGACCGGCGGAGGCATTGGGGATACAGGCTGGGGATAAGATTGTCACAATTGATGGGCAGAACGCGGTGGGGTTGTCGCGCACGGAGGTTCCCCGTCGTCTCCGAGGTCCGAAGGGGACCAGTGTTCGCGTTGGTATTCGCCGTGCTGGGGTCAAGGAGATTTTGGAGTTTGTCATCACCCGTGACCGTATTCCCATCTACAGCGTTGATGCTGCCTTCCTGCTGGAGGGCACCGACATTGGGTATGTGCGCATCAATCGGTTCTCGGCCACGACCTATCAGGAGTTCAGTGAAGCATTGCGGCGTCTGCGTTCTGAAGGGATGCGGAAGCTGGTTCTGGATTTGCGGGGCAATCCGGGAGGCTTTATGGATCAGGCAATCCGAATTGCTGATGAATTCATTGGCGGGGGAGCCCGTATTGTGTATACACGTGGTCGTTTGCCCGAGTTCAACGAGGATTACTATGCCCGCAGTGGGCAGGAGTTTGAGCGAACACCTCTTGTGGTGTTAGTTAACCGGGCTTCGGCTTCTGCCAGTGAGATTGTCAGCGGGGCGATTCAGGATCTGGATCGCGGGCTTGTCGTCGGTGAGACAACTTTCGGTAAGGGGTCGGTGCAGCGGCAGTTTGAGTTGCCGGATGGCTCCGGGCTGCGAGTGACGGTGTCTTTCTACCATACTCCGTCAGGGCGTGCGATTCAGCGTCCATATAAGGGGAAGAGCCGTCAGCAGTATATCCTGGAGGAAGAAGCGCTGGAGGAATCCGAGGGGGAGAATATTACGCACCAGCGGGAGTTGAAAGATACTGCTCGAGCGGTCTTTCGGACAGTGGGAGGACGTCCCGTGCTGGGAGGGGGTGGAATCACGCCGGATTATATCGTGCGCTCAGATACGGTGACACGTCTCTCTGTTGACCTACGTCGCCATGGGCTCTTTTGGAAGATATCGGAAGAGTACCTGGCACAGCATCGGGCAGAGTTGGAACGCCGGTATGGAGCCGACTTCTGGGCTTTCGTCCGCCAATTCCGAGTACCGGTGGAAACACTGCAGCGATTGCGGAAGGTGGCTACAGAGCAAGGGATCGCATGGGATGAGGAGCTCTTCCGGCGAGACGCCGATTACATCGAGCACGTTATCAAAGCCTCTATTGGGCGGGCTCTATGGGGGAACAATGCTTTTGCGGCAGTGATGTTACAGATTGACCGACAATTTCAGAAAGCGCTGGAACTATTCCCGGAGGCAATTCGTATTGCCCGACTACAGTAGAGCAGCAGAGGTTGCTGGGGCCAAATATGTGGTGTGCCATGATGGTGGTGGGGCTTTTTGCGTCCGTGCTCTCGGCACGGGCACAACTCCTTCAAGTTGGCGAGGAGTTGGAGTATGATGTCTCTTTCTTGGGGATCTCGCTGGGCAGGATTCGGATAGTGACCGAGGATACGCTGTACCTATCGGGTAAGCCAGTTGTGAAGGTTGCCTCCTTCATGCAATCTCATCCTGCTATTCCGTTCCTGAGTCTGTTGGGGGTTTTTCGCAGTTGGCTGGATACGTCAGCAGCGTTCACCTATCGCTTTGAAGGCTGGGTCCGGGAAGGGGACAAGCCGGAAGGATACGGTAAGTACGAGTTTGACTACCAGCGGCGCTCTCTGTATGCTGAGGAGTGGGAGGGGGGACAGCTGTTGATCCGGCGGACTTTCCCGATTCGGGCGCGGCTCAACGATGGACTCTCTATCCTATTTGCTGCCCGTCGTTTTGCCCGTTCGGGCAAGAGCTACCGTTTCCCCACCGTTGTGCGGGCGGACACTACAGAGACGGTTATTCATTTCACCTCTCGGCGAGAGGCTGTGCGGGTTGATGCCCTTCCGTATCCGGTGCAAACGGTGTATTTTCATGGGCGGGCAAATTGGACAGGTATCTATGGGCTGACGGGAGCGTTTCAGGCGTGGTTCAGTGATGATGAAGCTCGGGTACCGATTCGGGCGCAGATGAGGGTTTATGTTGGTAATGTCACAATTCAGCTCATTCGGTGGAAGCGAGCAGGATGGCAGCCGCCGCCGGCTCATACCAGCGAAAGACCGTAGAAGGTGAAGTTCCCGTCGTGGCGGCTATAGATGGGGGTGGATCCCGCACCCGCATCACTGTTGCCCAGGGGCAGCATGTTCTTACAACGGCAGAGATTGGAACTGTCCGCGTGGGAGCTGTGGGATTGGGGGAAGCATGCGAGCGCCTGGTCAATATTTTGTGGGAACTGCGGCAGCAGAGTGGAATTATTGGGTACGACGCTGTTGTTGCCGGGATCGCCGGTGTCTGGTTACCTGAAGAGCAGCAGCGGATGGAACAACTCCTGCGGTGGATGGCGCGCGAGCGGCGACTTCTACTGGGAACACTCCGGGTAGTCAGCGATGCGGAGATAGCTGTTGAGGGAGCTTTTGCAGGAAAGCCGGGCGTTGTTCTCATTGCTGGGACAGGGACAATTGCTATTGGGAAAACTCCCAAAGAGGAGCTTGTCCGCTGTGGGGGCTGGGGAATTGAGCTGGATGATGAAGGAAGCGGGGCATGGATTGGGCGTGAAGGGCTAACAGCCGTTGTCCGAGCCTTAGACGGACGGGGACAGCCGACCCAGTTGGCGCAGAAGATAGCAGAGTGCTATCCTTCTATCCGTTTAGAGCAGCCGCGAACGATCGTTGCTGCCTATAACGAGCGGGTATTTGACTATCCATCTTTGACGCCGTTGGTCATGGCGTGTGCCGAAGAGGGCGATGCCGTCTGCTACCAGATTATTGTGCGGGCAGCTCACCATTTGGTTGAGCTTCTCCTCCCGCTGCGGGAGCATTTCCCGAAACGCCCTATCCCCTTAGCGCTGTTGGGGGGAATGTTGGAAAACCATACGGTGCTGGCAAAGCTCTTCCGAGACCAGCTCAGGCAAGTTCCGGACTACCGACTGCAGCGGCCCCGTGGAACGGCAATAGATGGGGCTCTATCCATGGCATGGCGGTTACTCAGTGAGGAGGAATGACTACCCGTCTTGCAGTTGGCCCTGTGGTGATAATGCCTTGGCAAGGGAAGGAGCCGCAGATTGCTCCAGATGTGTGGCTTGCCGAGGGGGTCTGCATTATTGGCGATGTTGTCATCGGTGCCCGCTCCTCTGTTTGGTTCAACACGGTCATCCGCGGTGATGTCCATAGCATCTGGATTGGGGAGGAAACGAACATCCAGGACCTCTGTGTCTTGCATGTGTCCCATGGGCGCTATAGCCTCTGGATTGGGAACCGTGTTACTGTCGGGCATCGAGCAATTGTACATGGAGCCTACGTAGAGGACTGTTGCCTTATCGGGATGGGGGCCTGTGTGTTGGACGGAGCACGTATTGGGAGTTATAGCCTCATTGCCGCAGGATCGGTCGTGCGGGAAGGGCAGCATATTCCTTCGGGAGTCTTAGCAGCCGGAGTACCTGCGCGTATTGTGCGGGAGCTGACGGAGGAGGAACGGCACTCCATTGAAGAGGCTGCCCGTCATTATGTAGCGTATGCCGCTGTCTATCGGCAGCAACGGACGTGTGAATAAGCTGTCTTACCAGGGAAAGGAGAAAAGACATGCGGAAGCCTCTCGTGTCCAGCGTTGGGCTACTGCTGTTTACCTTTTCTCTTTGGGCAGTGGTCCAGCAGCAGGACGTCCCGCTTGAGGAGCTGCTGCAGAACTCTGAGCAGTATGATGGGCAGGCGGTGTCCGTTGTGGGAACGATCCAAAACTACCGTGAGCGCGTCTCCCGTGCCGGAAATGCCTACACTACTTTTCGCCTGGAAGCGGAAGGAGTTTCTGTTAATGTCTTTATTTGGGGACATCAGGGACTGAGCAACGGGCAGAAGGTCCGAGTTCAAGGGATCTACCAGCGGGTCAAGCGCGTCGGGCGCTACACGTTTTACAACGAGATAGAGGCATGGCGCATCCAAATCCTACGGCAGTAGAGGTAGCTCAATACCGGTACGTAAGCCCGGCAGCAATAGTCCAGGGAGTCCGGGTGAGAGTATAGGAGCTATTGCCGTAGTTTGTGCGCAGTTCGGCTGCTTCCAGGTAGCGGAAGAGGATATCCAAGCGGACATTGGGTGCCAGATAAAGGGCGGCACCGGTAGCGAACACGGAGGTTGCTGCTTTCGGGATGTCACGTCCATAGGGCGAGGTAATGCTTTGGAAGCTTGCCCGGCCAGAAAGTGGTAGGAGGGGCAGCTTCCATTCTACACCGGCTCCCCATAGGACTTGCCCGACTAATTGTTCCCCGATGAGCCGGTTAAGCTGTAATACCTCCCACGGAGCGTCAGTGAATTCTAACTGAGTCACATCGGCGTAAGCCGCTCCCGCTGTAAAGGTAAGCTCCGTTTCGGGGATGTGTAGGGCAACTCCACAAGCGAAGACAAAAGGGGTACGAAGATTGTACGAATTGTGGCCATCTTCAGAAAGCCGCTTGCGGTCACCATTGTCGAACGTTGCCACTGCGGAACGAGCAAAGCGTTCCCGCACTTGGAAGAAAGTAGGAAAGCGAACGTGGGCCCCAAGACGGAGGAAGTTTCCCATTCGGAAGAGAAGCCCAACGCTACCAGTAATGCCAGAGAGTTCCTGCGTGAGGTCTTCCTGGAGTTGCAGAGAAGAGAAGTCCACGTTCGTGAACTGTACCGTGTCCAGCCAGTTGTACCGGTTGAGGAAATCGTGTTCACGGTAGTCTCGGCTGTAGGTGAAGCGACCGTATTTGAGAGCGATGGTAAAGCCGAGGGAGACTTGGGGAGTAAGTTCAAAGGCAATGCCGCCCAGAAGGGAGTGCAGTCCACCCCGCTCCCGGATGGAGGCTTCTTGCTGGAGGCTGTCGCGGATGGGGGTGACCATACGGCCGTTGACCGTGTCGGCAAGGTAGAGGCGGAAAGCCCAGTTTTCCCGAGGTATATCTGTTTCTTGCGCCCAGGAAGCAACGAGACTGCTGCTAGGATTGAAAGCGGCGTATCGGGCTGAGTTTTCGTAGTCGTTGTCCAATGTGTAAGCGATACCGATGCCTGCTCGTGTGGAACCCCACCGTTGGGTGGTTGCTACTCCCAGGTGAGTGAAGGCGGTGGAGCTGATGGCTGCCGCCGTCGTCAAATGGAGGAAGTCCGTTTCGGTCCTGTTGCGGGCAAAAAAGAGACCCCCGCTGACTTCAATGCCGGGGATGAGAATGAGACCGGCGGGATTATAGTGGAGGCTGCTGATATCATCGGCCAAAGCTGTAAACCCAATACCGATAGCCCCGGCCCGTGGGGTTGCGTAACCATCCAGACGGGCGAATCGGAGGGCATCTTCCACGAATTGAGCCGATAGGAGTGCGGGAAATAAGAGCAGCGGAGCCAGAAGTTGCAGGAAAAGACGGCTCATGGGAGCAGCTCTGCTATCGGACACACTTCAGTGACGCTTGCGTCGGAGGTGTATTTTGCTGGAGCCACTACACTGGAATCCCTAACAGGCGCCTGGGATCGGTATATTCCAAGCCGAAGGCTTCCGCTACGCCTGGGTGAGTGACGAATCCATCAACAATGTTCAGTCCGGCTAAGAGCTCGGGGTTTGTCCGAACGGCTTCTTCCCAGCCCTTATCGGCAAGCTCCACGATGTAGGGCAATGTGGCATTGGTCAGCGCAATTGTAGAGGTTACGGGGACAGCACCCGGCATGTTTGCTACGCAGTAGTGCACAACACCATCGACAACGTAAGTGGGGTTGTCGTGGGTAGTGGGGCGACAGGTCTCTACGCAGCCGCCCTGGTCTACGGAAACGTCTACGATGACACAGCCGGGCTTCATATCGGCGAGCATCTCTCGGGTAATGAGCTTGGGGGCTTTCGCTCCTGGAATCAGCACAGCGCCGATGACTAAGTCAGCGTCACGGAGGATGCGGCGGATGTTTGCTGGTGTGGAGACCATAGTAATCACGTTGCGAGGCATGACGTCGTCCAAGTAACGAAGTCGGTAAAGGTTTGTATCCAGAATCACCACCCGTGCCCCAAGCCCGGCAGCGATTTTGGCAGCGTTCGTGCCAACAACTCCACCACCCAAGATGACGACCGTTGCCGGCTCCGTTCCCGGAACTCCACCCAGTAGGATGCCCCTCCCACCCATCGTGCGCTCTAGGTATTTTGCTCCCTCTTGCGGCGCCATTCGGCCGGCGACCTCACTCATGGGAATCAACAGGGGGAGAGAGCCATCCTCGCGTTGCACAGTCTCGTAGGCGATCGCTACGCAACGACTCCGGCGGATGGTGTTAGTAAGCTCCTCTGAGGCAGCGAAGTGGAAATAAGTAAAAACAAGCTGTCCAGGGCGGATGAGCTCGTATTCATTGGGCAAGGGCTCTTTGACTTTGACGATCATATCTGCCTGAGCGTAGATAGCCTGCGCCGTTTCCACAATGATTGCTCCAGCAGCTTGATACTCTTCGTCGGAGAACCCGCTCCCACTACCGGCACCTGTTTCTACAAGCACTGTGTGACCATGGAGGTGGAGGATTTCTACACCTGACGGAGTCAAAGCCACGCGATTCTCGCCGGGCTTGATTTCACGAGGAACACCAATAACCATCGTGCAACACCTTTCCCTTTGACCTAGCTTTCGTGCAGGCTCAAAATTACGCTTCAGCTTCGGAAGCCTGACCGGATGTGCGGGTATGCAGCCGTAGCCTCATTTTCGTAGGAGCACTTTGGTGTATATTTGCGTTCGTGCATTGTCTCACACTGCAGAGCTATGGCTCATGGTGCGGAAGCTAAAACTTGTGGGCGTGCCAATAGCAGTATTGTTGATGGGCTGTGTGGAGGAGAACCCGGCGTTGAGCCCTACCAACACTGTATCAGCATCGCCGGTGCCAGAGGCGGCGGTTGCCATCGTCAATGAGAGCACGGTAAAAGTTCGCTGGAAACCTTCCCCCTCTGAGCAATTGCCGGCTTTCAAGGAATACTACTTAGTGCTGGTAGAGATGGCAACGCAGCGGGTTGTTCGGCGAATTTCCGTCACGGAGCGGCAGCCCGAATACATTCTGCTGCTGGGTGGATTGCGACGGGGTACCCTCTACGGCTTAGATATCTGGGTGCGTTTTCGGGATAACACTCTAAGCACAGCGCCGCGAACTCTGCTGTTCTCGCCAGCAGTCCAATACACCGAGATTGCAGGGCAGCCAATTCGCCTCTATGAGCAGGATGCCCCACCGGAGTATCCCAACGGGCTCAACCTAAACATGGGAGGAATGCCAGCGGTTCTGACCCGGGCTTTCGCCGCACAGTGGGATATCTGCTTTGAGATTGTCGACGGTCAAGCACGTATCGGCTCTCCCATCGCCAGCCAGGTATATGGGGGACAACGGAAACAAACGCTGGTGGGGAATCGGGTTGTCACGGATGTTGCGGCTTTGGATGAAGTGTGGGTAAGCTCGCCTTTAGATTCAGCAGCTGGAGATCTGGGTCCACTTATGTTGGATGTTCCTGAGCAGTTGCCCTCTAACAAGGGAATAGCCTTCTTCCTCATGCGCGTGGACACGACATGGGCGAAAGTTCTCATTAAACCTGGTCCCGATGGACGTTTGGTCCAAGGAACAGCGCCGCAACGGTATGTGGAGTTAGCCATTTCATACCAACCGGAGAAGGCGATTCCTTCCGCCTTGCCGGGGCGACGAGAGAACGGCTCAGGGGTATCGATGCAGCGATACTGATAAGGGTTTGTCTCACAAGTGTCATCAAGGATTCCCATGGATGTGCGGAGAAGCTGGCTCATGGCTGGAGCTGTTCTGGCAGTGTTGTTATTGGCCTCCTGTGAAGAGACAACAACACCGGAGGAGCCATCACCGACCTCACCACCTCAGCCGCCGAGTAATTTGCAGGCACTTTCAGTGAATGACTCAACGGTGCGCCTGAAGTGGACACCGTCCCCTTCGGAGAGCAATGCGAACTTTGGTTTTTATCGCCTCCGAGTCTATGACGATGCGGCAGGGCGTCTGGTCGGTATAATCCGTCTGGGGACTCAGACGCCGGTGGATATTGTCGGCTTGCGGTCGGGGGTTGTATACCGCTTTGAGCTGTACGCCGTCTGGCGTGACACAACTCGGGATACCTCCGAGAGCCGAACGGCTGCCGTTGTCCGTTGGGCGCCGGCGACGCGCTATACTACCTTGCCCGATGGGAGTCCCATCCGGCTCTACGAGACTGCCTCCCAATTGCCCAGTGGATTGGACCTGGAAGGACCTGATGGAAGACCGCGCACACTTACGGTTAGCCAGGGGAATGAGTGGGATTTGTGCTTGGATACGCGGGGAGGGAGCTGGGACATCGGCTCTCCGGGAATGAGCTCGTACACCATCGCAAATCCTCGGCGGACATTGATTGATACATTGCGCCTGAAGCAGCAACACTATCTCCAGGTGGATAGCCTTAACCAGATTTTTGAAACGGAGGCTTTCGGAGGAGCGGCACTAGCTGAGGCACTGGTGAACTTTAACAATCAACGTCGCGGCTTTATCATTGTCCTTCGGACCCAGGAGGGGAATTGGGCGAAGGTATTTGTCAAGGCAGATGCTCAGGGTAATATCCTGCGGGGGACTGCTCCTGACCGTTATGTGGAGCTGGAGATCTCGTATCAGAAGACTCCGAATGTCCCGTATGCATTACCGGTAAGTGGTTGGGAACCTCCTGCAGGGGGATTTGTGCCGCGCGTGCATATCCGGACCCAGAAGAAGGTGGTGGACTAATTCGGATTGGATGGGGCAGGAGTTGTGCCGCTACGCGCGATTGTGGCGTGTAGCGGCTTTTTGTTTGCGTGCCGGGAAGGCAAAGGAGTTAGTATTTTTGCATGCTTTGTTGGTGGCATGTTGCTCTGATGGGAGATGGATTTATGCCGTTTGAGCCATCGGCGCGCATAACAAGGTCGGTGCGGAAGGAAGAGGTTGAGCGCCGCTGGTGGGTTGTGGATGCCGCGGGGAAGACATTGGGGCGTTTGGCATCGCAGGTGGCAAAGTTGCTCCGCGGTAAGCACAAACCCTACTTCACTCCCCACGTAGATTGCGGAGACTTTGTCATCGTTGTCAATGCTTCTCAGGTTCGGGTTGAGGGAAAGCGGTGGACGAAAAAGGAGTACTTCCACTACACGGGCTATCCGGGAGGAGCTCGGTTTGAGAGGTTCCAGGAGCTCCTGCGACGGAAGCCTGAGGCTGTCATAGAGCGTGCTGTCTGGGGAATGCTCCCGAAGGGGCGATTGGGACGGCGTCTAATCCGGAAATTGAAAGTCTACGCTGGTCCCGAGCATCCCCATCAAGCCCAACAGCCGCAGCTATACGAGCCACCGTATCCGTGTGACTAATCCGGTCAAAGGGAAGAGTAGCGATGGTGCGTGTTATCTTGGCAACGGGGCGTCGGAAGACGGCTGTAGCTCGAGTGGTGTTGACTCCTGGAGTGGGCACTATTACGGTCAATGGTCGTGCGCTGGAGGACTACTTTCCTCTTGAGGCGCACCGGAAGGATATCTTGCTACCACTGGAGCTGACCAATACAGTTGGTCGTTTTGACATTCGGGCAAATGTTAGCGGTGGGGGTATCAGCGGGCAGGCGGGGGCAATCCGGCTTGGGATCGCCCGGGCGCTGTTACAGGTGGATGAGGAATTCCGGAAAATTCTTCGCCCGGCGGGACTCCTGACACGCGATCCCCGGATGGTGGAGCGGAAAAAATATGGTCAGAAAAAGGCGCGTAAGCGCTTCCAGTTCTCCAAACGCTAACAGTGCAGTCGGTCCTACAGACATAGTGGAGGATGGCACTGGTGACAGTAGAGCAGCTTATACAGGCGGGTGCTCACTTCGGGCACCTAACGCGGCGCTGGAATCCGAAGATGCGGTTTTTCATCTTCGGAGAGCGCAATGGCATCCATATCATTGATGTGCGCAAGACGCAGGTATTTCTGGAGGTTGCCCGTGATGCTGTTGTAGAGGTTGCAGCTCAAGGGAAGCTTGTACTGTTTGTTGGAACAAAACCTCAGGCAAAAGAAATCGTCCGCCGGGAAGCAGAGCGGTGTGGGATGCCCTATGTTATAGAGCGTTGGTTGGGCGGCACATTGACGAACTTCACGACCATTCAGCAGAGTATCCGTCGCTTAAGCGTTATTGACAAGTGGGAAAGCGATGGAACCTTGGAGCAGTTTACAAAGAAGGAACGGCTTCAATTGCTGCGTGAACGAGATAAACTGCGCCTTCTGTTCGGAGGCATTGAGCGGATGAATCGCTTGCCGGGTATGCTCTATGTAGTGGATGTGGTGCGGGAGCATATTGCCGTCAAAGAGGCTCGCATCTTGGGTATCCCTAGCGTCGCAATTGTGGATACCAATGCGGATCCGGAATGGGTTGATTACCCAATTCCTGCTAACGACGACTCTGTGGCGACGATTGATCTTCTGACGCGCACTATCGCTGATGCGGTTATTGAAGGACGCCATGTAGCACGGCAGCGAGGCAAGGACATTGAGAGCCTTATGGAGGAATCTGAGGCAGGGAGCCCTGCTTCGGGCGAGGGGAGCGAGCCACACCGGCGTCTGGATGAACACGCTGCCCCAGAATCTGCTTCTGGTGATAGTTCGACAGTGTGAGGGGATGGACTAATGGGGACCATTACGCCACAGCTGATCAAAGAGTTGCGTGAGAAAACAGGTGCCGGCTTTACAGATTGCAAGAATGCCTTGGAGGCAGCTCAGGGAGATCTGCAGGCAGCCATTGAGTATCTACGCCAACGGGGTGCTATCTTGGCTGCAAAGCGAGCCGATCGGGTTGCCCGTGAAGGGGTTGTATTGGCGGCAACGAATGAAGAGGGAACCAGGGCGGTGCTGTTAGAGCTAAACTGCGAGACGGATTTCGTAGCGCGAAATCAAGAGTTCTTGGACTTTGCGCACGCCATTTTGCAAGTGCTGATGCACAAGGATATCTCTGCCGAAGAGGAGCTGTGGCACACCGATATTGGGGGCAAGACGTTGGGGAATTTGTACGATGAGATGGTTGCCAAGATTGGGGAGAAGCTGCAGCTGCGGCGATATCAGGTGTTGACGACTGATGGTTTCTTTACCTCCTATGTCCACGCTGGCAGTCGGTTAGCCGCTGTTGTGGAGATTTCCCTGGCACGGCCTCCACAGGATATCCGCCCCCTACTCCGGGATTTGGCAATGCAGGTGGCGGCGATGCAACCAGAGTATGTCAGCCGGCAGCAGGTTCCCCAGGAAGTCTATGCCCGTGAGGTAGAGCTGCACCGTCAGCAGGCTCTCAGCGAGGGCAAGCCCCCTGCCGTAGCGGAGCGGATCGCACAGGGACGGGCGGAGAAATTCTTTCAGGAGCGCTGCCTCTTAGAGCAGGCATATATTCGGGAGCCGAGTCGTACGGTTGCCGATGTGCTCGCGGAAGCCAGCCGTCAGACAGGGCACCCCATAGAAGTTCGTCGCTTCTGGCGCTACTTCCTCGGGGAAACGGAACATGGAGGAAGCTAACCGTCCCTGTTATCGTCGCGTCGTATTGAAGCTTTCCGGCGAAGCCTTGATGGGGGAGCAGCGCTTTGGGATTGATCCCAATGCGCTGGAAACCTTAGCGGACGAGATTGTCCAAGCCCATCGCCTGGGCGTTCAGATAGGGATCGTGATTGGGGGGGGTAATATCTTTCGCGGACTTCAGGCGGCAGCGCATGGGCTGGAGAAGGTGGTGGGCGACTATATGGGTATGCTGGCAACGGTGATCAATGGATTAGCGTTGCAGAACGCTATTGAAGCCCGCGGAGTGCCCACCCGTGTCCAAACAGCCATTGCGATGGCACAAATTGCAGAACCCTTTATCCGTCGTCGGGCGATTCGTCACCTGGAGAAAGGGCGTATCGTGATCTTCGTGGCAGGTACGGGAAATCCCTACTTTACAACGGATACGGCAGCGGCCCTCCGAGCCATTGAAATTGGAGCAGAGGTCATCTTGAAAGGGACTCGGGTTGATGGCGTCTACGATGCTGATCCGGAAAAGGTTGCTACAGCACGTCGATACGAACGGATCAGCTCGCGGGAGGTGCTCGAAAAAGGGCTCCGTGTCATGGATTTGACGGCTATTACTCTGTGCCAGGAAAACCATCTGCCTATTCTGGTGTTTAACATCAACCGACGTGGAAATCTGCTTCGCCTCTTATTAGGACAACCTGTAGCGACAATTGTGCATCACGAGGAGCAGTAGAATAGCCAGCCGAAAGCTGCTATGCCGATAGCGGATGTTTTAGCACATGCGCGCGAACGCATGAGCAAAACGGTGGAGCATTTCCAGCATCAGTTGGCCCGTTTGCGGACGGGGAGAGCAACTCCTGCGCTCGTTGAGCATGTTCGCGTAGACTACTACGGTGTGCCAACCCCCCTGACGCAGGTAGGGACAATCACGGTTCCTGAACCCCGGATGCTGGTTATCCAGCCTTGGGACCGCTCGCTACTGGGTGCTATTGAGAAGGCAATCCTCCAATCGGATTTGGGTGTGACTCCAACAAACGATGGGTCGGTCATCCGTATCGTCTTGCCACCGTTGAGCGAAGAACGGCGGCGCGAATTGGTTAGAGTCTGCAAGCGGTATGCCGAGGAGGCTCGTGTGGCGCTTCGCAACATTCGGCGGGAGTCCATGGAGGAGCTTCGCCGTGTAGAAAAGGAAGAACACCTCTCTGAAGACGAACGCCGCCGTGGGGAACAGGAGCTGCAGAAGATCACCGATAAGTTCACCGAGGAGATTGAGCGAATCCTGGAGCGGAAGGAGAAGGAGATTCTGGAAGAGTAGGTGTTGGGGATTCGGGACAGAAGGGGGATTAAGCAACGTCTAACCAATGGGCCACGTCGCTATACCGCTGCATCAGGGCACGGCGGAGCCTTGCGTGTTCCGTGCGGCAAAGTGATGGGTCTTGGCGGACTAATTCAAAGGCTGCCTGCCGAGCGCGGGTGATGATTGGACCGTCGGTGGCCAAATCCGTATACCGGAACTCAGGCATTCCGGATTGACGAGTTCCCAGAATATCCCCTGGGCCACGGAGGCGCAGGTCTACCTCAGCGATGCGGAAGCCATCGTTTGTTTGCTCCAAAGTGCGGAGACGGACGATGGCGGCAAGGCGTTCTCGGGGTTCTTCTTCGGCGCGATACCAGTGATAGCGAAAGTGGTCGCAGGTTGCCAGGAAGCAGTACGACTGCTCGGAGCCCCGCCCGACACGTCCCCGGAGTTGGTGTAACTGGGCTAAGCCGAAGCGTTCAGCATTGTGGATGAGCATAACCGTGGCATTGGGAACGTCAATACCGACTTCTATGACGGTGGTTGCCACCAAGATGTGATATTCCCCACGGGCAAACGCCCGCATGACCTCTTCCTTCTCATACCAGAAGAGCTGCCCGTGGAGCAGTCCACAGCGGAATTCGGGGAAGATTTGTTGTTGGAGCTGCTCAAAGTGCTCCGTTGCTGCTTTGAGTTGGAGCTTTTCTGAAGGTTCGATCAAAGGGTAGACAATGTACGCTTGGCGTCCGGCACGGAGCTGGGAGCGGAGGAATTCGTAAACTTGGGGAAGTTGGCTCTCAAAGACAACTTTGGTCAGCACTGGTTTGCGTCCCGGTGGCAACTCGTCTAAGATGGAGACATCTAAGTCTCCGTAGAGCGTCATCGACAGAGTTCGGGGAATTGGGGTTGCGGACATTACCAGCACATGGGGGACTACTCCATCGGTTCCCAGAGAGGCGCGGCTAAGTTCTCGCAGACGGGCACGTTGCAAGACGCCGAAGCGATGTTGCTCATCGATGACAATAAGTCCAGCATGGCAGTAAGCGATAGGGCTTTCAAAAAGGGCGTGGGTCCCCACAATGATATGGGCTTTGCCGGTTGCAATTTGTTCCAACACTTCCTGTCGGAAACGGGTGTTCTGTCCCCCTACAAGCTGTACGACGTTCAGTTCGGAGCCTTCCAATAGGCGGCGGAGGGTATGATAGTGCTGCTCGGCTAAGATTTCCGTCGGAGCCATGAGGATAGCTTGGTAACCGTTGTCAACGGCAACCAGCATCGTCAGGAGAGCGACGATAGTCTTTCCGGAGCCTACATCGCCCTGGAGGAGCCGGTTCATGGGGTGACCGCTGCTCAAGTCGGCGGCTATCTCCCAGAGGACCCGCTTTTGAGCACGGGTTAGCTCAAAAGGAAGGCGTTGAAGGAGCCAACGGGCATGGGCGCTTCGGGGGTTGAAGCGGAGTCCCTTCTCTTGGCGGACATCCCGCCGGCGGAGCGCCAGTAGAAGCTGGAAGAGGAACATCTCCTCAAACTTCATGCGGTGGCGGGCTCGTTGTAGCTGTTCGGTAGAGGTGGGGAAGTGGAGTTGCTGAAGGGCTTCTGTCAGGGGGAGTAGGTCGTGGGCATGTCGAACCTCTTCCGGCAGGGGGTCTTCCAGAGTGGGGAGCAGTTGTTGTAGGGCTGTTGCCGTTAGTGCTCGCAGCCGTGATTGTGTGAGCCCTGCCTGACGCATGGCCTGCGTAAGCCGGTATTTCGGGACAATGCGTCCGATGCGGTAGAGTTCCTCATCGTCTGGGTCCACTGGCTCCAGCTCTGGGTGGTGGAAGGTGACAACTCCTCGGCGGTCTAATGTTGGGCGCCCTGCCAGGATGTAGAGCTGCCCCACTTGGAGGAATCGTCGGTAGTAATCCAGCCGGTTCCAGAAGATGATTGCCCCGCTTGCGCGGCTATCGTCGCTGATAGTGGCGATGAGCATCTGGCGATTATTCCCGTAGGTATGCTCTCGCAGGCTTTCAACGCGGATGAGTAAGGTGACCTCGTTAAGAAGAAGCCGCTCTTCGGCTAATGGAAAGGGCTGCTGAAAGAGATGTTCCTGCTTCTGCAATGTCAGTGCCAGAGCACGGAGCGTTGTCGTGGTAGTTCGGTCAATGTATGCTCGTGGGAGGAAGAAGGCAAGATCGTATACCGTCTGGATACCACTTTGGGCTAAAGCTGCAGCACGCCGGGGACCAACTCCTTTCAGATACTGCAGTTCCTTATGAGCCACCGGTTCCATAGGTCGGGCTTTGCTTGTTCAGTGTGTAAAAAGACGTCTAGCGGTACCGAAACGGTGCACTATTGGGCATTGGGGGAAGGGGGGTCCTTTTGGGTTGCATTGCTGCTTGCGTTTTCGTAAGATGGGATGCAGTATGCGCGTCCCTTAGGTGGTCTACCGAGCAGGTGAGTCAGGGAGAGCAGCCTGATGAGGAAGGGGTCAGATAGGGAATCCTTTGCCGTAGGATTCCCAAGACGTGGTGGCAAGTTGCTATAGGAGGGTGGCAGGTTAGGGGCAGTTGAGAAGCTTAAGGTTTTGTTGGGCAGTGATCTCTGCAGGACTACGGCGGAGGGCTTCCCGGTAGGCTCGGCAGGCGTTCTGCAGATCGTTGAGTCCGTGATAGGCAAGACCGAGGAAGAGCCATGCCTTGGCTGAAGGGGGAGCAAGCCGTGTTGCTTCCCGGGCGATTCGTTGTAGGCGGGAGTAGTCCTTTGCTTCCAGCAGCGGGGCACAGAGTGAAGCGACGATATCGTCAGTGCTTTGTCGGTCGTTGGATTGCTGAGCTTGGCGGAGGGCAGACCAAGCAATTGATTCTGCCTCTGAATAGCGGCGCAGTGCCATGAGGGCAGCGACCATAAGGCGATAGGTGAAGAGATTGGCAGAGTCCAAGCGAAGACTTGCCTCCAGGGCTGGAAGGGCAGAGTCAGGTTGATTGGCAGCCAGGAAAGCAGTAGCAATAAAAGCGTGGACCCGTGGATCCAGTGTGTCGGAACATGTCTGGAGACGTTGGCGGAAGACCGCTATAGCTTCACTGTAGCGCTGTTGTCCATAGAGGAGCGCACCGAGCCGGAAGCTCAAAGCGCACCGTCGTGGGTCGCGGAGGAGCGACTGTCGGAAGTACTGGATTGCCATAGCCGTATCCCCTGTGAACAGAGCAGAAACTCCGGCCCGCTCCCAATCGGCAGCGTCGGTAGGGATTGTGGAGTCGGCAAGGAGAGCTTCATAGGCACGCATAGCTTCGGCATAGCGGCTCAGCTCAAAGAGGCAGCGGGAGTGCAGTAGCAGGGCTCGCGGGCGAGCTGTATCCAGCTCTTGGGCAACTCGTTCCAAGTGGGGCAGAGCTTCTTCGCAGCGGCGGGCTTCAACGAGAGCTTGTGCTAAGTACCAACGCCCTAAGCTACCCCCGGGGCGAAGCTCTATATAGCGGCGCAGAGCGGTGACGGCATCATCATAGCGGCGGGCGAAGAAAAAGAGTCGTCCCTTTTCGTAGAAGGCACGAGCATTGGTGGAATCCAGTCGGGTAACGGCGTCCCACTGTTGGAGCGAGCGCCGATAGTACTGGTTAGCAAGTTCTCGGTCCGACTCACGTTGTGCTAATCGGAAGTATACCTCAGCTAGGCGGATGCGGGCATGGGTGTGGAGGGAATCCAAGCGGAGAGCCTGTTCGTAATTCTGCCGTGCCAGTTCGTAGACGCGTTGGCGGTAGTATAGATCGCCCAACATAGTATAGACCCGAGCATCGGGGCCGGCGAAGTCCCGTGCTCTCAGGGCAACGTACTCTGCCTGCTGGAGCGAGTCTGCCTGAAGTAAAGCCTGGCAGAGTGCCAGGGCGATATCCACGTTCTGAGGGTACTTTTCCCAAGCTTTGCGCAGAGTCAAAATGGCCTCCGTATGGTATCCAGTAGCCGAGAGTGCCAGACCGATGCGAGAGATGACGGCGGGCTTTGCTTCAGCTTTGGGAATTCGGCGGTAGAGAGCAAGTGCGGAATCAGGACGTTCCAGTTCCATCCAGATATCGCCGGCCAGTAGGATAGCCGCCTCTTCGGAGCGGGCAATCAAGGGCTGCAGCACTGCCAAGGCTTCCTCAAGCCGTCCCTGGCGGAACAGTAACTGTGCCTGGTCCAATTGCGCTATTGCCACGCTACTACATAACAGTATCGCTGCAAATCGCTTCATTGGTGCCTACTCTTCCGGGATTAACCGAATACGAGCAAAGGCAGGGACGATGCCGCTCTGCAAAAAGTGGCGCTGTACTTCGGTGTCCGTTCCCAAAAACGTTGCCACTACCCATGGCAAGTTCCGCAGGTCATCCCGTAAATAGGCATAGAGAGGCACAACGTACGGATACTTGCGTAAAACGATATACGACTGGTGCACGGGTTTGGGGGAGACATAATGACCGGCGCTATCAACGTAGCCCAGGGATATCGGACGGACCTGCCTGGAATGGGCAACGTGGGAGAGGTATCCAATGCCAATGCTCCAGGGGGTTGACGCCACAATGGCCAGCACAGAGTCCGAAGTTGCAACTATGTGCATCCGGCGCTTAGGGAAGGTTCCGGAGAGAACTTGCTGAACTAAGTTGGCGTAGACAGAAGAGGCCGTTCCGGGGCAGACAAGCTCTGGTTCGCGCGGTAGGGAAGGGAAGAAATCCCGGAAGCTCCGAGCCCCACGGAGGATGGCGTGGAGTTGGGAAACATTGAGGGTATCCAGGGGAACACTCGGATGGGCGAAGAAGACGAGGGCATCTTCTGCTAACTTGACCCGCGGGTGAGCGGCAACACCGTAGGCACGCATGAGAGAATCTTCATCAGGCAAATAGTCCCGGGCGATAACAATGATCCGAGCATTGCGCGCCAAGAGCTGACGCATGGCTTCGCGGGCAGAGGTAACCGTTAGTTGAAGCTGAGCTTCAGGATAGAGCGTGTCAAAGTGCTTCAAAGGAGATGCCAGGAGGGGAGCAATTGCTTCGTCGCAAAAAAGCTCGACACGTCCGCGGGTGAGGCTCTCGGCCTCGTCGGTCTTAGGAGTCCGCTGCGGAGTGCACGAGCTCAGAAAGAGCAGAAACCATAGAGCGCCCACTACTTCACTCTTCCTCATGATGCTGCTGCCGAAGACGCCAGTGATACCACGCAACCCGGTATAGACCGAAAAGTACCATGACAAGGCCCAAAGTGCGGACGAAGACAGCTGTCCCCGGTTTAAGCGGTAGTGGGGCAAAGAGGAGGAACAGTCCGCTGAGGGTTACAAGAGAGCGAGCTATGTAGTTGATTACGTGCCACCACCATGGAGAACGTGACTCCGAGAGGAATGAACGGGCAATCACTGGAAAGTTACTGGGGATTGACACAGATGACAGAAGCACGACTCAACAAAGGAATGGGCATCGTGTGGATACCTCATAGGCGCTACCTTAGTTTATCGGAGGCGGAAGTCTATGGGGATACTGACCCAGACAGCAATGGGCTGTCCGTTCTGGATGGCCGGCGTAAAGGTCATACTCATGACGGCTTTAACCGCTGCTTCCGTAAGCAGTTCGTTGTCAGAGTGCTCAACGATGTACCGTTTGGGTTTCCCATCAGTGCCGACGAGCACGCGGACATAGACCTTCCCCTGGATACCAGCCCGGCGTGCTAACTCCGGGTACTCCAGCCGACGTCGTAGTTCGTTCATGTCCAGGGAGGGTTCGCGCTCGACGGCGACGAATTCATAGGGGTCTGGCTCTTGCGGGACTTCTACTTGGGTGTTCTCAGGGATTACTTGGATATTCCCACCTCCGCTCCCACTGCCGCCGACTCCTTCGGTAGGGGAACGTTTCAGTTCCTCTAGTGTAGCAAAGCTCTGGGCTTCCGGGGGAACCAAAACGTCGGGTACGGGGATGGGGATTCCGACTCGGACTGTGGGTTGCTCTATAGGAGCCATTTGGGTAGGCGGAGGCACAACCTCCTGCAGTGATGGTGGGGGTGGTAGTTCCGACAAGCGGATGCGGACAATAGGCGCTGTGCGCACGGCTTGAGTCTGGGTCGGAAGGATAATCTGGAGAGCAAGGTAGAGCAACAGCAGCAGGAAAAGTAAGCCTATGGCTGCCAAGAAACCTCGGATAGTATTGCGCTGAATCCAGCGCAGGAATTCCTGGCTCCAGAGACGGATACTCCACCTCGGCTGTGAGGGTATTGCTATATCGGCATGGGTCGTCATAGTTGTGCAAGGGCTTGTTCTTCCTCCGGTGTCATTGGGGCAATAGCAAAACGCCGTTCCCGGCGCAGTCCTTCTCGGGCAAGCTGTTCAGCGATTTGTACTTCCGCACGGTTGAGTACATCCAGGACTGTGATGACGGTGCCGTAAGCCACGTTGGGTGAAGCTTTCAATACTGTGATTAGACGGTTTTTCAGGCGCACGTTTTCTCGGACTGCTAAAGACTCTAAGTCTTTCAGAGTGATTGGTTGGGGAGCGTCAGTCCCCAAGTTGTAGAACACCTTTCCATCGGAACGAATCTGTAGCGTAAGCAGATCCGACTGCCGGACCTCTACCTGTGTGCGTTCTGGCGGGATTGTCATCTCCATTACCTGCGGGGTAATTAGGGTGGTGGTAAGCATGAAAAAGGTCAAAAGCAGGAAGGCGATATCCACCAACGGGGTCATATCCAAGCGATAGCGGAGGCGGCGCATCTTCTTGCGCCGTCGCGTACTGCCACGTCGCTCTCGCTTCGCTTCTCCGCTAAAGTCTGCTACGCCCATAGAATCGCACTGTGTCTGTTCTGGATACTTAGGCGCTCATGAGTGCTTGTCTGCTACATTGGTGGATTTTCCGGTGGGCGACGATCAGTTACAAAGTTAAAGACCGTCGCTCGGTTCTGCCGGAGCACCTCCATGAGCTCTTCAACCCATTTGTAGCGTACCCGGCGATCGGCATCAATGGCAAAGCGGGTAGTGGGACGCACGATACGTGTGCGTCGGATGAGCTCGTCCAGCTCTTGGAGTCCTGCCCGTATTTGCCGGATACGTTGTCCTTGTCCTATCTGCTGATATTGCTCCAGACCCCCAATGACCTGGAACCAGTCAGTCTCGTTGGTCATCTCGTAGTAGTACGCCGTGTCACCCGTGAGGGTGTCAATCCCAATCTTGATGATAGCCAAATCCTTGTCGGGCAGCCGCGAAGTATCGGCTGTTGCTTGGGGTCGGACGATAGTAAAACGCTGCTGGGTTTCGGCTTCGGATTTGAACTTTGCCGTCAACATGAAGAAGGTTAGCAGCAAGAAGGTAATATCCACCAGCGGGGTCATGTCCAAAACGAAGCCGAGCCGGCGTTTCTTGAGCTTGGGCATGGGGCAGGGTGGTTTACCGTTTGACGCGTGTACTTAGGATTTCCATCATGCTCAGAGTTGCCTCATCCAAAGTGTACACGAAGTTATCCACCTTCGTGGTGAAGAAGTTGTAGGAAACAATAGAGATAATCGCCGCTGCCAGTCCTCCAGCAGTGTTATAGAGAGCTTCAGCGATTCCAATGGAGAGCTGCTGGGCGGAAACCGCACCCGTTAGCCCCAGTGCCCAGAACGCACGGATCATCCCGATTGTGGTTCCTAGAAGCCCTACCAGGGTGGAAATAGAAGCGACGGTGGACAGGATGACTAAATTCTTCTCCAGCAGTGGGGTTTCTAAATTCATCGCTTCGTCAATTGCACGCTGGACTTCGGCTAATTTGCGCTCGGAATCCAGCGAGGGATCGTTTTCCAATTGCTTATATCGTTGCAGTCCGGCGCGAAGTACATTTCCCAGACTACCTCCTTGAGTATCACAGAGGGCGATGGCCTCGTCCAGTTTGCCTTCCTCTAACAGATTCTGGAATTTCCGCAGAAACTCCTCCGGCGGATGCGTTCCCCGAGCTTTGCGGATGGAGAAAAAGCGCTCAAAGACGAATGTGATAGAAATAAGCGAGAGAGCTATAAGCACAGCAACCAGTGGCCCGCCCGTGTAAACAGTGCCAAGTACATTGCCAGGAATAGGCTCCTGACGGCGCTCGCCATCTTTGAAGTTGGCGGGGTTTCCCATCACGAAGAAGTAAAAGAGGCTGGAGATCAGAAGGGCAAGCAGGATCACGACTGTATTGAAGAGATTCCGCATAGGACGCTCCTTGTTCGGGCTTACAAGACTTCTACACCGAGCGCAAAAATACGTGCTCTGGCTTCATAAGGCTTCTGCGCAAGTGTAATCACTCCATTACGCTGCTGTTTTCTGATGCAAGAGCTCTTCCAGACGTTCAATCGTGCGTCGGACGTCTGCAGCAGAGCGATGTAGGGCATTACGTTCTTCCTCAGACAGTTCCAGCTCC
The DNA here is from genome assembly GCA_030550395.1 of Bacteroidota bacterium. Lineage (GTDB taxonomy): Bacteria > Bacteroidota > Ignavibacteria > Kapaibacteriales > HRBIN21 > HRBIN21. The sequence continues at coordinate 13,277 of JAUQPL010000011.1, read as the reverse complement.
AGGATTTCCTCTACCCCTGCCCGTCCTAGCTTGACGGGAACGCCACAGACGACATTGGATAGCCCATACTCGCCCTCTAAGGCGACAGCACAGGGAAGAATCCGTTTCCGGTCATAAACGACAGCGTCGATCATCTGCACGACGGCAGCAGCGGGAGCATAGTAGGCACTTCCTGTCTTCAGATACGCTACAATCTCCGCTCCTCCATCTCGTGTCCGCTGAATAAGGGCCTCAATGCGCTCAGGGGAGAGGAATTGAGTAATCGGAACTCCTGCAACAGTGGTATACCGTACCAGTGGCACCATACTATCTCCGTGTCCTCCCAAGACGAAGGCGGAGACGTCTTCCACGGAAACACCTAATTCCGTGGCAATAAACGTGCGGAAACGCGCTGTGTCCAGTATCCCCGCCATGCCTACCACACGAGTGCGAGGTAGCCCTGTGACCTTCAGGGTTAGGTAGGTCATGACATCGAGCGGATTAGACACCACAATGTAAAAGGCATTGGGGGAGTGAGCGAAGGATTGCTCAGCGCATGTTTTAACAATCCCGGCGTTGGTTGTGAGAAGATCGTCACGGCTCATCCCGGGTTTGCGGGGGACCCCAGCGGTGATGACAACGATGTCGGAATTTGCCGTCTCTGCGTAAGCATTGGTCCCAATGACGCGGCAATCACGCCCCATAATGGGGAGTGATTCGTAAATGTCCAATGCTTTACCTTGGGGAATGCCTTCTACGATATCCACCAAAACGATCTGGCGGGCAACGCCGGTGAGAGCAGCAATATGAGCGGTGGTGGCACCTACATTTCCAGCGCCGATAATAGTGAGCTTCATTGTGTCTCCTCGGCTCCGTTCGCTCCAACAGCTGATGCAGCGGGATAGACAGAGACTTTCAAATGTTGCCGATCTTTGCGTTCAAAGACTACGCGTCCGTCAACGAGGGCATAGAGTGTGAAGTCCCGTCCCATCCCGACATTGCGCCCGGGATAGAAGCGAGTGCCTCGCTGGCGGACTAAGATATTACCGGCTCGGACAAACTCTCCACCGAACCGTTTGACCCCGAGGTATTTCGGATTAGAGTCCCGACCGTTGCGGGTAGAGCCTCCGGCTTTTTTGTGTGCCATGACCTATTGCCTTTACACTGTGGAACTGTTAGCGGCATCTATTTCCGTGATGCGGATACGTGTGTATAGCTGCCGATGCCCTCTGAAGCGCTTGTAACCTTTCCGGCGCTTCTTTTTGAAGACGATTACTTTGGCTCCTTTACCATGTTCCAGAACTTCTGCACGCACAATACCTGCAGTGAAGGGGGTGCCAATAGAAACTTCCTGCCCATCTCCGATGAGGACAAGGGGACGTAGCTCCAATACGATTCCAGGTTCAACTGATACATGGGGCACTACCAAAACCTGCCCCGGCTCTACCACGTATTGAGCAGTAGCGATTTCGACAACAGCTCGCATGGGAGGACGGACAATTGTATGGAAAACACAAGGCACAAAATTAGCAGTTCCTCAAAGTTCAGAGGGAAATCTCCAGCCGAGGGGATTGGGCGCGGTAGTACTGGCGCCGGAGTTCTCGGACCAGAGCATGGACGATCTCGGCGAAGAGATGGCGGAGGTGAGTCCCAGCGGGGTGTTCCACCACGGGAATACCCTCATCGCTGGACCTCTGCAAGAGTGGGTCCAGCGGTAGCTGTCCGAGGAAAGGAACGTTAAGCTCTTCAGACAGACGCTGACCGCCGCCTTCTCCGAAGATAGCTTCTCGGTGCCCGCAGCGAGGGCAGGTAAAGTAACTCATGTTCTCCACGATTCCCAGAACCGGGACATTAACCCGTCGGAACATCGTCACGCTCCGCCGCACGTCTGCCAGGGAGAGTTCCTGTGGCGTTGTGACCAACACGGCACCACTCAACGGTACCTTCTGTGCCAGAGTCAACTGGATATCACCGGTTCCTGGGGGTAGATCAAAGACAAGGAAGTCCAGCTCTCCCCAGTCCATTTGCTCAACCAAAGTCATGAAATAGCCTGCCAGTAGGGGACCGCGGAGGATAGCGGCTTGTTCCCGCTGCAGGACGAAGCCCATAGAGGCGATGCGGATTCCATAGCGCTCGTGGGGAATGCCAATGACCCGTCCATGTTCATCCTTGCGAGCGTGCAAGGGCATTCCTTGAAGCCCGAAGAGGGTGGGGGCGCTGGGACCGTAAATGTCAGCATCCAAAAGACCAACGGTGGTTCCGGCCCGCGCCAGCGTGACGGCAATGTTTGCTGCAATTGTAGATTTCCCCACACCGCCTTTGCCAGAAGCTACAGCGATGAGGTGTTGAACCCCGGACAGCACAGATGGGGATGTGCTGCGGGATAGGGGACGTTCACGGACGTAAATGTGAAAGGGAATGTCCCCAAGAAGTTCGGCAATAGCCTCTCGGCAAGCGCGTTCGAGTGGCTGGGCTACCCATGGTAGTGGTGGGATCAGCTCTAAGTAGAGCGCTAAGTGTCCGTCTTGGAATTGAAGATCGTGTAGTGCACCGAGTTCTCCTAACGGTACACCGAGATCGGGGTCAAGCACCTGTGCGATGCGTTCCCGTATTTGCTGTAGGCGCTCAGGCTCCATAGCTGGGCTTTAGCAGTTGTGCTAGGGGTGAAGACGTCGTCGGTGTTCATTGTCGTGGAGTATCGGAGAACTCTTTGCGTCTCTGACGTACGAAGAGATAAACGAAAAGGGCAATCTCCAGGGGTAATGGCAGAAGCAATCCTAATCCATCCCGGCTGAGCCATGGGGTTACCATAGGGGCAGAAATTAAAGCACGAACAAAAGCCCCACTGAGACTCCAGACCAATAAAAAGAGGAACCCCACCAGAGTAGCGGCTAAGAGCCCTGCAGCGGCGCTTTCCTCCTGCCACCGTTTTGTAAAAGCGTAGAGGGCGGCCACTAGGTGGAGATACAGCACGAACAGCTCTACCATTTTCGCTAAATTGCAGCTTGGTTGTTGGGTAGCGTAGAGCGAAATTATGCAACGGGCTCAGGACTTCTGCGTTGTGTTCATCACAACCCCGTCTCTGGAAAATGCTCAGCAGCTTGCCCGCATTATGGTCACAGAGCACCTAGCTGCCTGTTGTAATGTTGTGCCGACCGTTTACTCGTATTTCAGTTGGAAGGATGCTCTCCATGAAGCACAGGAGGCGCTCATCGTTGTGAAGACACACCGGGAGCATTTGGAAGCATTGCAGCGGCGGGTGAGCGAGCTTCATCCGTACGATGTTCCTGAGATTATCGCACTTCCCTTGGAGGCATCAGCAGAGCCATATCTGCAATGGCTTCGCGAGATTCTCAGGCCCGAGTAGCAGAACATCCGACTTATCGCACGATTCGTGAGTGGCGGGAAGACGAGCGCCCACGGGAGCGCCTTCTCCGGTACGGGGCGACGGTGCTTTCAGATGCGGAGCTCTTGGCTATCTTGATCGGCTCTGGTACGCAAGGGTTTTCAGCGGTAGACGTTGCCCGGGAGTTGCTCCGCCGCTTTGGGAACCTGACGGAACTTTCCTCCCGGGATGTCAGTGAGCTCCGGGCAGTCCGAGGTATGGGGATGGTGCGAGCTATAGTACTAGCCGCGGCTTTTGAGCTGGCGCGCCGCTTGCAGGCAGAGCCCTTCTCAGCCCGCAAGGTTATTCGCTCCCCCGGTGACGTTGCCCGGATGTACATCCCGCGCTTGCGCGGAGCCCGCCAGGAGTCCTTCCATGTCCTTTTGCTGAACGCTGCTCATCAGGTTATCCGTGAGGTGGTGGTCAGCGAAGGGACTCTCACGGCAAGTCTGGTTCATCCGCGCGAGGTCTTTCGCCTTGCTATTGTCGAGAGTGCGGCGGCCATTATCGTGCTCCATAACCATCCTTCAGGCAATACGGAGCCCTCGGCCGAGGATATTGCGTTGACGCGGCAGTTGGTGCAAGCGGGCAAAGTTGTGGACATTCCTCTTTTAGACCACCTCATCATTGCTGGAGAAGCCTATGTCAGTCTCCGGGAGCGGGGACTGATGGAGGCGTAGCAGGGGAAGGATTGCGGTGAATGAGCCAGGTGTTCGCTTGGGCGGTAGGGAGGATGAGCACATCGGCAATGACTACATGGGGAGGGCGTGTAGCGCAGAAGAGGACAAGATCGGCTACGTCGTAAGGAGTCAAGGGCTGCAGACCTTCATAGACTTTGCGAGCGCGTTCGGTATCGCCGCGGAAGCGTACCAGAGAGAACTCCGTCTCCACAAGCCCGGGGTCAATGTTGACGACGCGAATATTGGTGCCATTGAGCTCAATGCGGAGTGCTTCAGAGAGGGCTCGGACGGCGTGTTTGGTGGCACAATAAACGTTGCCGTTAGGATAGACTTCGCGCCCAGCGATAGAAGCGATGTTGATCACCATACCTTCGCCGCAGGAGATCATGTGGGGTAGGACAGCTCGCGTCACGAACAGGAGCCCTTTCAGGTTCGTGTCAATCATCTCTTCCCAGTCTTCGGGATTTCCTTCGTGGAGGGGAGCAAATCCTCGGGCTAAGCCGGCGTTGTTAACAAGGATGTCTATGCGGAGCCACTCGGGGGGTAATTCACACAGGGCTTGCTCAATAGCGGCACGGGAGCGGACATCGCAGATGAGGAGGCGACTCTCTGTCCCAAAACGAACGTGGAGCTCATGGGAAAGGGCTTCGAGTCGTTGGCGACGGCGTGCCAGAAGAAGAAGCCGTGCACCGGCTTCAGCAAAGCGTTCCGCACATGCAGCCCCAATGCCACTGGAGGCACCTGTGATGAGAACAGTCTTACCGTAGAGCATCGTTCGTCCATAAACTTCTGTTGAACCGACCGCTTGGGGTGATGGGACGAAGGTAAGCCAATGGAGTTACAAAAGGCGCCTATCCGTGAGGATTTTCCTGAAATTGTCATCCCACCGCTTCGTGAAGTAAGCGGAGCAGCTGGGTGGCGGTTGTATACGATGCCTGACCCGACGGTTCCACTGGTCGTTGTGCGCTTGCTCTTCCCTGTTGGGAGTGCTCATGCACCGCAGCCAGGGTTGGCGCGCTTGACGATGCGAGGGATTCTCCGTGGAAGCCGACACCGGAGCGCTGAGCAATTCCACCGTCAACTGGAGCGTTATGGGGCGATAGTGGATGTTGGGGTGACGAAGGAGATCAGCTGGCTCAGCTGTACCTGCCTCTCTTCGGTCGTGGAAGAGGTTCGGGAACTGGTGGTGGAAATGGTAGCGGAGGCAGAGCTTTCAGAGGAAGAGATCCGGCGCGAGCAACAGCGCCAGCGTGCAGCCTTGCTGGAGTGGTGCCAAGAGCCGGAGTCATTAGCTTCATATGCCCTTCTCTCCGCAATAGCGCCACAGCATCCATACCGATATCCGGAGTTGGGAACCCTGCCGACATTACTGAGTTTGACTGCCCAGGATTGCCACCGATGGTATGGCATTCTGCAGCGGACAGCTCCTCGTCTCCTCTTGTTTGGTGGAGCCCTCTCTGAGGCAATGATAGACAGATGGCTTCACCGGTTATGTCCGGCCTTCCCCACGGAAATTGTTCAGGCGCCAACCATACCCCCATTCCCGCAGGAATGGGAACGCAAGGTTGTCCTGATTGCAAAGCCAAACGCTGTCCAGAGTACTGTCGTTATGGCCTTGCCAGCTCCTTCGCTGGGGGACCAAGACTATGCTGCTGCCTATCTGGTGACAACCCTGTTGGGTGGCTACTTCCTCTCACGATTGAACCGACGCTTACGGGAACACGAGGGATTGACTTACGGCGTGGGCGCTTCCCTGGTAGCAACTCGTACCGGTGGCCTCCTCCTCATTTCGGGGTCCTTCGATACCGCTCGGGTCGGACATGCCTGCGCACTCATCATCCAGGAGATAGAGCACCTTCGGGATGAGCTGCTCCCGCTTGAGGAGGTTCAGCGGGTTGTCCGGGTGATTTCTGGAGGATTGCTCCGCCAGATGGTGACACTGAAAGGAGTATTGGGCTTCTATGCCCCATACCTTGCGGCTGGTTTTTCTGCCGATTTCCCCAGTGTCCTGTTCGCTCGCCTGCGTTCTTTGGGTCCGGAGGCTTTGTTGCCCGTACAACACAGACTCTGCCGTCTGGAGCATCTTGCCATTGCTGCTTCTGGGCCAGTAGAAGCACTCCTTCCCCAGATGGCCTCGTTGGGGCCAGTTGAGCAAATTGAACCTCCTTGCGCTGATCAGGAAGAGGGCGTAGTCTGAGAGATTGGGGCAGCCCAGGCGAGCATTTCTTCAATGCAGACAGCAACACTTTCTGCCAATGCAGAAAGGGCGTAGCCACCTTCTAAAACAGCCACAAGACGTCCACGGGCAAATTGTTCTGCCCATCGGAGTGTTTCCCGACACATCCAGCGGAAACTCTCTGCCGTCAACTGCTGTGAAGCTAACGGATCGTCGCGGTGGGCGTCAAACCCGGCGGAGAGTACGATGAGCCCCGGTTGGAAGGCCGATATGGCGGGGGCTATCTTGTGGAAGGCACTGCGATATGCTTCGTCGCTACTTCCCGGTGGGAGGGGGATGTTAAGCGTAAAGCCTTCGCCGGCACCGCGACCGCGCTCCTCGGCCCGACCTGTGCCGGGATAGAGCGGGTATTGATGAAGGCTGATGTAGAAGACAGTCGGATCCTCTTCAAAGATGTGCTGGGTGCCGTTTCCATGGTGGACGTCCCAGTCCAGGATAAGAACACGAGTGACCCCATAGCGCACTTGCGCATAACGGGCGGCAGTGGCGGCGTTATTGAAAAGACAGAATCCCATTGCCCGATCTCGTTCCGCATGGTGGCCTGGGGGACGGATGGCGCAGAAGGCGTTCCGCCACTGTCCTTCCATGATAGCGTCTATGGCGGTCAGGACACCTCCGACGGCAAGGCAGGCAACGCTATACGAGCTCGGGCACAAAGCGGTATCTGGGTCAAGCCACACAATACCGTGCCGGGGGATATGGCGTTGGATGAAGCTTATGTAGTCGGGCGAGTGGACCAAGGCAATTTCCTCCTCCGTTGCCATGCGAGGAGAAGCATGCTGCAGACGGTTCCAGAGTGAGCGGCGTTGAAGTTCTTCCCAAATTGCCCGAAGGCGCTCTGGACGTTCGGGATGTCCGATGCCAGTGTCGTGAGCCAGATACCGCTCGTCGGTGATAAATCCCGTCATGCTCGTACGTCTTTACCTGGGAGACAAAGGACGCACGATGATGCAAATTCTCGTGTTTGCTCTCTCTGGAATCGGGGACGCTCTCATGTTCACACCGGCACTCCGCCTTTTGCGGCAGCATTTTCCGGAGGCGACTGTGGATCTGGTGGCTATGTTCCCCGGAGTCCGGGAGATGTATGAACGCCATCCCGATGTCCGGCGTGTTTACTTCTGGGATTTCCTCCATGAGCCGTGGTGGAAGTCAATTCGCTTCGTATGGTCGCTCCGACGGCGACGTTACGATATCGCCATCAGCGTGTATCCATCCAATCGCTGGGAGTACAACGTGCTGTTGTACTTGACTGGCGCACCGCTGCGAGTGGGTCACACCTATAATCATCAGAACGTTCGCCAGCTCAATTGGCTCAAGAACCGCACGCGGCGGGAGGATGACCGTTTGCATAACGTAGAGGAGAACGTGCGTTTAGTGCAGCTCCTTGGCGTTCCCGTTCCGCCGGATTTGCCTCCACTGCAACTCTTTTTCTGGCAGGAGGACTACCAGAGAGCAACCCAGTGGATTATGCACCATGGAATTCCCGATGGAGCCTATTGTGTGGGGGTGCATGCTGGATCGGCAGTGTTTAAAAACCATATTCGGCGTCGCTGGGCGCCGGAGCGCTTTGCCAAATTGGCTGCTCGCATCATCCAGCAGTGGGATGGGTGGGTGCTCCTGTTTGGTTCGGCTGCTGAGTACGAGCTCAATGAGTATATCCGATCGCTGGTGCCTGTCCCCGAGCGATGCCTTATCGTGCGAACGGCCTCGCTAATGGTCAGTGCGGCAATCATGCGCCGATGCCAGCTTTTTGTCAGCAACGACTCTGCTCTGATGCATATTGCAGCAGCTTTGCAGTTGCCGACGGTGGCAATCTTTGCTTATACAAACCCAACCTACGTGCGTCCGTGGAAGGCGCCGCACATTGTTGTACGGCGGGAGCTCCCTTGTAGCCCTTGCTTTTACTACTCTCCCCGACCAGCCCAATGCCGCTGGAGGGGGGAGCAAGCCTTTGCCTGTATTCGTTCGATCACTGTCGAGGAGGTCTGGTCGGCCTGTGAGAGGCTGCGGAGTAACTTCGTCCACGCCATGGGCGGAGAGAAGTCCCTGTAATTTTGCGCGTCGTTTTACCGTGTATGGTTCGTTCTGGCAATGGAGCTTGTGGAGCGAGAGCGCATAGTTCCGGTCCTTGTCGAAGACGAGGTGCGGGATGCATATCTGGACTATGCCATGTCCGTGATAGTTTCCCGCGCCTTGCCTGATGTCCGTGATGGACTCAAGCCCGTGCAGCGCCGCATCCTCTACGCTATGTACGAGCTGGGGCTGCTGCCAAATCGACCGTATAAGAAGTCGGCCCGCATTGTGGGGGAAGTCTTAGGGAAATACCATCCTCATGGCGATGCGCCGGTCTATGAGGCGATGGTGCGCATGGCGCAGCCCTGGAGTATGCGCTATCTGCTGATAGAGGGCCAGGGGAATTTTGGCTCGATTGACGGAGATAACCCTGCGGCTATGCGCTATACCGAGGCTCGGCTCGCTCCACTGGCGTTGGAAGTTCTCCGGGATATTGACCAAGACACGGTGGACTTCCGTCCCAATTTTGACGAGACTTTGCGTGAGCCTGTGGTACTGCCGACAGTGGCGCCACTGCTATTGCTCAATGGTGCCAGCGGTATCGCCGTGGGTATGGCAACCAGTATCCCGCCCCATAATCTCACCGAGGTTGTTCAAGCCCTCTTGGCTCTTCTGGAAGACCCGGAGCTGAGCGACGAGGAGCTTCTGCAGTTTATCAAGGCGCCAGATTTTCCTACAGGTGGCATTATCTACGGCTATGAGGGGGTGCGGGAGGCTTATCGGACGGGACGAGGGAAGATCACCGTGCGGGGGCGCGCCGTCATTGAAAGCCTTCGTAGCGGGCGTGAGGCAATCGTCATTACAGAGCTGCCTTTCCAAGTTGCCAAGGCAGCGCTCATTGAACGGATTGCCCAGCTGGTGCGGACGAAAGTGCTGGACGGCATTGCTGATATTCGGGATGAGTCCGACCGTGAGGGGATGCGCATCGTTATTGAGCTCCGCCGGGATGCCGTTCCCATGGTGGTGCTTAACAATCTGTACAAACACACCCCACTGCAGAGCACCTTTTCCATTATCATGCTGGCCCTTGTAGGCGGGCGTCCTCGGGTGCTGACGCTGCGCGAACTTCTGCAGCACTTTCTACAGCATCGCTTTGAGGTTATCCAGCGGCGGAGCCGTCATGAGTTGGCCGGCGACCAGCAGCGAGCCCATATTCTGGAAGGACTCCTGAAGGCGTTGGATGCATTGGATGCCGTCATTGAAACCATCCGTTCCTCTCCCGATCCCGCCACGGCGTCCCAACGGTTGCAGGAGCGTTTTGAGTTAACGGCAGAGCAGGCGCGTGCAATTCTGGATATGCGCCTCCAACGCTTGACAGGCTTGGAGCGCTCAGCTCTCCAGTCAGAGTATCGCCAGCTGCTGCAAACTATTGAGCGTCTCCAGGCAATCCTGAACAGTCCCGAACTTCAGCGACAGGTTATCGCTGAGGAGTTGCGGGAGTTGGCTCAGCGCTATGGCGATGCGCGCCGAACACGCATCGTGTACGAGGCTCAGGAATTCACCGCCGAAGATATCATTCCGGATGAAGAAGTCATCATTACCATCACCCATCACGGCTTTATCAAGCGGACTCCCGCCGATGCCTACCGCCGACAAGCTAAGGGGGGACGAGGTCTCAGTGGCGCTATGCCTCATGAGGATGACTTTGTAGAACACGTCCTTTACGCCACTGCCCACGCTGATGTGCTCTTCTTCACTGACCGAGGACGCTGCTACCGGAGCAAGGTGTATGACCTTCCTGAAGGGGGACGGACAGCGCGCGGGCGCTCCATAGCTAACATCATTGCCAAAAGTGCCGATGAGAAGATAACCGCATACGTTGTCGTCCGCCATTGGGAGGCAGCCGAGTACATCGTAATGGTCACTCGTTCCGGAATGGTTAAGCGTGTTCCTCTGCAGGAGTTCCGAACGGTGCGCTCTTCCGGCTTGATCGCTATTTCTCTTCTGCCTGATGATCAGCTTGTTGCTGTCCATCTGACCAATGGGACCCACCATCTTATTCTTGTGACCGCTCACGGTATGGTATGCCATTTCCGCGAAGAGGAAATCCGCCCAATGGGGCGGATGGCAATGGGGGTGCGCGGAATTCACTTAGAAGCAGGTGATGTCGTCATTGGAGCGGCTGTTGCCCCAACGGTGGAGCAGCACCTGCTCCTTGTCGGTGAGCGGGGATTTGGAAAGCGGACTCCTATAGGCGAGTTCCGCCTTACCCATCGCGGAGCTAAGGGGGTTATTGGAATGCGAATAACATCCAAAACGGGGAAGCTCGTCGCCGTCCATAGCGTGCGCGATGAGGATGATGTGATTGCTATCACCACCCGTGGGATCCTTATCCGCCAGCCTGTTGCTGGTATCTCTATCCTGGGACGCAACGCCCAAGGGGTACGCCTCATCCGTTTGGAGCCCGAGGATTCTATCGCAGATGTAACCGTTGTTCCTCACGAGGAAGAGCTAAGAGCAGACAATGGAACCTTTGAGGAGAAAGGAATGTAGGAGCTAGTGGAGCTTGTAGCTGGTTCGTGGTGCCGAATGTTGTATATTTGTACGCAACCTCTGACACAAGGGAACCATTTTGATAACGAAGGAGCAAGTGCTGGAAGTAACAGGGAAACAAAAGCAGGAATGTGTGATAAACTTAGCGAGGCTCTCATGACAGCGCGTGGAATATCCGCAATAGTTGGCGTTCTTCTTGCCCTTGGAGCACTTGTAGAAAGCGCTGCACAGAGCTGGTACGACGTTACCGGTGGTCCGGGAAGTACGCAGGGGTGGTATCAGTACGACTATGCTAACCCCTATCACGACTACTGGTGGACGGGGCGAAGCCAATACCTCGTCCGCGCTTCCGAAATGCAGGCGGCCGGTATGCCCGGTGGGCAGATTGTTGCCTTGGGAGTACAGGTGGGAGCATACTATGCTAACACGCCCCCTCCGGCTCGCCGATATCGGATTTGGATCAAGCATACAACGGCAACAGCGATTACTATACTGGATAACGATCGCTCTTCCTTCACATTGGTTTACGACGTGGATAACTTTGTGCCCCAAGCAAATTCGTGGAATATCCATACGTTTACTGTTCCTTTCACGTGGGATGGGCAGTCCAATCTGCTCATAGAGATATGCAGTTACCGGACGGACTGGACGTACAACTTCCCACAATACTGGGGTACAACGGTACCGAATGTATTCTATCCCCATGCATACTATGTCAGTGATGGAGCAGACTATTGTGTCCAGCTGTATTCTGGGTGGTCTGGGTATACTCGGCGTCCAGTGTTTCGGTTTGGAGTCTTGAGTGGCATTGTAGAGTCTTTCCCGGATGACGTAGATCCGCGACGCATTCTGCGAGCAGGTGAGATTTATGGTGGTCAAGATGCCCAACATCCCAAACCCTCTTTGACTTTCCGAGCGCGAGGGGATATTGCTTTGACCTACAAGATCGTCGGACCGCTTCCCTCACAGAACCCGGTCTACATCGCAACCGAGGGCGGGAATCCTAACGACACGATTATCAATCTCAGCTATCCCTCTAGCGGCACCTACACGTATACCATGGGCAGTGCCAAGGGAGCCTACGCTGGTAGCGGGGGAGCCCTGGATTTGACGAATGCTGTCGGGGGTAGTTACCGGTTGATCGCCAGCTATAGCATGCCTGGTTACACCCAGGAATGGATCAAGGATTTCATCGTTGCTTTCCCCAATGATCTTGCTGCTATTGAGATTGTGGATCCTCAGAGCAATGCTCCTCCACGTCGGACAAAGTATCCAATGGGGATATCCGTACCGGTGTCTGCACGGTTCCAGAATGTGGGACTCAATACTATTACGTCCTTCCGGGCAATTGCTCAGATCTGGCGGCTTCCCGATAATACCCGAGTCTATGCGGACACGGTCAATTGGAGTGGCACATTGCCAAGTACGGAAAAGGTTACCATTAGCTTTGCTCGGTTTACCCAGACCACTCAGCCGGGGCTGTACCGGTTGCAAGTGTGTGGGATTTTGCTCAATGCCAACGATGATCAACTGAGTAACAATTGCCTACCCTCGGCGGGGGATTATGTTTTTGAAATTGCTTACGACTTTGAAGTAGCGGCGACCCAGGTTGTCTACCCGACTTCTACGACGACGCTGTATGCCGGACGCCCCGTCACACCGGTCGGAGCTTTCACAAACAATGGTATTGGCGATGTGACGAATGTACAGGTACGGATGGTCATCACGCGGTTATCGCCACCTCCTCAGCAGGATGTCTATGTCGCCGATACGGTGATTCCTGACCTACCGGTCGGCGCTACGATTCCGATCAACTTCCGCTATTTCATTCCTCCGCAGCAAGGGACGTACCGAGCGTGCATCTATGTGACAGATAGTCGGGATCAATTGAACACGAATAATGTCGCTTGCACAGAGTTCAATGTAATGGGGCCGTTGTCGGGTACGTATACGATTGGAACGTTGTTTGCAGGTAATCCGCGCAACTTCTTGACCATCCAAGATGCCATTGATGCGCTTTACCAGCGCGGTGTTGGTGGACCGGTCGTGTTTGAGTTTACGGATGCCTACTATGAGGTGGGCGATGTCAATTCAGGGCAGCCAGCGATAGACCTGAGCAGTCGGATCATCGGTATCAATGCCCAGAACACAGTGACCTTCCGTGCCTATGGGCAGCGGGCGTTACAACGAGGAAGTGTCACTATCCGGCTCAAGAGCGCTTCCGGTATTGGTATCTATATGGCACAGTCAACCACGCCTTCCAATTTGAACGCGGTCTACTATGTTACGCGCAATCCGAAGGATGCCAACTTTTCTGGCTACATTATTTTTGATGGTGGTTTGCAGAAGTCGTTGCGGTTTGAGTTAGAGGCGCCGGTTGGACAGGGGAGGCGGGCGGTCTTTTACTTAGGGCGTGGGGCGCACGATGTAG
>JAUQPL010000010.1 GCA_030550395.1 Bacteroidota bacterium | reverse complement strand
TGCGAGTGGTAAGGTAAGAGGAGAAGGGAAGGTGCCCAACCGGCGGCGGTCTACCCAGACAGCCGCCGGTTTTTTGTTTGTCTGGAAGACAGAGGTGAATTTTAGTGTCGGTAAGCTTTACACCATCATGGGTGCAGAGCCTGGGGGATGAAGTGGGAGTCATTACGTACAGCGTTTTGGCAAGCTCACTCCGTCGGGATTGTCCGGACCGACCATCTTGGCGATATGGTATTGACTCTGCCGATGGTAGCAGCACTTCGCCGGCTGCGGGCAGATGTCCATGTTCTGCTCTTTGCTCATCCTCGGGTGTATGCTCTTCTCCAGGGGCAGCCGGGGATGACAGCAGTTTTTGTGCAGGACCGGACTACACTTCGGCAACAGTTGCGCAAATGGAAGCCTGAAATTCTTTTCTTTCCGCGCCCTGACTTCAGGGAAGTAGCGGTGGCGTGGTGGACAGGGATACCGTATCGGATAGGGAGTGGATATCGGTGGTATTCATTTCTGTTCACGCATCGGATTTACGAGCACCGGCGTACGGCAGAGCGGCATGAGGCAGAGTATAATGTGCGTATGATTACTCTCGCTGCTGGTGTGAGGGAAATGCCGGTATCCCTATTACCGCCTGTGGTGCCTGAAACTGCACGACAGCGAGTGCAAGAGCTAATATATAGGTGTGGGGTGACGACGGAAGGTTTTGTCCTCTTGCATCCTGGGGGGAGGGGGTCTGCTCCGCGGTGGAAGCCGGAGTCTTTTGCTCAACTCGCCGAGCGGCTGGAAGTAGGTGGGATACCGTGCGTGTTTACAGGTACGGGGGAGGAGCGCCCTATAGCGGAGCGTATCCAACGGTTCTATCCTCGGGCACGGTTGCTGTTTGGGGTTTTGAGCACAGAGGAGTTGATTGCCTTGGTAGCCGAGGCTCGTGTTGTTGTTGCAAATTCGACGGGGGTGCTCCACATTGCGGCTGCTTTGGGGAAGGCAGTGGTGGGGCTATACTCCCGTCTACCCGCCCACCATCCTCGGCGCTGGGGACCGTATACAGAGCGGGCGATTGTTCTGGTCCCGCCTCCAGGGGCTCCTCCGGATGCTGTTACGGCAATTCCGGTTGTGCACGTCCAGGGGGCAGTACAGCAGCTCTGGAAAGGGTATGGAGAGCTCTTTTCCGAGGCGGCGTCTCTTCCCGGAGGAGGTAGGCTCATTGAACGAGCTCGGGATTAGGTAGGGAAGGACTCGTGGAGGATATTGTCCAGTGCGACGGGTATCCAATCTTCCGCGATGGGTTAGCAACCGTTCCAGCGAGAATGCATGGACATCAAGCGTTGAAGGGCATCTTCGGAGAATGGTTAGCTTGCTGGGAAGGGACAGAAACAGGTTGGATGATTGCGGGGACGGCGGAAGAGGGAGGTTATGGGATGTGGAGTCTCATCAGGGGAGAACCCTAACCGGGTGAGCCGATTCATACTGCGGACAGCAAAATGGCGATGATTGCGTATCACGTGTGGATTATCTAAGGTTTCAGCAAGCCAGCCTACAATTGAACCCAGAAGGCATTTGCGCGGCGTCAGTGGTTCTATTTCTGCTGGAGCCAGGAGCGGAGACGGAGAACGTAATCCTCTTGCCGCGCCTCCATCGCTCGGCGTTGTGTCGGCGTTTGGTCATCGTAACCGAGCGCATGGAGAACTCCGTGGATGCTAAGTCGGAGAAATTCTTCGGCTATGGGGACACCGTATTCAGCAGCTTGGCGACGCGCTTGCTCGCCGCCAATATAGATTTCTACCTCCAACGGCTCGGTCCCTAAGACAAACGTCAGGACATCCGTGGGGTAGTCGTGAGACAAATACCGTTGGTTGAGAGTACGGATTGTGTGATCATCGGCGATGATGATCCGGATGGTTGCTGAACGGATCCCTTCATGGTGGAGAACGAAACGGACAGCTTCACGCAGCGTGCGCTGGGCTATTGGAAGGCGCTGAAGACCGGCTCTATGGACGGAGATGAGTAGTTGCGACATGGGTTCCCTGCTGTGATTTTGTTTGCTGCCGAGTGCGGATAAGCAGGACATGCCAGTGGTCTGCCCATGTTGTCATTGCTTTCCGAAAGGGGATGAGGGCAAAGCGGAATCCAGGCATGTACAGAATGCAGGTGTGGAATTCGCCGCGTTCGCCGCAAGGATCTACCTCTGGGGGAAGCGAATGGAGGAAAGTTTCGTCGTAGGGGCGTCCAAGCCAGGAGGGATTAAGGAGACGTGCATCAACGCTGGTAAGGATGGCGTGTATCCTGCTGCGCAGGATGTCGGCTGCTAGTTCCGTGCTAGGACGCTGCCACAGTGGGAAAAGCAGATGGATGGGGAGTCCCTCAAGTGTTCTTTCCCGGTAGCGTCGCACATCTTCCAAGAAGATGTCTCCGAAGGCAAGGGCACGACAGCGGAGGCGACGGAGTAATTGGCGCAGGCGGTGTGCGTACAAGAGATCTGAGGGCGGTTGAGGGAAACGGAGCGTCCAGAGTGGGAGCTCTAATGCCTGAGCTTGCTGCCGGAGCGTAGCAAGAGGAATACCGTGAAAAGGAACGACAGGAGGGGAACCAACGACAGTACTGAGCAGTCCAGCCACGGGAATTCCTTGTCGCCGGAGGGAGAGTAACGCTAATGCGCTATCCTTCCCGCCACTCCAGGATAGCCATACACCATCGTGCAAAGTCATCACTGGCCAATGATTTTGACCAAAACCCTCTTTGGACGCTGCCCGTCAAACTCACCATAGAAGATTTGCTCCCATGGACCCAGGTCTAAGCGTCCGTTGGTAACAGCGATGACAACTTCCCGTCCCATAAGAGTGCGCTTCAGATGAGCGTCAGCGTTGTCTTCGCCTGTATCGTTGTGGCGGTACTGTGAGTGGGGGTGTTCAGGAGCAAGGCGTTCAAGCCATGCCTCAAAGTCTGCATGAAGACCCGGCTCATCGTCGTTGATGAAGACGCTCGCAGTGATGTGCATGGCATTACAGAGCACAAGACCTTCTCGGATGCCACTTTCGCGGAGACACTCTTCCACCAGGGGCGTAATATTGATGAAGGCGCGTCGCGTTGGCGTATGGAACCACAGCTCTTTGCGATAGCTCTTCATGGCCATTTGCTCTGCTACTATGGGTAGTAGAGAAGGCTAGCGAAGGTAACGGAGGACTGGGTTTCGGCCTCGTACCACTGTTGGTAGTCTAGGAGAACCCCCTGGCGAGGCTGCAGGGTTGCCAACAGCGTGTACACGGGCGGTAGACCGCAGATGCGGTACTGGTCGCCGACGTCGGCGATGAGGCGGAAATAGGTCTCGGCATCAGAGCGACACATAGCCTCTAACAGGGAACGATCATGCTGTTCGGCAGAGGGGAGCAAAATGCGGGCGTCGCTAGTATCGCCGAATTTTCGCCCAATGTGGGACATGTCAGCGCTGGCAATCCAAAGGGTACGCCGACCGGAACGGAGGACGAGTTCCCGGAGGGTTTGGAAGAAATGGCGCAAGGATGAGTCGGAAGCAGGGGGGCGACCAGAAAGCACATATTTCCCAAAGGAAGTTGCCAGAATGGGGAGAACTTCTACCTGGTTACCGAAGATGTGTTGGAGGAACACAGCGTGGAACTCCAGCGAATGTTCGGGCTTGTGGGCAATATCAACATCGGTCACTACTTCTGGGCAGGCTTGGCAGAGCTGGCGGACCAATTGGCGGACCGTGGGAAGAGTTCCCAAGGGGGTCTGGAAATCCTTCTCCGTTACGATGTATGGAGCATGCCAGCCATAGTGCGAAGTCCCTATCAGTACAATGAGCTCAGGCGAAAACTCCCGCAGGATCCGATAGGCGGCCGCGTAGCTGCTCATTCCTACGCGGAGGTCAATATGGGGAATAACGGCGGCAACAGGGGCGGTTGTGGGAAGATCCGCTTCGGGAGCACTGTCAAGGCTGGTTTCAAGGTGGTGTCGTAGTTCCGATTCCTGATCGGGATAGCAAGTTCCCGCCAATGCTGCTGTGCGGATGGGAAGGCTTCGGTACTCAGCTTCCCAACTCCGCCGGCGTTGCGCAAAGCGAGGGCTAAGGAGAGCGTAGTGTTCGTCCAGCTGAGCCACGAAGCGTTGTAATTGGGTTCGCTCAGAGGCTGAATGGGGAATCCCATGGACATGTAACTTCTGCCAGAACTCGCTCCACGAGCGGCTTTCAGCAAGAGCTTCAATAACCGGATATGCTTCCAGTGACACGGCAAATGGCTCCGGTGTGTACTCCAACGGGTCCTGGGCGATCAACACCGCTTCATCTTCCTCTGTCCAGAGGGTCCATTGCAGATTTGAGCGGAGGGGGTAGAACTCCATGGGCGCCGTCTCACTCTGTGAGCCTTTTCCCCAAATGTTGCCAGACGAGCAAGAGCACAACTCCGGCTACAGCGAAAATCCCGCTGGGAATCAGTAGCCATATGTTTGCCGATAGTGCATAGGCGATCAGGAAGCTGACGGCGCTAATCCAGTTTGCGCCAATGCTGAACCACATTGCCGAACGCCATGGTGAAGGCATCATCCGCCGTTTTGCTTATTCCCACAGGACTTCGATACCAAGACGTACACTGCGCCGTTGTTCGTATCGGGCGGGGTTAAAAGGATACGGGTCCAATGGGGCTTGGATGTCAGGGTAGAGGGGGTCATTCCAGCTTACCGGCGTGGGATCGCCGTATTCATAGGCACGTCCGGTAACAGGATTGACGATAGCGGGGTTTTTCCAATCGAATGGATTCAGCAGCTCTAACCGAAGGCGGAGTGTCATACTTGCCCATCGGATGTCGCGGCTGAGGGCGAGTTCCCACCATCGGTAACTTTGAGCCAGGGCACTGTATGGGCGATTCTGGTCCAGCTCGTAAAGTGGACGTCCATTAGGTAGGCGGCGTTGCTGTCCGGTTACGGGATCAATGACAGGGACTGCTGGTGTGTACCGCCGTCCAGAACGGAGGACAAAACGGGTCCATAGGCGCCATTGTTCTAGGAAGGAAAGCCCCAGGGGAGCAGAGCCTTTGGGAACTTGAAGCCAGAAATTGAGCTGGAAATCCCATGGACGGTCCCATGGCATGGGGTCTTCTGTAAGTCGGTCAGGGACCAGACCGCGGGCAATGAGTAACCCTTGGTCGGCAGAACTGCTCTTGCCGGTAACGGAGCTATAGCTGACAGCCGCACTGATTTCCAACCATTGTCCTGCGCGTTTGCGGTACTCTACTTCTATCCCACGGGCACGAGCATAGTCGGCATTGACGTAGGTAATGAAGCTTCCGCCCACGAAGCGTGGATTGTGGGTTCGAGCAGGACGGGTTTGTACGTATCCGAAGATATCCCGGTAGAAGAGGGCAACGGTAAGGATATCATCCGTGGTGAGCTGGTTCCGCAGACCCAGTTCATACGCAATACTGGTCTCCGGATTCAGATCGGGGTTGCCAAAACGCTGGTATGAAGAGCGAGCCGCTTGGGGCAAAAGCTTTGCGTAGACGTGCTGTGGACGAGGGAGTTTTGCAAAGTGTCCGTAGTTGAAATAGAGCATCTGTGTAGGGGTGATCGGATGTGCGATGCCGAGCCGAGGTTGGAGGCGGAGTTTCCAGCGAAGTCCAAGGGCGGGGAAGGTACGGGAACGATACGACTGCCGCTGTTCCTCCGTGATCGTGGGATGGTCAGGCTGAGCGATAGCTTCATCGACCAGCCGTCCTGGTGCCCATGCCTCGGCGCGCAGCCCGTAGTGTAGGACCAAACCTTTGTGTGTTAGTTGGTGTTGAGCATAGAGGGTCAAGAGGCGGGGGCGGACGGAGAAGGCGTCGTTATTCAATCCCAAGGGGGGTATCCATGGGGCAAAGATTTCGCAGTATTGGAGTTGCTGCAGTCGGAGTTCCGTGCCTGTTTTGACTTGATTTTTTTCCGCCAGGAATGCTGTAAGGTCCATCTTGAACGTAAGCTCACGGGCAAAGTGCTCGCGCCAGCTCCAAGCTGTGCCGATATCGTAGAATCCATCTCCGGGGATGATCCCCGTGCGGTTGGAATCACCCGTGTCGTAGTACTGGGGCGGCAGGGTTGGAATGTCCTGGGGTTCGCTGTACTGTGTATAATCCCGTCCATTGGCGTCGGCGCGGACTCGCCAGCCGGTGTAGCCCAGCCGGAGTTCGTAGTAGAGACGGGGACCAAGACTTTGTTGCCATGCAAGCAGGTGAAGCTGTTGGAGGGTAGAGAAGGTAAGGGCGCCGTCAAAGTGACCTTGAAATTGGTACTGATAGCCTGGGTCAGGGGGAAGGTATTCAAGCGTGGTCTGTATTGTGCGCGTGTTCTGGTTAAGCGCCATACTCCGGGCGTTGACGTAGAGTAGGCGGGTGGCGGGGGTGAGTTGCCAGCTGAGTTTGAGGAAGGTGGAGATGCTGTTATCTTGACGTTGGGCAAGCCATGCAGGAAGGAAAGAGGAGCGTAGGCGCACGCGGGCAAATTCTGGAACTATGCCATCGGAGAAGGTCCCGTCGGCTGTCAGCACTAGACCAAGCTGTCCCGGTAAGCGTATCCCCAGCGCCGGCAATGCCCAGGTAGTCATTGGTTCGGGTCCGCTGAAGCTGAGGCTGAAGCGGTCTGTCTGTTCAATGCTTCCTGTGTCACGGTCGTATGGATTCCGTCGGTGCAAGCGCCATTCTGGACGGTAATAGAGGCGGAGTCGGGGTGAACGGCTGGGCTCTGCTGTGCGGATGTTGAGGACACCGGAGGTTGCCTGTCCGTATTCAGCTGCGAAACCATTGCTGATGAGCTCAATTTCTTGGACAGCCTCCGGGGAAAGCGTCAGTCCGAAGCCAGAACCAGCCAGTGGATCCTGCACCGGAATCCCATCCACCAACTGAGCCAGCTCATATCCCCGTCCTCCACGGATGTGGAGTGTGTTGTCTTGCAGCAGTACACCCGTCTGCTGAATCAGTGCGTCTACGACTGTCGGGGCGGCAGAGTGTTCTAACTGCTGCTGTCCAATGGCTCGCAGAGACTGCGTTTGTTCCACATCTACCAACGGGCGCTCCCCGATCACGACCACCTCTTGGCCTAAGGTAAGAGTAGTTTCCTCCAGCCGCAGTGTAAGGTGGATGGTATCCCCAGGGCGGAGCCGAACATCGCTTTGCCGGAGTGCTTTGTAGCCCAGGAGGGTAGCTTCCAAGACGTATGTTCCTGGAGGAAGATTCCGCAAGGTAAAGCTTCCGTCCGGCGCGGTAATGGTACCGTAGGTAGTGCCGACTAACCGCACGGTGACCGAGCGGAGTGGCGCACCCGTTGCAGCATCCACTATGCGTCCGACAAGGGTCCCCTTCTGTTGGGACCAGAGCGCCAGGGCGAGGACGAAGAATCCAACAAGCAGATTCCAGCAGTTGCTCATTGTAGTCCGAATGTCCCAATAAGGACACGCTCCAGAAGCTGTTCCGCTCCTCCGTCGCGGTTGAAGAGATGCAGAGGGAAGTGGAGGAAGAAGACTTGGCGATTCCCACTGCGGACAGCAACGGTGGGAGTTCCTGAATAATGCGGGCTGGCAGGAAGTCGGTATAACGGTCTTGCTGTTGCGTTCGGGAAGAGGGCGTGGATGCCGACGGCAACCCCACGCTCCTTGATGAGGGCGGGATAAGAACCCTCTGGAAGGGTGCTGTCGGGTAGGAGAACCGTTCCGTTGGGCAATGCTGCTGGGGTGGAGAACAGCTCTCGTTGGCTGAGGCTGTCTATTGGGGCAATGTCGCTATAAGCAGCGGACGGGTTAATGACGCTGGGCAATGTGGTGACCAGGAGCACTTTCCCACCGGAGCGCACGTACTCGGGTAGAACTGCCTGCGCAATGTCCAGAGCAAACTGTGGGTCACCGTACCACAGGATGGCTTCAAAGAGGCGTAGGGTTTCCACAAACATTGGGCTCAGGAAAGGGGGTATGTTGCGGGGAGGAGATTGTGCAGTGCGTCCGCTGCGGATATCAAGCACGTCAAACCGGTCCCGGAGGCGTCCGCCCGCAATACGTTGGAGGGCGTTTGTGTAAAATGTATCTGCTCCATCGGCAATGCCGTAGTCGTGTATGAGCAGAAGGGGTCCTTTGGGTTTGTGGACATACCATCGGCGACCTGGTGGGGGATACTCCAGCACCGGGCTTCGGAGTCCTCCGATATCAGTCGCTCGCAGGAAGAGACGGTTTTCCGTTTCTGGACGTAGACCATCGGCTTCTCGCAAGGTGAAGAACTCCGTCGTCGCCGGTAAGAGGTTCCAATGGCTTGTGTCATTGAGTGCCCATTCGTAGTAGGCAATCTGGTTGGGACCATCGGGGTCAACAGCGGTGAAGCGGAATGTGGCTACCGTGAAGGTAGTCTCTGGGAGCCATACGCTGCGGGCGGCCGCTTCTGTGGTATCGCTTCCCCAGAAGAGCCGAGGAGGGCTGTTGCGGACGGGGTAGGAGAGGCGAGCAGGAGTGGGGTCTACAGCCCCTTCCAGCCCTACAAAGGATTCGCCGTCATCGTGAGTCCCATTACCGTTGCTGTCAACAAATTCTACTCGCGCGCCTGCTCGAGGGAGGCGAGGAGCAGAATTGTCAACGGCAGCTACGGCGATGAGGTAGAGAGTATCCTCTGTACCGACCGTGAAGCTGACAACAGTATCGCGGCGCTGTGTGTAGTACCACTCCTTTCCATTGAGGCTCACAAGGAAACCGATAACGAATCCATCGGGATCGTCTCCACGCCAGAATAGATGGGCTTGGCTTTGTTGGGCGGTTGCGATGGTATCAACCCAAAGTAGTGTTTCTGGGGGGAGGTTCGGCAAAGGTGCCCCCACAAATGGGTTGCTACATCCTATGGAGAGGGCTGCAACAGTAGTAAGCGCCAAGACAGCTCGTGAGGCTCTCCAGGGTGTCCCAGCATTTTCAGCGTCCATTCCTCCGCGGGGTTGTGCTGCAACACCAGTGGCGTTGCCCTCTCTGCACGTCGAGCGCTCTTCAGGTTTGTGAGAATGCAAGGGCTCCATATTCCCAGTAGTCGGCTGGAGAGAGGAGCGCGTGCGGAGTGCACAATGCAAAGATACACACTTGGTAGTCGCCCTATAGGGGAACCCTTATGCTAAGTTGAGCGCCGGGGGATTACGGATACATCACGAAAAAGGTTAGACGGGCGACGACATCCGTTTTGAGGTGAGGGGTGTTTCCTTTGGCAGTATGTCCCAGGAGCCAGAGATTCGGTGTCAGGCGGAGCTGTGGCAGAGGAGCGTATTCCAGCCCTACGAGCGCGAAGTGATGGATGAAGCCTTGGTCGGATGTCCGACGGTTGTCGTTTATCCAGTCATAGCGAGCTATAGTCTGCAGTGCCGGTTTTTCCAGCAGCCGGAAGCTGCCGAAAAAGCTGATCCCCACTGGCAAAACCAACTGCCCCGATACGTGGAATCGGCGAAGCACCACTTCCATTCCTCCTCGGAACCATTGCTGTTGGTGTCCCAGGAATGCTTTGAACGTGCTGGTGCCTTGTGCTGTTGTGGTAATGTCCCAGTCGCTGTAGAGCTCAAGCCACGTGGTCTTCCATAGCTGCAAGGCGATTTGGGCGTAAAGCTTTTTCAAACGGTCTATCTCCAGACGTGGTCCCTCTCCGCTGCCCACCATAAGAGTGCTACGAACGATAGGATGTTCTGACGGGAACTGACCGCGGAGAGCAATACCAAAGTCCACGGCATTTCCCCAGTTCCAGAAGTCTGTAACAGTGCGTTCCAGGCTGCGTTCCCAGTACTGCTCTACTAAGCGCCAGGTTGGCGTTGGGATGAGACCACCTTGTACTTGCACAAATGGGAAGCCAAGACTATCCCATGTGATGGAGGCCTCTTTGACAAAGAACGAGTATCGTCGGCGCTCGTCTAACGAGGCGTCGGTCGCTTCCAGGAGGAACCGTACCGAGCAGTGAGTGCTTGGCTGTGCGTCAGCCCAAAAGTAGAGGCGGCGGAACTGGAACGCATGGGCATCCCGCCGGTACTGGGTATATTGTCCTGGAAGCGCTGTGGAGTCTCCGCCGGGCTTGTAGAAGTAATCGCCGAAGAAGTATCCTCTCACTGCTAACGCATTCTGCTGTGTGCGGAGGGTAGAAACAGAAATTCCGGCTACAAGTGTCAGGAGGAGCAATCTGCGCATGGAAGTAGCACCTAGTATTTACTGAGCAATAGAAATCTGCCGCTGCCGAAGACCGCATGGAAGAGGCTTTTGTATCCTTATGCGACTAACATGCACTTCCCTTCTGGCAGCTCTTGGCGCGTCGCACGGGGAGGAGCAGTAATTGGAGGAGCACGGCAACAACGAAAGAAGTTGCTGGCGGAATCAGAAGTAGCGCCATGCCCCAGCTCAGTCGCCAAGAGCCGGTTTCTTTGTCCAGTTCAAAACAGCGGAGAGCTACTTCTGTTGTGGGGAGGGGATATGATAGAACGAACTCTCCCCGGGCTTCACGGACAAGGTCTTTGAGTAGCGACGCGTCTTGAATTCCTTCCATGCGGCGGAGGATGTTTCCGCGTCGGTCAATGACTACAACGACAATGGAGTGGTCGTATTCCCTGCGAGCGCTGTCGTATCGCACGGAGTAACCCAGAGTGGTCAGTAGGCGTGGGATATGCTCCGGAGGAATAATGCCCCATCGCCATCCTGGCTGTTCTGCTAGTCCTAAGCGGTGTGCCATTGCCCGGACGTCGGAACGAGTGTCGCGACTGTCAAAGCTTAGGGCTAATACGGTAAAGCCCTCCGGTGCGGTACCCAGCGCTTGCTTGAGAAAGAGAAGGTACGGGGAGCAGAGTCCCCCACAGCGAGCCGAAAAAAGAGTGAGGAGGATGGATTGGTGTTGGAGGAAACGGTACAGGGACGTCTGCTCCCCATCTGTGAGTATGAGGGGAACATCAGGCAGTCTACGCAGATAATAGCGCCCCTCGTTGAGCTGTGCTCCTAGGATACCTGTTGCAATCAGGAGGAGCCCACTAATACACGCCAGCATCGTCGGACAGCATGGAAGACGTAGAAGAGAACAGCTGTCAGGACAAACAGTACAAAAATAGCACCGATAAGGGCCCAGAAACTCCCACTGCTGACCAGGTGCGGGTACTTGTCCACCCGGCGCATGACCGAAGCGCTCCCGGCAATGAAGAATGCCAAGACAAATCCAGTTCCTCCCAGCAGGTACAACGTTGCTACGGGGCGGTAGAGACGGCTACTGTCGTCACCGCTCTTTTCCCGAACGAACCATGTGATGAAGCCCAGGCTAAAAAGCACATTCCCCAGGAGATTGTACGTGTGGAAATGACCCGGCACCCACAGCGTGTTGTGGAGTACAAAGTTGTTGGCTACGATAGCGTCCAGAATTGCCCCAAGTCCGCCGATAATCCAGAACATCACGCCGGTAAAGAAGAACGTGGGTGCTAACCACCACTTCATTCCCGAGCGGTATACTGTCGCCAATACAGAGAATGTGGTTACGGCAACAGCGGGAATTGGGGCAATCCAGGAGGCTAGCTGTCCAATGTATTGAACGACGGTCGGCTGCACAAAGTCCATGTACAGGTGATGGAAGTACGCCGTCCATACTACCAGTAATACCAGGTTCCATGCTGCTGCTACGAAAGGTTTGGTCTTGTATGGTGGCTTCCCAGCAAACGAGGGGAAAAGCTCGTAGAGCGTTGCAATTCCGAAGTAGAGCATCTCGTTGACCAGCGTATGCCCGAAGTAGAAGGTGAGATTCTTCATCAGCAGGGCGTCTTGCTTAACTCCGCTTAGGTGCTCAATAAAGAAGAGCACCAGCAGCACGACAGCGGCAATGAATGCGGGTACCAGTCCCAGGAGAGTTGTCGTCGTAATAAGGATAAACGGGGGTGTCTCGGGTTCTTGTTTACCCACCAAGTGTTGCCACGCTAGTGCTTGAGAGAGGGAGTATTTCCGCAGGATTGCTACCAGCAATCCCAGTACCCAGACAGTCCAGCCTACTCCTAGGCTCCCCAGAGAGAGGAGGAAGGCTGTGGTTGCCCATTGCTCGGTGCGGGCATAGAAAGGGAGTGGGTAGAGGAAATACCATCCAGTGTGGAAGTCGCCGAGAAAAATTGCTGCAAGAAGAAGCACAACCCCGACAAGCGTCAGTACATACCCCAGGGTGACTGGCCACACTTTGACCTCAACATACCGCTGGAGCAGGTAACTAACCCCTGCCATACTCATGGTGAACCAAATGCCCACCATGAGGAGTCCATGAGCTGTCATAAAGGAATAAAAAGTCAGCGATGACAGCTCCAGCACGTTCGCCTGGTTGAGGCGCATTAGGATACCTAAGAGGATTGCAATGGGGAAGACAAGCAACACTGTCACAATCCATGCAGCTGTAATGCGGTCCAACGCCTTCATGGGTGCTCCTCTGTTTGTTTGACCTTATTTAACCACAAAGCGGGCGTGCATACCAGCATGGGCAGCGCCACAGTATTCCAGACATTGGGCAATGTACTCGCCCGGTTGATCAAAGCGCCACCGTAGCCGGTTGATGTATCCAGGCATTGCCTGGACTTGTGCTACAATCCGCCCATGGGGAGCATAGAGAGCAAAGCCGTGGTTGACGTCGAAGGAAGTCACGCGGAATTCCACTACCTGACCTACGGGAAGCTCTACCGTCTGACCTAAAGCTGCTGCATAGTCCGCATCGTTTTCAATCGGTCGCTCTGAGATTGCAAAGGCAAATTGCCGGGCAACAACGTGCACAACCCGTGCCGGCATCTCGTCGGCGTAGAGAAAATACGGCATTCGGGAAAGTGTTAGCCCAGTAAAGATACCTGCGAAGACGAGCAGCCCAATGAAGACCCACCGTCGTAGAGGTTCAACACTCTGAGAAGCGGTCTGATAAGAGCTTCGCCACACCCACCAGAACACTATCGCAATGATAGCTGTGCCGAGCAAGAATAAGGTAAGTACGGTGCTCTGTGACATGACGCGGCTCCCTTTATGCTTGTGGGACGGACCGGGTATATGTCAAGAGAGGAAGGCTGGTCAACAGAATGGCGCCGATGATGTTGCCGAGAGTGACCGGGATTTGATTCCACACCCACCAGGTGCTCACCGTCAGAGAAGGCGCTCCCAGGAAGAGGGCGGACGGGATAACAAACATGTTGACCACGCTATGCTCGTAGCCGAGAGCAAAGAATGCCATAATCGGTAGCCACATGGTCAGCACTTTGCCCGTCGTCGTTGTTGAAAAGAAAGCGATGGCAGTACCCAGCGTGACCATCCAGTTACAGAGAACCCCTTTGAGCAGGGCGATTCCCCACCCAGCGGCGCCCATTGCTTGATAAGCGAGCGTCTTCCGATGGGCAAGTGTGATGAGGAGAGCACTTAACTTCTCATCGTGAATTGCCGTCGTGTAGAACAGGGCGTAGCAGAGTCCGCCCAGCAAGTTCCCTACGTACACCCAGAGCCAGTTACGGACAACGTGTGTGGCAGTGAGTTGCCGCGCAAATGCGGCCAGCGGCAATAGAGCAAAGTTCCCAGTTGCCAACTCTAACCCCAGCAGGACCAATAACACGAAGCCAACAGGGAAAATCATGGCCCCGACGAACGGGGGCAGTCCTTGTACCTGTGGCACCAGTGCTAAGGAAGTTGCATAGCCTAACAATGCACCCGAGAGGAATCCGCGTATGATCAGTATCTGCCATGGTAGCCCTGCTTTCTTCTGCGCCGTTGCGATCATGGAGGCTATGGCTTCTTCAGGACGCAGATACATGGCTTCTTTATGCGATGACGGATGACTTTCTCCATAAGGAATGGATGCCAGTGCAAATATACAATTGTCGCCAGACAATTGGCACTCCTATGTAATAGAGCTCCTTTTTTCCGCCCTGGCGGAGGCGAGGGTTTTTGCTATTTTTGCTTTAGATGCCTTTTGCAGGTGCTGGGCTTGCCCCTTTGGGGTAAGCCTGGAGAATAGGGAAGCAGGTGCAAATCCTGCGCGGTCTGTGCCGCCGTGACGGGGGACGATTCCCCAAAGCCGAGAAGGCAGCCACTGTCTGCGCTTGCAGATGGGAAGGCAGGGGAGGAGGAAGAACCCGGAGCCGGAAGACCTGCCTGCAAGGGAAGGGGATGGAAAGCCTGCACAGTACAGGCTGTCCCGGTAGTAGGGGCTCCTTGCCGAAGCAGTCCCTTTCCCCACCTGCATGGGCATTCCTGAGTGGTGTATGTTCCATCAATCTGAGCGATGTGCTATGGTCAGGCGCTCTGTCTGCTTGGGTGCTTTTGTGTTTCTCTATGGGTTCTCTGCGATAGCACAGCAGTACCAGTGGGAGTTTGTTCGCTTTCATGAAACGCTGGGGAAAGCCCCTGTTGGGCTCTTCTGGGGAGCAAGAGAGGGAAACCCTGACTCTTTTAGCACGGCATACGTGCTCTGTGTAGGGGTGGACGCAAATTTCAATGGGCAACCAGATGCCGAAGATGAACCGCCCTCTTTAACGGTTGCATACGAAGAAGCTGGGGGTTCTCTTTCCAGCTTCAATTGGACATTCCCGTGGGGGGTATTGAGCTTTCCTGTGCGCCCTGCTGTGAGACGAGAAGGCGACCGTTTCGTGCTCTACTTACCTCGAATTGATCGCCTGACACGGCATACGTTTCCTCCTTTCGGGCAGCCTCATGAGGATACAGTGCTTTTGGGAGCAGCGCAAGCAGTCCTTGTGCTCGGAGATACGCTCGTTGTCAGCCGACGTGCCTCTTCTGAGGAGGGACTTATCCTCAAAGTGCTTCCTGGTGTTGGGATAGTGGACAGCTTCCGCCTTGGGGGCTGTCCGAATATCCAACAGCTACTCTGGGACTCTGCCCGGCGACAGCTCATTGTGCTGTGCGAGGGAACTTTCGGGGGCAATAATGCGAGTGTCCATTTCCTCCCGAATGCCAAAGACTCAGCTACAGTGATTGTACCTGTCGGAGACACGGGGAATTTCCTGCTCCTCTCCGGGGACACATTAGTCGTTGTCGCCAATGGCTCCCATGAAATCTTCTTGATAGACCCAACAACTCGCCTTTGGCATCGGATGCCGATTGCTGTGGGTACCAGTGGCTATGGTGGACCGCGGGAAGCGCTTCTGTTGACTCTGCCGAACGGACAACGGACCCTGTTGGTCAGCACCTATAGCCGGGAAGTGCGCTGGATCGATATTGCCACGGGCAATATTCTACAGGTCTTATCGCTGACTGGGCTTGCTGAGGGCATGGCAGTGCGACGCTTAGGAGATACACTGGAGTTGTGGGTTGCGCAAGTCTTTACGCCGGCGTATGCTGCCGATAGCGTCTTGGCGGTCTTTCGGCTGGTGTTGCCTACCTCGGTTGCTCAGAAGCCTCTCCAGGCGGGACAGCCGCGAGTGCGACCAACAATTCTCAATGAGGGTCCAGTGTGGGTGGAATGGGAGTTATCTGGGTATGGAGGGCAGATGGTCCAGGCGGAGCTATTCAGCCTTGACGGACGTCGCTGCTATGCGTGGCAGCTTCCAGTTGGAGAGTCGGGGCGATTAGCTGTTTTGCTCCCCCTTTCGCGCCCAATGGTTCCTGCTGGCTCGTATGTTCTTCGCCTTGTGGCGGGAGACCGGACTGCTCTTCTTCCGCTGTTTGTGTACTGAAAGAGCTTTGCCTGCGCGTACCATGCTCCCCGGCTGCCGTTGGGTAGTCCGGGGAGCAATAGCAATCGGAGGCACAGGGTCAGCAAACAGGCAGTTTGTATGAGGAGGTCCCCTACATCTGACGGCCCTTGGCAAGGAGATAGAGCAAGAGGCAGGCGACACTGTATGTCGTGATGGCGAAGGTGACCAGAAGTGCAGGGGAGCATGTATAGAGCAATCCCATGGCAGCACTGCCGAGGAACCAGGAGATTCCGAAGATAGCGTGGAAGATTCCGTACGCCGTGCCGTGCCATTCAGGAGCAACGAAGTTGGTAAGAGCTGCACGAGCAATAGATTCTTGAAGACCAATGCTGATGCTCCAGAGAACAAGACCGGCAAGGGCGGCGGGGAAGGGGCTCAGGAAGACCAGAGGTGCTGCTACAGTAGCAATACCGACCGCGGCGGGGAGTAATCGGAGCCCTACACGGTCATACATGCGTCCCAGGATAAGGGCAGCTAAGGCATCGATTCCCATCGCCAGGGCGTAAGAAAGGGGAATCCATGCGGAGGGTATGGCACTGGTTGCCTGGAGATGGAAGGCGATGAGCGCAAAATCTGCTGTGCCGGCTGCTGTGAGCGCCATGGCGATAATGTAAAGCCAGAATTGGCGGCTGAGGGTGCGGATACGGAATACGGTGCGAGCTTGGGAAGACTCTGACCGTAATGTCGGGGTAATACGGGCAGGCAGCAGTGCTATTAGGGCAAGTACGGCGGGGACAAGGAGGGCTATAAAGCTACTTCGGTACTCCCCACCCCGGCTTAGAACAGCTGCTACCAAGAGAGGACCCAGGACAGCCCCGATCTGGTCCAGCAGTTCATGAAGACCAAAGGCGCGACCGTAGCCAAGGAAGCGTCCGGCTGAGGCCAATAGGACATCGCGAGCAGGTGTACGGAGTGCCTTTCCCAATCGCTCGCTCACAATCAAGACAGCAGCCACTTCCCAATTAGGAGCTGCAGCAAGCAGGGGGACGGAAAGGAGATTCACGCTGTACCCCAGCCATATCCAGAGCCAGTAACGGCTAGTTCGGTCGCTCAAGTAGCCTGAGACCCCACGGAGAGCATAGCCAACCAGTTCACCACAACCGGCAATGAGGCTGATTGTGGCAGCGCTGGCGCCCAGCACTCCCAGAAAAGGTCCGGTAATGCTCCGTGCTCCTTCGTACGTTGCGTCTGCAAAGAAGCTGACAAGCCCCAGTGTCAGAACAAGGCGTCGTGCAAGTTGGATTGTACGATGCTCCGCCGGTTGCATTAAGTATCCAGCTCGTGTGCTCGGATAGACGAGCCATGGAGGAGCATCCGCATAAAGAGAAAGAGATTTTCAAGGCGGCAGGCGTATAGAGCATGGGAAAAGCCTAAGTTTGAATGCTGAGCAAGTTCCGCTTGTCAAAAGAAGGGCTCATGGCTTGGGAAGAGCTGATAGACAAACATGCTGGAACGCTTGCGCAGGCAATCGCTGCGGTACGAGAACGGACCTTCTATGCCCATTGGGCGGAAATTCCCAGTGGCAAGATCTACGGTGAAGATGCAAACGAAAAGGGGCGACACCGCTTTGAGTCTCTCTTGAACAAACCGTTCCGTGAGCTGCTCCAAGTTCACGATGGTGCATGGGTGGGAAGAGAGGAGTCCCCGTATGGATTCCCGCTGGGGATAGAATACCCGCAGATCTCGGTTGCCACGGCGGTAGAGCGTGCACAGCGAGCGCAGCAGCAGTGGCGACGTCTCAGTGCACGCCAACGAGCTGCAATTCTGATTGAAGCTCTGGAACAGACAGCGGCAGAGTTTTTCCCTCTTGCCTATGCCACCATGCATACGACCGGACAGGGCTTCGTTATGGCTTTCCAAGCCTCCGGTCCACATGCCTTCGACCGCGCATTGGAAGCTGTAGCCACAGGAGTTGTGGCACTGGAGTACTTTGCTGGCGAAGCGTTGTGGAGGAAGTCTTTCGGGAAAGGGGAAATCGTTCTCCACAAGCGTTTTGTGACGGTTCCGAAAGGATTGGGGGCTGTCATCGGGTGTTCAACCTTTCCTCTGTGGAATGCCTTGCCTGGCGTTTTTGCCAACCTCGTCACAGGGAACGGATGCTTGTGGAAGCCGCATCCGCTGGCAATGTTGCCTGTGGCTCTGTTCGTTGCCCGCTTCCAGCAGGTGCTGGATGCCCTGGGTGTAGACCCCCATGTGCTCGTTTTCCTGCCTTGTACTCCTGAGGAGCCGTTGACGTGGGAGGTTGTGGAACATCCGGCAGTCCGTATCGTGGATTATACTGGCGGTCCTGCCTTCGGCGCAGAGTTAGAGCGGCGATTGGGAGGGAAGGTGGTCTTCACGGAGAAGGCCGGTGTCAATTCCGTGCTAGTGCACTCGGTGAGCAATCTCGGAGCAGCCCTGGAGAACCTTGCCTTCAGTCTCTGCCTTTACAGTGGGCAGATGTGTACGGCACCGCAGAACATCATTGCGCCGGAGGAGGGTATTGAGACACCGGAGGGGAAACTATCGGTTGCGGCGTTTGCCGAACGGCTTGTCTCGGCTATTGATGCCCTGGTCCAAAACCCGAAGGCGGGTCCGCCCACTTTAGGAGCCATCCAGAGCGAGCGCACACTCCAGCGCGTCCGCCAAGCCGAAGCATTAGGATTGCCCGTGCTGCGGGGGAGTGCCTCCCTTTCGCACCCAGATTTCCCGCATGCCCGAACAGCGACCCCCGTTCTTTTGGAAGCTCGTTGGCAGGAGGATCGGGCCTTCTACGGTCGAGAATGGTTTGGTCCGATTGCCTTCCTTGTGCGGGCTCCGGATGCCGAGCAGGCATTAGCGGAGATGGTCCATCTGGTGCAGACAGTAGGGGCTTTGGTGACAGCGGTGTATACGACCGATGAGCATTTCAAGGAGCGAGCGATTGCCTCTATTACCGAGGCAGGGGCCCCCGTGGCTCTGAATTTCGTCGGTCCAGTGTGGATCAATCAATCGGCAGCCTATAGCGATTTCCATGGAGCAGGGGTCAATGCGGCCGGGAGTGCAAGCTTTACGGATTTAGCCTATGTGTCGGCACGGTTTGGCATTGTCCATGTGCGCGAGATCGTTAGAGCGGAGTGAGCCAGAAAGATGAAGCAGACGATCTTTGCGGACATTCACCGGCGGTTAGGAGCGAAGATGGCGCCGTTTGCTGGCTTTGAGATGCCCATTCACTATCCGAAAGGCATTCTGCATGAGCATTTGGCAGTGCGACAGCGGGTGGGAGTTTTTGATGTGTCCCATATGGGGGAATTCCGCATCTGGGGTGAGGAGGCGTTGCCATTCCTCCAGCAGATGACGATCAACGATGTTTCCAAGCTCGTTCCTGGGCGGGCACAGTATTCGGCGATGTGCTATTCCCATGGGGGCATTGTGGACGATTTGGTCCTCTACCACTGCGGCGACTTCTATATGATGGTGGTCAACGCTGCAAACATTGGGAAGGACTTCGAATGGCTCCGGGCGCATGCTGGGGCATATCGCGTGCATCTGGAGGATGTAAGCGAGCGGACCCATTTGCTGGCGGTTCAGGGGCCTCGATCAGCAGAGGCTCTTCAGGCGTTGACAGAGGTGCCTTTGTTAGAGATTCCGTACTACCACCACCGCTGGGGGAAGCTGGCGGGCGTTCCGATGCTTATCTCTCGTACCGGCTACACAGGTGAGCTTGGGTATGAGCTTTACTTTGAAGGAGATCAGGCAGCGGCCGAGCATGTCTGGCAGGAGATCTTCCGTGCGGGGGCCGCTTTTGGGATTGAGCCGGCGGGGTTGGGGGCTCGGGATACCCTGCGTTTGGAGAAGGGCTACTGTCTTTACGGCAACGATATTGACGAGACCACCAATCCGCTGGAGGCAGGGTTGGGTTGGATTACCAAGCTGGATAAAGGGGACTTCAACGGTCGGGAGGTTCTGCTAGGGGTCAAGCAGCAGGGGATCAAGCGGCGGTTAGTAGGCTTTCGCACAGAAAGCGAGCGGGCAATCCCCCGGCAGCATTACGCTATCGTGCATGGGGAGCAGACAATTGGTCACGTGACCAGCGGTAATATCTCACCGATTCTGCGCCTGGGTATTGGAATGGGGTATGTACCGGTGGATTATGCTGGGCCGGGCACTCGCATTGAAATTGTAGGGCACGGGGGACGGCGATTTGCTGCAGAAGTGGTGAAACTCCCCTTCGTGTAGGGAACCTTGAGAAGCCAGAGGCTATGTGTTCTCAAAACGCAGGTAGCGGTACCAGAGGAGAAACAGCTCCCACGTAGCCGCCACATCAGCAAGACAATAGGCAGCGATTTCCAGGAGGCGTCCCTCGTAGTAGTACTGGGCAACGCGTGAGCCGTCAATACCATGGGATTTCGGGGATTCTAAACCGAAGGCGCGGGCATAGAAGTCAAAATTGTAGCGTTTCGTTGCACCGACAGGCTGAGGATTATAGAAGCAGAGTTCGTCCAGCAGATCGGTATGTCCACCATAGCGGTAGCGCGTGCCTTCCATGAGGTTACGGGAAGGACGGATGCGGTACAGCGCCGATCGGAGCATGAGAAAGGGTGCATCAAAGTTGCGTCCATTGAAAGTGACTAGGTGGGCGGTGGAATATTTGTCCAGGAGCTTCCAGAACTGCTCCAGGAGCGTGCGTTCAGTGCATCGGTAGATCGGGGTACCGTCTTCCAAAGCCTCTGGCAGAAGTTCGCCCTCGGTGCAGCTGGGGTCAACGGCGTAAGCGCCGCGGCTGCGGAGAGTCCAGGTATTATCGCCGGTGGTTTCCATAATCTGTAGCCCCAGGCAGATAACCTGGGCTGTGAAAGGAGAAAGAGCCATTTCGGCTTTACGCCGCTCCTGCTCGCTTTCAGAATGGGCGCCGCGGAGCAAAAATTCCTGTTGACTGGGAGCAAAGCTTTCCCAGGGGAGGGGGACAGTTTCAATGTCAAACACGATGTAGAGGGGTTCCGGCATTACTCAGCGGAGTACGAGGAAGGGATGTGTGCGGACAGAGCCGTCAGTGGAGTGAACCCGTAAAAGATATGGACCTGGCGACAGCGAACGGATGTCAAGCACAATCTCGTCCCGATTCCGCTGGAGAATCGGGAGCACTTGTGCCCGGCCGAGGAAATCAAGGACGGAAAAGATTGCGCTTTGGGACTCAGGGAGCCGGCACTGCAGATAGAGGGATGCTGGGTTGGGGGAAAGGATAATACTGTTTTTGCTTGGTTCGGCAATCCCTGTGGTGGGATAGATACGGATGTCGTCAATGAACCAGCCTTCAGCTGTACGGAGAGGACCGGAGAAGAAGCGGAAACGTACCCAGAGGAATCGAGCAGTATCGGGCGGGGAGAGAAGGTACCGTTCAAAGCGCCAGTCTTCGGAGCTCAGCGCGGAGTCTGCCCATGGGGCATAGAGCGAGGCATTGTAGGCACCGAGGAGCTGCCAGGAATCCCATCCGTTGTAGGCAATTTCCACAAAGCCTGTATCCGTGGGATGGACAATAGCGGCATGAACAAAGCTCACCTCCAGCAGGACCGAAGGAGATACAGCGATGGGTGGAAGCAGGAGAGTATCGCGAGCACGGTTGGGGTACGGTCCTTCGGGGGACTCCGTTATTGCTAATGGGGGCGAGTAGACGAAGCTGGTGGTCAAAGCCCATGAGCCGCTGTTGTAGTACCGGGAGGGTGGAAGTTCGGGTTCAGCGAATGGTTCAAAGAGCTCGGGGTTAGGCGTTCCGGCGTAGACTAGATAGCGGCTGCTGGGCTGGCTTTCAGCAGTACCGGCAACGGCAGTGACATGGTACTGGTAGAATCCGCTTGCCGGGACAATGTCTGTCAGCGTCATCGTTTGTCCGGTGTCGGTAGGGCTTACCGAGATTGTGGTGATAGGGACGGAATCTTGGTAGAGACGAAGCTGGCGCAGATTCGTAAGCGGCGTAAAGCCATCGGCCCGGTAACGGGGGAGGCGAACAGTAAGGTGGACGGTGTCCGATTGTACGATAGCTGGTGGGAAGAGCTCCGGAGGTGCGGGTTCACGGGCACCGCCTGCGCGGGCAGAGTCGGAGCTGGGAGCACTACTATCGCTGTCAGCAACGACGATGAGGTCATAGCGGTAGAGTTCGTGAGGCTGAAGTCCAGTGTCTATATAGCGAGTGATTCCTTGAGGGAGGGTGCGTAGGAAGGTTCCGTTGCGGAACAGAACATATGTAAACTCCGGGAGTGGTTGCCCGAAGACGCGGCTGTTGGGAGAATCCCACTGGAGGCGCAGCGCCGTTGGGGTGTCTGGGATAATGGAGACGCGGAAGTTTGCCACAGGCATGGGAGCACGAACGTTGATAGGAGCCGTGTAGACGTCGTTGTCAGCGGTATTGAAGGTAGTGTTGCGCATATCTACCCACGATGGATAGACCCAGCCGTTGTAGAAGGTGCAACCGCTGTAGTCACCGGCAAAGGCGTTCTCTCGGAAGGGATTCCGCCGCAAGTCCCAGAGGGTATCACCACAGCGGCGATCCACCCATGTCATTCCGCCATCACTGGAGTAGCTGACGGAGACGGTGACGAGTAGATTCTGGGGATCATCGCGGCTGTCCAAGTACATGATTGCCAAGTCGCCCGTGGTGGGGTCCAGAGCCATCCAGGGCCAGAATTGGTCTCCGGTAGTATCGGAGTGGACGATAATGGGGGTACTCCAAGTAAGTCCGCCGTCCGTGGAGCGGGAGAAGTAGATATTAGGGATGGAGTCAGCAGCCCAGCAGAGATAGAGCCATCCGCGGCGCGGTCCTGCCGTAGTATCGCAGACCAGGACGGGATAGGTTTCTGCACGGACCCCTCCTTTGACGGTGTGGCGTATGCCCTCCGGGATTCGCTTCGCTGTCCCCAGAGGACGGTAGCGCTGGATGAGCTGTGGAGCACTAAAGGTATTCCCGCCATCGCGGGAGACTGCAAAGCCGATAGCTTTTTGCGGGCCATGGTTCCAGACGACGTAGACGGTGCCGTCTGGACCTGTGGCTGCCAAGGGAAAGCTTTGTCCATACGTTGTATCTTCCGAAGAGGCAGGCAAGCGTTCACTGACGGTTACGGGAAGACTCCAGGTTCGTCCACCATCGCTGGAGAAGGCAAGCACGATTTGAGTAGAAGCATCACGTGGAATGACGCGCTTCCACGGGATGTAAATGCGTCCGTAGTACGGTGAGGTGAAGCAGTTGTCCACGGTGATGTAGTATTTGTCCTCAAAGGCCGAGTCTGGGGTCATTGTCCCGCGATGGAGAATGACGGGAATGTGAGATTGCCACGTCGTGCCACCATCGGTACTGATGGCAACGAAGACCCCGTTTTCCCCGGTATTGAGGTTGAAGCCGCCATAGCAAAGGTATCCACGTCCTTCGCCATCGAAGGCGACGGAGGGATCGTTTGAGGAGACCCAATCCGGGAAAGGTTTGCCTAAGTTTATATTCCGCCATCGGCGCCCACCATCGCTGGAGACATAGACCCAGGTAGAGGAATTGCCACGGTAATCTACCGCGGAAGCGATCAGGTTGCGGGGATTCTTGGGGTTGATAGCAATGGAGGATTCGTTCTGGATCGGTAACGGATCGTTTTCCGTGGCGATGACGTTCACGTTTGGAAACGGGGCTAGCCGCGCAGACGGGAGGAGGGGCCGGAGAGGGAGAAGGGGAACAGATACTTTCGTTTCCGGTCGGGGCTGAGCTCTCTCCATAAGGTGTCGGAACGGATTGTCCTCCGCTCTTAGCGAAAGAGTCCAGAACCAGAGGAGAGCACAGGCAAGCCACATTGTGGCAGGGGGTGTAGTGTAACGGTTCTGCAGACTGAGAAAGAAAATTACGGATTTCCAGGCGTCGTGGAGGGCGACCTCCCATAGGGATAGCGCCAAGGCTTTTGGTATTTTTGTGGGAAGGTGAGGGTGATGAAGTACGTGCTGCTTTTGGGAGCACTTGCTGTTGGGATTGCGGTGGCGGTAGTATATCCTCCGGAACGCTCGCGTCCGTTGTGGTGGCAGTGGATGGTCATTGGGATTTTGACGGTATTGCTGTGTGCGGTGCTACTGCCTCCCATTGGGGGGAGCTTTGATGAAGCATTCATTGCAGTCAATCGGGAGTGGCAGCGGGCAACGCTATCCCTGATGAGCAGGAAGGAGGCTGAGCGTCTGCGGACAGCAGAGCTAACCGTGCCAGTCCTGCTGCGCTGTGTTAGCCCAGCACGCTATGATACTACGCGTCGTGTATGGCAAGTGAGAGTGGAGGACAAAGGGCGACGGTCTCGGGAAGCGATATTGCTCTTTGCAGAAGAGCCGTCTGCGAGCTTTCTACGAGCGCGCTCGGCAATAGTCAGGGTTCAGTGGACTGGTTCGGACAGCGTATGGATTGCCCAGCGCATTACGGCAATAGAGCCGTGGGTCGTTCTGCCGTACATTCCTGGCTTGGGAGAGCGGGCGCGGATTCTCTACTTCCACGTTCCACTGGCGTGGGTAGCAGTATTTGCCTATGCGCTGGCAATGATTTTCGCCCTGCAATATCTCCGACGTCCTCAACCTTGGATGGACATTCGAGCGATGGCAGCAGTGATCGTGGGGACGGTTTTCACGGTCTTGGCAACCCTTACGGGAGCAATTTGGGCACGCTTTAACTGGGGTGCTTTCTGGAATTGGGACCCCCGGCAAACAACCATTGTTGTGCTGCTGCTGATTTACCTTGCCTACTTCGCTCTGCGGACATCGCTGCCGGAAGGGGAACAGCGGGCGCGGTTGGGAAGCGTCTACCTTGTATTTGCTTTCATCACGGTACCGTTCTTGATATTCGTGCTCCCGCGTATGATGGAAAGCCTCCACCCTGGCGGGAGAGGTGATTCCACGATTGGTCCGGTCATTGACCCATCGCCGGGGTCTCTCAATCCGCTGAAGCAGCTTCTTTTCAGTTTCTCGTTGCTGGCTTTCACGGCCCTGTTCGGCTGGCTGTGGAGTTGTGTAACTCGGGTTCTGCAGTTACGGGATATCCTTCGATGGCGGGAAGTTGCCGATGATGGAGTTTTTGGAGCAGCACGGTGAGTACGTCGTCTTCTGGGTGGTGTTGGTTGTCTGGGCGGGGGTAGCCGGATTGCTCCTATGGGTTGAGCGGAGGCTGCGGCGTCTTCAACGGGTGTGGGAACGGGAGGTCGGGACAGGGCGTTTATAGAGTCTGAGCCGTTGGACGAAGGGGTATACACGTTCGTCTCCATAACCGCGGACAACGGGGAGTGAAGGAGACATGCGTATCCGTGCTCGCTATTGGTTCGGTGGCGCTGCGTTGCTTGGGTTTATCGCTTTGGGAATTTCTGCCTTGGAGCAGACGACAGTCCGGTATGTTTCCATAGCAGAGGCTGTGCGTGTGGGGCAACGTGTGCAAGTGAAGGGGACATGGGTTCGGGATATGACGCCGACATATGATAGCCGGATGAATACCTTTCGCTTCGTGCTACAGGATGATCGGGGGGACCGAATCGCGGTTGTTTACGTCGGTACGAAGCCGAATAACTTTGAGTTGGCCGAAAGCATCGTTGTGCGGGGTAAGGTTGTTGGAGGGGAATTCCATGCGAACGACATTTTGACGAAGTGTCCCTCCAAGTACGAGGGTGGCAGTCCATTGCCGCAGGAGTGATGCGCTTCCGCACGGTGGTTTTGGGCGTCTTTGTGGTGTTGGTTCCAGTGCTACTTTTTCTTGCCCAGCGTTTCGCACAGCTTCCCGAGGTGACATTTGCCCAGGCTTTGCGGATGGCCGAGGAGCAGCCTGGGGAGGAGCGGGCTCTCAAGGTAATGATTCGGGGGACAGTGCATGCGCTGCCACAGCCTGGGCGTGTCAGTCCAACGTTTTGGCTCCAGGACCAAGAGGGCTTTGTCTTTGCCGTTGAGTACACAGGTGGGGAAGCTCTACCGCCGTTGCGGATAGGGGAGCGGGTGGTTGTGCTTGGACATGCCCATGGAGGAACATCGGCGTATTTCCATGCCTCTGAAGTGCGACGGGAATAGACGAAGGAATGGTAGCTCAGTTTTTGGTTCATCTTGTCTGGGCGCTTGCAGTAGCAACGAGTGTTGGATACGTGCTTGCCCGTTGCCGACGGGAGTATATAGTGCCGGCCCGGCTGGGATATACGGTGGTAGGCATTGGAGTGAGCGTGATATGGTTGGTTTTGCTGATAAGCACGCTGCTCCATGAGTTCCGCTACACCTACGTTTGGTCTCACTCCTCTCGGCAATTGCCGCTCCATTTGCTGATTGCAAGTAGCTATGCTGGGCAGGAGGGGAGCTTGCTGCTGTGGAGTTTCTGGTTGGCGCTTGTAGGATTTGCTGTGCGAGCCTTCGCGCGGCGCTGGGGATGGGAGGCAGAGGTGATGAGCGTGTACACTGGTGTATTGGCCGGGATGCTCCTATTGCTGGTGGCGAAGAATCCTTTCACCTTTGTTTGGGAAACGTACGCTGGACAGGGGATTGCGGAGGGATTCCAGCCACACGACGGGCGGGGGCTGAATCCCTTGCTGCACAACTACTGGATTGTTTTCCATCCGCCCGTGCTCTTCCTGGGGTTTACATTGGTGACGGTGCCTTTTGCCTTGGCTATAGCAGGACTTTGGCGGCGGGAGTACCAGCGGTGGGTCATCGCAGCACTCCCGTGGTTGGGTGGGGCTGCGGCTGTCCTTGGATTAGGCATTTTGCTGGGGGGACTATGGGCATATGAGACATTGGGCTGGGGGGGATTCTGGGCATGGGATCCGGTGGAGAATTCCTCGTTGGTCCCATGGTTGTTCACTGTCGCTGTTCTGCATACAGTCCTTATCCAGCGGAGGACGGGAGGAGTTGTCCGCACCAATGTCGTGCTGACTGTTTTGGCATTCCTTGCAGTGCTATACTCAACTTTCCTGACTCGTAGCGGAGTTTTGGGCGACACTTCCGTACACTCATTCGTGGATCCGGGCTTCTTTGCCTATGCGCTGTTGCTGGGGCTGATGGTAGCAGGGGCGGGGGTCAGCGCTTTTTTCCTCTTTACGCGCTGGAAAGAGTTGGGGATGCAGGCCCTTGTGTTGCCGCCGAATTCCCGAGAGCTGATGCTTGCCTTGGGTGCTCTGGGATTGGCGGTCAGTGCCGTGGTTGTGCTCGTCGGGACAAGCTATCCTATCGTGGCGGAGCTATTGGGGCGGCCCAAGGTCGCTATTGAGCAACGGTTCTACAATGTACTGCACATACCCATCGGCGCATGGATTTTGCTGCTCAATGGGCTTTCGCTCTTGCTCCAATGGCGCGCAACGCCAGGACGTCTCTTCGGGCGACGTCTTCTCCTTCCTCTGGGCGTTGCTGTGGTGGGAACAGGGTCCCTATGGGCAGTTGGAGTGCGAGATGTAGCACTCCTTGCCTTGGGGTCAACGGCATGGGTGGCCCTAGGGATCAATGGACGACTTCTGATTGAGCACGTTCGGCGTAATCCACGGATGCTCGGGGCCTGGAGTGCTCATGCGGGAGTGGCGTTGCTGGTGCTGGGAGTTGTGACGCTGGCATCGCTGTCGTGGACGGTCCACGTGCGATTGCCCCAGGGGGAGCCGGTTCAAGTAGGGGTATATCGTCTAACCTACGAGGGGCGGGAGCAGATTGAGAGGCAGTATACGGACCGGGAAAAGTGGCGCTATCGAGTTCGCGTTGAAACTGGTCATTCCCGTGCAGAGCTCTTCCCGGTGCTTTTCTGGAGCGATTACAACCGGCGGCAGGCAGCTTTTTTAGAACCGGGGATTGCTTGGCGGGTTGCCGCTGACCTTTACATGGCTCCGAAAGCTGTAGAAACAGAGGGTGCGGCAGCGGAGCTTGTCCTTCGGCGGGGTGAAATAGGGCGGCTTCCCACCGATAGCACCGTGCAGGTCCGCCTGCTGCGCTTTGAGATGGGACCGGTGCAGGGTGACACCCTGACGCTTGCTGTGTGGATCGAACTGTCCTCGAACGCTCCCCGGTCCGATACACTCCGTCTGCCAATGCGGATGCTTGACTTAGAACGTACGCAGCCAGAGTGGATTCCCGTACGGGACCTCTTTGAGATAGGACTACTCCGCATTCTTCCTGAGCGGCAGGATATTGCCCGTTCACAGGCTGTGATAGGAGTTCGTCCTCGGGGCGCTCGGGAGCGGGAGGTGTTCACGGTAGAGTTTTCTCTTAAGCCAGGTATCAACTTGGTCTGGCTAGGGGGGATGCTGGTGGTTGTAGGACTCCTCTGGAGTGGGGCGCAGCGGTTGCGGGGTATCCCTGGGCGGAAATTGAGGGATGGGCAATCGAAGCGGCCTCAGGAAGCTGTTGTCACTGTGATGGACAGTAAGCGGGTAAGCGGCGTGTGAGGAAGTTCTGTTCACCTCCTGCGCAGAGATTGCTTGCTGAAGTAATAAAGGGGCTCGGGGAGCGAGGGGCGAGCAGAGAGGAGGACTATTTTTGTAGCGGAGATGTGTCAAAGGGAGCAAGGGCGTGATGCGTCGGGTTGTTCTGCTCACGGGGGTTCTTGTCGTGCTCGGCATCGGAGGAGTTGTGCTTTACCGAACGCTAAGTCTTCGTGGGATAGAGGCGGAACCGCTATGGCAACCGTCACTGGAGTGGGACTCTGTAAGTATCGTGAGGCGATTTGCAGAGGCATTGCGCTATCGGACGATCTCCCACCAGGATACTGCGCAGGTAGAGGCCGCTGAGTTTGAGGCATTCCATGAATTCCTCCGTCGTAGTTTCCCGGAAGTTCATCGCCGTTTGCAATGGGAACGAGTCGGTGGTTACAGCCTGCTCTACCGCTGGCGTGGAAGCGATACGACTTTACCTGCACTGCTCCTTATGGGGCACATGGACGTTGTACCTGTAGAGCCTGGAACGGAGGGCAAGTGGAAGTATCCACCCTTCGGTGGCGTGGTTGCCGAAGGGTATATCTGGGGACGAGGGGCTATTGACGATAAGGTGACAGTCATGAGCATTCTGGAGGCAGCTGAAGCTTTGTTGCAGAAGGGGTTCCAGCCGACTCGGGACATCTACTTTACTTTCGGGCATGATGAAGAGGTGGGAGGGGCGCGGGGTGCTCAGCAGATTGTGTCTTTGCTTCGGCAGCGCGGAGTGCGTTTGGGATGGGTCATGGATGAGGGGGGAGCTGTTACTGTTGGAATGATGCCAGGAGTGGAGCGACCGCTGGCCATGGTCGGGATTGCGGAGAAAGGGTATATGATGCTGGAGCTCTATGCAGAGGGCAGTGGCGGGCATTCCTCTGCACCGCCTCGCGAAAGCCCGCTGGGGCAGGTTGCTGCGGCAGTGGCGGCGGTGGAGCGCTCCCCTATGCCTGCCCGCCTGGAAACGGTGGTGGTGAATATGCTGGAGGCGGTCGCCCCGGAGATGCCCTTCCTGCAGAGGATGATGGTGGCAAACCGGTGGTTGTTTGGGAATCTTCTGCTTCGGCAGCTTCAGCAAACACCGCGCGGCAATGCGATGGTCCGTACAACGATGGCACCGACTCTGTTCCATGCTGGCATCAAAGAGAACGTTGTCCCCGCTTCCGCGCGGGCGGCTGTAAATGTTCGCCTTTTGCCCGGAGATACGCCGGAGAAAGTCTTGGAACACGTGCGTCGGATTGTCGCCGACCGAAGAGTGACGGTCCGCCAGAAGAGTCTTCTGAGCTTACCTTCGCCGGTGGCCGATATCCGTGGGGAAGGCTTCCGCTTGATTAGTGGTGCTGCTCGGGCTGTGTTTCCAGAGGCCCGTGTAGTTCCCTATCTGGTGCTGGGGGCAACCGATGCACGGCATTACACCGTGCTGACGCCGAATGTCTTTCGCTTCTTACCCGTCCGCTTGACACCTGAGGAGTACCAAACATTCCATGGCACAAACGAACGGTTACCGATCCCTGAGCTTCTTAGGGCGGTGCGCTTTTACGCTACACTCCTCTTCCACGCTGCTGGAGGCTAGGGATATTGCTGGGTTGTAGTCACCCTGTGTTTCTGCTCCCCACAGGAACCTGATGGGCTTCCATAGGGTGAGAAGCGGAAAAGGTGTATTTTTGCAACCGTCGGTCGGAAACTGACCATTAGTCAACATGCGGTGGTATTTGCTTGGCTTTGTAGGGATTGTGGGGATTGCTGTTGCGCAGCAGCCGGTAGAACTTACCCTCTCTGAGGCGATTCGGCTTGCGGTGGAGCGGAACCCAGCTGTAGTTGTCAGTCGGTTGGAGATACGTCGGGCGGATGCTCGGGTGAGGGAAGCGGTGGGGACGGCGCTCCCTTCGTTGAGTTTAGTGGCGGGGTATAATCGTAACCTTCTGCTGCCGGTGTTCTTTTTGCCGGATTTCCGGAATCCTCAGTCAGGTCAGTTGCAGGCGGTGCGGATTGGTTCGGAGAACAGCTTCCAGGTGCAGCTTCAGGCAACGCAGGTGTTGTTCAATCAGGCGGTGTTGACAGGGATTGGAGTGTCGCAAATTTATGCGCAGGCGGCTCGGAAGCAGTATCAGGCAGTTGTTGCGCAAACAGTTGCTGGAGTCAAGAAAGCCTTCTATGCCGCGCTTTTGAGTCGGGAGCTTTTGCAAGCAGCGCAGGCAAGTCTACAGCGGGTGGAGCGTTTTGCCCAGGACACCCGTGTTTTGGCCTCGCAAGGGTTAATTGCGGATTATGATGCATTGCGAGCGGAGGTGCAGGTAGAGCAAGTCCGGACCCTTGTTGCCCAGGCGGAATTGGGCTATATGGCTGCTTTGCGTCAATTGAAGCTTCTCATTGGACTACCGCAGGAGCAGCCGGTGGAGCTTGTAGGCAGTTTGGGGACGGAATATCGCCCTGTGGAGATGCCGGAGGAGCAGGAATTGGTTCAGCGGGTATTGGGGCGCAACTTCCAACTGCAAACATTGGAGCTCCAGGAGCAGGTTCAGCATGGTATTGCCCGGATTTATCGCGCAGAGTCCTATCCGATCCTCGTTGGGTTTGGCTCGTATGCTTACCAAGGGCAATCCTCTACATTTTCCAACTTTCTGACAGCTCGGAGTGCTGTTGTTGGGGTGCAGTTTACGGTTTCCCTTTTCCAAGGGTTTCAAACGAACGCACGGGTGCAGCAGGCGGAGTTGGAGCAGCAGAAGCTTCAGCAGCAGCGGGAGCAACTCCGGGAGGCGGTGAAGGTACAGGTGCTGCTTGCCCGGCAGCAGGCAGAGGTAGCGCAGCAACGGATTCAGGCGACTCGGAGTGCTGTTGCTCAAGCTGAAAGGGGATATGAGATTGCCCGTGTTCGGTACAGTACGGGGTTGGGGAGCCAATTGGAAGTGATCGATGCTGATGCAGCTATTCGGCAGGCGCAGGCCTCGTACGCACAGGCACTCCACGATTACTTAGTGGCACAGGTGGACATAGAGGCATTGACCGGCAGCATTGATCCGTGGCTGATTCAGGAGTTCTAGAGCCTATGGGAACGGCGGA
Organism: Bacteroidota bacterium; assembly: GCA_030550395.1. Taxonomy (GTDB): domain Bacteria; phylum Bacteroidota; class Ignavibacteria; order Kapaibacteriales; family HRBIN21; genus HRBIN21. The sequence goes on along the minus strand of JAUQPL010000010.1, from coordinate 32,959 downwards.
GCGGCGGAAGCGGGAGCGGGAACAGCGGCGACGAATGATTCTGGAGGCTGCCCGAAGGGTCTTCTTCCAACATGGATACCGCAACACTACGATGGACATGGTTGCCTCTGAAGCAGAGTTAGGCAAGGGGACCCTCTACGAGTACTTCACCACAAAGGAGGAGCTCTACGTGGCGCTGTTGGAAGATGGACTGCGCATTCTGGATGATTTCATGGCGCGGGCATCTTCTGAGGCAGCTTCAGAACCGCTTGAGCAAGCGATTCGTAGGGTTGCTCGGCAGTACTGGCGCTTTGCTGAGCAGTATCCGGAGTATTTCACCTTGCTGATGCACGTCTCAACAGCAATTGAGCTTCCCGTGCAGAAGATACGCCCAGAGTTACTGCAAGAGTTGCAGTGCTTGCAAGAGCGGGCGATCCTCCGTGGAGTTTCCTTGATACAGCGGGGGATTCAAGAGGGAGTTTTTCCTCCGGGAGTGGTACCGGAGCGGGTACTGGCGCAGTTCTGGGTTGTGCTCAGTGGTGCAATCTTACTGGCACGCCATCCTTATCGGAGTCGTTTGATGCAGGGGGTAACACCCGAAGAGTTGTGTGATGAACTTGTAGAATTACTCCTCCGTGGCTGGCGATGGCACAGAGAATCATCCTCGTAAGCGTTGTCCTTCTGGGGTGGATGGTCTTATTACTGAGCTGTCGGTCTGCGACAGAGAGCCCTGAGGCGAAGCGACGTCGTTTGGAGCAGCTCCGTACGGAGATTGCGCGCCTGCAGAGTCAGGTGGAGGCTTTGGAGCGGGAATTGGGACTTCGGAGCGCAGCCACAGTACAGGGGATTTCCGTAGTCGTCCAGCCAGTACAGCTCGGAACGCTGCAGCGCTTGTTGGAGGTTTCGGGGATGGTAGAATCACGCACGACGGTAACGTTGAGCGCAAAGAGTGCAGGTAGTGTCGTCAGGGTGTATGGGCAACCCGGGATGCGAGTGGCACGCGGGCAGCTGCTGGTGGAGCTCGATTCGGAAGTTTTGCGTCGGACTATTGAGGAGGTAGAAGTGCAGCGCGATCTTGCTAAGACGCTCTATGAACGCTACAAGCGTGCCTGGGAAGCGCAGGCAGTTGCGGAGATACAGTACCTAAATGCCAAGCAGCAATGGGAGGCATTGGAGCGGCGATTGGCGACGCTGCAGGAGCAGCTTGCGCAGACACGGATTACGGCGCCATTTGCAGGGATTGTAGACGAAGTCTTCGTCAAGCAAGGGGAACTCGTGGCGCCGGGGGCCCCGGCTGTACGTCTGGTCAATGTCAGCAGTCTCTATGTTGCGGCAGAGGTCTCTGAAGCGTACGTAGCAACGCTGCGGACGGGGACAGCTGCGCGCATCTTCTTCCCCGAGTTCAATGACACGGTCCCGGCTCGAGTCCGCAGTGTCGGACAAGCCGTGAGCGGCCGAAGTCGGACATTCCGTGTGGAGCTTGTTCCCGAGCGCCTGCCGGAGGGAGTTCGTCCTGGTCTTAGCTGCAATGTGCTCATTGCTGATATTGAGCGTCTGCAGACACTGACGATACCCACCGCTGCGCTGCAGCGTCGTAATGGCGCGCCTATAGTGTATGTGGTTGAGCGTCGTTCAGACGGGGCTATCCTGCGTGAGCGTCCAGTCCGCCTGGGTTTGGTGACTTTTGATCGGGCAGAGGTTCTATCGGGGCTCCGCCCCGGAGAGGAGGTTGTGATTCGCTCCTCCGGTGAGTTGCGGGATGGGCTGCGGGTACGATTGTAACTCTGGTGGGAGAGAGCAAATGGTATCTCGAGAGTTTCGGCTGACAAATTGGGCGATTGGAAACCGGGTTACTGTCTATGTCCTGGCTGTGCTGACATTAGCGTTGGGCATATATACGTACGTGCGCTTGCCCAAGGAGCTACTCCCCGATGTAGTTGTCCCGACCATCGTGGTGACGACAATTTACCCCGGTACTTCGCCGCTGGATGTGGAGAACTTGGTGACGCGTCCGATAGAAAAGCAACTGAAGGCGGTCAGTGGGGTCAGCAAGGTGCGGAGTTATTCGGCGCAGGATGTCTCCACGGTCGTTGTGCAGTTTGAGCCGACAGTTGACCCCAGCGTTGCCAAGCAGCGGGTGCAGGATGCTGTTGACCGAGCCAAGGCGGAGTTGCCCACTGATTTGCCTGAAGACCCTCGCATTCTGGAGACTGATTTCTCCGAATTTCCCATCATGCAGGTAAGCATTGCGGGGGATGTCCCGTTAGAGCGGCTGAAAGAGTATGCCGAGGAGTTGCGTGACCGAATTGAAGCGCTACCGCAGATTCGCCGGGTAGATATCGTGGGGTTGCCGGAGCGGGAGATACGGGTGGATGTTGACCCGTATCGGCTGTGGGCTTTTGGACTCGGCCTGAGTGATGTAGAGCAGGCAATTCGTCGGGAGAATCTCAACACCTCTGCTGGAGAAGTCTCAGCAGGGGGGCTGCGCTTGAATGTCCGCCTTACTGCGGAATTCCAGACTCCGGCGGAGATAGCCAACATCCTCGTCCGTAGCGGGACGGGGAATGTAGTGCGCCTGGGCGATATTGCCACGGTTGTGGAAGATTTCAAAGAACAGCAGAGCTACGCACGGTTGAATCGCCGACCCGTTGTTACGCTCAGTGTGGTAAAGAAGGCGGGCGAAAATCTATTAGAGGCAGCTGACCAGATTTATCAGATCGTGGAGAAGTTCCAGCGCCAGGTTGGCTCACCGTCTGTGCAGTTTGTCATTACGAATGACCAGTCGGTGCGGAGCCGCACAACTTTAGCCGATTTGACCAATGCCATCATCTTAGGCTTTCTCTTCGTGGTTGTCTCTTTAATGTTCTTCATGGGGGTGCAGAATGCTCTCTTTGTGGGGTTAGCCACCCCTTTGGCGTCGTTCCTGGCGATGTTAGCCTTCCCATTCATAGGCTTTACGTTTAACATTGTGGTCACGTTTGCTTTCCTCTTGGCATTGGGGATTATTGTGGACGATGCGATCGTTGTCGTAGAAAACACCTATCGGCTCTACCGGCGGGAGGGGCTGGATATCGTGACGGCGGTCAAGCAAGGGGCGGGAGAAGTCTTTGCACCGGTTTTAGCGGGGACTTTGACGACTCTGGCGCCTTTTGTTCCCCTCCTCTTCTGGCCTGGGGTTGTTGGTGAGTTCCTCTTCTACTTGCCGGTGGTGCTCATTGCAACGTTATCGGCATCGTTTCTGGTAGCCTACGTCTTCAATCCCGTCTTTGCGTTATACTTCATGCCGCGGCAGCCGCAACCGATGACGAAACGGGAAATCATCACCCGAATGGGACTACTCTTTGCTCTCTCGGCATTGGGCTATCTCCTTGGAGCATGGAGTCGGATAGATTTCTTCAGCGGGGCAGCGACGGTTACATGGGTGATTGCCGTGCTTTGGGTTTTCAACCGGCTTGTGTTTACCCCTTTCATCATTGAGCCTTTCCAACGAAAGATTTGGCCTGCTATTCTCCAGCTCTATCGTCGTATTGGATTTTGGATTCTGCGAGGTCCCCGGCCGTGGATGCTCGTTGGGGGAATTGCTGTCCTGTTTGTACTGACTATTGGATTGGTGGGCGTTGTGCGTCCGAAGGTCATCTTCTTCACTAACCCAGAGCCCAACTTCGTGTATGTCTACGTGACGTTGCCGGTGGGGACGGATGCAGCAGTGACAGATTCTCTCATGCGGGTTGTGGAAGAGCGGGTCTATTCTGTGTTGGGGGAGAACAATCCAGTGGTGAGTTCTATCAGTGTGAATGTGGGGGTTGCGGCCGGAGATCCATTCCGCATCAGTTTTGGAGTAACTCCTCACCAGGGGCGTCTGACCGTTGCTTTTGTAGATCAGGAGCACCGTAAAGGGATTTCTACGTGGGGATATCTGGAAGCCATTCGCCGGGCAGTGGCGGATTTACCAGGTGCCCAAATCGTGGTGGATAAAGACCAAGCTGGTCCGCCGACTGGTCGAGCGGTCAACATTGAAATTGCCGGGGATGATTTAGACACTTTACGGAATTTAGCCGAGCGGGTCCGTTCCTTGTTGATGGACACGCTCCAGATTGCTGGCATTGAAGGGATGCGAACAGATCTTCAGCAGACAAAGCCAGAGGTGCTGATTTCTGTAAACCGGGCGAAGGCTACCCGCGAGGGGCTAACCACGGGTCAGATTGGTGGAGCGCTCCGGGCAGCTCTCTATGGTGTTGAAGCCTCTAAGTTCCGAACAGCCAAGGAGGAATATCCTATTCAGGTCCGCTTGATGTCGCCCTATCGGGAGCGATTGCAGGATTTGCTCAATGTGCCGGTGGCTTTCCGGGATATGGCAACGGGGCAGTTCCGCATAGTGCCCGTTTCGGCGGTTACCACGGCCACGTACACGACAACCTATGGCTCCATCAACCGGATCAACCAGGAGCGGGTCGTTACACTCAGTGCCAACGTCTTACCCGGATACAGTGCGCCGCTTATCAACGCTCAGATCCAAAGAGCTCTATCGCGGCTGTCGTTGCCCCCGGGTTATACGATTCGCTTAACTGGCGAGCAGGAAGAACAGCGGAAGACAGTAGAGTTTCTCCAGACTGCTTTCCTGGTAACCGTGGCGCTGATCGCACTGATTTTGGTAACGGAATTTGGCTCTGTGACGAAGCCTCTGTTGGTGTTGAGCACCGTGTTGTTCAGCACCATCGGAGTACTGTGGGGCTTTTTGCTGAGTGGATTGACCATTTCCATTGCGTTGACCGGGATTGGAGTAGTAAGCTTGGCAGGGATTGTCGTCCGCAATGGGGTTGTGCTGGTTGATTACATTGACCTTTTGCGGCAAAGAGGGCTTGCGCTCCGTCGGGCGGTTGTCTGGGGCGGAGCGACGAGGGTAACCCCGGTCGTGCTGACAGCCGTCTCCACAATTTTGGGGCTCCTTCCTTTAGCTGTTGGGTTGAACATGGACTTTGGGAGCCTCCTGACTCGCTTTGACCCAAAGCTGTATTTCGGAGGGTTCAGCGCGGCGTTTTGGGAGCCCCTGGCGTGGGCGATTATTTACGGGCTAATCTTTGCCACGTTTTTAACCCTCATCGTGCTGCCGACGCTCTATTATGGAGTAGCTCGGGGGGAGCTATTGCGGCGCTGGCGTCGGGTTCATAATTGGTTTCCCCGCGTTCGGGGTTGAAATTCCATGCCGTACAAGGGGGTGAACTCCTCTACGGAGGTGACCATACCGCGGAGGTAGCGGTAGAAGCCTGCAAGGGCGATCCACTCGGCTGAGAGGCGTTCTAATATTGGGAGGTGAAGACCCTGAGGAACCCAAGGAGCTCCAGGACCACAGAGGAGGGTGTGGGAATCGGCCGGGATGTCGTCTAAAGGACGCCGTTCTATGTTGCTTTCCGGTATACCGGTGGGGGAGAAGCGTTGGATGAAGAGCCATCCTTCAATTCCTTGGTCTTTCTGTGTGATGTGGGAAGGAACGCATGCCATGATGCACCGGGCACCAGCCAGATGAGCAGCGGGGACGGCTGCTTCTGCCAGGGCCTCTAATGTGGGGACGGCAACGAAGGCAGGAGGAGCTTCAAAGCAAAGGCCTTTGGCCAGACTGGCACCAATGCGTAAACCCGTAAATGAGCCCGGACCAGCAGAAAGGGCAACAGCATCAAGCTGGGATAGCTCCAGACCACAGTCCTCTAGGAGGCGACGTACCAGCTCTGCTGCCGCGCGGTCATGCACACGAGGCTCACCCAACAGGAAAAAACCCTGAAGTTGCCCGTCTTCCACCAGGGCAACACTCAGCGGGTCACCAGAGGTCTCTATGCCCAAAACCCTTGTAGGCACCGATCAACGCAGCCACAAGAAGGAGCGAACTCGGACGTGCTGCCCTCGGCGGAGCTGGACGGCGTAGAGTCCCGGTGCGAGAGAGGGCCTATGGAGACGGAGCTCGTGCCAGCCCGCCGGTTGCCATTGGGAAGATTGAAGTGTCCAACATGGACGTCCCAGCAGATCCAGAATCTCTAAGCCGATAGGTGCGGCCTCGGGGAGATAATACCGGACGAAGAGTTCATTGGGAGCAGAGACGTACACCACTAGTTGATCTTCCCTTTCCTGGGCCGAAGCAACTCCAGTAGCTCCTATGGCAAACCACCGAGGGTGATAGACAGGCTGTCCTACTTCCAAAGCTCCAACCTGCCCTTGTTGAAGATCTGCAACCAGAAGCAAGCCAGTGCTTGGAGAAACCATGGCCAAGAAGCGGTTGTCCGGCGAGAAAGTCGGGCGCTGGACATCTAGCAGTGGTTGCCCGCTATATGTCCACTGAGATGTTCCTAGTGCCACGGCTTGTCCGGCCTGGAAGTTTGCTATCACAGTTTCGTAAATCCCCGTCTGATGGCTGAAGTAATTGAAAACAACAAGGTCCGGGTCGGTGTTACTGTAGGCGATATTCCCCAGGCTGAATTCTTCGGGACGTGGGGGAACTAGTTCATAAATTGCTGGTCCAGCAAACCGACATTCGTAGATGTTCCAGTATTCCAGCGTGTCCCCGGTTCGGAGGGGCAGGACGTTATAGGCATCGAAGGCTAATCGGGGATCGCGCATGTTTGGCGTCCAGGACATAACGTCGGCAAGCCATATTGTGTTTACCGCCCCGCCATCGGGCACTTGGGGAGTGAGAGGAAGGCGAGCTACCTGTTGTCCATCAGTGATGTAAATAGAGGGCTCTATGATGGCGGTCAGGAGAGAAGCAAACCTTCCATCGGTGCTGATACAGACATTGCGCAGATTAGAAAGTTGGGGTAGGGAAACGACGAAGAAGCGCTGCTGAGTCAAGTCCGCAAAAGCCAGTTGTCCCTGCTGGTTGATGAAGTAAATCCTATCCCCGCTGCGAGCAGTACTCAGCTGGGAAAGGGGAAAGCCCTCTGAGGAAAGCAACACTTTTGTACTGGGGTTGTCTGGGCTTATGATGCCACTCTGCCCGTCCTGAGTCCGGAGGAGAGCAATCCGTCCATCGGAGAGGATGAAGGCGATGTACCATGTACCGCCTTGGACTGGGGGGACTTCATTACCGCTTCCTCCTCCGCCACCGCTGTCGTAAATTCCCACGGCATCAAAGGCTTGGGCCGCGGCTTGGGCTTCCGTTTGTCCATAGAGTTCCTGGGCTGCACGGATGACGGCGCGGCGGCAGTCAATGAATTCGGAGGTTCGCGTCAGGTATTTCGTCAGCGCTCGGTAGTAAATGCGCTCTGCCTTTTCTCGCCCGAGAGCCTGGATGATTAGATACGCTGCACGGTTGGGGATACCGCTGTTGATATGGACTCCTCCGTTGTCCTGCTCTATGGGCAGGTTAGCGTACTCGTTCATGTGACTTGGTTGTCGTGATAGAACACGGGGATTTCCTGGATTAGCCAGGTCGCGCAGAGCGATGGCCCCTGTTTCTCTCCGCACTATATCCTCGCCCAAGAGGAAGTCATCCCGGTCGACCATGACTGCGAAGATGTCGGAAAAGGACTCATTCAGGGCTCCTGGCTGGAATTGATAGACCAGGTTTGCTGTGTGCTGGGTAACACCGTGGGTCATTTCATGGGCGGCTACATCCAGTCCTCCGGCAAGGGGGGTAAACGATTGGTCTCCATCGCCGTAGACCATGATTTTGAGGCCGCCATTCCAATAAGCATTGTCCATCGGCCGGCCTTCTTGTGTGGCGTGGATAATAGAGATAATCGTTCCGCCCTGTCCATCTATGGAGTTGCGGGCATGGGTATTTCGGTAATACGTGTCGCAAAGGTAGGCATTGTAATGGGCGGAGACAGCCGCAGGGTCGGTCCAGGTAGTGCTAGGGGAAGTGATGTGATAGACTTGGGGATTCCGGGGGTCAATGTCTCTATTGTTTGCTGTAAGGGTTATAGCGCCACCTTTTGCCTTGGTAGGAAGTTGTGAGCGCGATCGGTCTAGGCTGGGCAAATCCCAGATCATGTAGTGCAAATTGTCGTCGTGGCGGTAGACGCGAAAGGAGCGCTGGACGCCGTTGAGATCGGTTCCCGAGGCATTAACAAAGTCACCTGGCATTGTTATGGGGGAATGCAAGGGATAGGATGTGGGAACACTATGTCGAGCAGTGTGTGCAGTTGGTCTCAGGGAGCAAGTATTTCGGATATGCCAGCGGATGGATCCGTCTAAAGCGTCCACCAGAACGGTGTAGTGCTCTATCAAGTTCGGGATGATTTGGACTTCGTAGCACAGGTATACTGCTCCGCTCAGCGGATGAGGAAGTAGCACTAAAGAGGCTGTTGCCTGGGAGAGTTCGTCCCGAAGCTGGGTGAACATTTGGGGTAGAGGTTCAACAATAGTGAGGTGCTGCAAGTGCTCCAGGGACTTTTGGATTGCCTCTGCTGTCGTTAGGCGGGGGCGTGTGGGAGCCCCGGCAGGCGTTGGAATGTAGCGTCCGTTCAGGAGAGCAATAGTGCCATCGGAGCGGACGTGAACGTAGAAGTCCGCTCCCCAGATGGGGATACCTTCGTAGAGTTGTTGGAACCGCAGGTGTGAAAGTCCTAGCTCGTCTGTTTGCAAGGAAAGTAACCGGAGTTCACGGAAAGGATTGGCCAGCTGCAGGAGATCTCGGTGAAGTGTGAGGGCATTTAGGACAGAAGGGATTTCAGGGACGCGTTGCGAGGTAGAGGAATGCTGTGGTGAGAGGAGGTCATACATTCGTACGATTCCTAACGGGAATTCCACCCAGCTTGGAGTTCCACTCGGAGCAAAGGCTATCAAAGGGGTCTGGCGGTGGGAGAGGGAGAATGTCCGAGGCACGAAGCTCCCAAGATTAAAGGAGCGAAGAGGGAGAGGCTCATGAGCAAAAGGAGCGGCTGGAATGGAAGGGGCATTCTGCAGAGAGGAGGTACTATGCTGGAGGAACTCAACGACAGAACGGATAGTGTGAATCGGCGACGTTGTTGTCCCGGAGGTGTAGGGTTGGGGAATATGGGACAGGGCATAAGCAGTTACCAACAAGAGGGAGGCTGTGAAGGGGGCAAGCTTACGCATAGTATCTCCCCTGCGGTCTTGGCACTCGTTGCAAAAATAATTGCCTCCGGTAGATAGGCAAGACAGGTGTGGGTTTACCGCCTGCGGAGGAGGGCTTCGCGGATACGCCCGTGATGTTGGGCAAGGAGTTCCCTTGCTTGGTCTACGGGGAGATGTCCCAGGAGCATGAGGAGCGCCACTTTGGTGTCCCAGCCCGCTTCCTGAAGAGTCTGTTCTGCGGTTGTGTAGTCTACGTTTGCAAACAACATCAAGATACGTTTGGCTCGCTCACGGAGTTTCACGTTTGTTGGTTGAAGGTCCACCATGATGTTGTGGTAGGTTTTCCCCAGCCGGATCATGGCAGCGGTGGTGAGCATCGTGAGGATGAGCTTTTGTGCGGTGGCGGATTTCATGCGAGTAGAGCCCGCAATGACTTCTGGACCTACTTCGGGGCAGATGAGGATGTGCGTATAGCGGGCGATTTCCATCCGTTGGACTTGCTCCCGGGGGTTGGTTGTTACCAGGATTGTAGTAGCATTGCGCCGGTATGCTTCTTCAAGGGCTCCGATGACGAAGGGGGTTCGGGCGGAGGCAGCGAGACCACAGACGACATCTTGGGAAGAGACATTCCGTGCAGCAATTGCTGCGGCGCCGTCTTGGCGACGGTCTTCGGCGCCTTCCTGGGCACGGAAGACAGCGGCTTCTCCACCAGCAATAATCCCTTGTACCAACTCAGGTGAGGTGCCGAAGGTAGGGGGACATTCAGCGGCGTCCAGGATTCCCAGCCGTCCACTGGTGCCTGCTCCAACGTAGATGAGGCGTCCACCGTTTTGGAAAGCTTCTACAATTCGGTCCACAGCGCGAGCAATGGCGGGAATTTCTCGGGCAACGGCAGGGGCAACCTTTTGATCTTCGGCGTTGATCAACTCCAGGATTCGCTGAGTGTCTGCAAGGTCTATATCCCAAGTTGCAGGGTTATTCTGCTCCGTCAGAAGCGAGGCTAGCTCTTCGGCGAGGGAAGGCAGGTTTGGAAAGCTCGGGCAGGGGATATCGTTAGGCGAGTCCATCGCCACCACGGTAATTGAGCTCGCGCAAGAGGGCTTGCCGTTCTATTTCTAGCTGTCGGATGCGGCGTTCCAATTGGTCTAGCTCTTCCGGAAGGGAATCAATTTGCATACGTAGGCGGCTGGCGGCCTCGTCGATGAGGTCAATAGCTTTATCGGGAAGGAAGCGGTCGGTAATATACCGTGCCGACAGCTGTGCGGCAGCAACGATTGCAGCGTCAGTAATCCGCACACCATGGTGTAGTTCGTACCGCTCTTTAAGTCCACGCAGGATAGAGATGGTCTCCTCCACGCTAGGTTCGTCAACGTAGACCTTCTGGAATCGGCGTTCGAGGGCCGGGTCTTTTTCGATGTACTTTTGGTACTCATCCAACGTTGTAGCTCCAATGCAGCGAAGCTCGCCGCGAGCCAAAGGAGGCTTGAGAATATTGGCTGCATCAATGCTTCCTTGAGCTGCTCCGGCACCGACGAGGGTGTGGAGCTCATCGATGAAGAGGATGATTTCACCGTTGGATTCAACAACCTCCTTCACGACGGCTTTCAGCCGTTCTTCAAATTGTCCGCGAAACTGAGTGCCTGCCACAAGGGCGGGAAGGTCCAAAGCGACGATTGTTTTGGTCTTGAGTGGCTCAGGCACATCGCCGGCGATGATGCGTTGGGCTAGGCCTTCTACGATAGCTGTTTTCCCTACTCCAGGCTCCCCGATGAGGACAGGGTTATTCTTCGTCCGGCGAGTGAGGATTTGCATGACGCGCCGAATTTCCTCCTCCCGTCCAATAACAGGGTCAAGCTTTCCTTTGCGGGCTTCCTCGTTCAGATTCCGTCCGTAGCGCTGGAGGGCTTGGTACTTCTCTTCCGGCATCGGGTCTGTAACACGATGCACCCCCCGTAGAGTGGTCAGGACGCGGAGGATGGTTTCTTTGGAAAGACCGTATTGGCGCAGCAGACGCGATGCCGTTGTGTTCTCTTCTACCAAGGCCAGGAGGAGGTGCTCTGTGCTGATGTATTCATCCTTCAACGCCGTAGCTTCCTGCCATGCGCGCTCTAAGACTGTGATGAGCTCGCGTGAAAGATGCTGTTCTGTCGCTCCAGTGACTTTGGGTAAACGGTTGAGTTCGTTCCGCAGCTTCTGGGTCAGGGCAGGGATATTGATCTCCAGCTTGTGGAGGATTGTGGAGATGGTCCCAGTCTCATCCTCCAGCAATGCTGCTAGGAGGTGGAGTGGATCGATTGCTTGATTTCCAAGTTCAGCAGCCAGTTCATGGGCCCGTTGGAGAGCTTCCTGAGATTTGAGCGTGAACTTTTGAAAGTTGATTGGCATGGGCAGGTATTCCCGGTTTAGGTGACTTGTGCCATTGTAGTAGACGAAAAGAGGGGGCGTTGGGTATCAATCCGAAGGTGGTAGACGAACGAGGGATAGAAGGGAAGTTGCCTGTGCGATTACGGTTTCTGTGTCGTTGTTCAAGGCGAGAATTGTCGCTTCGGCGAAGTGGAGGCGATGTCCGGCGTGCTGAACGCGACCGAAGGCACGAAGACGCTCTCCTTTTGCCGGTTGGAAAAACAGCACTTGGAGCTGAGCAGTTACTGGTTGGAACCCTGGGGGAGTCAAGGTAAAGCTGGCAAAACCGGCGGCAACATCGGCTAAAGTAGCGATAAGCCCGCCGTGGACAATGCCGAGTTGTTGTTGGTGGTGGGATTGGAGGGTAACTTCAGCAACGACGTATCCTGGCTCTATGTGTGTGAGTGTACATCCCAGGTAATGCATCAGGCGTTGTCCTTGGAGGGCTTCAGCGATGGCTTCACGGAAGTTGGGATTCGGCGGTACTTTATCCATTGCTGTCCTGTGCGGTGGATAACTGAGCGAAATTATCATGTCCCACCGCCTTAGCAAAGGGCATGGGACTATGTGCCGCGAAAGCGGTAAAATTGTAGGTCCTATGGGTTTTGGTCAGCAAAAGTAAGAGTGGTCTTGCGACACGATGTGGTTGCATCCATTGCCAGAATCTGTAAACTATCCGGCGTTGGAGCAGGAAGTATTGGCGTTTTGGGAGCGGGAGCGTATCTTTGAGCGTTCGCTCCAGCAGCGGCAGCATGCTCCTCGGTTTCGCTTCTATGAGGGACCGCCCACAGTGAATGGCAAGCCTGGGATTCACCATGTATTGGCGCGAACGATCAAGGACGTTGTCTGCCGCTATAAGACAATGTGTGGTTTCTACGTACGGCGTCAAGCGGGATGGGATTGCCATGGACTCCCAATTGAGCTAGCAGTAGAGCAGCAGCTGGGGATTGTCAACAAGCGTGATATTGAGACGCAGTACGGTATTGAGCGCTTCAATCGGGCATGCAAAGAGCTTGTATGGCAGCACATTGAGATGGAGGGAGGCTGGCGCAGTCTTACGCGCCGGATGGGGTATTGGATTGATATGGAGCATGCCTACATCACCTGTTCCAACCAGTACATTGAGTCACTCTGGTGGGCGCTCAAACAGCTTTTTGACCGTGGGCTTATCTATCGGGGATTCAAGGTCGTACCGCAGTCGCCCACGATTGAAACTCCGCTCAGTTCCCATGAGTTAGCTCTGGGCTATAAGGAGGTGCGTGACCCGAGCGTTTTCCTGCGAGTCCGCATTCTGCAGCCCAGCCGTTCCAGTTTAGCGGGGGCAGCATTGTTGGTATGGACGACGACGCCGTGGACCCTCTTTGGCAACGTTGCCTTAGCCGTGCACCCCGCAATCACGTATGTGAGGGTACGCAATCGGTATCGGCTCGGGGAGGAGTGGGTAGAGGAGCAGTTGGTACTTGCCGAAGAACGCCTTTCGGTCTTAGAGGGGGAGTATGAGGTGATAGAGCGTCTCCCAGGCGCGGAGATAGTAGGGAGTGTTTACGAGCAGATTTTTGCCGATATCCCCTTGGACCGTACGCAATATCCCCATGCTCTCACGGTACTGCCGGCGGACTTTGTTTCCACGGAGGAAGGGACGGGCGTTGTGCACATTGCGCCGGCATTTGGGGTAGAGGACTTTGAGCTTGGGCAACGGTATGGGTTACCTCTCCTACAGCCGGTGACACCCGACGGGCACTTCACGGCGGAAATCCGGGAATTTGCAGGGCGGGCAATTAAGACATTCCGCTACAACGATCGCGTAGAGGAAGGGGCGGATCGTGACATTGTTGCGGCGCTCCGTCGGATGGGCAAGCTGTATCGGGCAACCTTTGACTACGTGCATACGTATCCCCACTGTTGGCGTACGGGCAATCCCATCATGTACTATGCTCGGCAATCGTGGTTTCTGCGTTCGCCGGTGTACAAGGAGCGTATGGTGGAGCTTAACCGCCAGATTCGGTGGCAGCCTCCGGAAATCGGTGCTGGACGCTTTGGTCATTGGTTAGAGGAGGTTAAGGAGTGGGCTCTCTCGCGTGACCGTTATTGGGGAACTCCGCTCCCGATTTGGATTAGCGAAGATGGGACGGAGATGTTCGCTGTCGGCTCTATTGCTGAGCTGATGGAGGGTCTGTATGAGTTCCCCGATGGGCGTCGGGTCCCAGTGCGGGAAGCAGGAGTAGAGCTGGATCTGCATCGCCCCTTCGTTGATCGGATCGTGTTCGTGCGGAATGGGAAGCTCTTTCGCCGTACGCCCGAAGTTGTGGATGTCTGGTTTGATTCCGGCGCCATGCCCTTTGCTCAGTTCCACTACCCCTTTGAAAACCAAGAGCTCTTTGCCGAGCAATTTCCTGCTGATTTCATTGCCGAAGGGGTGGACCAGACCCGCGGCTGGTTCTATACGCTGCACAACTTGGCGACAGTGCTTTTTGACCGTCCTGCTTTCCGTTCGGTGGTGGTCAACGAGCTGATTCTGGATAAGCACGGCGTCAAGATGTCCAAATCCAAAGGGAACGTGGTTGATCCCTTTGCGGTCATTGAGCGCTATGGTGCCGATGCTGTGCGGTGGTATCTCCTCTGGGCCAATCCACCGTGGAAGCCCATGTTGTTCAATGAGGAGGAAATTCGGCACACGGTGGTTGCGAATTTCTTGCGGGCTCTGGTGAATGTGTACAACTTCTTCGCTCTCTATGCCCGTATTGACGGGTTTTCAGGAAGGGAGCCGGAGGTACCTGTTGCGGAGCGTCCGGAAATTGATCGCTGGATTCTCTCCCGTATGCAGACGGTGCTGGGGCAGTACAGGGAGGCGATGGAGGAGTATGAGCTTACTCGGGCGGTGCGTCTTGTCCAGGAGTTTGTTGTTGAAGAAGTCTCTAACTGGTATGTCCGGCGGAATCGGCGTCGTTTTTGGAAAGGGGAGCAAGACCGGGAGAAGTTGGCGGCCTATCAGACGCTTTATTCAGTGCTGCGTGGGATTTTGCTGATGATAGCGCCGGTGGCTCCCTTCATTGCTGAGGTCCTCTACTGGCGGTTGCGGCGGATGGAAGAACCACCATCGGTGCACTTGCTGGATATGCCGCAGCCCGATCCGAGCCTTGTCGATGCAGAGCTTGAGCGCCGTATGGCGCTGGCGCGACGGATTGTGGCTCTGGTCCGCCAGCTGCGGGAGCGGGCGCGCATCAGGACTCGGCAGCCTCTACGGCGTATACTCATCCCAGCGGTGTCACCGCAGCAGCAGCGGGATATCCGTTCCGTGGAGACGCTCATCACGGAGGAGGTCAATGTCAAAGCCATTGAGTTCCTTGCCTCGGAAGCGGACGTGGTTTACTGGACAGCTAAGCCCAGGTATAACGTTTTGGGAAAGCGCTTTGGCAACCGTTTGCCACAGATTGAACGGATGCTTGCAGGGCTTCCGCAGGAGGTACTGCGTCGCTTCCACGAAACGGGACGGTTACGCCTTGAGTTGGAGGGAGAGCGCATTGAGCTCGGAGTAGAAGAGGTGGAGTTGCGAAGCCGGGACATAGAAGGATGGTTGCTTGCAAGCGAGGGAGAGCTGACGGTTGCATTGGATACCACGCTTGATGAGGAACTACGCCGTGAAGGATTAGCGCGGGAGTTTGTGTTCCGTATTCAGAATCTGCGGAAACAGTGCGGCTTTGAGGTAACGGACCGCATCCGCATTATCTGCGCTGCTCCGCCAGAACTTCAGCAGGCTATAGAGGAGATGCGTGACTATGTGCAACGGGAAACACTGGCAGAAAGCCTTATTTTTGCTCCCTGCCCTGCTGGGCATACGGTTGAGGTCAGCGGTTATCACGCCTCTGTGTGTCTTGAACGCTTGAGCACAGTAGAATCAGCGCAAGGAGGAAGACAAGCATGGCAACTCGGAAGCGAGGCGGTCGGGTCCAATCTATAGCTTCGGAAGAGGCACCAACGGTTCGCCGCTCCCGGAAGCAGAGGAGCGTGAAGGAAGAAAATTCGGCTTCTTCGCCGGCAGTATCCTCACCGACAGCGGAAGCAGCTTCTTCTGCATCTTCGGCACCCAAGGTGCGTTACTCCGATGAAGAGCTGGAGATGTTCCGCCAGATCATCCTCGCGGAGCGACAGAAGACTCTGGAGGAGTTACGGCTTCTGCGGGAGCGCTTGGAGGACTTGAACTCCTTCAACTACATTGAGGAAGGGGGAATCTTTGCGCTTCATCCGGCAGAACAAGGGGCGGAGGCATGGGAACGAGAGCGGACATATGCGCAAATCCAGCGCTTGACGAACTATTTGCAGAAGCTGGATGAAGCGCTCAAGCGGATTGCCGATAAGACCTATGGTATCTGCCGCAAATGTGGTATTCTGATTGCAAAGGAGCGCCTGATGGCCGTTCCGATTACGACTCTTTCTGCCTCGTGGAAGATTCACCGTCGGTGCCCTGAGGACGGTATTGACCGCATTATCCCGATCCATCAAGCGAAGGCGTTGGAAGAATAATCAGCGAGGTACCGTTGTGCGACGGGATTGGCTCCTTGCCTTTGGTCTGGTTGCTCTTGACCAGTTGAGCAAAATCCTGGTAAAGGGATTCCGGATTGGAGCGTTTGTGCACCATGGAATGGTGCCCGGGCAGAGTATTCCCATTCTGGGGGAATGGGTCCGCATCACTTTTGTGGAAAATCCGGGTATTGCTTTTGGGCTTCCCGTCGGAGGGGCGAAAGTCCTGCTGACGCTCTTTTCTTTTGCCGTCAGTATGATGTTAGGATGGTATCTGCGTCACCTGGGAGGGGTTCCATTTCGGGCGCGGTTGGGTGTTATCTTCCTGTTTGCAGGGGCGATGGGGAATTTCATAGACCGTGCCTTCTACGGTGTTCTCTACGGTGAAGCTCCGCTGCTGCACGGTCAGGTGGTGGATTTCATTGATGTAGAATTTCCGGACTTCACCCTCTTCGGGCGAGTGTACACGCGGTGGCCGACCTTCAATATAGCGGATTCCTGCATCACCCTTGGGATCCTCCTCACATTGCTGTTCCACCGGTATTTGCCCTCGGTGCGTCAACTGCGGCGCTAAGACTGGCATTCTGTTTGGCAGCTCTTTTGCTGGAAACCTCGCATATGCGGGATGATAGAGATGTGGCGCGTGTTGCTCGGCATCGGGATTGGGACATTCTCTCTGTGGGGGCAAGGGGTGCTGATTGTGCGGAGCGATGGAGGAAATGAGCGGTTTGTCATTGCTGGGGAGCGCTTCCGCTTGAAGATAGCGCTTCCGGTAGGGATTGCCTATGGAGCTGGATGCCGGCTGTGGTACGGTCCGTCGGGAATCTTGGCATTTGCCGGCTGGCAGAAAGGAGATTTTCCGCCGGGTGCAACGCTTGTTGTTCCCGGAACCGATGTACGAGGGGATGAACAGTTTGTCGATGTAGCGGCATTGTCCTCAACGCAGCCGGGTATCAATCCTGTGCTTGTGGAGTTGGAGTTTGTTGTGGCTCCTGGGGCTCCTCATGGAACGATGGCTCAATTCCGTGCCGTGCAGGCATGGGTTCTGCGACAGGATAGCACGGTGGCTTTGCCCAATAGCTTGGTAGAGTTTCCTATTCACGGCTACCTTCAGGTCTGGCCTGGGGATGCCAATGACGATGGGAGTGTAGATGTGCGGGATGTAGCCTCTGTCGGACTCTATGCGCGACGGGGAGCGGTGGGATATCGGCGCAGCCCTGCCAGTACGGAATGGATGCCTCAATGGGCTTTAGCATGGGAGCAACCAGAGGCGACGTATGCTGACTGCGATGGTAATGGTGTGGTTGGGGTCCGTGATCTTGCGGTGGTCTTGCAGAACTATGGCTATCGTCGGGATAGAGGAGCAAACGGGACGGTCTTGCCAGCTATAGCGGAATTTTCAGGACGACAGGAGAAAACGCTCCGTCAGTGGCTATTACCAGCCGATGCCGATGTCTTTGTCGGAATCGTGCCGATTTGTGGAAAACAGCAAGCCGGAGAAGTCCGCTTGGTTGGAGATCGTCTTCTGCGCGGAGTTGTTGTGAGGCTGGACTCAGCGGTGATTTTCGCGGCTTCTGTCCAGGGAATCTCAGAGCTCCGCTTGGTAGGCGAGGGATGGGTGTGCGGTGAGGAACAGGTACAGATGCGGACGATCACAGGGGAGTGGCAAGAAGTGGAGGGGAGGGTGTTACCGGTGGAGGAGCCCCATGAGATTGAAACGGCTATGGTGGAAGACGGGGGGTGGATCTGCCTTGAAGGAAGGCGGGGACAGAGGGGATGGCTGCAGCTATATTCCCTGGTGGGAAGTAGGATTGGGTGCGTAGCTGTGCCGGAAGGAGAAGGGCGGTGGTGCGTTCAATCGCCGGTTGGACTATCGCGACCGGTTCTGCTCGTGTACCAGACCCTTGAGGGAGTGCAGTTATGGCGGTTGGTTGTCGGGAGGTGACACCCGACGGGGAGGCCTATTTCGTCGCATCGTTGGGGTAACCCCTGAGAGAAAGGGATGGTGGAGCAGCGGGTTGTGGTTCGGCTGCCCATGGGGTTGCATGCACGTCCGGCAACAGCTCTGGCAGTCTTAGCCTCGCGCTTTGCTGCCGATATCCAGCTTATTGGAAATGGTCTCGTGGCAAATGCGAAGAGCGCATTGGAAGTCATTGGGCTTGCCGCGCTGGAGGGAACGGAGCTTCTCATTCGCGCCGAGGGTGAGGACGCCCCCAGTGCGGTGGAGCAGATAGCAGCCTTTCTGGAGGGTGGGTGGGAAGAATCGGGGATGTGAATGGAGGTGATGTTGTAATTTTCCTCTTGGGTATGTCGGACATGGTGTAGCGGTAGTGGAGAGTTCCTCGTCAGCAGGGGTTAGGTTCTCTTCCCAGGGGAAGAGCGCAGAGCGGAGCATTCTGAGGGGGAATAGTGAGCGGTGGGTGAGAGCAATTGCAGCTTCTCCAGGGATTGCCATTGGTGCGGCGGTTATCCTCTCTCCTCAGAAGGGGACACCTGCTGCGCAAGAGGCTGAGCCGCTTGACGAATGGCAGCGCTACCAAATGGCGGTGGAGGCGCTTCGTGCCGAGTGGGGGCAGGCGCGGGAAATTGCTGCAGCCGAAGCTCCAGCCGTTGTGCCGATTATTGATAGTTATTTGCGCATGCTGACAGAGGCTACACTGAAGGAGCGCATTTGGAAGGCAGTAGCAGCAGGAAGTACAGTGGAACGGGTACTCCAGCAGGTGTTCGAACCAATCATCGGTCGTCTGCGTCGCTCCTCCAGTGTGTCTTTTCAAGAGCGCGGAGTGGAGTTGGAGCAGGTCTTCCATCGGCTACTCTCGCTTCTGCAGCAACAGCGTCTGGATTATAGTCGTGTGGCTGGTGCAATTGTCGTTGCCACAGCGCTGACCCCGTCAGATGTGCTGCTTCTCCATCGGGCGGGTGCACAAGGGTTTGTCACCGCTGTAGGGGGAATCACGTCGCACACGACTATTCTGGCGCGCAGCCTTCAGATGCCGGCCGTCATTGGCTTACGGGGGGCTATTGGGGCAATTGCCGAGGGTGATCCTCTCGTGGTAGATGGGTATACCGGCGTTGTTGTCATCCATCCGGATGGGGAGACCTGCCGTCGGTACGAGCGCCATCGGGACAGTACGGAATGGCGCCGGCGGATTCTGGTCCGCTTTACAAAGCTGCCAGCGGAGACAACCGATGGACGTCGCTTCCGCTTGATGGTCAATCTTACTTCGATGCAGGACGTAGAGGAAGCGCTCTTGGTAGGGGCTGAGGGCATTGGGCTAGTTCGGACGGAGCTTCTTCCGTTACAGCTTGGGCGTCTGCCGACGGAGGAGGAGCAATTCCATTGGTACCGCCAGATTGCCGAGCGCTTCTATCCGCAGCCGGTGACAATTCGCCTCTTTGATCTCGGGGGGGATAAGTACAGCTATGAGTTCGTGCCGGAGCGCAATCCTGCATTGGGAATGCGAGGGATCCGCTTCCTTTTGGCTCGGCGGGAAATCCTGCGGACGCAGTTGCGGGCGTTACTCCGTGCAGCAGTGATGCCCAATGTACGATTACTGGTGCCAATGGTCAGTACAGAACAGGAAGTGTTTGCTGTCCGCCATGAACTGGAGGTTGTTCGGCAGTGCTTGGCGGGGGAGGGGATCCTCTATGGGGAGAGGCTACCCTTTGGCATTATGGTGGAAACGCCGGCAGCGGCACTCATAATGGAACGGTTGGCGCCATTGGCAGATTTCCTTAGCATTGGGAGCAACGATTTGACGCAGTATACCCTTGCCGTTGATCGGACGCATGAGATGCTGGCGGAGCTTTATGATCCTTTCCATCCTGCCGTATGGCGCTTAATGGTGCATGTGGTGGAGGTGGCGCGCCGCCACGGAATCCCCGTCTGCGTCTGTGGGGAGATCACAGCCCATGCGCAAGCAACGGAGCTGCTGGTTGGACTGGGGGTGGAGGAGCTAAGCACTATGCCGGCGGCTATTGTGCCACTCAAGCACCGAATCCGGCGCCTAAGCTTTCGGGAGGCTCGCCGCATTTTGCTGAGCACCTTGAACACTGGCCAGGAGGGGCTCACCATATAATGCCGGCAGCGGCCTGCCGCGCGCGCTCGTATGCCTCTTCTAATGTCTGTCCAACAGCAGTGACGTGCCCCATTTTTCGGCGAATGCGGCTTTGCTGCTTCCCGTAGAGGTGAATCCATGCCTTGTCAACCTGCAAGGCAGGCAGCACAGAATCCGGTATTCCACTGCCGCTGCGGATTCCAAGGAGGTTGATCATCACCGCTGCGGGAACATACATCTCAGGAGACCCCAAGGGGAGCCCGCAGATAGCCCGGATAGCGTTCTCAAACTGGGAGGTGTAGCATGCTTCAATGGTATAGTGTCCCGAGTTGTGCGGACGTGGGGCAATCTCGTTGAAGAGGAGGTGTCCGGCAGTGGTCAGGAATAGTTCAACTCCGAAGACCCCAATTCCTTCAATGGCTTCTACGCAAGCGACGGCAATCTCCTGTGCCTGGCGGCGGAGTGCTTCGGGGATAGGGGCGGGCGCGTAGACAATACGGCACACATGGTCCTGCTGCACAGTTTCTACACAGGGGTATACGGCGATATCGCCTTTGCGATTCCGAGCAACGATGACGGCAAGCTCCTTCTGTAATGGGACGAATTGCTCAGCCAGGAAGGCTGCATCGGGGAGATAGTGCTGCAGCTCGGACCATGCCTGGGGGAGTTGCTCAGGGTGGGCAATGGTACGATTCCCGTACCCATCGTAGCCGAAAGATCGGGTCTTGAGGACAAAAGGGAAGCCGTATTGGCGGGCAAAGGCAAGGGCTTCTTCCGGAGTGCTGACACCCGCAAACGAAGGAAGAGGGATGTGGGCAGCAGCCATAGTTTGTTTTTGGATGAGCTTATCCCGAACGCGGCGGACCGTCTCAGGGGTGGGATAAACTGGGCGTTGATGGGCAATTTGCTCCAGGAGCTCTGGGGTAACAAACTCGTTTTCCAAGGTGATGATGTCGCTGACACGGACAAAGGTGGCAAGTGCTTCGGGGGAGGTCCAGCCCTGGGGAAATTCTAATTGGGTCATGCGTCCGGCAGGGGAATCGGCGCCGTGCTCAATGATGGCTACTCGTAGTCCCAGGCGGTAAGCAGCTTGGGCTAACATTTTTGCAAGCTGTCCGCCGCCGATAATACCGATGGTCAGTTCGCGCGTGGCGTTATATGGCGATGGAAGCATGGGTCTTCCTGGGAGCTTTTAAAAACTGTGGGGTACTGCCTCATGGGAATGGCACTACTCCTCCTCCGTTCGGCTGCGGAAGAGGGTTCCGAGCATATCCTTGTAGGTTGCATTGCCGTCGAGTTCCTCTTTTGCCAGCTTAGAGTATTGGTGTAAGGCATCCAGGATGAGCTCCATAGCGGTTCCCAGCTCGTATGGGTTTCGCTCATCGACTTTGAGATAGTGGACGGCAAGGCGGCGAAGCGTGGGGACACGATCCAGTTCAGCAACGAAAGCATCCGTCGGCATGGCATCGTCGATGGTGACCGTGTTTCCGGATTCAAACCAGCGGATGATTTCTGCATAAGGGCTTTGTTCGGCAGCGGAAGAACCTTCGCGGCGGCGTGGACGGGACAGGGGATCGGGGAAATACAATGTGAAGGTTTCCCGCACTGCGCGCCCAATGAGCGCTTTGGCGACCTTGAGGGGTCCTTCCTGTTCGCCTTCAAAGACGAGCTCCACCTTCCCCGTGATCCCTGTCAAAGCTCGGTTGAGGTCAATGATACGGGGGGCAATGACCCGTTCGCCGGTCAGTAAGGCACGACGTTCGGCATTGGAGATTAGAGCCTCTATCGTGGAAATACTGAGTCGGGCGGAGACACCGGAGCTTTGGTCAATGAAGTCGCTATTGCGGGCGACGAAGGCGATGTTTTCTACAATTTGGCGCAGATAGAGCGGCAGAACGACGTCCATGTCAGGGGTGCGGTGAATCCATGCTTCCTGTTCTGTGATGGTGAGGGCGTCGGCGAGCGTGCGCGGGTAGTGAGTTAGGATTTGGGCTTGGATCCGGTCCTTCAGTGGAGTGATAATTGTCCCGCGCCGGGTGTAGTCTTCCGGGTTGGCCGTAAAGACCATGCAGATATCCAAGGGCAGGCGGACTTTGAAGCCCCGGATTTGGATATCGCGTTCTTGCAAGATGTTGAAGAGTCCAACCTGGATGCGGGGTTGCAGGTCCGGCAATTCGTTGATGACGAAGATGCCGCGATTTGTCCGGGGGATAATCCCGAAGTGAATAGCTCCTTCGTGGGAGTAGTGAAGCCGTTGGGTTGCTGCCTTAATGGGGTCAATGTCACCGATGAGGTCGGCGA
Organism: Bacteroidota bacterium; assembly: GCA_030550395.1. Lineage (GTDB taxonomy): Bacteria > Bacteroidota > Ignavibacteria > Kapaibacteriales > HRBIN21 > HRBIN21. The sequence goes on along the minus strand of JAUQPL010000010.1, from coordinate 10,673 downwards.
TAGTGACATCGGGTGTGGCGAGCTTTTCTCCATAACGCTCCGAGCGGTGGATCCATTCAATCGGGGTTTCGTCTCCGAGCTGGGCAATCAAGTCTGTGGCATACTTGGAGATAGGGGCGAAGGGATTGTCGTTGACCTCAGAACCGGCGACGATGGGGACGTATTCATCCAAAAAGTTGACAAGCATCCGGGCAATCCGGGTTTTTGCCTGTCCGCGCAAGCCCAGCAGAATGATGTCGTGTTTTGCCAGGATTGCATTGGCGAGCTGGGGGATAACGGTGTCGTCAAAGCCGATGATGCCGGGGAAGAGAGGCTCGCGACGGCGAAGCTTCTCAATCAAGTTCCGGCGCATTTCTTCCTTGACCGGCAGTACGCGATAGCCAGAGGCTTTCAGCTCACCGAGCGTGCGGGGTCTGGGCTTCATGGGAGGGAGGCTGCTGGAGGAACAAGCGTACGTACGGACGCAGCAGGTTTTCTACGTATTTTGCTATGATGTCAAACTCCAAGTTTACCCGGGAGCCGACTCGCAGGCGCCCCAGGGACGTCCGCTGCAGGGTTGTCGGAGTCAGGGCAACCATGAAGGCGTCGGTGCGGAGGCGAGCAATTGTTAAGCTCACCCCGTCAACGCAGATAGAGCCGTGAAGTACAGCGTATAGCTGGAATGCCTCAGGAAGCTCAATCCAGAGCCGGTGCTCGCCCGAGGGACGTTCAACGGCAATGACTCGGCCGATACAGTCAACGTGTCCTTGAACCAGGTGTCCGTTCACACGTCCGGTGATCGGGAGGGCACGTTCCAGATTCAGGTAAGCCCCGCGGCGGAGCTGCCCTAGGGTTGTCTTGCGCAGAGTTTCCGGAATGAGGTCGCTGGCAAAGTAGGGTGGGGCTATCTCTGCGACAGTGAGGCAGACTCCATTGACAGCGATGGAGTCCCCAAGGGAGAGCTGAGGGGCAAGCTCAGCGGTCTCAATCCAGAGGCGGTGACCTTTGAGGGTCTTGTCCCTTCGGTGGAGTCGCCCACAGGTTTCGACGATACCGGTAAACATTGTGTGCGGGGAGGGGTGTTGTACTGGAAAAGTTGCAATTTCGCCCTGCAAAATAACCAAAGGAGCGGAGGCAGGAGGATGGCATACCTTCTGCTCAATGCGGCGGCATCATTCCGTTGGCAGCCACGTCGGGATATCTTGCGGGAGCTTGCCGAGCGGTTCCGTGTGGAGGCGCTGTTGCGGGAGGCGGCAGCTGTGGATGCGGCAGAGCGCTTCTTGTGCCTTGTTCCTACAGAGCGCCGTGTACGCTGGCTGAAGCGGCAGTTCTTCCGTTGGGTTGCAGAGTTCCATGCGGGCAAGTCCTCTCCGGAGCCGACTCTTTTCACATTGGCGGGCTTTCTGTGGAGTTGTTTCAGCCGCCTCTTCCCGCCGGGGCGTTACATTGTGCTTTCGGATGCTCATCAGTTGGCGCTCTTTGAGGAGGCAGCGCATCGGGCCCCATTGATGTTTTATCGGCGTCAAGCTCCGGCTCTCCCCCCGGCGTTGTTGGAGCAGTTAGCCGGGGTTATCCGAGGACTCCGCCGGGATGGGGTAACGGCTGCTGTGCTGGAGGAGCGACTGGAAGAGGCGCAGCAACGTGCGGATCCCGCTGTGGATATAACACGCCTACGTGATATCGTTGCCCTGGCTCAAGCGTATGAAGCTCTCTTGGGAGAAGAATTCGTTGATGAACCTCGGGCATGGGAGTTAGTTACCCATGCCTTGCTCCAACGGGGGAGCGCCGCTTTTCGGCAACTTTTCCCCGAAGCGGAGCTTCTTCTGCTTGAGGGTTTCTCCGAGTTCCGGAGTCCAGAGCTTGCCTTTTTGGAAGCGTTAGCTCGGCAGGAATTGCCGGTGGTGATTTCCATTGACTATTCCCCGGAGAATGGACCCCTCTTCGGGAATTTCCAGGAAGTTGTTGAGCGCCTCCGAGATGCGGGGTACCAGTCCTTTTCGACCGATCCACCGATTTTGATGACGGAGCAGACGCCGCCGGAGCAACGGGTTTTCCTGCCATTGGGGGCGTATCTGCGCCGCTGGCTATTCAATACGGAGCGGGAAATCCGCCATCCCGGCTTTTCGGCTGTGGTCACCATTGTGGAGTGCCGAGATCGGGAGCAGGAGGTGCTTCTCATTGCCCGATTGGTCAAAGATTTGCTGTGCCGCAGGGGCTATCATCCGCGGGAGATTGCAGTTGTCATGCGCCGACCGGAGCAGTATTCGGCGCTTTTCCGAGAAATTTTTGCCCTCTACGGTATTCCTGCCAATGTGACCGACCGTTTCTGGTTGGTGCAGTCGCCAGTAGTCATTGCGGCACTGGGCCTACTTGGACTCCCGCTGAATGGATTCCGCCGTATTGATTTGGAGCGCCTTGTGTACAATCCCTATGTTCGTCTCCTTGGGGCAGACGGGCGCCCGATTGACGGGGTGAATCTGATCACAGTAGCTCGTCGGCGGCGCATCCTTGGAGGGCACCGTTTTGGAGGGGCTCAAGGGTGGATACGGCAGTTAGAGGAAGCCTGTGTGTTCCTGCAGCAACAATTACAGCTGCTAGAGGCAGATCCTTATAGCGATCCCTTGGAGCAGGAGCAGGTCCGGCAGGAATTGATGGCTTGTCGGAGAGCGTTAGAGGATTTTGAAGCTTTGCGGCAGCGCCTGACTTGGGATCAGCGCTACTATACCCCGACGGAGTTTTTGCAGCTACTGAGGCGGGATATCGTGCTGGAGATGGGCATTTATGAGGCTATCGGCGAGGCATATGCGCAGCTCCGACAGCAGCGGTGGCGAAGTGATGCCGAATGGCTTGCTGTTCTTGAACAAATTGAGCGGGATGCTCGGGCGCTGACGCGGTTGATGGAGCTAACGGAGGAGTTTGCCGCAATCTTCCAACGTCGCTGGGGGCAGCAGCCTCGCCCATTGGCCGAGTACGTTGAGCGGTTTACAACAGCGCTCCGTGCTGAGCGCTATCAGGTGCGGGAAAAGCCGGGTGCCGGTGTGACGATTACTTCCATTGAGCAGACCCGGGGCATCCCCTTTCGAGTACTGATCCTCTGCGGGGCTCTGGATGGGGAGTTCCCACTGCCGTATCGCACAGAGCATCTGCTGGGCTACGAGATTCCGCAAGCTGAGGAGCGCCATCGCCGGGCAGAGCGGATGCTCTTCTATCAGTTTTTGACCAATCATCCGGAAGCGCTGGAGCAGCAACAGCAGCAGCTCTATATCACGTACCCGCTCATGCAAGGGGATGAGCAAGTAGTCCGTTCTCCCTTCGTGGATGAATTGCTTAAGGTTACCTCGCTGCAGGATGATGGTTGTCTTATCAACGCCTCCGAGCTCCTCAAGTGGTTCCACGGGGGGAATGCGGAAGAAGGCAACGCCTACTTCCACTCCCAGTATGCTCGGATTCCGTGGATTGCGGTTCAAGGGACGGCAAGTGAGTTCATAGCTCTGATGTGGGAGCGGGCAGAGGAGCTCACAACGCTGGAAGATGGTGCCTATCCTCTGCTTATTCCCCAGCCGTGGGAACCCGATGCGGCACAGTACCCACTGTACTTAGCACCAGAGCAGGAGGAACGCTACCGGCATCGTGTGGGGAGATATTTTTCCGCTACGGAGTTGGAACTCTACCGCCGCTGTCCGTACCGATATTTTGCTGCCCATGTGCTGGGGTTGCGTCCCTTGGAAGTGGCTCCTTTAGAACTCTCCCCGCTGGAGCGGGGATTGCTGTTGCATCGTATCGTATACCGCTTCTTCCGTGAGCGTCAGGAGAAGGGGGAACAGATAGCCTCTTCGGTCAGGGGCGAACTGCCTCCTTTGCAAAGCGCTCCCTTAGATGAAGGAGGGCAGGAGCTTTATCGGCGTCTGCGGGAGATTGCTGCTGAGGAATTGCAGCGCGTGCGCTTTGAACACCCGTGGTTTGCCTTGGAAGCAGAGGCGTTATTAGGGACGGAAGACCGCCAGGGGCTGTTGTGGTTTTGGCTGCTTCAGGAGTACAAGCGTTGGCGAGAGTACGAGTGTCATGGAGACAGACGTCCTGCCTTTGTCCCTGTTGCCTTTGAGCTGGGATTTGGGATGCACCCGGGCATGGTCGAACCAGTGCCATTGACGGAGGATGTGGGATTGCGGGGGCGTATTGACCGCATAGAGCTGTCGATGACGGCAGAAGGGAAGGCATTGGTGGGGATTGCCGATTACAAAAGTAGTGCGCTCCACAGACAAGCTTCGTTGTTGGATTGCCAGCGGGGGTTCCATCTCCAATTGCCGCTCTATCTCTGGGCGGCGCGGCAGATTCTGGCCCGTGAGTATGGGCTTCAGACCGAATATGGCTTTGCTGCTTTTTATGCTCTACGGCCCCACCGCCGTCTCGGTGGTGCCGAAGCCGAGGAATCTGAGCGGTGCGTGATCTCCTGTTGGGATCGGCGCGTGCGTATTGATGACATCGTGGAAGCTGCCCGTGCCTATGCGCAGGATGCAGTAGAAAAAATCCGGCGCCGACTCTTCCCTGTTGCGCCGTACCGAGGCACGTTTTGCCGCTCTTGTCCGTATAAAGCCCTGTGCCGGGTGAGCCAACTTCAAAGTGGGGAGGGGATATGAGGGTGCGGAAACGTCTACCCCCAGAGGTACCTCCAGAGAAGCTCCGCTGGGAGTGCCCGGAGGAGGATCTGCCCTTTGAAACGACGGAGGAGCTGGAACCGTTGGAGGAAATTGTTGGGCAGCCTCGGGCAATAGAGGCGCTTCGCTTAGGGGTGAGCCTGTGGGCTCCGGGCTACAACATTTACGTTTCCGGCCTTTCGGGCACGGGACGTTTGGCAATAGTCCAGAAGATTCTACAGGAGGTGCTGTACGTATGCCCGCCGTTGTATGACTACTGCTATGTGCACAACTTCCGCGATCCGACTCAACCCCGTCTGCTCCGTCTGCCGAAGGGGGAGGGAAGGGCCTTTCGCGAGGCTCTGGGGCAAGCGATCACGCTCCTTCGACAGCGAATTCCACAGCTTTTCGAGCGCGAGGACTTCCGGGCTCAGCGCCATGGGCTTGCGCAAAGCTATGAGCAGCGCCATCGCCAACTGCTGGCACAATTTGAGCAGGACTTGAAGCAGCAGGGATTTGTCTTAGGGCAGGTTGAAACCCCAGCGGGCGTGGAACCGGAAGTTTTTCCCGTCGTTAATGGAATACCGGTCACGATTGAGGAGTTAGACGATTACGTCCGGGGGCGAAAGCTCACCCTAGAGGAGGCACAGGCCTTGCGTCAGCGCTATGAGGAAGCCCGCTTCCGCCTTCAGGAGCTGACCCGTTCTTCGGCGCGGCTGTGGCGTGAATACCAGCAGGCACTCCGTGAGCACGACCGCTCTGCCGTAATGGTGCTCATTCGGGGGGTTTTTGATGAACTCCGAGAGCGCTTTCCTTACGAGCGCATCAGCGAATTCCTCAGCGACCTGCAGCAAGATCTGCTGGAGCACCTTCATCTGTTCGTTGCAGAGCCTCAAGAGTCACCCACGCAGACAGAGCAACGCTTAGGGGCACTGGCTGAGCATTTGCGCTACTACGATGTCAACCTTGTCGTTGATAATAGCCAGACGGAGTGTGCCCCGATCATCGTGGAGACGAATCCTACGTATGCGAATCTCTTCGGCACCATTGATCGCTCCGTAGATGGGCGGGGACTCTGGTCGGCCGATTACCGCTCCATTCGGGCCGGTTCGGTCTTGCGAGCGGACCAGGGGTACCTTATCCTCAACGCTTTGGATGCGCTGGTCCAGCCCGGGGTATGGGCGATGCTTAAAAGTGTTCTGCTGTACGGCAAGTTGGATATCCAGGCATGGGACCCGCTGTTTGCACTCCTGCCGGCTGGAATCAAGCCAGAACCGGTTAATGTGCGGCTGAAGGTCATCCTGATTGGACCGGCAGAACTTTACACGATGCTGTATCTGCTGGATGAGGACTTTCCGAAGATGTTCAAAATGCACGCCCAGTTTGACACCGAGGCTCCGCGCTCACCAGAGCTACTGTTGGCCTATGCCCGTTTTGTGCGGAAGCTGAGCCAACAGGAGGGGATTCTGCCGGCCCACCGGAGCGCAATTGCTGCTCTGGCAGAGTGGGCAGCGGAATGGACGGGAGATCGGCGGAAGTGGACTCTTCGCTTCAGTGATTTGGCCGATGTTGTCCGGGAAGCGCACTACGTTGCTCAGCAGCAAAATGCTAAGCGGATTGAGCGAATCCATGTAGAGGAAGCCTTGGCGGCTCGTCGTCGGCGCCATGACTTGGTGGATGAGAAAATCCGAGAGTATATCCTGCAGGGAAGCCTGCTCATTGACACAACGGGCGAGCGGGTCGGGCAAATCAATGGGCTGACCGTTTACTCAACGGGGACGTATAGCTTCGGTAAGCCTGTCCGGATCACTGCGTCCGTGGGCATCGGCAGTGGGGGTATTCTCAGCATTGAGCGCGAAGTAGAACTCAGTGGGCGCATCCACAGCAAGGGTGTGCTGATTTTAGCGGGGCTTCTCCGGGAACGCTTTGCTCATCGCCATCCACTGGTACTTTCGGCCTCACTGACATTTGAGCAGTCGTACTCTGACGTTGAGGGGGACAGTGCGTCGGCAGCAGAGCTATATGCGCTTCTTTCGGCACTGGCGCAAGTTCCTATCCGACAAGGGTTCGCTGTCACGGGCTCAATAAGCCAGAAGGGGGATATTCAGCCCGTGGGTGGAGTGAATGAGAAAATCCGAGGCTTTTTTGAAGTCTGCTTCGCACGGGGGCTTACGGGGACACAGGGCGTCATCATCCCTTGGCAGAACGTGGACGACCTTATGTTGCCGAGACCTATTATTGACAGCGTGCGGGAAGGTCGGTTCCACATCTATGCTATCCGTCACTTTGAAGAGGCAATCCCGCTGCTGATGGGGCTTTCTGCTGGGGTCCAGAGAGCTGACGGGACCTATCCACCCAACACGCTCTTTGGGAAGATACAGCGTCGCTTGGAGCTTTTTTGGAAGCGTTCGCAGGAGACAGCTCGGCAAGAACAGCGCGATCGGATGGCGAATCGTCGCAGTGCAAGTCGCCGACAATGAGTGCTCCCACAATCCGGATTGCTCCCTCTCTCTTGGCAGCGGACTTTGCCCGATTGGCAGACTCTGTTGCCGCCTGTGAAGGTGCGGGAGCCGACGTACTCCATGTCGATGTCATGGATGGGCACTTCGTGCCGAATCTGACAATTGGTCCGCCTGTTGTAGCCGCTGTGCGACCCCACACGCGGTTGCCGCTGGATTGCCATTTGATGGTCATGGAGCCCGAGCGCCTTATCCCTGCCTTTGCCGAGGCAGGGGCAGATTGGATTTCCGTGCACGTGGAGGTATGCCCTCATCTGCATCGGGCTCTGACGCTAATCCGCCGTCTGGGCAAACGCGCCGGTATTGTGCTCAATCCCACCACTCCCTTGACTTACGCTTATGAAGCGATTCCGTACTGTGATTTCGTCCTGCTGATGTCTGTCAATCCTGGCTTTGGTGGGCAGGAGTTCATTCCTGGGGTCATTCGCCGAATTGAGCAGTTGCGGGATTTTCTAGAGCGCGCTCGTGTGGCACTCGACATTGAGGTCGACGGTGGTATCCATGCCGGCAATGTTGCCGAAGTCGTTCGTGCGGGGGCAACGGTGATCGTTAGCGGTTCCGGGCTCTTCCGAGGGGATATTGCAGCAAATATCCGGGAGTTTCGCCGTCTTATCACCGCTGCCTTGGCTTCTCCTCGCCCAGCAAGTAGCTGAGCCCGGTGGAAGCCGCTCCTCCCCGAAGAATGGAAAAGTGGACCCCCCAAGAAGAGGTAAGATAGGCTATACGCACGGAGCCGGGAAGGAGGCGGCCATCTACGACCAGATGGGAGTGCCGAGAGAAGTGCAGTGTCAAACCGCCACCGAAACCGACCGTTGGCACGAAAAGCGGGCTGTTGTTGAAGTGCCTGTCTACGTAGGTTCCAAACTCTAAAGAGCCGCCGACCTCCGAGACTACACTAAGGCTGAGCCATTGGCCAATGGGTAGGTTGATGCTCGGTTCGTGAATTGTTGCCAGACCTCCATAGCCCTCGCGGCCAATTTCACCGGCATAGGCAAGCACGGAGCTGCGAAGACAGAGGATTCGGGAGCTACTTGCAAGGCAGTAGCCAGCACTGGCGGTAACGTTGGTAAAGTCTGAGGGTGGGGAGTTTATACTCTCGCCCCAGGAAAGGTTGAGAGCCGCTCCCCATGCGTCTCGGGAGCGGTCGGGAGGGAACATCAAGGGACGCTCAATTTGGTAGAGTACTGGCCAGTATGTCGGACCGCAACCGCTGAGGAAAAGTCCTAGGAGTAGTGCCCCTGTTGTGAGGGCTGTGTTCCGTCCCATAACTTCACCTCCGCAAGGTGTGGTACAAGCCCATGGTAGTAAAGCAATTCCAAAGTTGCTTTCAACGCTTCGGCAACAGTGGAGTCCCAGTGCCAGTGGATAACTCCGGGATAGGTCGGATAGGATGGAAGGGGTGACCGCTGTTCGGTAACAGTTTCCGTAGGGGCCAATCCAGGTCGGCTCAGTTGCTCGACGAGTCTGGGTAATTCAGCAGGCAACTCCTCCGGACGGCATACCCAAAAGCCCACAGGGAGGGCATGCCCGAAGGCATGGAACCATTCCTCTGCTACGTCCAGCCGCTCCATTTCTGGAGAATCCTCCTCCCAGCTCAGGACGGCGTCAGCTTCGTGGAGGGCTTCGCGTACGCTCATACCCGATGCGGGGATCAAGACAGGATCCAGCTCGTAGGCTTCCTGTAGCACGATGCGGAGTGCCTGTGTCAGGAAGGCGGTCAGCGACGGTACGATGCAGCGCGACAGCGTTCGGACTCCGGGGCGGAAGTACAACCATACCCGTTCGGTATAGCCTTCCAGCGCTATAGCGGAGGTGGGAACAATACGGTAGTCAGCATGTTCTATGCATTGTCCGTATGCCAGCGGGGAAAGGAGGGCCAGTTCAACTCGGTTAGCGCGCAGGAGCCGACTGCACTCCTCTTCGGGGACACGGAGGAGCTGAATTGACCGCGCAGTGCCTTCAATCAAAGGGGTGTAGAGCCGATCATGGGGAACAGCAATCCGGAGGTGCATCGGAATAACCAGATACGTGGGGAACTTCCCATTGTCTGCCGCGATAGCAGCGAAGGGCTTCATAGAGTACGATGCCGGCAGCGACAGCGACATTGAGCGAGTGCTTGGTGCCATACATAGGGATTGCTAATGCGGCGTCACACTGCTGGAGCACGGCCGGTTGAATTCCCACAATCTCATTGCCGAAGACGAAGGCAGCAGGGAAATCCTCCGGTGTGAGACTGTCATACGGGCGGCTCTGATCAGTGAGTTCAACGGCAAAGACCCGGATCCCGCGATGGCGCAGTTCTAAAACCGCCTCCACAGCCGACGGCTGGAATCGCCAAGGGACGCTCTCCGTAGCTCCCAGGGCGGTTTTCTCAATCTCCGGACGGGGTGGAGTGGGAGTGTAGCCGCACAGGATGAGTTCCTGAGCCCGGACGGCGTCGGCTGTTCGGAAAATAGAGCCCACGTTGTATAGGCTTCGAATGTTGTCCAGCACGATGATGATGGGATGGCGAGGCACGTGGCGAAGCTCGGCTAGCGATAAGCGCTGTTGACAGAGCTCTTCATAGCTTAGCCTACGCATGGGATGTCGGAAGCGCCGGAATCTCTAATCGTCCTGGCAACGGCCAGAGACGAACGCTGCTTTTTGTCCTTGCAGCAATTGCTGGAGCAGCCCTTTGATTGGCTGTTTCCTATCCGCAAAATTGATACCGCTGAGGGCTTGGCCCTGATGGAACACGCTTGTAACCTTTCTCATTGGAGATGCATCAACCTCACGTCGCTTGGAATCTCACAGATGGGTACGCACCCTCTCGGCAGCGCCTTTCCGCTGCGGGAACACGTTGGGTAAATGATGGGACCGCAAGTTTCCGAACCTCAGCCGGTATCGGCCCATGGAACCTTGAGCTCTTCTGCAGTCAGCACTTCTACAGCTCTATAGCCCATTGCGACGTCGGCCATTTCTGAAGTGTTTTCGGCCTCTCCGGAGCTTCCTGTAACCGAGCTACCTCTGGCATCAGCCCAGGCTACAGGTGGCGCCTGCTCTGTAAGGACGTGCGCAACCGTCTCTGAGGTGGCACGCCACCGGTGGAGGACGTTAGAACAGTCGGCCATTTTATCCACCGCCGGTGCCCAATATGCCCCACTGCCTTGGCGGCTTCGGGGTGGTGTCTGGGACCAGTCTCAGAGTATGAGTGCAGTGCCTCAGCAAGGGGGATTCGCCGGCTTCTTCCGATGCGCCCGCAGCGGGAGAGCCGGACATTGGCAGAGGCAGCAGCAAGATAACTTCGCTGAACACCGAGGGTTCAAGCCGTTTTGTGCTGTTGAGCTTCCTCTTCCATGACGATGGCTCCGATTTGGCGAAGCGTCTCCCGGACTTTCTGCTCCAGCGTGGTGAGTTTAATCCCGGCTGCGGATCGGGCTTCCAGGCATACTTCGACTTTCAGTTCTGCGCCATCCTGCCGAAGAGGCATTACCACGCCGCGGACGAAATCCGACAGTCTGTCCCAGGGGATGGTGGCCCTCAGGGTGTAAGACTCAACGGT
>JAUQPL010000009.1 GCA_030550395.1 Bacteroidota bacterium | reverse complement strand
ACCGTCCACTGGCCACGGATGTAGCGGACAAAGATGATGAAGTAACCGTCAAAGACGACACCGGCCAGGCGCTCCAGCTTATGGCCCCCTTTCTTCGCCAGGCCGGTGATGTAGCCCTTGACCTGCTTTATGGCCTCCTGCATGGCCTTATCATTCTTGAGGACGCCCGGACGCTTGTATTCGAGCACGATACGGTTAAACACGGTATCGGCACGACCGGTGGTGAGGGTGTATTCGGCGCGGACCTGCGAGGTGATGCCAAGCACGGCGCAGAACTTACCCAGCAGCGGGTCAATCGCTAGGCGGAGCTCGGCTTCGGTTGGAGAAGAACTCAGAAGCTGTTGCAAGCAATTGTAGATTGCTTCGCTGTAGCTCTTAATAATCTTGTCGTTCACCCCCATGCTCCTGAGCGGAAGGTCTCGACTTACTCTGGCTCGGCAGTCAGGTCTTCGTCCCTGCCGTCCTTGACGTTGCGCTTATTGACGAAGCTCTGGAAGTTGGAGGCATAATGGCGTGGGTGGCCGGCGGCCAAAGGGGAGAGGGTGTCATATGCCCGATTGTGGAGCGCTATGCGATCGGCTAAAAAGAGGATGCGTGCCGGGCACCTGGGATGCCGCCTTCCAAGCCCCATCGGCCTTGCCCCCGTGAAGGCCGCTACAAGAACAACGCCATCCTCAGCCGAACCATCCCTATCCGGTAGGCTCAGATCCTGTATGATGGCAGGCTGCCCTCGCCCAATCTGCATCCAACCCATCGCTGCGAACAAAATAGACAAAAGGCCCGTCACTGCCCTGACGGACCGAGATAGAGGTAGCGGCTTTGCCAATCGGGCGCATAGGGTTCCCCGGGGAAAGTAGAATGGACAAGCGTGTAATCGTTGAAGCCACTCATATCCACGAAGTAAAAGTATGTGCCGCCACGCAATTCGCTGTAGAACCAGACCTCGTAAGCACGCTGCGAAGGTGTTGCGTTGATCTGCTCACGCTGGGTTGGGTAGCCGTATTTCAGCAGGACTCTTCCCCGGTCCGACCGCCATCCCGCACGCCAACGGGCAGAAGAGAAGTACGTGTTCGCATAGCGAAGGCGCTCTTGGAAGCTTTCCCACAACTCGTTGTGCGATGTCAACGGATCGGGATCCCGCTGGAGCCAGAATCGGTAAAGAAAGCGCTGACGAGAACGGTGGTCCGTCAAAGAACGGGCAACATCCAATTCCTGCGGGGTTGCCACCAGCTCAAGGCGTTCAAATTCCTCTGCTATCCGCTCAGGCGAGTACGTGGCGAACTCACTCTGTTCAAAGAGGCTATCCTCCGGAATCCCGGCGAGACTCTGGGGGGGCATGTCCGGGTTGAGCACATAGAAACGCTTCTCTGCCGTAGCGCTATCGGGGCCGCCATAGGCAGTAACCCGCACACTGTACACTCCACTGGGAACGACGTTAAGCGGAAGCTCCAGTACATCCGCCAGAGCATCCGAGGTGGCCTGATACTCTCGCTTCATCTCCCACAGTGGACGCCGGAAAGCATCCAAAAGCTCGTATTGCAGCCGCCCACCCCCAGGCGCCCGCCGACGAGCATTGTAGAGCTCAACGTAGCACCGCAGTACTGGATCACGCCCCCGATATTCCACCGTTGGATTCGGGGTGATCCGATACACCCCCTTCTGGAAGACCGACGGTGGCTCCTCCGAACCGAGCCGTTCTATCGCTGTGGCCAATTGAATATCGCTGAGCTGGAGGCGTTCCTTTGAAAATGGGCGAACGGAAAGCAAGAAGCGAGCCTCCGCCTGATGGGTACTGTCGTAGAGATCGCGGACAATCAGCCGCACACTGTATTCCCCGGCAGGGAGCAGGAAGTTCTGCTGTCCAATGAGTTCCCGTGGAACCGTGTCCTGCTGTCCTCGGCGTTCCACAGGGACAATCCACTGATGGGCAAGAACCCCGCGTCCACCGCTGTCAATCTGAACCCCAAAGTAGAGCTCCCCGATGAGCCTATCTCCCTGGGGCACGTAGCGCAGGACCGTATCTGGAAAAGCGTAATAGAGCTCCCACCGTGGCTGGAGCTCCTCGTGCCAAAACTGAGCAGCGTCAAAAGAGACTCGGAGCTGCCCCCACAAGAGGGTTGTCCCCAAAATGACTCCCCCGCAAACATACCACACCATTGCCAGCGTGCTGCTCTGCTGATAGGTGCAATTTACACCAGCGCCGACAAACTCTCCTGCTTCAGAAACTGAGCCCGTAGTTGAGGCTCGTGTGCAGCTCAGTAAACGGTCGGCGTCCAGCCCGCTCGGAACGATTCACGAAGGCATTCCAGCTTAGCGTTCCCCAACGGGTAAGAGAATAAGTAAGGGTAAGCCGAACGCCCAACTGCGTATCCCGTAGTGTTGCCCGAGTACGTTGAAGCTCCGCAATGACCTGGGAAAGGGTTAGCCCCACGGAACCGGTAAGCCGACCCGGTAGGAAGCTGTACGAGACGGTTTCCCCCGCCATCCACAGACGGGTCCAGACTCCCCCAACCTCCGTTACGGTATAGTTCGCCATCGTTGTGAGTCCAACGGTTGAAGGGAACTGGAGCGTATGGCTAACAAGGCCGGTGTGGTTCCGATTCTGTGTAGCGGCACTGGTAATAGGATTTCGGTCGCTAGTCTGCGAAAAAGAGTAGCTGAACATCAGCAAATTGGTTCCTCCCAATCCGGAGAATTGCCATCGAGGATTCAGAGAGATGCTGTGGGAAACATTCTGCACCCGCAGCGTATCATTCTGATGCTGCATCCGCATGCCATAGTTAGCATACTGCACGTCCACACCGAAGCTCGGTGAGGGCTGCCATCCCACGCTGGTAGAGCCAATCAAGCGACGGGTTGTCCCCAACCGAGTATTCCGCAAATTATTCCACTGTGCTCCCAGCGAAAGGCGGACGGAAACCGTGTTCTTGGCGAAGCTAAAGCTCGGAGCAACCACCCCTTCGGCGATATCGTTGTTCAACTGCGCATACCCCAAGGAAGAAAACCCCGGACCGATCCATCGTCCCTTGAGGGTGAGGGAAAACGCCGGCGACGGTGCCACGGTCGCCGAAAGTACAGCAGCTCCATCCAGATTTGAGGAATACCGGGAGACGAAGAGCCAACGCGGAATCCCCACGTCTTTCTCCGGTGCACGCAGCGTGCTGGAGTAGGCACTGAAGGCTACTTCACCCTGGAGGACCACCGACTTTGCAATCGGCGCACGAAAGCTCAGCGCTGCAATAGCATTGTCTTGCGCTGGCGTCACAACTGTGTCCGTCCGCAGCGAGTCCCGAAGAACACGGAGAAGGCGAATGCTGGCCGTATCATCCAGAAGGCGGACATAGTGGAGCAGGATCTCGGTTCCTCCCTCCGTTGCAATTCCCACGGAGCCCCCCCATGCTCGACGACGATATACACCGGGGAATCCAACGGTGGTATCCACCGGGCGCGAATGCTGGACGATGCCGTAAAAACTCTTCAGTCGCAATACTCCAGGAGAAAGTTCCATCCCTCCCCCAAGGACTCGGAGATCCCCGAAAGTAAGCTCGGAAAGTTGCAGAGAGAAATATCCACCGTGCAAACGCAGCCATGAGGTAATCTGCGGACTGGCTCCCAGCTGATTGAAAGGTTGCTGGAAAGCAAGCGGGTAACTGGCTCGCGTTCCCGTATTAGCACCGAGCGAGAGCTCAAAGGGAAGCTCCATCTGCCCGAAAAGGCGCACTACAGGGCGGAAAAAGACCCGCATCCCATACCGAGGCAGGAATCGTGGCTCCGCACCATCTCCGGAACTGGTATACGCCTCTGCCGTCACATTGAGATTCCCTTGCACCTGTATTGGTGTGGACGTTCTCTCCTGCGCAACGACCCCTACCGCGACGACTACCAGCAGAAGGACTCTAACGCCCATGGTCTCTTCGGTCCGAAAGGGACAAACTTCCAGCCGCTTTATACTCTGCAAAAATGCGCACGGTTTCTCGCTGCTACTTCATATCGTCCAAAAGCTAACTGTCACTTCGTCAATACTCCAGCAAGTTGTAGTAGCCGCCAGGATTGCCTCCATGCATCGCCTCCGATGCAGCACATGGCTTGTGGGAAGTCTTCTTGTTCTTGGTCTGAACTGTTCCGGCAGCGGTGGACAGAAGCTCTATGAGGAAAGCACTGGATATTCGCCCGACACTCTCCGCAGCCTGCTGAATACAACCTTGACCGGCTTGAGGGCAAACGCCATCACACGAGCGGTTCAACTCTGCAGCCCCGCCGTCGTTGGCATCACGGTCACGGACGAGCGCGAAGTAGTCTATCGTGACCCGTTTAGCTCTTGGTTCTTTGACGACCCCATCTTTCGCTTCTTTTTTGGAGAGCCTCGGGAATACCGCCGGCGTTATACCATTCGCAACCTGGGCTCTGGATTTATCATTTCGCCCGACGGCTATGTAGTCACAAACCAGCACGTCATCGGGGAGAATCCCACGCGGATTACGGTGACTCTGGTTGGTGGAGAGCACTATGAAGCCGAACTTGTGGGAGCCGACCCGGTAAGCGACATTGCTCTTCTGAAGTTGCGTTCTCAGAGCAACCGCCGTTTCCCCTATCTGCGCTTGGGGAATTCTGATTCCATCACTGTCGGCGAATGGGTCATCGCCTTCGGCAATCCTTTCGGGCTGTTTGACCTGAACGCAAAACCTACTGTTACCGTCGGCGTGGTCAGTAACACAGGAGTCAACTTCCAGCAGCAAGGACGTATCTACCGCGGGATGATTCAAACCGATGCCGCCATCAGCTCGGGGAACTCCGGCGGACCTTTGGTCAACGCTCTGGGAGAGGTCATCGGCGTCAACGCTGCCATCATCTCCACAGCGCAAAATTGGCAGGGTGCCGGTAGCATCGGTATTGGCTTTGCTATTCCCATCAACCGAGTGAAATTCATCATCGAACGCCTCCATGCCGCAGGCACTCTTGAGCGCAACATTGATATCGGCATCCGCTTAGGCAACTTAGAGCAATATGCCCCAGGGATGGGACAGTACGGAGCATTGATCATCAGTGTCCGTCGGGATTCCCCCGCTGATCGGGCAGGACTGGAACCCGGCGACATCATCATCGCCATTGACGGTATACGCGTCCGTGATAGCAAGGACGCCGAACTCCTCCTCTCCGACAGTATTGTCGGACAGCGCCTTCGGCTGACAATCCTCCGGGGCGGGAGGGAACAAGTGGTCACCCTCACCGTTGGAAAACGTCGCCCATGAAGAGCCGTCTCTGGTGCACGGGTCTGACCAAGCTCTACCGACGACGCCCGGTAGTCAGAGGGGTATCCTTAGAAGTCCACCAAGGCGAGGTGGTCGGCCTATTAGGTCCGAACGGTGCTGGCAAGACCACGACCTTCTACATGCTCGTCGGCATGATCTCCCCCAATGCTGGACGCATTTTCTTAGATGAGCAGGAGCTAACCTCCATGCCCATGTACCAGCGTGCTCGCTTGGGGATTAGCTACCTCCCACAGGAACCCTCGGTCTTTCGCGGGCTGACGGTTGAGGATAATATTCGGTCAATCCTGCAAACACGGGGATTACCTCGCCATGAACAGCGGGAGCGACTGGAGCAGTTGCTAGAAGAGTTCGGTATTCACCAGATTCGGCACCGGAAGGGTTATATGCTCTCCGGCGGTGAGCGCCGGCGCTGTGAAATCGCCCGTGCTCTTGCCACGGACCCCCGCTTTATCTTGCTTGACGAACCTTTTGCAGGTATCGACCCCCTGGCCGTAGAAGACCTCATGCGGTTGGTGCGTCGTCTCAAAGCCCGCAACATCGGTGTTCTCATCACAGACCACAATGTGCACGAAACTCTCTCCATCACTGACCGAGCTTATATCCTCATTGACGGCAGCATCTTCTACTCCGGCACTGCTGAAGAAATCGCTGCCCATCCCGACGTGCGACGCCTTTACTTAGGCGAAAGCTTCCACCTGGAGCGCTATCGGTGGGAATAAGGCTTAGTGCCGGAAATGGCGCATCTGGGTGAAGACCATCGCCACACCATGGGCATCTGCCGCAGCAATCACCTCCTCATCCCGAATAGAGCCGCCGGGCTGAATAACGGCTGTTGCTCCCGCAGTTATCGCCTCCACTAAAGCATCGGGAAAGGGGAAAAAGGCATCCGAAGCCACAACGGTCCCTCGGAGTGAAATTCCGACATCGTATGCCTTACGGATGGCCACCCGGACCGCATCCAGCCGTGAGGGTTGTCCCCCACCGATTGCCACTGTCCGATCTTCTGTCGCAAACACAACAGCGTTGGACTTCACGTGCTTGACTACACGCCAAGCAAAACGAAGTGCCGCAACTTCCTCGGCCGTTGGCTCCCTTCGTGTAACAACTTTCCATCCCTCTTCCGGCAGCAGCGTCTTATCCGGTGTCTGTACCAACACTGCCCCAAGGACGCTCCGGAAATCTTCCTGCCACTGCTCCCGAATAGCTGCCTCATCGTACAGCAGGAGACGGAGATTCCTCTTCCGCTGCAGAATCTGGAGAGCCTCATCGGAGAATTCAGGAGCAAGGACAAGCTCCAGGAAGACCCCGGCTAACTGTTCCGCAAGCTCGGGCGGAAGCGAACGGTTTACGACCACGATCCCCCCGAAGGGAGATACCGGATCGGTCGCCAATGCCTTCTGCCAGGCAAGTTCCAACGATGCAGCACTGCCAACCCCACAGGGCGTAGTATGCTTGAGGATTGCAACGGTCGGCTCTTCAAACTCCAGGATGAGGCGTACGGCAGCGTCGGCGTCTAAGACGTTATTGTACGACAGCTCCTTTCCATGAAGCTGCCGGAAGCAACGGCGGAATCCTTCTCCGAACAGCCATCCCCGTTGATGCGGGTTTTCCCCATAGCGGAGTTGCTGCACCAAAGGGAAACTCCGGAGCCATAGCGGTGGAGCATCTGCGGAGAGAGTCGCGGCAATGGTGGCATCGTACGCTGCCGTGCGTGCAAAGGCCTCTGCCGCACAACGCCGACGGAACTCCTCGGGAATTTCTCCCAGCTGACATAGCACCTCCAGAAACTCCCCATATTGCCCCGGGTCAACCAGCACAGTTACCCATGGGAAATTCTTCGCCGCTGCCCGTACCAAAGCCGGTCCTCCGATGTCAATGAACTCCAGCAATTGCGTCAGCTCAGCTTGCAAGCCCGCTGCATGCTCAAAGGGGTAAAACGTCACCACGACCACGTCTATCGGCTCCACCCCAAGGCGCCGCAGCTGCTCCATCTGCTCCGGAACATCCCGCCGCGCTAAAATTGCGGCATGCAGGAGAGGGTGCAATGTCTTGACACGCCCACCCAATACCGGCGGAAATCCCGTCAGCTCGGACACCGCCTGGACAGCAATGCCCGCCTGCTGTAATACATGCGCTGTACCATCCGAGGCCACCAGCTCTACACCATGCTCCCGCAGCCCACGGGCAAACTCCACAATCCCCGTTTTATCCCATACGCTCAGAAAGGCCTTCCGCGGCACCATGGACCGAGGACATCCGTTGAACATACCACGACGCTGCCACCCCAACACCGACCAAAACCAGCGCCGCTGACCCGAAGGCAAGTAAGGATGACAGCGCCAGACTCCCATTGCCCCAGATAGGTCCGATAATACGCGCCAGACTCTCCAACGAAGTTGTGACCCCTTGGAGACTGCCCTGGTACTCTGCCGGGGTTGTCCGACTGATTAGACTCAACAAAGTTGGAATTGCCACCCCAGAGCCAATAGCAGCCGGTATCAGACATGCCGTAAACAATTCTACCGACGGCACAACAGCCGCTCCCCCCAGTCCCAACGCTGCTATCAAGACGCCAATCCAGAAAGCCCGCCCATCCCCAATCCAACGCACCACGGGTCCAACTAAACCAACCTGTGCCAGTACCCCGAGCATCCCCACAAATGCCAAGAAGTACCCCACCTGTTGTTCCCCAAGCCCGAAGCGCCGATGTACCAATAGCGCAAATCCCGTCTGGTAGACCGCCTGGCAGCTCCAGAAGAGGAAATCAAACATCAACAGCGGACGCAATGGACGGTATGCCCACACTCGCCGCAGAGCTGCCATGACCGACACCTGGCTTGAGCGACGGTTCGGGGGTTCGGGCAAACCAATCAAAGTCCACAGGGCTGCCAGGGAACTCAGCGCCGCTGCTCCCCACGCCGGCGCACCCAGTCCCCAGCGAGCCAGCACCGCCCCCAAGAGCGGACCCATAATGAACCCCAGCCCAAAGGCGGCTCCAATCAGCCCGAACCCCCGCGCCCGTTCTTGCTCGTCCAGAATATCTGCTAAGTACGCCCGTACCGTCGTGATAATACCACCGCAAGCCCCATCCACAAGGCGAGCAACGAAGAGCCACTCCAGCGAGGGTGCAAGAGCCATCACAACATACCCTACCGCTGCCCCCAGTAAACCCAACAGGAGAAAAGGCTTCCTCCCCCATCGATCCGAAAGCGCTCCCCATAGAGGCGAGGCAAGAAGCTGAGCTAGCGAAAAACTGGCAAACAGCAGTCCAATCTCTACCTCCGATGCGCCCATCCGCTGCCCATAAAAAGGCAACAAGGGAATGATAATCCCGAAGCCAATCAGATTGACAAACACTGCAACAAACAAAACCCCCAGCGCCCGTCCCCGCACAAAGCTCCCTGAAGTCCTCATCCTGCAATTCATTTACCAGAACTTGCAAACTTAGGCAAAAGCATCCCTCCCCACTTCAGCACCCGACAACTCTCAACTCCGAAGCCAGAAGCGAACGGCTGTCCCCACATTCGGCGTGCTCTCTAACTCATACGGCGCCTGATGAGCCTCCAAAATATGCTTCACAATTGCTAATCCCAGCCCACTACCTTCCACGGCAGAAGCAGACTCCCGCACACGGTAGAAGCGCTCAAAGACCCGCTCCTGATGTTCCGGAGGAATCCCAATGCCTGTGTCCGATACCTCCACCAACACACGCTTTCCCTGCGGCTGTACCCGCACCCGAACCGCCCCACCCTGACGGTTGTACTTGATCGCATTATCCACCAAGTTGACCAATACTTGCTCTATGCGCTCCCGATCAGCAACCACCTCCACTGGCTCCGAGGGAATTTCCACGCTCAATTGAACCTGCTGCTCTTCCGCCCGCTCAGCAAATCCCGCAACAACCTCTCGGACAAGCTCTGTCAGCGAGAACGCTCGTAACCGCATACGGATAGCCCCGCTCTCTATGCGCGAAAGCTCCAAAAGCCTCGTCAAAAGAGCCTCCAAACGCCGGGCATGCTGCAGCGCTTTCTGGACAAAATGCTGAACCATTTCCGGCTCCTGAGGAGGCTGCTCTGCCAATACCTCCAAATATCCGCGCAAGGCAAAAAGAGGATTCCGCAGCTCGTGGGAAACATTTCCTACGAAATCGCTCCGAATCCGCTCTAATTTCCGCACTCGCCCCAACTCGCTCTCCACCACTTCCACCACACGATTCAGCTGGCTCAGCAGACCCTGGAGCTCCTCGGGGAAATCCTGCGGCGATAGGCGCACCGAAAATGCCCCGTGCTGCAATCGCTCCAATCGCTCCCTCAGATCAGAGAGCCAGAATTGGAGCTCTTCCTCAAACTGCCGTCTCCAACGCCGAAGCAGCCACCACGATCCCAGGAATCCAACAACGGGTCCAAGCCACACTCCCATCCCAATGCCGGCCTCTCGGAGCCCCAGTTCTCCAACCGCAATACCCCACCACAGAAACACCACTCTCCACAGCCGCCGGCGCCAAAATCCCCCAATGCTCAACCTCATCGCTGCACCAGCACGGAACTAATCACCCCCGACAACAGCAGAATGAAAGCCACTCCATATGCCCACACAGCTAAGGACACTACCGCTGCATAGCCCCCGTAAATCCATCCCCACGGTGCCAAGTGCTCCAAGTACCAGACAAACCCAACCCGCAATATCTCCGTCAGCACAACGGCGCTACCGACAGCATATGCCACTACCTGATTCGGCAGACGAACCATCGGCACATAGCGAAAAACAAACCCAAAAAGCCCCACCTCCAGCAGGATAGAGGCCACCGCCCCCGCGATCTGCCGGACTATTCCGCGCCAGAAGGAGGGCAGCAAATCTGCTCCCCACGCCATCAAAATCCCCCAGCCGACCAGCACAACGGACAAAGGCAGCGTAAGCCCTAACAGTACCACAGTCAACACTACATCCCGCAACCGACCCCAAAGAAAGTGACCTCGCCGCCGCACCATCGGCAAGCGGAAAGCAGCGTGCAATCCTGTCCGCACCGACTGCAGTAGAGCCGACGCTGTCCACAACAATGACACAAGCCCAACAAGACCAACAATTGAACGCCGCTGGACCGCCAACTCCAGCTGCTCCATCAACGCTTCCACCAACTGCTGCATTCGCTCCGAAGGCAAAAGTGGCAAAATCAAGACGCGGCTCACCGCCTCCTCCACCACCTCCATAGGAACGACCCCCGCAAACAACCATAACGCAAGAAGTCCCAAAGGCAGAAAACACACCGCTACATTGAAAGCGATGCCCCCTGCCAACAAGAAGATATGCCGCTCGGCCAATTGCTGCACCACCGTGCGCAGCACCTTGCACCCACGGCGGATACGCCACCAAAAAGGATGCCACCACCTACGATGCCGCATCGTACCGCTCCGCTTGTGGGAAGTGAAAACGGACCCGCGTGCCGCGCCCCAGCTCACTGTCTAACTCAACCCGCCCTCCATGCGCCTCTACAATCCAGCGCACAATGGATAACCCTAACCCCGCCCCATCCGATCCAGTCATACGCGTTCGCGACTTTTCCGCCCGATAGAAACGCTCAAACACATGGGGTATATCCTCCGGAGCAATGCCAATCCCGGTATCGGTCACCTCAAGAACAACCCCTCCCGGCTCCGACCACACCGCCACAGTGACATGACCTCCCGCTGGCGTATACTTGAGCGCATTATCCACGACGTTCAGGACTGCCTGCCGCAACCGGAGTGGATCGCCAATCACACCTACCCCTGGCTGTACCCGATGTTGAATGCTGATGCTCCGCTCCCGCGCTAACGGCTCTACATCCTCCACCACCTCCTCCACAAGCATGCTAAAGTCTACTAGCTCCCGCTTGAGAGAAAGCTGTCCCTGCTCGGCACGAGCAAGCTCAAAGAGGGTCTCCACAATCCGATGGAGACGTAACACCTCCTCCAGCACACTGGACAGAATGGCCTCATACTCTTCTGCCCGTTTTCGCGAACGCAAGGCCAACTCCAGTTCCCCAATGAGAATCGTCAGAGGCGTCCGTAGCTCATGGGAGACATCCACACTGAATTGCTGAATCTGCGCAAAGGAGGACTCCAGGCGTGCAATCATCTGATTGAGCGTTCGTGCCAAATGCGCCAACTCGTCATTTGTCGGAGGCTCTGGCACCCGAAGACTTAAGTTCTGCGCCGTAATGCTTTCCGCCGTCCGACGCATAATCTCCACCGGGCGCAGCGAGGCCCGGGCTAGCATCCACCCTCCAAAGGCGGAACAACCCAAGACCGCAGGGATAGCCCACAGCAGAAGGAATCCCAACCGTTGCAGGACCGCTTCAATCTCCCTTACGCCGTACCCAACGGCGATCTCTGCCAGAGGGCTGCGATAGACCACCACGGACTGCTCCTCTCCACGCAAAAACACCTGTAACTCCTGCATCCCACCGACACTAAGCTGGCGAAGCACCGGTAACGTGTCTTCCAAGAGATTCTCCGAACGCCAAATGATGCGCCCCGCCGTATCGGCAATCTGAATGGAGTAGGAGCGCGGGTTGAGCAGGATGTACTGGTAAATAGCCCTCCAGACAGGGCTCTCTACCACTGCCAGCGTGTCGCTGGGCAGAGGACCAATAAAGCTCCGGACCGTCGGAGCTATAGAGAAGGCAGAAGATGGGAACAACGTTTGACGGCGCCGTAGCGGACGCAATGGCCGGTGTCCTTGCCCATGAGCCTGCTCCAAAATGAGCCCTAGTGCCTGTGCCACCTGCTCCAGCGACCGCTGCAGGCTATCGTAGAGCTCCTTCCGCACACTCCAGTACCAGAACCCCCCGAAACCCAAAAGAGCCACCGCAACCATTGCCCCATACCAGAGCGTCAACCGTGCCCGCAGCGACAAGCGATGCCCAATCATTGTGCCCACTGACTACGGAATACCCGCCGGAGCTCCTCGCACCACTGCGCACCAAAGGCGCGCTCCAACGCCGCCGAAACCATCGTCAGCACCGTCTGCCCACACTGCCGTCCGTAAGCATACGCCGGGGCACACTCAGCAAAGGGCTCAAACACAAGATACCGCCGTCCTGCCCGAGAGCGTAAACGCAGCGGGAAGAGGTGACAAGACAAGGGCTTGCGGAAAGAGATTAAGCCTTCCTCATACGCCTGTTCCAGAGCACAACGGGCAACCACCCCCTCCCATATCACGAAAACACACGGTCCCCGCTGCACACAGCGGGTGTAGTACTTCCCTTCCCGCTCCAATACTGCCCCCTGCTGCTGTATGAGCCGCTGGGCCTCCACCGATAAGCGGGGGAAAACCTTCGGAAGCAGCTCTGCAATGCGTTCGGCTTCCTCCGGCAAAAGCGGGGCTCCTTCGTCCGCCCCTGGAACCGTACAACATGCTCCATGACACCGCTCCACTGGACACGCAAAGGGGATGTCCGCAAGGCTAGTATCCACAAGGATGTCCTCAATGGGAACGAAAGCCGGCGCCCTCATACCCCACGCTGATTCGGATCCCAGATATACTTGTGCAGCTGGAGCTGGAGCCGAACAGGGAGCCGATCCTGGAGAATCCACTCCGCCAACTGCCGAGGCGACAGGAGCCCAAAGGCAGGCGAGAACAAAACCGCCGCTACCCGCTCTGCCAAGCGGTAACGCTCCATCACCCCACACGCCCACTCGTAATCACGTCGATCAGCCAACACGAATTTCACCTCATCATGCCCGCGCAGCACCTCCAAATTCCGCCAGTAATTCAGCGAACTCATCCGCGACGAAGGGCACTTGACATCCACAATCCGGATAACACGGGCATCAAGCAGCTCAATAGCAATGTGCCCGCCCGTTTCTACCGCCACCGTGTATCCTTCATCGCACAAGATTTGCATAAGCCCAAAGCTTCCCCACTGCTCCAACGGCTCCCCACCCGTAAACTCCACAAAGCCACACCCGTACGAACGGACCCTATGGACAATCTCCTCCCCCGTCATCCACTCACCACCCCGGCGACGATGCAAGGCATATGGTGTATCGCACCAACTGCAGCGGAGCGCACATCCCTGTAACCGCACAAATACGCAAGGCCTTCCTGCCCGCGTTCCCTCCCCCTGAATGGAGTAGAAAATCTCGCTGACGTAAAAGCTCTCCCGCAGTGGATCAATGCTCGCCAGAGCTTCCTGCGTCGGCTGCCTCAGCATGGGGATTGACTCTCTGCTTACGTACGAAGACGAATGAGCTCTCTCCGACATGCGGTGGCGCAGTAAGGCTTCCCAGCTCCGCTTGCCGTCATTCCTGTGGCAGAGCCCTCTGTTCCCAGAGCCAGCAAATACCCCCTACGAGTAGCATCAGCAAAGTATTGAGTCCGTGGGCAACGGTGGCATATGCTAACGCCTTTTCCGCAGGAACAGCAAATAACTCCATGAGCGCCAACTGAACCGTGATATGGTAGACCCCCGCTGCCGAAGGCGTTGGAGCAAGCGTAATTGCTACAGCCGAGACCAAAAGCACCTGGAATGCCTCCAATGGGCCCAAAGGGAGCTCGAAAACCCAAAAAAGACCGTATAGTGGAGCCCAGTACAGCAACCACATCGCTATGGTCACCCCTATCATCGGAGCATAGAGCCGAGGGTGCTTGAGAGCATGGGTACCTATTTGCACCTGCTCAATGACGCGCTCTCCCCGCTGAGCCAGAGCCGGAGTCCAACGCCGCAAATAGCGCAGAATCCAACCACCCCACCGTCGCGCACTTGCCAATAGCACTATGAGTACGCCAAGCACCGTAATTCCCACCCCCAGAGAAACACCCACAGACCGTCCACCGCCAGTCACAACAAAGAGCTTCTCAGCAAAGATGAGGAGCCCTAGCAGTAACAGGAATACCAACGTCAGCACATCAAACAGGCGCTCTACGATAACCCCGGAGACCAAAGTAGCCAACGGCATCTTCTCCCGACGGCTGAGAACGTACGGGCGAATAAGCTCCCCCGACCGCGGCACGAGCATATTTGCCGCATATCCAATCATGACCGCCGAGAATGCGTGCCATAAGTTTGGGCGGCGTCCAAGCGCTGCCTCAATCAGGAACTGCCACCGCCACGCCCGGAGCAGATGCGCAGCAATGATGACTGGACCTAAGAGCCAGAGACGCTCGGAAGCAGCGTACTGGAGCGCCTGAAGGAATGCCCTCCATTCGACCAAACGCACTGCAAGTACTCCCGATACGGCTAAAAGGAGCAGGCTCAGCCCCCACCGGAACCAGAAGCGCCACCGCTCAGGATGCGGCATGGGAATAACTAGCTCTGCTTGTCCGGTGGTGCAGGAAACGGCGAAGCACTGCCCCCGTATAAGAACGCCGGCTCTGCGCCACCTGCTCTGGCGTTCCCATCGCCACTACGTATCCCCCTTCTTCCCCCGCCTCCGGCCCTAAGTCCACCACCCAGTCGGCGGAAGCGATAACGTGCATGTGGTGCTCAATGACGACAACCGTGTGTCCTCGGTCCACCAGATGGTGCAACACGGACAAAAGCCGAGCAACATCGTGGAGGTGTAAGCCCGTTGTCGGTTCATCCAGAAGGAAGAGCGTCGGACCCGAGACCTCCTCTAACAGATATGCCGCTAACTTCAGTCGCTGCGCTTCACCACCGGAAAGCATTGTCGTCGGCTGTCCTAACCGCAGGTATCCTAATCCAACCTGCTGGAGCGGGAGCAAGCGCTCCACA
This sequence comes from Bacteroidota bacterium, assembly GCA_030550395.1. GTDB lineage: Bacteria > Bacteroidota > Ignavibacteria > Kapaibacteriales > HRBIN21 > HRBIN21. The sequence goes on along the minus strand of JAUQPL010000009.1, from coordinate 52,188 downwards.
ATTCGGCGGTGCTCGGCGAAGAAGTCCAATGCTTCATCCACTGTCATCTGAAGCACGTCTACAATACTTTTGCCCCGGTAACGAGCATAGAGAGTTTCCGCCTTGTATCGCGTCCCACGGCACGCCTCGCACTCCAACGGAATGTCGGAGAGGAATTGCATCTCCACCCAGACAATTCCCTCTCCCTGGCAGACCTCGCATCGCCCGCCGGGGATGTTAAAGGAAAAGTAGCCCGGCGTCCAGCCCCGCTGCTGAGCATAGTCGGTAGTGGCAAACAGCTCCCGAATCGGATCAAAGGCCTTCGTGTATGTTGCTGGCGTCGAACGGCTAGAGCGCCCGGGCGGAGCTTGATCTACAAGAACAACCTGCTCAATAGCCTCTGCCCCCTCAATACTGGCACAGTGGCCCACATGCTCAACTGGATACCCTTTCAGGCGACGGATATTGGCATAGAGTACGTCGTAGAGGAGCGTACTCTTGCCCGAACCTGAAACGCCTGTGACAGCAGTCAAGCAACCCAGGGGAATTTCTACATCTTCGCCTTTCAGGTTGTGCGCTACCGGCTTCCGAATCCGCAGCCATCCTCTGGGTGACCGACGTTTCACAGGTAGCTCAATCCGCTGGCAACCCGAAAGATATTTCCCCGTCAGCGTTTCCGAGCGCCGTAGCTGCTCAACCGTGCCTTCAAAAACAACTATACCCCCTTGCTCGCCTGCCCCAGGACCTAACTCTACAACCCAATCGGCACGCTCAATGATGTCCCTATCATGCTCGACGACGACGATCGTATTGCCCAAATCCCGCAGGCGGAAAAGGATGCGCAGCAGCCGCTCGGTATCGCGAGGATGCAATCCAATGCTGGGCTCATCCAGCACGTACAATGTGCCCACCAGCGAAGAACTGAGCGCCGTCGCCAACTGAATCCGCTGGGCTTCTCCACCGGAGAGGGTGTGGGAGAGGCGGTCCAGCGTCAAGTAGCCCAACCCAAGGTCTACCAAAATCTGCAGACGCCGCCGGATTTCCGACAACACAGTGCCCACAATTGCTTCCTCTGAAGGCTGCAGCCGAAGCTGCAGGAACCACTCCAGCGCCGCCGATAGGCTCATAGCGACCAGATCGGGAAAAAATAAGCCGCCGACAGCAACCCGCCGCGCAGAGGTCCGCAACCGCGCTCCTCCACAGGCATGGCAACGAGTGTAGCCGCGATAGCGGCTCAGCATGACCCGAGCCTGTACCTTGTGGGTCTGCTCCTCCAATTGCGCAAAGAAGCGATACAGCCCAATGTACTCATCAGCCCCTTCCCAGAGAATACGCCAATGCTCAGGACTCAACCGCTCCACGGGGACATCGGTCGGAATGTGGTATCGCTTCGCCACCACTAACAAGCGCTGCAAATGATGGGCATACGCTGGACTACGGAATGGATGGATTGCCCCATCCCGCAGTGAACGCCGCTTGTCCGGTATGACCAGCTCCGGGTCAATACCAATGGTCCGCCCAAATCCCTGACAGACCGGACAGGCACCCAAAGGGCTGTTGAAGGAGAATAAGCGCGGCTCCGGCTCAACGTACTCAACCTGACAATACGCACATTCGTACCGATGGCTTGCCCGGTACTCCTGTCGGCGGTCACGCTCGTAGACAATCGCACGCCCCTCCCCCATCCGAAAAGAGACTTCCAACGCCTCCACTAAGCGGGATATCACCTCTTGGTCATCCGTTCGGAAGACAAGGCGATCGACGACGACTATCCATTCTTCCGCCCGAAGATTGTGTGAAGCTGCCTCCGATATAGCCAGCCCTTCCCCTGTGGGGCGGTGCAAAAGGCGGACAAATCCAGCAGACTGAAGCTGAGCAAGGCGCTCTTGTAGAGCTGGAGGTTTCTCGGGAAATGGGAACCCCACGAAAATCCGACTCCCTGATGGCACTTGCTGTTGCAACTCCGCAGCAAAACTCTGCGGAGCAAAGCGTCGGACCAGCCGGTTGCAGCGTGCGCAGTACGTCTTGCCGATTCGCCCATAGAGCAGACGGAAGTAGTCATACAACTCCGTCATCGTGGCCACGGTTGACCGCGGATTGCGCTGCAACGGACGCTGTTCCAGAGCAATTGCGGGTGGAAGCCCCGTAATGCTCTCTACATCCGGCTTTGGCATCCGCTCTAAGAACTGTCGCGCATAAGCAGAGAGCGACTCAACAAACCGACGTTGCCCTTCCGCATACAGAGTATCCAACGCCAGCGATGACTTCCCGGAACCACTGACCCCCGTAATCACAATAAGCCGGTTGTGAGGCAGCCTCAAAGAAATGTTCTTCAGATTATGCGTCCGCACCCCGCGGAGCACGATCCACCTCGGCTCTGCCATAGGAGTTCCATCGCCAGTAAAGTTGCAAAAATATCAAAAGCCAGCACCGATGGTTGCTTCCAGAGTTCATAACTTTGTACTGCTTACCGTTGTGCAACTTCCCTATCGAGTGCATGAGCCAAGCGCCTCTTTACGCTCTCATTCTCGGGGCTTCCAGCGGATTCGGAAAGGCCACAGCTTTAGCGTTGGCGCGAGAGGGTTACCATATCGTGGGGGTCCATTTGGACCGGGCAGCAACCCTTCCTATGGTCGAAGAGCTTAAGGCTGAACTCCTCTCGCATGGTGTTCGGGTTCTCTTCTTCAACCAAAACGCTGCCGACCCTGCATGCCGGAGACAGGTCATTGAAACTCTCAAGGAGGAATTTGCTCGCTATCCTGGAGCAACGCTGCGCGTCTTGCTTCATTCTCTTGCCTTCGGAACATTGCTTCCTTTCATCGCCGAGCCGCCGCAAGAAGTAGTGACGCAGAAGCGTCTGGAGATGACGCTTGACGTTATGGCAAACAGCCTGGTATACTGGACGCAGGATATCGTACGCGAACGCTTGATGACCCGTGGGGGACGCATCCTGGCAATGACCAGTGCCGGCAGCGAACGAGTCATCCCCATGTACGGCGCTGTCTCTGCCGCAAAAGCTGCCTTAGAGTCCTACGTCCGCCAATTGGCACTGGAATTAGCCCCGTACGGCATTACCGCCAATGCCATCCGAGCCGGCGTTACCAATACTCCAGCCCTACGCCGGATACCGGGCAACGACATCTTGATTGCAAACGCCATCGCCCGTAATCCCCACCATCGCTTGACAACCCCTGACGACGTTGCCCGCATCATTACCCTCCTGGTTCGCCCGGAAGCAGACTGGATTAACGGTTCCATTATTGCCGCCGATGGCGGGGAAAACGTGGTGGACATTACTTGGTGGAAACCCTCCTCACAGCTGTCATAAGTTCCATAACCGACAATGCCCAAATGAAGCTCCTCTTCATCCTCGTCATCACTGCCCCCCTCTGGGCGCAGCAGGTTCCCCAATACCGTATTGGGGAAGCGCCGGAACAACAGATTCCCGGAAGCACTCTCCATCCCTTCGAGCGCTTTACTTACTTTGGTGCTGGACTTCAAGTAGGATGGATGAGCGGCTTTGGACTGAGCTTCCGCATTTCTTCCCCACTCCGCTGGGGCGGGGAGCTTGCATTCGGTATCCTGAAGCTCAAAGACATGAGCTTTTGGTCCCTCGGCGGCGAAGTACACTATCGCCTGGGCATATCCGAGAGTTATCGCTCCTACTTGCTTGCCGGTCTGGGCTACTATTCCCATACCACAGATGAAAAGCCCGAATCCATCTGGCCAGTTCGCTTCGGCCTGGGATTGGGAGTTGAAGTCTTCCCGATCCAATGGTTAGCCCTTGGGGCAGAGCTGGCACTGACAGCATACACCAACGGAGACGCCGTCCAAGTTCTCCCCATGCCTCAGTTCGGGCTCATGTACTACTTCCGCTGAACTGTCGTGAGAGCTTCCCTTATTGCCGGCTCTCTGCTCGGAGTCCTGCTGATACCAAGTTGCACAACGCCTTCACTATCCCCTGTCCGAACCACCCTTTTCCAGACCACTTCCCAGAAAGCAGAGCCTTCGGCTCAAACATACGAGCGCTTCCAAGACACGCTGTACCTGACCCCTACAGAGCTTAGCCCTACGGATTTCGAGCCACTGTTTACCCAAGCACTCCAGCTCTTTCAGCGGGGGGAATATACTCATGCCCGCTCGCTCCTTATGCAACTGGTCTACACACCGTCTGTACCAGATTCCTTGGCCAGAGAAGCCCTCTTCCTGTCAGCTGAATGTTCCGCCGCCTTGGGTGAGCTCTCCACGGCTCAAAGCAGCTATGAACATCTTTTAAGGCAAACCCAGCTCCACGTGGGCTTACGCGAGCGCACTCTTCTGCGCCTTGGACACGTTCTCTGCGCTCAGGGATTTCCTGAACAAGCAGCCCAGTTCTTCGCTGAACTTCAGCGTCAGTTCCCTCGGTCCCGTTACCTCCCTCTGGCACGCTGCACGGCCATCAATTCTCCGAATGTCCCTGGTCCCGCCGCACTCCCTAAGTTTGCACCACGATAAAGCTTCTCAGCTCCTCGATGGCAACAGTCCTGGAAGTTCGGCATCTAACGACGGAGTTCCACTCCGAGCAGTATAGCATACGGGCAGTCGACGACGTCAGCTTCTGCTTGGAGCGGGGAAAAGCGTTGGGCATTGTTGGGGAGTCTGGCTCTGGGAAATCCGTTACGGCTCTCTCCATTATGCGCTTGATTCCCACTCCGCCCGGCAGAATCGTCCAGGGGGAAGTACTCTTCCACCATCACGACGGTACGGTGGTTGACTTACTAAAGCTCCCCGAAGGCGAGATGCAGCGGTATCGTGGTAACCGAATCGCTATGATTTTCCAGGAGCCGATGACCTCCCTCAACCCCGTCTTCCGCTGTGGGGACCAGGTCATGGAAGCCCTGATGCTCCACCGGAAGATGGACCGGAAGGCAGCCCGCCAACGGACACTGGAGCTCTTCACCGAGGTTGGGCTCCCGGACCCTGAGCTCATGTTAGAGCGCTATCCACACCAGCTCTCCGGCGGGCAAAAGCAGCGTGTCATGATCGCCATGGCGATGAGCTGTGAACCCGATATTCTCATCGCCGATGAACCCACGACAGCTCTGGACGTGACCGTGCAGGCAACTATCCTGGAACTGATGCGACAGCTCCAGCGGTCGCACCAGATGGCACTGATTTTCATCTCGCACGATCTGGGAGTCATTGCCGAAATTGCCGATGAAATCGCCGTGATGTATAAAGGGCGCATCGTGGAGTCGGGACCTTTAGAGCGTATCTTCACGGACCCCCAACATCCGTATACGAAAGGGCTCCTAGCATGCCGCCCCCGCTTGGACCGCAAGCTCCGCATCCTCCCTACCGTCCGGGACTTTATGGAAGAGCTACCGGACAGCACCATTCGCGAGAGAGTCCACATCAGCGTCCACGAATACATTGACCACTTGACCCTTTCCCGAGAGGAACTCCAAAAGCGCAAAGCCTCCCTTGAGCAACAGCCCGTATTAGTACAGGTGGAAGACCTCCACGTCCATTTCCCTATTCGGAAAGGGCTCTTCGGGGGTGTGCGCGGCTATGTCAAAGCTGTCGACGGTGTCTCGTTGACCATTCGCAGTGGCGAGACTCTGGGCCTGGTTGGTGAATCTGGCAGTGGCAAGACAACCACCGGACGTGCCATCCTACGTCTTCTGGAGCCTACCAGCGGACGGATTCTTTTCAACGGCACAGACATCCTTGCCCTTTCAGGCAATGAACTCAAAGCTCTGCGACGGCAGATGCAGATTATCTTCCAAGACCCCTATGCCTCCCTCAACCCCCGCCTTTCCGTCGGGGGTGCCCTGATGGAAGTGCTACGCGTCCATAAGCTTTTTGACTCCGACCGCGAACGCCGCGAATACGTCTTCTGGCTCCTGAATAAGGTCGGTTTGGAGCCGCGCCACTTCTGGCATTATCCCCATGAATTCTCCGGCGGACAACGGCAGCGAATCGGCATTGCCCGGGCCCTCGCCGTTCAGCCGCGCTTTATCGTCTGTGATGAGCCTGTCTCCGCTCTTGACGTCTCCGTCCAGGCACAAGTCCTCAATCTTCTTGTGGAGCTGCGCGAAGAATTTGGGTTGACGTATCTGTTCATCACGCATGACTGGAGCGTGGTCAAATTCATCAGTGATCGCATTGCCGTCATGCATGCCGGACATATCGTTGAAATGGGAGACGCAGAAGAGCTCTACGCCCATCCGCGCCATGACTACACACGCCGTCTCATCGCCTCCATTCCAGCAGTCACTTTGGAGAAGCTCCAACAGCGCCGACTGCAGTCTCCGACGCCCACATGATTGAGGTCCGCCATCTGACAAAGCGCTTCGGCACGAAGCTCGTTCTCAAGGATGTCTCTCTCCGCATCCCTCCAGGGCAGACCACCTGTATCATTGGACGCTCCGGCTCAGGGAAAACCGTCTTGCTCAAGCACATCGTGGGATTGCTACGCCCTGACTCCGGCAGTATCTGGATCGATGGAGAAGAAGTCACCCGCATGAGCCGACCCGAATGGTTCCGAATCCGCCGACGCTTCGGCTATGTCTTTCAGGGAGCTGCTCTATTTGACTCGCTTACTGTCTTTGAGAACGTCGTCATTGGGCTTTACGAACACGATATCCGTGACGAGCAGCTTCTACACCAAGAGGCTCAGCGGGTGCTAAGTGCTGTCGGGCTTCTCCCACCGGCAGAGGAGGCCGACACTGCTACCCTCCGCCGAGAATACGAGCTTCTCTGCCGAAAATACCCGGCCGACTTGTCCGGTGGCATGCGCAAGCGCGTCGGCATCGCCCGCGCCTTGGTCGGGCAACCAGAGTATGTCTTCTACGACGAGCCTACCAGTGGACTGGACCCCATCACTTCCGAACAGATCGACCAACTCATCGCCGAATTGGCCTCCCGCCTCCAGGTTACTTCGGTCGTTATTACCCACGATATGTTCACCGTCTTTCGCATCGCCCAGAACGTAGCTCTGCTGGAGGACGGAGTTGTGGTCTTTACAGGAACTCCGCTCCAGATGCTGCAGAGTCCTGAGCCAATCGTACAACGCTTCTTAGAGCGCTACCTATCCCCTCTCTACACCCCGATGGCCCCCACCCCATAAGGCTTGTGCTGCATTCAGGAGAGCACACCCGAAGCGATAGACGTCGTGGAAACTGTTATAGAGCGGAACGGGCGCCAAGCGGATTACATTGGGCTCCCGCCAATCCACCACAATGCCGGCAGCACGCAGATACCGATAGAGTTCCTTCCCATTTGCCCCGACCCACAGCGAAAGCTGACATCCCCGTTGTGACACATCCTCCGGCGTCACTATCCGCAACGGTGCCTGAGGAACTATGGTGCGCACTCGTTCAATCCACCACCGGGCATAGTCATGGAGGCGATCCCGTTTGCGACACAGTGCTGGGAAACCGGCCTTATGGAAAAGCTCCAGTGCAGCCCGGTGCACGGCCATTGCTAAAATTGGGGCATTACTCAGCTGCCATCCCTCCGCACCATAGGCTGGCTGGAATTCCGACAGCAGACGGAAGCGTACCTCCTCCGGCGTTCCCCACCAACCTCCCAAGCGAACCAGCTCCGCCTTGCCTCCATGGCGCTTATGGACGAACAGCCCTCCGACACCTCCTGGACCAGAGTTGAGATACTTGTACGAACACCATGCCGCCGCATCCACATCCCAGTCATGGAGCTTTAGCTCCACGTTCCCAATTGCATGAGCTAAGTCCACAATGACGTATGCTCCCACTGCATGGGCTGCTCGGGTGATCGCCTCAAGCTGAAAACGCTGTCCCGTGTAGTAGTGAACCCCACTGAGGAAGACTAAGGCTAGCTCCTCACCTATCTCCACAATCCGACTGCAAATGTCCTCCGTTTGCACCAGGAATTCCCCAGAGGTCGGTTCTGCGAAAACTACACACTGGGACGGCTCCAGTCCGCGCCAGCGCAACTGCGTCTGCGCAACATAAAGGTCCGAAGGGAAGGGATAGTACTCCAAGAGAATCTTCCGTCGGCGTCCGACAGGGCGATAGAAAGTAGCGAAGAGAAGGTGCAGATTGACCGTCAGCGAGTTCATTGCCACCACTTCCTCAGGCAATGCACCCGCCAACTCTGCAAGGTATGGGGTCAGGAGACGATGGTAGGAAAACCACGGACAGGGTGGAGCAAAGTGTCCATCCACGGCGTACTCTGCCCATACCCGCAATTCTTCCCGAACTGCCGCCTCCGCCGTACGCGGCAATAAGCCAAGCGAATTCCCACAGAAGTAAGCAACCGGTTCTCCGTTCTGCTGCGGAATCCAGAAATGTCCCCGAAAAGAGCCGAGCTCGTCGGCTTCGTCTAAAGCCCGAGCATACTCCGCCGTGGCTTCGTGCTGGCTGCTTGTCATTGGAGCGATGGTGCAACTGGCTCTGTGGTCTGCAGACCTAAGAACTCCAGTGCATTCCGAACAAAGATACGTTCCGCAATCTCTTCGGGAAGCTCCAACTGAGAAATAACCGAACTATCCCCAAAGTCCCCCAAGGGGAACGGATAGTCCGTCCCATAAACGACCCGCTCGGGTCCAACTGTTTCCAACAAAAAGCGCAGTGCCCGGACGTCGTGGGTGATGCTGTCGACCCAGAATCGCCCCACGTATGCCTGCGGGGGGGCAACTTCATTGACATTACACAAGTCCGGTCGCGCCTGGTATCCCTTAGCAATCCGCCCGAGCGTAAAGGGAAAGGAGCCTCCACCATGGGCAAACAGGACTCGGAGGTGGGGAAACCGCTCAAAAACACCTCCAAAGATGAAGCTACAGATTGCCAACGCTGTCTCCGCCGGCATTCCCACGAGCCATTCCAGGAAGTAGCGCTGCAGACGCTCGCGACCGAGCATTTCCCATGGGTGCACAAAAAGCGCCGCTCCTAACTCCTGCGCCGCTTCGTAGAAAGGGAACAGGGAAGGATCGTCCAAATTTTTCCCGTTCACATTGGAGCCAATTTCCACTCCCGGGAAGTGAAGCTCCCGGATACAGCGTTCCAGCTCACGGATAGCGTAATCCGTATCCTGCAACGGCACCGTCCCGAATCCCCAGAAACGCCCCGGATAGAGCGCTACGACTTGAGCTAAGTGGTCATTTAGAAACTGCGACCACTCGTAACAGTCTTCCGGACGCGCCCAGTAGCTGAATAAGACCGGCACTGTGGAAAGCACCATGGTGGTAATCCCGTAGCGCTCCATATCCTCCAGCACTCGCTCAGGATTCCACGCATTTTCCCCCACCTCGCGGAAGACCGACCCATCGTCGCGGACCATGCGAGCACGTCCCGGAGCATAGTGCTCCATGCGCAGGAACCCCCCGTAGCCGAAACGGCTCTTCAGGTCTGGCCACTCCGGTGGTATCAAATGCGCATGGATATCAATTTTGCCCGATACCATCCCCCTGCTCGTCAGCCACAGCTCGGAAGAATTTTAGCGCTTCTTCTTCTTGTGCCGATTCTTCCGGCGCCGCTTCTTGAGCTTATGGCGGTTCATTTTATACCGCTTTCGCTTCCGTCCGCACGGCATCGCTCATTTCCCCACTGTGATACCTTCCCATCTCTGCACAGAATCCACCATCTGCAAGGCTTGTCGTGCTCGCTGGCTCAATGGGAGCGTGGGATGGAGACGGATAAGCTCTCGGAAGAATTGCCGCGCTTCGTCAAACTTCCCCTGTTGCGCCAAGAGTATCCCAAGGTTAAACAGCGCAATCGGGTGATCGGGAAAGCGCTCTAACACACGACGTAGCTCCGCAATGCCCGCCTCCTGTTCCCCACTGGCAAAGAGAGCATAGGCGTAGTCAATCCGCACCTCCGCCTGCCCTGGATCGGCGCTGAGATAGCGCTGGTATAGAGGCACTGCCTCTTGGAAACGCCCAAGATCGTAGTAGAGATTTGCCAGCTCTAATACCGCTGCCAGATTGTCCGGATTGAGTGCCACAGCCTGTTGGAGCGCCTCCAACCGTGCCCTTTGCTCCGGAGCCAACTGCGTCTGCTCGGACCCGCTCGGCGATGGCACGGCTATCCGCCGCACTACCCACGAACCGAGAGCAAGGCTCAGCACCAGCGCTGCTAAGATAAACCACGGTCGGAGCATCCTCTACGATTGTTGCCGGACCCGCTGAATAAATTTCGGCGACGGCTTGAAAGCAGGAACCTGCCGCTCCCCAAGCGGAACGGGATCGCCCGTGCGCGGGTTGCGCGCCATCCGAGGACGCCGCCATCGCAGGAAAAAGGAGCCAAAACCACGGAAATCCACTCGTTCTCCACGAGCCACATGCTCCTGGACGAACTCCAGTAACTCCTCCATCACGGCGCGCACCTGTGCTGCCTCCACACCTAACTTCCGGCTAATATGCCGCACTGCATCTTGACGCCGCATTTGTTCCTCTCCACAACGGGAAACTAAACCATACATGCAAGTTACGGAGCTTCTGCCGAATGTTCTCCCAACGGTCCCCTCCCTGCGGAGGTAGCACGAATACGAGCAACCCGCTCTTCTCGCAATTGCTTTGCCAGCTCCCGGAGATCGGCAACCCGATCGGCTTCGTCAACGATCTCCACCCCTAACAGCGTCTCCATGAGATCCTCCAGCGTGACAACCCCTTCTACACCGCCGTACTCGTCAACAACCACAAACAGGTGTTGCCGCCTCTGAAGGAAAGTCTCCAAAGCGCGGTCCAGCTCTAAGTGTTCCGGAACAAAGGAGACCTCCCGGAGAAAGTGACGCACCGGTACCTGCTCCTTCCCTTCTAAGGCTGCCCATAACAGGTCCTTCGTCAGCACATACCCAATGATGGTGTCCGGATCTTCCTCCCACACGGGAATGCGGGAATAGGTGCGCAACTCTGGGATACGGAGGGCATCCCGAACGGGGATATCCGCCGGACAGGTCACCATAACCATCCGCGGCGTCATCACATCTGCAACACGGATGTTCCGCAAACGCATCAGATTCGTCACCAAGCGGTATTCCTTCAGATCCAACACCCCCTCCTGCCGAGCGCTTTCAACAACAACGGAAAGCTCCTGCCGTGCTAACTCCGTCCACCGTGAATCGGGGAAGCGATGCCAGCGCAGTACGAAGCGCCACGGAGCCTCCACAATTTGAAAAAGAGGTAGGAGACGACGCAACACAGGGAAGAGAGTCCCTGCGTACAGCATCCCCACTACCTGGGCAATGGGTTTCAGCAGGCTGAGTAGGACAACCATAAGCGCAACCCCTCCAAGCTGCCACTCCAGCGGCAGCGTCCCACGATGTAGCAAGAAGAAGATGGCAAAGAGTATCCCCCCGCCGATAATCGTATCCACAAAGTTCAGCGCTGCCCAATGGAGGCGAACCTCTTCCTCTCCTCGCTCCGATATCAACATCCACGGCTCCCCTTCAATGACGCCGCGCCAAAGATTCAGCAGAAACTCTCCCAAAAGGGTAATGCCAAGGAGTAGCCACAGAAGCTCATCCATCGCCGCCGATGATTCTATGGGCGGAATTCCTTGTCAACAACCGTCACCGGTTGTGGGTAGCGCAGCGTCCCTATCGGCGTTGAAAGGACGGGTTCCACTTCCAAGGTCAGCCGAGAAGGTCCTCCTTGAGCTCCCCCAATCCCTAGCGCCAACTGGAGCACATCCTCATAGGTCTGCCGGAAAAACTCCATAAGATCCAGCTGAACCTGAAGAGGAACTATCACGGATTCCCCACCTGGCGGAACTTCAATAGGCTGTGCCATAACTCCAGATACCGTCGGAACCCGATCAATAGAGAGGCGCCACTTCATCTGGGTCAACGTCACTGGCAACCGACGGCGTCCTCCGACACCATCGTTGGGATTGATCACAGCTACCTCTACAGTAAACTCGGCTGGGAGCTTCCCCGCACGATAGAGTCCCAGAAGTTGTGCCGCTTCAGTAACGCTGAAATCCGCCACCCTCCGCTTCTGCGCCAAAGGGATTCCTGCCAAGCGGAAGTCTGAAACTCCCTGCAACCGAAAACGCAAGCGCTCAATACCAACTAAAGCTTCGGTTACCTGCCGAACTGTTCCACAGCCAGTGCTCAGGAGGAAGAGGCCGATGGCGATTGCACGTCCAAACCTGCTAAAGCCCATAGCTCTCGTATATCGGACGGCAATGTTTCTAACCCTGTTGTCTGTTCCACATACTGACAGAGTGCCCGGAATGCCCGCCGCAGCCGGCTTACGGTTGTCAGGAGCTTGACCTTTGCGATCAAAAGGCGCTCATCTACCGGTTTGCCTAGGAAGTCATCTGCTCCTGCTTCAATTGCCCGCACCTGATTGGGGACATCGTTGAGCGCTGTCACAATCACCACAGGGATCAAGGCCGTCTCTGGCTGCTGCCGAAGATGGCGAACGGTCGTGTACCCATCCATCTGCGGCATCATGACATCCAGGACGATAGCATCAGGAAGACGCTGCGCGATAGCGCTCAAGCATTCTGTCCCATCGTATGCCTCGCCTACCTCGTAGCCGTGCTTTTCCAAGTAACGGCGCAGAAGCTTCACTGTGATGCGGTTGTCATCGACCACTAACACATAGGGTTGCTTCACAGCTGTTCCCTCCTCCGTCTAACATCACTATCCTCATGTCATCGCAATACCCATACCATAAATTGCTGCAACCCACAGCAGCAAGGCACTATAACTCCACGCCATTGCCCGCCAGAGGGGTAACGCTGCCGCCTGTTTCAAAAGAAACCCTAAAATCCCAAACTGGAGCAAAGTCCCCAGATGGAAACGGCTTAGCGCAGCGAATAGCACCGGCTGCTGTTCTGGCACAACGAACGCTGCCAAACTAGGCTGCACTTGCAACGACCCACCGATAACCTGGAACACTGCTGTCAGCACTTCACCACAAGCACTCCACAGAACAGTATATCCAAAGGCGGTTACTATCACTCCTAGACGGAGTCCACCCCATCGCACCCAAACGAGTGGTTGCACTAACCAAAGCAGCCCCAACAGAGACAACAACGCCACCGTGTTACTGAAGAGCCCCCCTATAAGACTCCGTGGTAGAGAAAATCGCATCCCCAGCTGCAATTGCTGGTGAAGCTCCTGCTGTTGCTTGGGTGTCAGCTGCGGATGCTGAGCAATATACGCCTCCAACCGTTGCCGGGCAATCTCAACCATCTGACGGTGCAATGCCCAGGAATGAGCATATAGCCAGTTCGTAAGGACACTCGCACCTGTTGAAACCAGCAGTGCCATTACAAACACCTTCCCTGCGTGCCTTCCAAGGAGAGGCAATACCCTGGAGGGAGCCGTAAGGATAGCAACAAACCCCCAGAGCCACTCTCGCGTTGTCGTCTGCTGCTCTTCCATTTCCTCCACCACGGAGCCCCAGTAGCTACCGGTTATGACGAACGCTTCTCAGAAGCAGTGCCTATTCCGAGATACGTTCCTAACACTGGATGTGCCGCCATGCGCTGTAGCACCCGCCGAACAATTGGAGCCGCAACTTCCCCTCCTGAAATCGTTCCCTGAGGTCGGACAACCATCACAAGGAGGACTAACTGCGGACGCTCTGCAGGGACCATGGCGACAAACGAGGCTGTATGGGCCTCGCGACTGTAACGCCCATTGACCGTCTGTTGTGCCGTTCCTGTCTTCCCCGCAATGGAAACTCCCGGCAACCGAGCCAAGCGTCCAGTCCCTTCCTCCACAACGCTACAGAGCACGTGCCGGAGCCACCTTGCCGTCGCAGCTGATACTACGCGCCGGATTGGCTGGGGGAATAGCCTGTAGCCACCGTTTTCCCCACCAATGGCTTCTACCAAGCGGGGACGCACGAAGACCCCATCATTGGCAATGGCAGCGTAAGCACAGGCAAGCTGTAAGGGCGTTACTGCTATTCCATATCCGAAGCCCCAAAACGCCACCGTTGTGGAGTCAATTTCTTCTGGCTCAGGCATAATCCCAGCGGCTTCCCCCGGCAAGCCGCTCTCCACCGGCGCTCCAAAACCGAAATCCCGTAGGTACTGATACAAGCGCATCCGCGGAATCCGCGTAGCAAGCTCAGCAAAAACGACATTACTGGAAAACGTCAATGCCTCACGCAGTGTAGCTCGCCCCAAAGGATGCTCATCCACAACCCGATGGGTCCCAATTATCCACTGCCCGTTGTGCCCACTGAGCGTGTCATTTAGTCGTACCACCCCCAACTCCAAAGCGATGGCGGCAATAATCGGCTTAAAGACCGAACCAGGCTCATACACCTGGCTGACCAGTGGCGCATGAGCACTCCCACGAGGTGGAGAAGGTACAGCAACGAAAGCCCGGATAGCTCCTGTGGCTGGTTCAAGAGCAATCCCCACTCCACCGGCAGCCTGTACTTGCTGGACTCCCCGAGCCAGTTCGTAGGTCAATATGCGCTGCAGCAAGCCATCCAGGGTAGTATGCAGCACTGGCGGTCTCCTGGGAGACTCCAACACGTGCTCTACCGTCGGGAAAAGCCACCCACGAGCATCTCGCCGCATCAAGACTGTCATCGGTTCCATTCGAAGAACGGAGTCGTAAGCTAACTCTAACCCAGAAAGCCCTTGTTGGTCCACGCCGACACTTCCCAGCGCTGGCAGGAAAAGACCTTCCGGAATGTAAACCCGCACGCGCTCACGCAAACGGATCAACCCGGGTTCCTCTAGCGTATCCAGCCCCTTCGTCTCCCGTCCCCATACACCACGTCGCAGCCAGAGGAATCGGCCCCGACTCGATGTAATCAGCCGCTGGCATTCCTGTTCATCTACCCCTAACACCGCACGAGCAGCACGGCACAAACACTCAACACAACGCACCGCAGCAGGATCAACTCCATACGAAGGTGCCTCTACGCTCATCGCAATAATGTTGCCCCAGCGGTCCGTAATCTCCCCACGGGTAGCCAAAAGGTGCAATCGGACATATCCCTGCCGCTGAGCCGCCTGGCGTAACTGCGGGGCCTGAAAGACCTGTAACTGCACCAAACGCACCCACACCACTATTAGCCCTATCCCTAACGCGCTCCCCACAACCCCCAACAGCCACTTGCGCACCTCCAACCCCATGGCCCCTCCCCACTATCGTCTCCCATAACACCAGCCCCCTGGGTTACCCACCAGCCAAAAGGCGCATGAGAATATCCCCAACCACGTACCCCACCACAGCAACCCCCAGCCCGACAAGAAACATATCCAACCCGCTCCGGAAAAAACCCCGTCCCGTAAAGACACTCCGAGCCGCCCCAACGACAAAGTGCATAAGCATGCTGACCGCAAAAGACAACCACACTATGAGCGTGCTATGCCCGAAAAAGAAGGGCACTACTGGAACCAACGCCCCCAACGCCGTCGCAGCACCCGTTACAATCCCCTCCCGCACGGGGGAGCTCCGGAACTCTCCCAGACCCAGCTCTTCCCGCACCTTTTCCTGTAAGGCTGCCTCCGGATTGGCCATGATCTGCTCAGCTAACCGACGCGCCGCCTCCGGCGACATCCCTTTTGCCTGATATAGCAGAGCTAACTCCTCCTGTTCCAATTCCGGCATCAGACGGAGTTCCTCCCGCTCCATTTGGATCTCATGCTCGTAAACCTCCCGCTCACTTTTCGCTGCCAGATACCCACTGGCACCCATAGAAAGAGCATCGGCAACTAAGCCGGCAAGCCCTGAAAGAAGAACAATGTGCGGTGCCACCTCCGCTCCAATAACTCCCATCACCAACCCGAAATTTGCCGTCAGCCCATCGTTGAAACCATAGACAACGTTCCGCAGAAAACCACCGCTTTCAATCTGATGCCACGGCTCACTGTAGTATCCCAGCAGGCGATTCAATTGGGTGATATGCTCTGCCTCGTCACGAGCCACACGAGCAGTAACCTGAGCCACAGGCGCCGGCAATTGACGCCGTCGCCGCAAATACTGCTGGACCTCCTGGGCCTCCTCATGGATACGAGCTCGCACCACATAACGCCGATGACCTCGGCGAATCATCCACAGCAAAAACCGCGTCCGAAAGCTCAGCGGACGTGGTCGTGGAACCACTCCCCGTTCCCGTAATAACTCCTCAAACCAAGCCTGATGTTGGCGCTCCACCCGCGCTAATTCCCGATAGAGCGCCTGCCGCTCGGAATTGGATTCCGTTTGAGCCAATGCTTCGTAGATCAGTGCTGACTCTGCCTCATCATGCCAATGCTCTAGTAGACGACGTGTTTCCATCACAACTCTCCCTCTTCCGCCTGCTGTGGGACGCTTTCTGGACGAATGACATGCGCTTCCCACGTGATGGAACATCCCGAACGGCGCACCATAATGGAAGCACTGCAGTACGTGCCCTGGGAAAGCTCAATGGCACGGTGCAGATCCTGCTCCGTCGCATCCGGGCTGACGAGCTCATACCGCAGATGAATGCGGGTGAATACCCGGGGATGCTCCGTTGCCCGCTCCGCCTCGGCTGTGAGTCGGAATGCCGTCACTGTCCGCCGCTTCTTCCGAACGATGCTGAGCACATCCATCGCCGTACATGCCATCATCGCCTCCAGAAAAACCTCCATCGGACGTGGAGCACTATCGCTTCCGCCCACAGCCGGATCAGCATCAAAAAAGATGACCTGACCCCGCTCATTACGCCCAGCAAGACGCATACCAGCATCTACCAGCTTCAACTCTGCTCTCATGGCTTCACCCTTCTTTCTTCCACACCATCAGCTCCTCCCGCCCCTGACGGGCCGGATGCGATGTCTGCGGAATCATTGACCACTCTAACCGAAAACCATATCGCTGCGCCAAAGCAAGGACCTCTGTGCGCACTACCGGGAACGGCGGTCCGCTCGTCGGAGGTTCAGAGCCCAAAGGAAAGAAAAGCCCGAACAGCCATCCTCCCGGACGGATCAGTCGGGCCATAAGGGCAAAATAGTCGCTCCGCCGACGCGGATCAATGGCACAGTAGCACGTATACTCCCACACCACATCCACCGGCTCCAGCCCTCGGTCAGGGAGCTGGAAAATGTCCTCGCAGAGAAGTTGCGCCAAAAGCTCCTCCTGGCGAAGACGCTCTGCAAGCCATGCTAAAGGTTCCGGGGCAAAGTCCACAGCAATTGTCTCGTATCCTCGGCGTGCTAAGAGAAGAACATCATGCCCATAGCCACAGCCGGGCACAAGAACCCGAGCCGCCCTTCCAGTGGCACCTTGCACTACCGCTGGAAAGTGCTCTCCCTGGAGCAGCTCCCGCAATACCGGGGTCTCGCCGCCCAAATCCCATCCGGTCTCACCCCGGCGATAACGCTCGGACCAGTACTCTGCTACGCTAACATCCATTGCAGAAGCGGGATGCCAACTACAAACTTATGCAAAACCCTGGCTCAGACTCTGCGTGCATGAAAGGATAAGGGCAAAACGTCATATCGTGTGCCGAGGCGTCTTCTCTGCTTCCAGTTTCTGAGTCCGGTAATACGCCGGCTGGAGCACACGCCCCGCACGAAGAGTCCAACAAACCTAAGGAGTCTTCCCATGCCAGAGGCACGTCCTACGGAGGCGCGACAAAAAGCGCTGCAGTTGGCTATTGAGCAGATTGAAAAGCACTTCGGCAAAGGCGCAATCATGCGCCTGAGTGACTCACAGGTTGTTCCCGTAGAGGCAATCTCAACGGGGAGCCTAACTCTGGATGCCGCCATTGGCGTAGGTGGTGTACCGCGCGGACGCATCGTGGAAATCTTCGGTCCGGAGTCATCCGGAAAAACAACGGTCTGCCTCCATATTATTGCCGAAGCTCAAAAGCGCGGGGGCATTGCCGCGTTCGTAGATGCTGAACATGCCCTCGATGTCCAATATGCTCAGCGATTGGGCGTGGACCTAAACAACCTTCTCCTCTCACAGCCAGAGTTCGGTGAGCAAGCATTGGAGATCGTGGAAACTCTGGTCCGCAGCGGCGCTGTAGATGTCATCGTCATTGATTCGGTAGCCGCCTTGACTCCCCGGGTGGAGATTGAGGGCGAAATGGGCGACGCTCAGGTCGGTCTGCAAGCCCGCTTGATGTCCCAAGCCATGCGTAAACTGAGTGCTGCCATTGGTCGCTCTAATACCGTGGTCGTCTTCACTAACCAACTGCGGAGCAAAATTGGTGTCCTATACGGGAACCCGGAGACAACCACCGGCGGCAATGCGCTCAAATACTACGCCTCCGTGCGTATAGACCTGCGCCGCAAGGATGTCATCAAAGAAGGAACCGAAATCGTTGGGAGCCGTATCCGCTTCAAGGTCGTCAAAAACAAGGTAGCGCCTCCCTTCAAGGAGGGAGAGTTTGACATCCTCTACAGCGAAGGCATCTCCCGACTCAACGAGCTTATAGACCTGGGTCTGGAACACGGAATCATCAGCCGCAGTGGTTCATGGCTGGCCTATGGCGAAGAGCGCGTACAGGGACGGGAAGCGCTCCGAAAGCTTCTGCAAGAGGATGCTGCACTCCGCCAACGGCTGGAGCAGTCCGTGCGCGCAGCACTTAAGTTGCCCCCAGTGGACAACGGACACAACGGTTCCCCCGCCAAAAAGAGCACAGAAGCTAAATAAGACCGCTACGACCTCTCAGAACTTGGACTCTGAAAACTTTCCCGTCCGTGGAAGAGGCGTACCAATAACCACGTCTGCCAGACGAAAACGGCAACTCCAAGGAGCGCCGTCACTGCTGCCAGTAGAGAATAAAGGCGGTGATACCCTTCAAAGCGCGCAATAGCCGCCGCTGTCTCCGGCGCCGGATTATCAAAGCTCACCGAGCGAGCGATCCCATTCATAATCGGCTCCAACAACCCAGCATAAACGCCGAACAGCGTCACCATAATCACAAAGCCGACCGGGGGAATCCACCACTTCCAATTACGGATTCGCACGTTCACCATCCACAAACCCATCCCCAAGAGAATGGCCCCCACAACCTCCAATACGTGGAGCCGTGCCAGAATCAGCCGATTCACCATCCCGGCACTATCACGGGAAAGGACTTCAAAGGGAACGGCAGCAACGGAAGTCCCGAAAGTCACAAGGGCACCTATCCATAGCACGGCTCCACTGTAGAAAGCTACCAATGCCCCGAACAATCGCCATGGACTCATTTATACCTCTGTAGATGTCGTAAACGCCACTGCCATCCCAGACGGCGGAGCCATAGACGAAGGCGCCGAAACCAGTAGTGCAGCGAAAGGAAGCGCAGAAGTTGCCGGAAGGAGAGCCCCGGTATTGCTACCAATTGCATAAGGATACGGCGTTCCACTCGGCTCATCCGCACCTCCTGAGAGGCAGCACGGTATCCCCTCTGCTGAACGGCTTCACTTATCAGCCGCCGCAGTTGCTGCGCCAGCTCCCGAAGTGAGGATGCCTCCGAGCAACACTGTGCTAAAAAACTCATGTACTCGCTCAGCAGAGCCGCTGTCTGGAAATCCTCACTCGTGGGTGCCTCCCGAAGCCGATGGATAAGCTCCTGTGCCGCCTGCTCCAAACTCCGACGGCGCTCGGCCGAAAGCTGCACCAACTGCTCAAGCGGCACATCCTCTACGGCAACGTACACCGTGCACAACTCCCGTAACGCCGTGGCATAATGATTCTGTGCCTGCCGCTCTAGCTGACGCAGAATCAGGGAACATTGCTGTTCCAGGGAATGGAGCTGGTTCTGTAGGAGACGCCGCTGATGCTCTCCGGAAACATGCGCCAATTGCCGCTCAATATGGTGCTTCTCATCCTGTAGGCGTCGAAACTGACGACTCGCCTCTCCGTCATCCCGGTAGGCGAAATCCTCTACAGCCTTCGCCTGTAAGTGGAGGGGTCCTGCCCCCAGACGCACCGCATGCAGCCGAATATCATCTCCCAATAGCTCCCGTATCCGCCCGACGTGCAGATAGGCAATCCCATCGGTGAAGAGGAGAATTTCACTTTGCACAAGCGATGGCTTCCGGCGAATATCCTCAATTGCTGTCATAATCGCCTGCTCTAACATCGTACCCTGACCGACTGCCTGCAATCGCAGGACCGTTCTCAACAAGCGCTCAAACGACAACTGGTCAAAAGCATGGTGGAGCTCCCCAATATGAAGGTCAAAGGTGCGCAAGAACACCTCGCCTAACTCCGCTTGATTCCGCCGCAGAAAGGTATACGCAATTGCCTTCGCCAACTGGATCCGATGGTGCTGCTGCATGGAGGCAGAGGTGTCAAAGAGAATGTAGACCTTCTGCTTGCGAATGTCCGGGGCGTACACATCCCCATGAGTTTGATACCCGTAAACCCGCGGCGGTCGGGGAACCGGCATCCACAGTGTGCGTTCCGCCAGACGGTGGTAGAAAACCTCCTCGGGCAACAGAAACTGATGGGGATAAATGCGGACCACATCTCGGTAATGCCGAATTAGTTCGGCATCATACTCCTCAGAACTATACTGCCGGGGTAAGGCAGCGCTGGCTTCCTGTTGCTGCGGATCATGGGTGTGGAAAAGGTTCAAAAGAGGAGCAAACCGGTGCCACAGGGGATGCTCCGGATCATGCAGCACCCGGGCAATTTCATAGACTGCCGAAAACTCTGCCGGCAGATGCCGCTCTACGTCTTCAAAGAGTCCAAACTCTCGCATCCCCAGGAGGAAGGCTTCCACGTCCTCACCAAACGCCGCCATCGGTGTCCTGCGTCCCCATGACCGGCTCACCACGAAGGCAAATTAGAAACTTTTTGCTTCACCGCCCTTGCTCCGGAAAGGCAACGGTAATTTTGTAGCCGTCTTACACAGAGGAGCATCCAGCAATGCCAAATTCTGTCATTGTCTCTGCTGTCCGCACCCCTATTGGGGCTTTTCTGGGTTCGTTATCGGAACTTCCTGCCCCCCGCCTAGGGGCAATCGCCATCCGAGAAGCTATCCGCCGTGCCGGCATTGAACCGAGCATGGTGGATGAGGTGATCATGGGGAATGTACTGACAGCCGGTGTGGGGCAAGCCCCCGCCCGCCAAGCCGCTATCTTCGCTGGTCTTCCCGAGCATGTCCCTTGCATGACTATCAACAAGGTCTGCGGCAGCGGATTGAAAGCTGTCATGCTCGCCGACCAGATAATCCGCTGCGGAGATGCCGAAATTGTCGTCGCTGGCGGACAAGAGTCTATGTCCAACGCCCCCTATCTCCTCCCCAAAGCCCGGTCTGGACTTCGCATGGGCCATGCACAGCTTATTGATTCTATGATTCACGACGGGCTCTGGGACGTATACAACCAATTCCACATGGGCGATGCTGCAGAACTCTGCGCTAGCACCTGTAATATTCCCCGAGAAGAGCAAGACGAATATGCTATCCTTAGCTACCGCCGTGCCCTGGAAGCCCAGGCTCAAGGATACTTCGCCGATGAAATCGTGCCCGTCACCTACGAACGCCCGAACGGACAGACCGTCACGATTGACACGGACGAGGAACCCTCAAAGGTTCGCTTTGAGAAAATCCCACATCTCAAACCAGTCTTTCGCCCCAACGGCACAGTCACAGCTGCCAACGCCAGCTCCATCGATGACGGGGCCGCGGCACTCGTGGTCATGTCCGAGCAACGGGCGGCAGCATTAGGGCTTCAACCGCTAGCCCGTATCGTTGCCCACGGCTCCGTTGCCCAGCGCCCTGAATGGTTTACAACCGCTCCTATTGAAGGCATACAGCATGTGCTGAAGAAAGCAGGTCTGCCCTTGGAAGACATTGACCTCTTCGAGATTAATGAAGCTTTCGCCGTTGTAGCACTCGTTGCACAAAGGCAGCTCAACATTCCACTGGATAAACTCAACGTCCACGGCGGAGCTGTCGCCTTGGGTCATCCCATTGGAGCTTCGGGAGCTCGGATCCTTACAACACTCCTTTATGCCCTGCGCCGCTACCGGAAGCGATACGGTATGGCAGCCATTTGCATCGGCGGCGGGGAAGCAAGCGCTCTCATTGTCGAAAACCTCCAGTAAGGGCTCCCCCCATTCCCGATGCAGGAATGGCTGTGGCCTTAAAACCGACTAAAATAGTCTGCTTTTCCCCTCGTCTACATCGCTGCTGGTTGTATCAGCAGAGGTTCTTCCTTCAATGGCTACTCAGCAGGACGAACTCCTTCAGCAAGTAACTGCTTCTGAGTACAAGTACGGTTTCGTTGCCGACATTGAAGAGGAGCTAGCCCCTGTCGGGCTCAACGAAGAGATCATCCACTACATCTGGGAGCGGAAGGGCGAGCCGGAGTGGATGCTGGAGTGGCGTTTACGCGCATTCCGGCACTGGAAGACGATGCAAGAGCCACGATGGGCAAAGGTTACCTATCCCCCGATTGATTACCAAGCTATTCGCTACTATGCCGCCCCGAAAAAGCGACAAGTGCAGAGCTTGGACGAGGTAGACCCTGAAATCCGCCGTATCTTTGAAAAATTGGGCATCCCACTGGAGGAGCAAAAGTTATTAGCCGGAGTTGCCGTTGATGCGGTTTTGGACAGTGCTTCTGTCGCCACCACATTCAAGGAAAAGTTAGCAGAACTGGGAATTATCTTCTGTTCCATGAGTGAAGCAATTCAGCAGCATCCGGATCTGGTACAACGCTACCTGGGCTCTGTAGTTCCGTATACGGACAACTTCTTTGCTGCCCTGAACTCTGCTGTGTTCAGCGATGGTTCGTTCGTCTACGTCCCTCCGGGGGTCCGCTGCCCAATGGAACTTTCCACCTACTTCCGGATTAATGCCGCCCGCACAGGGCAGTTTGAGCGTACTCTTATCATTGCTGACGAAGGCTCCTACGTAAGCTACCTAGAAGGATGTACAGCCCCGATACGGGACGAGAACCAACTCCACGCCGCCGTTGTTGAACTGATTGCACTGGACGGAGCCGAGATTAAGTACTCCACCGTACAGAACTGGTACCCCGGCGATCGCGAAGGTCGGGGTGGTATTTACAACTTCGTTACCAAGCGCGGAATCTGCCTTGGGAAGGAGTCCAAGATTTCCTGGACCCAAGTTGAGACAGGCTCTGCCATCACGTGGAAGTATCCCAGCGTCATCCTGAAAGGGGATGGCAGCGTCGGAGAGTTTTACTCTGTCGCCGTCACAAACAACTACCAACAAGCTGACACTGGTACGAAAATGATTCACATCGGGCGGCACACACGGAGCCGGATCGTCTCCAAAGGAATTGCTGCAGGGCGCAGTAACAACACATACCGAGGACTCGTTCGTGTCCTTCGCGGTGCCGATTATGCCCGCAACTATACCCAGTGCGATTCACTCCTGATTGGTCATACCTGTGGGGCACACACCTTCCCTTACATTGAGGTGCTGAATCCTACAGCGATTACCGAACACGAGGCGACAACTTCCAAGATCGGTGACGATATGCTCTTTTACTGCCGCCAGCGGGGCATTTCCGAAGAAGACGCTGTCGCCCTGATTGTCAATGGGTACTGCCGGGAGGTCCTCCTCCATCTGCCTATGGAATTTGCTGTTGAGGCACAGAAACTGTTAGCAATCTCCTTGGAAGGAAGTGTAGGGTAAAACTCAAGGTGCAATGCCTATGGACAACATTCTCATCATTCGCAACCTCCGGGTTGCTGTCGAAGGCAAAGAGATCCTCCATGGAGTGGACTTAGAAGTCCGCCGTGGCGAGGTCCATGCTATTATGGGACCGAACGGCTCAGGGAAAAGTACACTGGCGGCCGTCTTAGCAGGACGCGAAGGCTACGACATCCTGGAAGGCGAGGTTCTGTACAATGGAATGAACCTTCTGGAGATGGAGCCTGAAGAACGAGCCCGGGCTGGGCTCTTCCTGGCATTCCAGTATCCGGTAGAAATCCCAGGAGTTACTATGGCGACCTTCCTCCGGACGGCTCTCAACGAAATCCGGAAAGCGCGCGGACAAGAACCTTTAGACCCGATCGCCTTCCTGAAGATAGCCCGGGAGCGCATGTCTTGGGTCGGGATTGATCCTGAGTTCCTCCAACGCGGTGTCAATGAGAGCTTCTCCGGCGGTGAGAAAAAACGGAACGAAATCTTCCAATTGCTACTTCTGGAACCGCAGTTGGCGATTTTAGATGAAACTGATTCCGGCTTGGACATTGACGCACTCAAAGTTGTCGCCTCCGGTGTCAACCGCATGCGTTCACCCGAGCGCTCTTTCGTGGTCATCACGCACTATCAGCGCCTGCTTAACTACATTGTCCCCGATGTTGTCCATGTGCTCTACGATGGACGCATCGTCCGTTCGGGTGGCAAAGAATTGGCACTGCAGTTAGAGGAACGGGGCTATGATTGGCTGCGTGCCGAAGGTGAAGAGCTTGTTCTCCCAAGTATTTCGTAGCCATGGCTACTACCGAACTGCAAACTCGCCTGGTCGAAACCTTCCATCGCTGGCTTCAGGAGAGCAACCATCACCGCTGGAGTCCGCACCATCCTCTCCGCCGTATTGCGTTGGAGGCATTCCAGAAGATGGGCTTCCCCACCTCTCGCCATGAGGACTGGAAGTACACCAGTTTAGCTCCCGTCCTCCGCCCGGCATACCGAATTGAACCCCCATCTCCAGCAGAAACCTCGTCCCTCCTTTCCCAACTTCCCGCATTGGAAAGCCTCCCAGGCCCACATATATGGATGTTGACCGGGATTCCCGTTGTCGCATCCCTACCACCTTATGTGCGCCTGGACAGTCTGCTTTACAGTGACGGCGAAGTCCCCCCTTGGCTAGGAGAAATCCTCCGCCCTGACGCAGAAACCTTCATTGCCCTCAATACGGCGTTTGCTCCTGACGTTGCAACCCTTTCACTTGCTGGACAGGCGAAGGAAATCCTCCACATTGCTGTTGTAACAAGCGCTGTGGAGGAACCACAGCTATCTCAACCGCGGCTCTGCCTCACCTTAGAACCGGAAGCACGTGGGCGGGTTTTACTCAGCTTCCATACCCTCGGGAGCTACCCGAGCCTAACGAACTTCGTTGCAGAAGTCCGTCTTGCGCCCAATTCCGACCTGGAGCTTATCCTCTGGCAAACAGAGCCATCGGAATCCTTCCTTATTACAACCGTCGGTGCGGAACTGGATCGCTCTGCCCGACTGACCGTTTGGACCCTTGCCCTGGGTGGGGCTTTGATACGAAACAATCTGTATATTCGCCTTGCTGCGCCGGGTGCTGAAACTCAATTGTTCGGAGCAACCATGGTGAGCGGACAGCAAATCGTTGATCACCGCACTCAGGTAGAGCACCAGGCGGAGCAATGTCTCAGCAACCAGCTTTACAAATCCATTGCCGATGCCCAGGCAACCGTGACCTTCACGGGGCGCATCTACGTCCATCCAAGGGCGCAAAAGACGAATGCATACCAATCACACCGTGCGGTCCTGCTGTCAGAGAAGGCTACCGTCAATGCTCGACCACAATTGGAGATCTATGCCGATGACGTCCGCTGTACGCATGGGGCTACTGTGGGTTCGCTGGACGAAGATGCTCTCTTCTACATGCGCTCTCGCGGTATCCCTCTTGACTATGCACGAGCTCTACTGTTACACGCCTTCCTGAGCGAACCCTTGAAGTCCCTTTCCGACGCAGCACTTTGGGAATATGCCGACATCTTGATCGCCGAACGGACTCACCTTCAAGCTGTCAAGCCATGACCAACCCCTCCCTGCTGGCCTCCGTCACTGTACCGGAGGAAGTCGTAGCAGCATGGCGAGCAGACTTTCCTATCCTCCACCGCACCGTCTACGGTAAACCGCTGGTCTACTTAGACAACGCCGCCACAACACAGAAGCCACGCGTTGTCATTGAAACCCTGCAGCACTTCTACAGCGAACTCAACAGCAATGTCCACCGTGGAGTCTATTACCTCAGCGAGCAAGCCACGGAACTCTACGAAGATGCTCGGCGCACCGTGCAGCGATTCATTGGTGCAGCTTCCCCCCAGGAGATTGTGTTTGTCCGCGGTACGACAGAAGCTATCAACTTAGTGGCTCACTGCATGGCACGGACGCGCCTTCGAGCTGGCCTGGAAATCCTCCTGACTCAAATGGAACACCACTCCAACATCGTTCCTTGGCAGCTTGCTGCAGAGCAGACAGGCGCTCGGCTGCGCGTGATTCCTATCACCGCAAGCGGGGAGCTAAAGTTGGACCACGAGGATGAGCTTTTCACCGAACGAACAGCCCTATTGGCTGTCGTCCATGTTTCTAACTCCCTTGGGACAATCAACCCCGTGAGAGAACTCATTGGCAAAGCCCACGAGTACGGTATTCCCGTCTTGGTCGATGGGGCACAAGCTGTTGCCCACCTACCGGTTAACATACAGGAGCTGGACTGTGACTTCTATGCCTTCTCCGGGCACAAGGTCTACGGTCCCACTGGCATCGGCGTACTCTACGCCAAACGGTACTGGTTGGAAGAGTTTCCCCCATACCAAGGTGGCGGAGACATGATTCGCTCTGTCACCTTTGAGCGAACTCTCTATAACGAAGTGCCATACAAGTTCGAGGCAGGAACGCCGAATATTGCCGGTGCCATCGGGCTAAAGGCCGCCCTGGAGTATGTTCAAAGTTTAGGTCTGGAGCGAATCGCTGCCCATGAGCAACAGCTATTGGCATACGCTACCGAGCAGCTGGAAAGTATCCCAGGAGTACGGATCATTGGGACTGCACGGCACAAGGCTTCCATTGTCTCCTTCACAGTGGAGGGTATCCATCCCCACGACCTGGGAACAATTGCCGACCGCGAAGGAATTGCCATCCGCGTCGGACATCACTGCACGCAACCAGTGATGGATTTCTTCGGTATACCGGCAACTGCACGGGCATCCTTCGCCCTATACAACACGCCGGAGGAGATTGACCGCTTAGTGGCTGCCGTCCAGAAAGCTATAGAGCTATTCCGGGGATAGCGAAATGGAAGAGCTGCGGGAACTCTACCAGCAAATCATTTTAGAGCACTACCGCAATCCCCGTAATTTTGGAGAGTTACCAGAGGCTACTCATCGTGCCGAAGGACACAATCCACTCTGCGGTGACCGATTGGAGGTTGCGCTCCGCATAGAAGAGGGACGCATCACGGAGATTCGCTTCCGTGGTAGCGGATGCGCTATTTCTCAAGCCTCCGCATCCGTTATGACGACACTCGTCAAAGGGAAAACTATGGCAGAAGCGGAAGCCCTCTGTGAGCGCTTCCAGCGTATCGTAACTGGCAAGGAGCCGCCGAACTCAGAGCTGGATCTCCTGGACGCTTTCGCCGGAGTCCGGGAATTTCCCTCACGAGTCAAATGTGCAACACTGGGATGGCATACGCTGCGAGCAGCCCTCCAACAGGTACCGGAGACCGTAACAACGGAATAAACCCACCACCATGGCCGAGTCCACCAACATAGGACCTATGGCGCTGGAACTGCCGACGCGCTCCTTGCCCGTCAGTCATTTCATTGAAGGGGCAACCTCGGAGGATGATATTTTCGTCACCGAACGAGCGCTGGAGGCGCTGCGCGAACTGCGCCAGCTGAACCACCTCCCCGAGCACTACGTTGTCCGCATCGGCATCCGAACCGGACCGATGCCACGACGAGTACCGTATACACTCGGCTTTGATGCCAGCGTCCGTCCCGAAGATTACGAGTTCCCAGTAGACGACCTCCGTTTCGTCGTGGACGCTCGTAGCATCTTCTACCTTATGGGCGTTACTCTAGACTACACCGACGGTCCATCTGGCCGAGGTTTTCTATTCCGGGAGCCCACGGCCCGGCGCTCCGGGAAGCCCGCTGATGCTGCAGCTTCGGAAGATGCCCTGCGCACCGGCATCATTGAAGCGCTAAAGACCTGCTACGATCCCGAAATCCCCGTCAATATTTGGGACTTAGGGCTCATCTACCGAATTGACATTGACCCTCACAACAACGTCCACATCACTATGACGGTGACCGCTCCAGCATGCCCAGTGGCCGATCTGCTGCCACGCCAGGTAGAAGACGCCGTCCGCCAGGTCCCGGGAGTAGGCAATGTAACCGTAGAACTGACCTTTGAGCCCCCATGGCACATGGGGATGATGTCCGAAGCGGCTCGCCTCCAATTGGGTCTGCTGTAATGTTGGTCTCACCCTGAAAAGAGCACGATGGCCGATACACAGAGTCCCCCTCCGACCGAAGAGCAGCAGAAAATCGATGGGCTCCCTCTATCGGCAGTGCAGGTGATTGCCCGCCTTTACGGTGAGGAGCACTCCTTCACGATGAAACCAAGCGAGCATATCCTCTATGCTGCTATTGAAGCTGGACTGGATGCTCCTCATTCATGCCTAAGTGGCTACTGCGCTACGTGCCGTGCCAAACTCATGGAGGGGCGTGTCCGTATGGAAATCAATGATGCCCTCACGGAAGAAGAGGTTGCCCAAGGTTACATCCTCACCTGCCAAGCCATCCCTTTGACCGAACGGATTGTGGTTGACTACGATCAGTAATGCTGCGCCTATCTCGTCGCATAGAGTATGCTCTCCTGGCGCTCCAGTACTTAGCCCGCCGGCGCCGGGTGAGTTCCGTTCGGGAGATTGCCCACGTTTACCACCTCTCCCCTGAGTTCCTGGCAAAGGTCTTGCAACAACTGTGCCGTGCCGGCATTGTCCATGCACAGCATGGTGTCCGTGGAGGCTATGTTCTCCTCCATCCCCCTCAATCACTGACCCTGGCCACCATCATCGAGGCCGTGGAGGACTCCTGGACCGGCTTGGTAGAATGCCGTACTGAGCCCAATCAATGCGTGCTCTTCCCTCATTGCACGATCCGCCGTCCCTTGAGCGTCTTAGAAGACCGATTCCGAGCTGTCTTGGAATCCACAACGTTAGCTGAGTTAGTTGAACACACAGAAGCGCAACCGACAGCATGAAGACCGCTATCGGCGATGTGCAGCTCTCCGTTGCCATCGAAGGTGCCGATACCAGTGACCTGATCACAATTACGGCACGAGCACTAGAAGAACTCCATCGCATTCGGCAGGAACAGAACATCCCTGCCCACTACGGTCTCCGCATGGGGATTCGCGGCGGTGGATGCTCCGGATTCTCCTATGTCTTAGGCTTTGATCCTCAGCCTCGCCCCGATGACTTTGTCCTGGATGCCGCTGGTATCCCTGTCTTCATTGACCAGCGAAGCGCCTTCTACTTGATGGGCGTGACGCTGGACTTTGCGGACGGTCTCCTCCAGCGCGGCTTTACCTTCCGAAATCCAAACGCAGTCCGCACCTGCGGCTGTGGACACTCGTTTGCTGTCTGAAGCTTCTGTCCCACAATCGGTAAACCAGTCCCATGGCATACGTCTGGCAATTTAATCCGCGCCCGTATTCGGATGAAGAAGCTCGTGAACTCCTCAAAGAGGTCATCTCTCCGGAAACCTCTGACTGGCACTACAACACGCATCACAAGGGCTACGTCACAGCCCTCAACCGCATTGAAGAAGAGTTGGAAAAGGCCGATCGCTCCGCAGCCAACGGGAACTGGTCACATATTGGGGAACTCAAGCGCCGCTTCACATGGAATCACGCCGGTGCCCTCCTTCACGACATCTACTGGAAAGTACTCGGCGGAGACGGAGACCCAGCAAAAGGACCGGACGTAGTAGCAGCCATTGAGCGAGAATTCGGAAGCCTGGAGGCTTGGAAAGCAGACTTCAAAGCAACCGCTCTTTCGGCAAAACTCTCAGGCTGGGCTCTGCTGGTGTATGACCAGCTCTATAGCAGACGCCTTCTCAACGTCCTGGTAGACGAGCACCATTACGGCGCTATCTGGGGTGGCATTCCGCTGATCGCCTGCGATGTCTTTGAGCATGCTTACTACCACAAGGACGGACCCGCCCGTGCCCGCTACGTGGACAACTTCCTATCCCATCTCCATTGGGGACGGATCAACGAACTGTACCGAACATACGTGCTCCGGAGCCTGTAAATTCTCTGCATGCTGCAGCCCACCCGGATTTTGGTCGTGGATGACGAAAGGGACATCACCGAGTTGCTCGCCTACGCCTTCAAGCAGCAGGGATGGCACACCCTCACCGCGCACGACGGACCCACAGCAATAGAGCAGGCACGGCAGAGGCGCCCGGATCTCATCGTCTTAGACATTCTCATGCCGGGAATGGATGGCTTTGAAGTTTACCGCCGCCTTCGACAATATCCCGAAACTGCCTCCATTCCCGTGCTCTTCCTGACTGCCCGCACAGAGGAGGTGGATCAAATCGTCGGCTTAGAGCTAGGTGCTGACGACTACATCGTCAAACCCATCAGCCCCCGCCTCCTTATTGCCCGTATCAACGCCATCCTGCGCCGTTTCCGGGAGCGCGTCCGCACGGAGACACTGGTTGCTCCCGAGATAATCCGTATTGCTGGTATGGAGCTACGCCGTGCCAGCTATAGTGCGATTGTCGACGGACGGGAAGTCTTCTTCGCCCGCAAAGAGTTTGAGCTCCTCGCTCTACTGGCAGCAAACCCAGGTCGGGTCTTCACCCGACAGGAACTCCTGCGCCTTATCTGGGGCGAAAGCCAAGTGGTCACTCCTCGCACCGTGGATGTTCACATTGCCAAAATCCGAGCAAAATTGCGTCGCTTCGGACCGATGATTGAGACCGTCAAGCATATCGGCTACCGCTTCCGCCCTAGCCCAGCGTCTGTAAGTGACTCCCCCGCAGAACATGCCTCTCACCCCTGAGGAACCTTCACAGACAGCCCCTCCCGCTCTTCCTGAACTCCCTTCTGCCCGGGAGCTTCAAGCTTTTCTCCAAAATCCCGCCTCCTACCCCCACAAGCCAACACGCGTATGGCTTATCCAAACACACGCTTCCTACGTTGCTCTCGTCCCCCCATGGGTGTACAAGGTAAAGAAATCCGTCAACCTGGGTTTCCTGGACTACTCCACCCTGGAACGCCGACGCTTCTTCATTGAGCGGGAGCTTCAACTGAATCGCCCATTGGCACCGGGCATATATCGGCGGATTGTGCCCATTGTGCGCACGGCTGGAGGAGGGCTCCGCTTTGGTGGGCGCGGCACGCCGGTAGAGTACGCCTTGCAAATGCGCTACATCCCAGAAGAATGGGTGCTCCGCCATCGCCTTCAGCAAGGACGCAAAGGTGTGCGCCCTTCTGAGATCCGCCGCATCGTCCGCTTCATCGCTACAAAGCTCTATGCCGGACAGCATCCCAGCCCTGATGTCCTCGTCTGGGGAACTCCAGAGCGCCTGCGTATCAGCACGGACGAGAATTTTGAACAAACCCGTCCCTTCCTCGGGCTTACCCTTTCGCCAACGGCATACGAACTCATCCAACGCTACACCGAAGCAATGTACGAGCACGGGCACGCGCTGTTCACCCAGCGGGTCACCGAACACCGCATTTTGGAATGCCATGGGGATCTCCACAGCGAGCACATTGCTTACTCGGGGCGCCGGATCCTGATTTACGACTGCATTGAATTCAACGAACGCTTCCGGTGCATTGATGTTGCAAACGATATCGCCTTCTTGGCGATGGACTTGGACTACTACGGTTACCCCGAGTTGGGCAATCTCGCCGTTGAAACGCTGGCAGCTGTCCTCAATGACCCCAAGCTGCCGCTCCTGGCAGAGTTCTACCGCTGTTATCGCGCGTACGTGCGGGGGAAAGTAGAAAGTATGCGCGGTACAGCACCGGAGGTGCCGGAATCGGAACGGGAGCTTGCCCGAGAGCGTGCACGGCGCTACTTCCAGCTTGCCTTACGGTATGCAACGGTCGGCTCCTCACCCCTTGTGCTCATCATTATGGGACCAATTGGCTCGGGTAAGACGACACTTGCTCATGCACTGGCACAGGAACTGGGCTGGTCAGTTCTCAGCTCCGATACAATCCGGAAGACTATCGCCGGACTTTCTGCCTGGGAACCCAGCCCTGAGTGGATGCGCCCATGGCTGTACTCAGCTGAGATGACACGCCGCACCTACCGCCAGCTATGGGAAAGCGCCGAAGAGCTTGTCCGCTTCCAGGGAGGCGCTATCGTTGATGCTACATTTGCCCGCCGCGATCTACGCGAACCCTTCCGCAACTGGGCACAACAGCGCGGGATACGACTGCTGTTCGTAGAGCTTTCCGCTCCGACGGAAGTCCTACGCCAGCGCGTCAGGGAACGTCTCCGTAAACCGACAGACTCCGACGCTGGTATTCGGGAACTAGAGCGGCTTGCCCCCCGCTACGAGCCTCCCGAAGAGCTCCCAACAGAGGAGCATCTCCTACTCCAAGCGACGGCACCGACAGAGACTCTCTGTCGTTCCGTGCTCACGGCACTCATGGAGCGGCATCTGACACAACTTCTGGCATCTCCATAAGCTTTAGTGCCTACCGTGTCCTGCCATCTTCGTATTTTACCCTACAAAACTCTACAGGGAGAACACCATGCGCTTTTCTTTTCCAGCTATCGTCGCAGTTCTTCCGCTTGCCACCACCGCACAGCAGTGGCAGCCCGTCACAACTATTCCCGCACCGTACGCCACGAACTACTGGCTGGATGTCTTCTTTCTGCCATCCAATCCGCAATATGGCTGGATATGCGGCTTTAACGGGATGGTCATCCGCACAACCGATGGTGGGCGTACGTGGCAAGGGACACAAATCCCCGGAGCTTACCAGCTGGAAAGCATTCACTTCGTTACACCCACCATTGGCTACACTTCCGGACCCGACGGGATTTGGCGGAGTACTGACGGAGGCATAACATGGACTGAAGTAACCCCTGACAGCGCCTTCGCTCTGTGGGGTTGCTACTTTCTAAGCTCCGCCGTAGGCATGGTAATCGGAGGTGGCTGCGGAAGCGCGCCACAGCACTTCTTTCGCACTACTAACGGGGGTATCACATGGAGCCTCTTTACTGGCAACGAACCGAACAGCGGACTAACGGATCTCCTGCTGTTGCCTGACGGAACGGGATTTGCCGTCAGCAGTGGACGCCTCTGGTACACCAGCGACAGTGGACAGACGTGGACAGTCTTTGCCACCACAGGCTCTAACATATGGCAGGAGGAGCTTACCAAGATTGGAAACTCCTTTCTCCTTCCATTCGCTGGCACCAGTTGCAGTGGGCAAGGCAATACCGGCGGCATGCGCTTTTCCACCGATGGCGGGACAACATGGCGCGAATTCATTACTGGCAAACCTATGTTCGGCGCCTTCCTGCTAACGCCGACCACGGGATGGGCATGCGGATACAATGGCGCCCTCTACTACACCAGCGACGGGGGGCAGACGTGGCAACTGCGCAACTGCGGCATTGATACGACACGGCATTTGGATGACATCTGGTTTGTAAACGACACCCTTGGCTGGGTAGTCGGCCAGGGAGTCTGGCGCTATGGACCCCCGGAGCGTCGCTTCGATCGCGATAGCCTTGCTTTTCCGGAGGTATGCCTCCCGGGAAGTGCTGACAAAACGCTCCGATTAGAGAACCGCTCCTTCAGCCAGTCGTCTGTCAGCCTCACTTTCACTGGACCGGATGCTTCTGCCTTCCGCCTGGTAAGCTTCCCCTCCAACGCTATCCTGGCATCTTGCTCATGGACCTCGATAACTCTGCGCTTTGAACCCACGCGCCCAGGACTTCACCAAGCACAGTTGGTTGCAACCTTCTCCGATGGTATGGTGCGCCGCGTTGAGCTCATTGGGATTGGGCGCACCCGAGATGGCTTCCCTGAAAAAGATACATTGCTGATTCCAGCAGCACCGTGCGGTATCCGGACAAGGGCACATCTGCGATGGCGCAGCAATGACAGCGCCGCTATCGTCCGCATAGACTGGATCGGAGGATATGGCGGCATCCAATACGAATCCCTTATTCCCCTCCCCATCCCACGCAGTGGCACAGAGCTTACCTTTTCTGTCTTACCGACCGATACCGGCTGGCTTGAAGCCCGATTCCGCATACGCCTTTACCCTTGCGCGTACGACACGGTAATTGTCGTCCGCGCGTACGGTGTCTCCCCCATTCTCACAGCGCCGAATTCCCGCACTTACACACTCCGCTGCCAACTAGCTCGGCTGGATTCTCTGCCGATTGTCAACACAGGCAACGATACTCTTGTGATCTCGCGCTTCTGGCTGGACCAATCTCCACCCGGGAGCGTCACCGTTCTGGGTTGGACCAGTCAGCGGGATTTTCCTCTCTCCATCCCTCCACACTACGCTGACACCTTGCTGCTTCTCCTCCAACCACCGACCGAGGGGACCTTCGTCGCAACACTATGGCTGGAGAACAATGACTCCACGAAGGCTCGCGGGCAGAAGAATCCCTTCCGCATAGAGCTTAGCGGGGAAGCCCGCCGGAGCTTGATTACTGCTGAGCTGTCTACGTACGATTTCGGGCGAACATGCCTTGGGACAACCCGAGAGTTCCGGCTCCGCCTGCGGAACCAGGGGACATTGACCGCCTTCCTTTCGCAGCCGCGAGTATCCCCACCATTTGCTGCAGAACTGGAAGATCGGCGGAATCCACCGCTTGTACTGGGTGGGGATTCCGTAGGGCTTCGCATCCGCTTCTCCCCCGCCTGGGAAGGGCTTTTCACTGACACCGTCATCATCACCGCGACTCCGTGCGGAGAGCGCATCGCCATCGCCCTCCGCGGAGAGGGAATTCAGGCATTGCTCCAAGCAACTCCAACGCAACTGAAGGCATCCGTACCGTCCTCTGAGGAAGACACCCTCCTTGTTGCTCTTCGGGCATCGGGTTCAGCCCATGTTCGGATAGAGCGCTATCGGTGGGATCCCCCTGCCCCACCGTGGATACGCATCTTGGAGCCCACTCCGGGGACATGGCTACAGAGCGGCGAACGGATTCCCCTTCGTCTTGCCGCGCTTCCTGTACCAGGCCAGGAAGAGTACACGGGGACGCTCTGTATAGAAGCCGATGCCGAATGTCCTACCTCGCTCTGTGTCCTGATTGAGCTTCGCCGAGGACAATCCATCACCAAGGAATACCACTGGTCCAGTTTCTGCACCCCTATTGACACTGTCGTAACCCTTTACACCATCGCAAACCCCGATGCGGTTCGGCCCGATACCATCCAGTACATACTGGATCCCCCTACACCGACCTTCCAGGTAACCAGCCCTCCCTTCTCGCCGTACTCCCTACAGCCCGGCGGGCTTATCCCTCTTCGGCTCCGCGTCCACAAAACAACAGAGGGACAAGAGGAAGCCCGACTGCAAGTGGTGTTCTCTCACGGCGAAACCACACTCCTGCTGACCCTGCGCGCAGAGCTATATCGCTCTCAAGTCGAACTCCTGGCTGCTCCGAGTATAGACTTCGGAACCGTGGAACCGTGTGAAGAACGCACAATCGCCTTGCCGCTTGTTAATCGTGGGTCCCTTGCGGACACTGTCTCGGTAGAGCTCCTACCAGCCTCGTCCGCCTTCCGTCTCCAAAGCCCCGCTCAGTTTATACTACCTGGCGGAAGCACGGACACAGTCCGCATCCTGCTGGTGTCCTCTCTGTTAGCCGAAGGGCAAAACAGCGCCATCTTACGCCTCCGCAGCCTCTTCTGCCCACACGAACAGCAGGTACAACTGAGTGCCACAGGACTCCATCCGCGGCTTCAGGCACAACCATCTATTGTGGAAGCCGGAACTGTACCCTTCGGGGAATCCTTCACTCAGGAGCTTTCCGTAACGAATCCGTCCAGCATAGACCTGCTTATTGACAGCATCTGGATAGAGCCAGCCATCCCCGGACTCTCCATCGAATCACCTCCATTACCCACCCTCTTGCCAGCAGGACAGCAAATGACCTTGCCACTCCGCTTCACCGCATCGGACTCCGGAACATTCCAGGCTTCCCTCCGCATTGCCGCTCGGTCTACCACATGCCTTTATACAGCGGCGGTACTCTTCACAGCCTATGTCCCACCAGAACTCTATACCCTTCGGCTTTGGATGGATCATCATGTTGTCCGACCTGGGGACACCGTGTGGATGCCTATCTGGCTTCAAGGGGCAACACA
This sequence comes from Bacteroidota bacterium, assembly GCA_030550395.1. GTDB lineage: Bacteria > Bacteroidota > Ignavibacteria > Kapaibacteriales > HRBIN21 > HRBIN21. The sequence continues at coordinate 16,236 of JAUQPL010000009.1, read as the reverse complement.
GAGAGCCCTGGTAGAGCGCATCAGTGGAGAACTCCACTTTGACCCCGCCTTGCTCCTACCCTTAGAATTGCACAGCAAAGCAGGTGTGACTTCGTTTTCGGTCGGAAGGAACGGAAGTCTTTCTTTCTCGCTGCCTATTCCACCGCAGCCAGATACGGTGAGTGCACAGGCTATAGCTGTACTGACCGGATTGGTTCTTGCAGCGTTCCCATCAGAGACACCCCTACACTTTGCACAGGCTGAGGTCTTTGCGCAGAAGCGGACTATTCTGAATGTCACCGACGGACGCCTCAGCGTGCTGTTTTGCGGACCGAATATCCGGCAGCTCAGACTCCACGAGCAAGCATGGGCAACAGCAATAGTGACGGACGAGGGCATCCGTGTGGGGCTCGAAAGTTCCCTCCCCCAGCCATGGACAGTTTCCTTAAGCACAGCAGATGGGCGTCTCTGCTGGAGGTGGCAAGGGAAGGTAGAGGGGAACCGGGAAATACTTATCCCCGCCGCTTCTCTGGCAACGGGGGTTTATGCTTTATCCGTTTACCCAATGCTGGAGGGGAAATCGCTCCGCATGGTGATACCATGGGTGCGGTAAAGACCAGCCTGCCACCGTCATGGTGGCGAGTCTCTGTTGCAGAAGCCTTGCAGCTACAACAACAGTGGGCGCAGCGTGTTCGCCGCCAACTTGAGCTCTTAGGCGACATAACCTTCGTTGCTGGGATTGATGCGGCGTACGGAGGCAACCAAGTGTTGGCAGCCGTTGTCGTGATGCGATTCCCCGAACTCCGGGTTGTTGACACTATCGTGCACGCCCGCCCTGTAGAGTTCCCCTATGTTCCCGGCCTTCTGAGCTTTCGGGAAGCCCCGGCAATCTTAGAAGCACTCCAAGCTCTCCGAATCCGCCCGGACATCCTGCTCTGTGACGGACAGGGAATCGCTCACCCACGGCGCCTGGGGCTTGCTTCCCATATAGGAATTGCAACGGACCTTCCTACCATTGGCTGTGCAAAGTCACTCCTGTGCGGTGTTGCTTCCGAGCCCTCGCACGTTCGCGGGGCAACAGCTCCAGTGTGGGACCGGGGGGAGCTCATCGCCATGGCGGTCCGCACACGTCCACGGGTAAAGCCAGTGTACGTTTCCATCGGGCATCGGGTAGACCTGCCCTTTGCTGTTTCCTTCCTCCTCCGCTGCTGCCGGGGCTACCGACTTCCCGAACCTCTCCGACAGGCAGATTTACTAAGTAAACAGGCCGCCCGCAGCGGTACAGTATTATCGGCTCGGGTTGAGGGGAGTTTGTAATTTTGCATGTTCCAAAAAGCTCTCCGTTGCCTTCCATGCCTCATCATCGCTCTGCCAAAAAGCGTGTTCGTCAATCTGAGAAGCGCCGGCTGTATAACCGGCGCAACAAGCGTCTCCTCAAAGAAGCCATTAAAGCCGTCTACCAAGCCACAACGCTGGAGCAAGCCGAAGAGCTCCTACGGAAAGCATATAGCGTCATTGACAGAGTAGCGGCTCACGGTGTCATCCACGAGAACGCGGCCGCGAACCGAAAATCGCGGCTGGCGAACTTCGTCCAAACACTGCGGCAACGCCTTGCTGCCTCTGGCAGCATACAGTGACGCACCCGTAGCTCAATTGGATAGAGCGTCTGGCTACGGACCAGAAGGTTCGGGGTTCGAGTCCCTGCGGGTGCGCCAAGTGAGCCTTCCGAGATCCATGGAGCGGTGGGGTTGGGTTGCAGTATTGTTGGGAAGTATTCCGATAGCGCTCTGGAGCGCTACTGTGGTCATTGATAGCTTCACCGCCCGTCCGCAAAGTGGCAGCATTCTCCTGGAGTGGCGCGTCAGCCGTGAAGAAGGGGTTGCCCGATACGAAGTTGAACGGGCTTCTGCCGGTTCCTCCGAATTCCGCCGTCTAAGCTCGCTTGCCCCGAAAGGGGCACCAGCAACGTATACATACGAGGACCGCGACGTACTCCGTCCCTCTGCACCTGAACAGAGTGTGTACACGTACCGCATCAAGATCGTCGGCAAGGACGGGAGCATTTCATATAGCCAGACGGTGACTGTGGCTTACAATGTCAGTGGTGTTCGCCGCACGTGGGGCATGATTAAAGAAATGTTTCGCTAATGCCACGCCCTCGGCAGCAGGAACAATCCCGACATAGCTCCTTATGGGAACAAGCGGAGAAAGCCTACGCGGAAAGCCGCTATGCAGAAGCTGCCCGACTGTACAGCCGTTTAACTCGCGCACTCCCTGCCTGGACCGCAGAGTGGTACACCTGTCAACTCCATCGTGCTCACTGTCTGCGCCTTGCCGGTGCATTTCATCAAGCGCTCCGCTTATATCGGCAACTCGGCCAGGACAATCGGAGCAGGGCTAACTTTTCCACAACGGATGCGCTCGTTGGACAAGCGCTCGCACTACGGGCACTGGGACATTTGTCCACCGCCCTCGCCTTCCTCCAGCAAGCTCTCCAAAGCTACCGCAAACGCCGTGATACGGAGGGAATCATCCATACCCTTTGGGCATTGGGAACCACACTCCGCTTTGCCGGGGACTTCCGCAGCGCCCAGCACTACCTCCAGTATGCCCTTCAGCTCTGCAAGAAAGATCACACAGACGCCCTGACCTATCTCTACTGCGCTCTCGGAGGACTCTCCCGGATGCAAGGAGCCTTCAAACGGTCGCTCACTTACTACCTACGCGCCCACACCTACGCCATGCGCAACGAGGATCCGTTCGGCATCGCCTACTCCGCATGTGGGATCGCGAACGCCTACCGCATGTTCCAAGCTTGGGAATTGGCGGAACATTACTTCTCTATTGCCCGCTTGCACTATGAGCAGATTGGCGACCGCCTAAGCTATGCATACACCCTCTGGGGCGAGGCCATGAGCTCTCTGCTGCAGTCCCGCTGGGATAGTGCTGAAGAACGTCTCCAAGCTGCCGAAGCTCTGTTCCGTCAGACAGGGGATCGCCGGGGCAGGGTATACCTTACCTTGGCGCGTCTTCAACTACTTGCCCTCCACGGGCAGGCTCCTCCAGCAGAAATCCACGCCCTCCTCCGTCAAGCCCTCCGGCAGAGTCAGCGCCATGGCTATCGCTTTGAAGCCCTGCACCTGCGCCTGCTGGAGCACCTAATGGGGGTTGCTCCGATCCAACCGCTTTCCACACTCTGGCACGGTTATCGCCAGTGCGGTTCCCTTTGGTTCCGCAGAGTACTAACCTGCTCCTTGCCCGTGAACTTCCCATAAACGGGAGAGAGCAGCTGCTTCGCACAGAGTGCCGTAAGTTTGCGTGACTTTGGAAGTTGTTGCATATTCCTGCTTATCCGCATCCATGAGCATTTTGATTGACCGCACGACACGGGTCCTCGTCCAAGGCATTACCGGTACGGAAGGGACCTTCCACACAGCCCAGATGCTGCAGTACGGCACTCGCGTCGTTGCCGGCGTCACGCCCGGGAAGGGTGGAATATTGTACACGGGCAAAGGGTCAGACATCTTCCCCCAACCCGTTCCGGTCTTCAACACTGTACGGGAAGCTGTTGAATCCACTGGTGCTAATGCAACGGTGATTTTCGTTCCCGCTCCCTTTGCTGCCGACGCTCTGCTGGAAGCTATTGAAGCGGAAATCCCACTTATCGTCTGCATTACCGAAGGAATCCCCGTTCGGGACATGCTCCGCGTAAGCGAGGCTCTCCGCGGGAGCTCCTCGCGGCTCATCGGTCCGAATTGCCCAGGTATTATCACACCGGGGGAATGCAAAATCGGAATCATGCCTGGCTTCATCCACCGCCCCGGACGCATTGGAATTATCTCTCGGAGCGGAACACTGACCTATGAAGCGGTCAAACAAATTACCGACGCTGGTCTCGGGCAATCTACCTGCGTTGGGATCGGAGGTGACCCTATCATTGGCTCTGACTTCGTGGACTTGCTGGCCCTATTCAACGAGGACCCCGACACCGACGCCGTCCTCCTCATCGGGGAAATCGGAGGAACCGCTGAAGAGGAGGCAGCGGAATTCGTCCGACGGTCTATGCGCAAACCCGTCTTCGGATTTGTTGCCGGGCGGACTGCCCCACCAGGACGCCGCATGGGACATGCCGGCGCTATTATCAGCGGCGGACGCGGAACGGCGGCGGAGAAAATCGCCGCCTTTGAAGCAGCCGGCATCATTGTCATTGAGTCCCCAGCTCACATCGGCTCTACAATTGCAGCAACACTGGCTCAGCAGAATCAGCAACCTCCTAAAGCACGAACCTACCGAGTCCGAACAACACGACGGAAACGGTCATGACCGAACGCACCCTTGCCATTATCAAACCCGATGCTGTCCGGCGGAACCTCACGGGAGAAATCATCACAATCATCACCCAAGCTGGATTCCGCATCGTCGGTATGAAACTGCTGCGCATGACGAAAGAACAAGCCGAGAACTTCTACCAGGTTCACCGAGGACGCCCTTTCTTTGAGGACCTCACGCGCTTTATGAGCAGCGGCCCGGTCGTTGTCATGGTGTTGGAAAAGGACCATGCCGTTGAGGACTTCCGTTCCCTCATCGGTGCGACCGATCCCGCCGAGGCTCTCCCCGGGACTATCCGTCACCGTTTTGGAACCTCCAAAGGGGAAAACGCTATCCATGGCTCTGACTCCGTTGAGAACGCTCTCTGGGAGATTGCCTTCTTCTTCAGCCTGACGGAACTGGTGGATCATACATCCTGAAGCATACCAAGACTGAACACGATGCTGCGACAAAACCATGCAAGGCTCCCGCAGTGGGATATAGCGCGGCACCATTCCTTGTGCCCCTTACTCGTATGGCTCTTCGGCAGCGTCATGCTGAATGCCCAGATCGCCGGTGAGCAGCCTGGCAAGCAGGAGGCACTCCGCCCCCGGCTCTTTGCTTCTATCCCCGTTGGACGAGTCCGTTACTACGAGCTCCATGAACACAGCCGAATCCACCGGCTCTTCCCCGATAGTACGAGGCAGAGCTTAGAGCGGAACGTACGTTACCAACTGCGCCTCTATGCTTTTACTTCCCGCGAGCATGGTATGACCGAAGTCGCTTGCCGAGTTGAGGAGCTGCAGTACCACCTCCGAGCCGATACTCTGCTTGTGACGTTTAATAGTCAGCATCCCGAGCACCTTGAGCGCCGCATCCCAGACTTAGACTACCTCAGCTCTGTTCTCGGAACTGAGCCCGAAATCCTGTTTTCGCCCTATGGAGACATTGCCCGCATTGGGGGCGAGCAACTGGAGTGGCTCCGAGAATACATACGGAGCGAAATGGGCAAAGACACCAATCTTGCAGCTGCACGGTTATCTGCTATCTCCGATGCCCGATGGACTGTCCTCTTTGACCTGCACAAAGGGATTGTGCCCGGAACCCGCATCCGTGAGGATTCCACCTGGCATCGCCTGGTCCACCTGTGGATTGAGGGAACTGAATGGCGTGATACGGCCCATATCCACATTGCTCAGACTACGGACACCACGCGCATTCTCGTTGGCGTCCTTCCCAAGCTCACCCCTACAACCTCCAGGGTCTGGCTTCCCGATCGCTTCCCAACGGCAGCAAATCTGAGTAATGGGCAAGGACATGCCCAGATAACGGTTGAGCTGGCTCCGCGAGGGCTCATCCTACGCTCTGAACTCCACGCTTACACCGAATCCGACATCAGCCCGATAGGGCCAACAATGCCTTTCCGTCAAACTACCCAAGTTACCCTAACATGGCGCTTCATACGAGAAGAATAATCGTTGCCATTAGCCTATGGTTGGTGCTCGCTGCATGTCGTTCTCAGCCCTCGCCGGAACAGCGCACTGCTCCGGAGGCTGATGTCTCTGGTCTCCCTCAGGATACTCTTGTACCTGTGGAAACCATTGCTCTCCCCGATACCCTCCGCTATACCGTCACCCCCCGGGAGTGGTACGCATACTGGATGCTCCGGACAGACACTCTCCGGACTGACACTGTCCAGCAAACCAGTATGGTACAGCAGTACTACACCAAGCTCATCCACCGCATTACTCCGGACGGGCGCATTGAGCTAAGCGTACGGATTGACACCCTGATTGCTAGCTTCACGATGCCGGCAGACACAGCCGGCTCGGTGCGCCGTTTCTCCTACGATTCTCGGAAAGCCGAAGACCGGCGCAATCCCGACTTCGCCCACTTAACAGCCTTGCTGGGAACGGAAGTGCGCATGCTGGTAACTCCGGATGGACGCATTGACTCCGTCTTTGCCCTCCGAACCGTCGTGCAACGTCTCCGCCGCCTCAGTCCGGATACGCTCCCTGCGACATTGGACCCCTTTCTGGAACGCCAGATAGCGGAGCAGATGTATCGTCCCCTACAGCAAGAGTACTTGGCCTTCCCCACCGGACCGATAGATAGCACACGGAGCTGGCGCCACGAGTACCAGGATGTTATTGCCTCACTGTTCCCCACGCAGAACACGGCAGAATACCGCATCCTGGGCGCCCGCACCGCTGGCGAACGCCCTACACTGGAGATCGCAGCACGACTGCGCTCCCACGTGCAGAAACGGCAGATCCAGGAAGGTCAACTCCAAGCAGAACTCCGTCGTGAATCTCTCTCCGGGAGTGGACGCATCCTGATTGATGCCCGCCAAGGATACACGATCGCGAAAGAGGTCCACGTGGTCTCCCGCTTTGAGGTGCTCGTACGGGACACTCTCCAAAAGCAGGAGGAGAGCTTCCGACACTTCGCCAGCTCGCATGTCCAGTTCCGGCTCGCTCAACGGGGATGGTTGAAGAACTGAAGCGTTTGCTACGCCTCCTGACCCCGGTAGATTGGCTGGCAGCTGGCGTCGTCGCCCTGGGCCTTTTGATAGCTCTTGTACTAGACGATCCCGCTGTTCGCCTTATCGGAGTCTCCATTACTCTACTGGGTGCTGTTGCCTTCTTTCTCCTGCTTTCCCAACGGCTCGGCGAGGAGGGTACGTATAGCCCTGCACTGCGTTCCCAAGCTGCTCAATTGCGCCAGACGGTACAGCAAGCACGAGGAGGAACCCGCCTTATCTTTGATGACTTTGCTGAAACCTTTGCCGACACAACAGCACCTGCCCCCGACGAAGACAATAGCTGGCGCACTCCTAGCGAAGAATTCTCTGACGAAATCTCGGGCGTCCGAATCGTAAAGCGCTTTCCCAGCAAAGCGCCACTTACCCCTCCACCCACGCCGCCTCCAACGGAAAAAGCTCCTCAGACAGCTCCACCGGCCCGTATCCGCTCGGTCAATATCCCCGACTTTATGCTGACACCTTCTTCGGTGGTAATCCCAACAGAGCCCCGCCAGTCCTTTCGGACTCTCCTGGAGCGTCTTCTCAACCTCGCACGGCTCCTCACTCCTACGCGAACAGCCCTCCTTTTCTGGATCGACTCTGACCGCCAACTCTTGGTGCTTGAGGCATGGCAATCGGAAACCCCAGAACTGCTAACGGAACGGAAGAAATTCCCCATCGGACACGACATCATAAGTCAAATCGCCTTGGGAGGACGGGCAGAGATCGTTACGGAGATTCAACCGACAGCCGAATTAGAGCTCCTGCCCTACTACAGACAATCTGCCAACACGAGCTCCTTTGTTGGAGTCCCTATCATACTGCAAAACCAGACCGTGGGCGTCCTCTGCTTAGATAGCACCCAACCACAGGCATATACGGCAACCACTGTCAGCCTCCTGGGACATGTAGTGCTCCTGATCAGTGGGCTTTTGCAGAGCTACATCTACCATTACGAACTGCAACAGAAAACCCAGGCATGGGAGCATATCCGCACGTTGTGGAAGCTCACAACGGTCAACGAGGAAATCTTTGCAGAGCAGCTCTGTGAGCTTTTCGCTGCCATCACCCAAGCTCCCGTAGTCGTCATATGCCTCTACTCACACCATCACCGCAAATGGAATATCGCTGCCCTCCGCGCCCCCTCACCGTGGGAATCCCTCCGAGAAGCCTCCTGTCCTATAGAGCAGACGTTGGTCGGTCATGCTATCCACCACGGGGAACCTCAGCACTGGAATGCCGACATATTCCCCTACCGACTCCATCCGGACGAGCCTCCGCTTACAGAAACATGCCATGCCTACGCCATCCCCTTTTGCTCCCCAACCCATGCCTACGGAGCCCTTTACTGTGAAGTCCCCAATCCACTCCCCTCCCAAGAGCTGGAACTTCTACAAACTCTATGCGAGTGGGTAGGAGCAATTGCGGAACATCGCTACTGGAATCAGCAGCTCCAAGGCGGACTCTGGTTTTACCCGCACTACGGAATCTGGAGCGAGATGGGCTTCCACCACCGAGTCGCCGAGGAAAGGGAACGGATCCGCCATCTCCAGCTCCACACCGCCTTTTGCGCAATTCAAGTGGATCGCTACGGAGTGTTGGCAGAGCTTTCCCCCGCCCAACTTCGTGAGCTTGTCATGACCCACATACTGCCCATACTCCGCTCCCATCTCCGTCCATTTGACGTGATAGGCTCTATCAGCGAAAATATCCTCGGTGTGCTCTTGCCCGGCATGGAACTCACCCATGCTCAGCTCTGGGCAGAAAGCATCCGCAAGCAAGTTGCTACAACAATTCTCTCCCTTCAGTCACGGCGGCTCAATGTAACACTGAGCGTCGGAATCACGGAGCTACACCGACATCAAAGCGCTTCCGATGCCCTGCAGGCTGTTCAAACTGCGCTCCAGAAAGCCCTGCAGAAGGGTAATACCGTCGTCCTTTACGCCTAAACCATGGACAATCCACTCTACCCTGAACTGACAGAAGCGATCCTTCGCCTGCTGCGGGAGCGTTCCTATCGCCTCTACGAATTGGCCCGCCGCCTTGGCATTTCCAACGACGATCCTCGCTATGAAACCCTCCTCGGCACCATAGAATGGCTCCAAGCCCAGGGGCTCATCCGACGCGGCGGCCGCCGACGGTATTTTCTGCAATCTCCCGATGACAGCCCCTCGATAGAAGGTACACTGCAGATTGAGCACGGTATCGGCATCGTTCGGAGCCCGCACCCCGACTACCCCGAAATCATAGTCCGGCGCCACCACCTCGGGACCGCTCTTCCGGGAGATCGCGTATTGGTGCGTCCACTCCGCGAAAGCTCCCGCCGCAAACCGCGCGGGGAGGTCGTCCGCATCCTCCAACGCTGTCGCGAACTCATCGGGGGCACAGTGGAATACGACGGAAGCTTCTTCTTCCTGGTCCCCGACGACGAGGCCTACTACGTGGACTTCCTCCTTCCGCCGGAGAAGCTCCACGGCGCACGAAGTGGCGACAAAGTGCTTGCCCGCTTTGTGCGGTGGACTGACCCCCTCAAGAGCCCGGAGGCAGAAGTTGTTGAAATCCTCGGTCGCGCCGGCGACCCAAGGACAGAATTTGCCACTGTCGTGAAAGAATTTGGACTGCCCTTCCGATTCCCCACCGCCGTTGAGGAAGAAGCCCAACGCTTTGCCCATCCACCGACGGAAGAGGAAATCGCCCAGCGCCGAGACTTTCGGGCAGAGATTACCTTCACAATTGACCCAGAAGACGCAAAAGACTTCGACGATGCTCTCTCGATCCGTCGTCTCCCTAATGGAAACCTCCTGCTTGGAGTCCATATCGCCGATGTCAGCTCCTACGTTCCCGAAGGTAGTGCAACCGACCATGAAGCTTTCAACCGCGGTACAAGCGTGTATCTGGTGGACCGTGTTGTGCCTATGCTTCCTGAGGCGCTCTCGACAGACATCTGCTCGCTGCTTCCAGGGCAGGACCGCCTGACCTACTCCGTGCTCATGGAATTTACCCCCGACGGAGTGCTTCAGCACTACGAACTCTGCGAATCCGTCATCCGTAGCCACCGCCGCTTCACATACTCGGAAGTCCAGCACATCATTGAGACAGGCAGTGGCGAGTATGCCGATTCCATCCTCCTCCTCCACCAGCTAGCACAGACGCTCCGCCAACGCCGTTTCTGCGAAGGCGGAATTGACTTCGAAACCATAGAGCTCGCTTTCCGATTAGACGAGCAGGGATTTCCTCAGACCGTGATTCCAAAAGGGCGAACGGAGGCTACAAGTCTGGTGGAAGAGTGCATGCTGGCAGCCAACCGCACTGTTACTCACTTCGTCCACGAACGCTCACGACAATGGCAGTTCCACGAACCTCTGCCCTTCCTGTACCGTATCCACGACATCCCCGACCCAGCAAAGGTTCGCGACGTTCTGGAGATCCTCCGTGCCCTTGGTGTCCCTGTCCGGACCCCTCCACGCAACTCCCAGGAGTGGACAGAGATACTCCAAACCCTGCAGAGACGTCCAGACAAACTCCTGCTCCACCAACTACTCCTGCGGGCTATGGCGAAGGCGATTTATTCACCCTACAACATCGGGCACTATGGGTTAGGGTTTGCTGCCTACACTCACTTCACTTCCCCTATCCGACGGTACCCCGATCTCATCGTCCACCGCCTTCTCAAGGAGTATTCCCGTCCGAGAAAGCCTTCCGCTCATCGTCTCCGCCAACTACGGGAATACCTGGAAACCGCAGGTCAACACTGCTCCGAGCGCGAGCAGGTCGCCGTCGAAGCTGAACGTGCCTCCGTTAAAGTTGCGCAAACACTCCTTGCTAGCCGTCTCATCGGACGGAAGTTCTGGGGGACTGTCACTGGCGTCACCTCCTTCGGTCTATTTGTCTTGCTGGACACATGCTTCGTAGAAGGACTGCTCCCTCTACGGGAAATGCCCGATGACTTCTATACCTTCGACGAGCACCGATACCGCTTCGTCGGCAAACGGACCCGGCAAAGTTTCACCTTGGGCTCACGGCTGAGGGTGCAGATTGTGCGGGTAGACCTCAAGCGGCGCCACATTGACCTACGCTACGTCGGCTCCTAAGGGAACACAGAAGAGGCCGCCACCGGCGAAGAAATCTCGTAAATACCGTTGTAGCTAAAGCACACGACGAAAATCCCCAGAGCCAGCCAACCCAAGACTCGACGTCCCCACGTTAACGGCTCCGGATCAAACAGAGGGGGATGCTCCAATCGGATGAGAAAGCGAGTGAACAACGCCCACAATAACCATCCTTCCCACGCCCGGAAGTACCATGGAGCAATGGACTCAATCCCCCGCAGCAACGGCAATATTGTCTGCTGCAGAAGTTGCACCAAGAGGTTCGGGGAGTCTACGCCGAGGAGCTGCACAAGCCATCCGAATACAGGACCCAATCCCAGCAGCAGCAGAACCCACCAGACCAGACGCGCCAATACCGCATGGAAGCGCCCGAAAAGCGCATAAGTAATGTGTCCGCCGTCCAGCTGTCCCAATGGCAGTAAATTTAGCATCGTCACAAATAGCCCGAACCACCCCACGCAGAGGAAGGGGTAGTGGTACATCTCGTTCATCGGTGGGATAAACCGCCCTGGTGGAGCTACCAGCGAAGCAATCCAATGGTACAGCAGCATATCCCCGAAATGCAGTCCCCTCGGCGGAATCTGTCCCAGCAGAGCGTACTCTGGGTGAATGGTGTAGAGGTATTCCTTGGGCGGGAGTGTCTGGAATCCCAAGACCAAGATAATCACACTTACCACAAACCCTGCCAGCGGACCTGCAATACCGATATCAAACAAGGCCCGGCGCGATCGTATCGGAGACCATGCCCGGATAACCGCCCCTAGTGTTCCGAAAGGGAAGAAAAAAGGCAGCGGGACAGGCAGAAAGTACGGCAGCGATACATCAACCCCGTGGAAACGGGCGGCGAAGTAATGCCCAAACTCATGAGCCGCCAGGAAGCAGAGGATGAGCACAGCATAGGTCAGGCCATAGTGGAGATTAGAGAGCTCCAGCGGATCGCGCCCCATCCACTGCACGCCAGCTAAGAGAACAGAAAAGAAAGTCAAGACAAACAGCAGAAGATGGAGCCACAACCGTGATCGCACGGGTGGGTAGCGGACTTCGACAGTCGGTATGCGTGGCAGCGGCGTGTACCCCATTGCTTTAGGATTCTCCTGACTCTGACACAACCGGCAACTGGTGTGGTGCTTCTGGACGCATATGGGGGAAGAGAATAACATCCCGAATGGTCGTCTGCTCGGTCAAGAGCATCACCAACCGGTCAATTCCAATCCCCAAACCCGCCGTCGGCGGCATCCCAACCTCCAAGGCCATTAAGAAATCCTCATCCATCGGCATGGCTTCTATATCTCCTTTCTGCCGCCACCGAACCTGTTGCTCCAAGCGCTGACGCTGTTCCAGCGGATCATTGAGCTCAGAGAAGGCATTTGCAATCTCCATTCCGAAAATGAAGAGCTCAAAGCGCTCGGCAACATCCGGTTCACTCCGGTGACGCTTCGCTAATGGGGAAAGACTCAAGGGGTAGTCTAGCACGAACGTCGGCTCAATCAGCCGAGGTTGCACGGTGGCACTGAAAATCTCATCCAAGATCTTGGCTTCTGTGGCATTGTCCGGAAGCTCTAATCCAAGCTGGTGCCCCACCTGCCATAGCTCCTCTGGAGTGCACTTCCGAAGGTCATAGCCAGTCGCTTCCCGGACAGCATCATACCAGCGAATGCGCCGAAAAGGGGGATGGAGCTCAATGCGATGCTCGCCTCGGCGCAGTCCAAGATGTCCATTGACTTCCTGGGCTACAGCCACAAGTAGCTCCTCCACTAACCCCATCATCCAGTGATAGTCCCGATAGGCAACGTAGAGCTCCAACGCTGTAAATTCTGGATTGTGCAATCGGTCTATGCCCTCATTGCGGAAATTCTTGCCGATTTCGTAAACCCCTTCAAATCCGCCGACAATGAGTCGCTTTAAGTAAAGCTCAGTCGCAATGCGCAAGTAGAATTCCGCCTCCAGGGCGTGGAAGTATGTCCGGAAGGGACGCGCATTTGCACCGCCATAGATGGGCTGTAATATTGGAGTCTCAACCTCCAACCAGCCGCGAGCATCAAGAAAGGCACGGATTGCGCGGATAACATGAGCCCGCTTGCGGAATATGTCCCGTACCTCCGGATTGACAACAAGGTCGATGTACCGACGCCGATAGCGCTGCTCCTTGTCCGTAAAGGCATCATGCCGGATGCGGCGTCCCTGCTCATCCACTTCCTCTTTGGGCACTGGGATTGGACGCAGCGCCTTGCAGAGCAATTGATACGACCGGACATGGAGGGTCAGCTCGCCAGTACGGGTGTAGAACAAAAAGCCCCTTGCCCCAATGATATCACCGATGTCCAACAAGCGCAACAGTTCGTATTCACCTCCCAGATCATCAGCACGGAAGTACAGCTGCAAACGCCCACTCTCATCGTGTACGTCGGCGAACGTTACCTTCCCCATTCGACGGAAGACCATGATGCGTCCGGCAAGGGATACGTCCGTAAACATCTCCACGCCGGATACCTCAGCTCCATGGCGCAATTGGGCAATGGCATGCGTTCGCTCGTAAGCATAGGGATATGGTTCCACACCGGCTTTACGAAGTAGTGCCAATTCTTGACGCCGTCGGTATTCCTGATCGCTCAGACGTTGCATGGATATTTCCACTGCTGAAGAGGTCACTTACCCAGAGTTGCCCATATCTCCGCCATGGCTGCCACAGCATACTCAATTTCGTCCGCCGTATTGTACCAATGGGGAGAGAACCGCACATAGTGAAGCCGCGCCGAGCAACGCACACAGCGTCGTGCCAGTTCTGCCACAACCTCGGCAGCCAGTTCACGATGAGGAAGCTCAACAGCGACAATGCCAGCCCGCTGCTCCGGCTCCGCTGGGGTGAGGATGTGCGCTCCTGGAAGCACCTCCTGTAGCCGTTCTCGCAGGAGCCCACTGAGAGCAAGGACCCGTTTCTCAATCCGCTCAGGACCATATTCCTGCAGCAGTTCCACAGCAGCACAGAGTCCAACGACCCCACCGATGTTGAGCGAGCCCCCCTCGAAGCGTCGTGCCGTTCGTGCCAACGGTTGGTGGAAAGCAAAGAAATCCCACGGCTCCTCTGCCGCTAACCAGCCTAACACCGCCGGGTTGAGCCGTTCCAGCAATTCCGGTGCCACGTATAAAAACCCCGTACCGTGAGGAGCCAATAACCACTTCGCCCCACCACAGGCTAAGGCAGCTACCTGAGCCTGTTCAACATGGAGACGGACAGCTCCGACAGCCTGCATCCCATCCACAACGAGCAATATCCCGTGCTCCCGACACATTCTCCCCACTTGCTCCAGATCCGCCCGGTAGCCCGAGAGGAATTGCACAGCGCTCAGCGCTACAAGGCGAACTCGTTCATCGAAAGCCGCACAGACGCGCTCTAACGGAAGCCTTCCATCAGGCATGGGAACAAAGCGAAGCTCCACACCAAAGCGCTCTAAAGAACGCCAGGGGTATACATTCGCTGGAAACTCCTGCGCCCCGAGCACGATGACGTCACCAGCCTTCCATGACAGAGACAGTGCAACTATTGCCAACCCCATCGTCGTGTTCGGCATCAACGCAATGCTCCTGGCAGAGGACGCACCAACAAGCCGCGCTATCTGCTCCCTCGCACGCTGAATGCACTCCATCTCCCACTCTAACCCACTCTGCCCATTCTGGCGGTGCTCTAAGTAGCGCTGTACCGCCTCCACAACTGGCGTCGGCATCGGACCCGTCGCCGCGTGGTCCAGGTACACAATACCTTGACGGCAATGCGGGAAATGCACCCGATATTGCTCAATTTCCTGCTCATACGGCAATTCACACCTCATTCCTTACGGTTTCCACTGGAACACCTTCGCTGCCACGACACGCCCATCCACCTTCAGCCGAACCCCATATACACCCGCCGCGGCCCCCAACCGCTCCAAAGACAACGGCAACCGATATATCCCCTTTACCATAAAGCTCCGGTGCACCTTCACACATGCCCCTGTCAGCGTCACTACCTCTATCTCCACCTCTCCCTCCCGCACTACCTCAAACTCTACGACAGCTCCCCCCGAGGCTGGCTCCGGCAAAATCCGAAGCCCCACATCTCCTAACCCCTCCAAAGCAACCGATACCGGAAACACGGAGTACTCACACAAGACATCTTCCCGATTCAACTCCACAGAAGTTGGCAAAAACGACAACATCCCCTCCACCACCTGCTCCCGCTCTGTGCTCACAAACTCCCACTCAGCGCCGTTGCCGGAAAGATTGCGAAACCGCAGCTTCCACGGCATCACAAACACCTCCGGTACCATATCCCCAGTCTGCACCTGCCGCACCAAACACCGTACCCAATACCGACCATCACCCAGCGAGGAAACCGTAGGATAAATCTCCACAATCGGATGCCCAGCACTGTAGACCCACTGGTCAAAGAAAGTTCGCCACGACACCGGCGGGTTAGGAATCTCCCTTTGCAACACCGACAACAAGTCCTCTGTCTCTGCCGCCCCATACCGATAATGCTGGAAATACGCCCGGAGTGCGGGGAAGAAGAGACTATCCCCCACCATCCGGCGCATCATATGGTAAACCCATGCTGCCTTGGCATAGGTGGTAGCGTAGAAGAAGATGAGCTCGCGGGGAGGGGCATAGAGAGGTAATTGCATCACCCTCGGATATTGCCGTAGATACTCACTGCGAGCTTGTTCCATACGCTCCTGATAAGCCCCAATTCCCCGTCGCCATTCCAACCACAGAGCTTCCGACCACGTCGCTCCACCCTCGTTGAGCCATATATCCTTCCACGTCGCACAACTGACCAAATCCCCCAGCCAATGGTGTGCTAACTCGTGGGCAATGCCTAATTCAGCCCATCCCCGAAGCCATGAACGGTTAACGGTTGTCATCGTCTGGTGTTCCATTCCGCCGTAAGCAAACGGCTGGACAGCCGCCATGCCGTACTTGACAAAAGGATATGGCCCGAAAAAGCTCTCGTACGCCCGCATCATCTCTGGAACATCCCGAAAAGCATACCGAGCATTGTATCGCCTCCCTGTCGTATCGGGGCTCTCTACGTCGCGTGCCCACACGTAATACCACAGCGGAACCCGACTCCCATCGGAACGCCGATATTCATCACGAAAATGCGCATACCGTGAAGCATGAATGACCATCAAGTACGTCGCTATCGGCACAGTGTCCCTCCACCGATATAGCAGCACCCGTTCAACCCCGGGCAACGTACCCGGAACGGTTATGACCGTGTCCAGCCATCCGTTGGAAGCTACGATGAACCCCTCGGGAACAGCAACCGTGATTTCTGCT
>JAUQPL010000008.1 GCA_030550395.1 Bacteroidota bacterium | reverse complement strand
CTACATCGTGCGCCCCACGCCCTAAGTAAAAGACCGCCCGCCTCCCCTGTCCAACCGGCGCCTCTAACTCAAACCGCAACGACTTCTGCAAACCACCATCAAAAATAATGTAGCCAGAAAAGTTGGCGTACTGCGGTTCTGGAAACTCCCGCACAACAGCATACGGATTCCCAGGTTGCAGGCTCTGCTCCATGAGAATGCCAATGCCCATACCCGACTTTAGTCGGATAGTGACGCTTCCTCGTTGCAGCGCCCGCTGCCCATACGCCCGGAACGTCACCGTGTTCTGAGCATTGACACCCAGAATCGTAGAACGCAAGTCAATAGCCGGTGCACTTACATTGACATCCCCTACTTCATAGTAGGCATCCGTAAACTCAAACACGACCGGTCCACCAACACCCCGTTGATACAGGGCATCAATGGCATCCTGGATCGTCAGGAAATTGCGCGGGTTGCCTGCAAACAACGTCCCAATCGTATACGTCCCCGAAAGCGGCCCTTGAACCGTAAAGAGGGCATGCGCCGTGTCATTGGACCGCAGGGGATCTTGCGGATGGTAGATAATGATCGTCGCCCGGTAATCACCTGTTGGCAGTGTAACGGAATTGAAGGTATAGGGTACTTGATTCGGGTAAGTCGCTGGAATATCCGGCACATATGCCGATTGACTAGCAACAACTTGCCCATCAGAGA
This sequence comes from Bacteroidota bacterium, assembly GCA_030550395.1. GTDB lineage: Bacteria > Bacteroidota > Ignavibacteria > Kapaibacteriales > HRBIN21 > HRBIN21. The sequence continues at coordinate 72,276 of JAUQPL010000008.1, read as the reverse complement.
GGCGGGTAATAATGAGCTGAACCGGCACATTGCTCATATCGGTCAGCCCATTATTCTGGAATACCCCAATCGGACGGAATGGACGTCCGCCGTAGATTGTGCTTCCACTTGTAGGATAGGCAACCGCTACCGACGCAAGCTCAATATCGTATTGAATGCGGAAGATCCACTCCGGCATTCCCGCACGCGGCATACAGTCATTATAGGCTTGCTGATCTTGGGCATTCAGTAAAGTCCCACACAGGCGAATCTTATAGTCTCCCACCTGCATTGTGTTAAAAGGTTTGAAGCGGATAGTCGCCGTCTGCCCTGTCTGAAGTCCGGGCGTGGCAGACCAATATACTGTGTCACGATATACGACAGCATTATCCGAGACGCGGCGGATTTCCGCAATCGCTCGGAAAGCGGTGATTTCATTGAGCCCAACGTTCTTGAATATCCCCTCTACAGGGGTGTTAATCCCCTGCGGGTACTGAGTATACGACGGCGGACGATAGGGCACAGGAAGCGTAATTGCTTCCGCCGCCAAGTCATTGTTATACGCAACGACAAACTCCTTCTCCCAAATCGGCTCTTGCGTATATCCCGTAGTTAAGTTCTGGTATGATGCTTGCAGGCGATACGTCCCTCCTAATGCATTATTCGAACCCAGGGCTAAGGCTCCATTAGCACCTGCATACGGTCCCTTTGCACTCGTTATCGGTAGTGTAACCAGCCCTGTGCTTCCAGCCGTAATATCCAGAATAGTGTCATTCGGATTACCTCCATCAGTAGCAATGTAGACAGGCTCTGTACTCGGCAGCGGTCCGATGATGCGGTAGGTCAACCGCAGCTGATGCCCCGTTGCCTGACGAAAGCTCAGCGAAGGACGCGGACGCTCCGGAGCCGAACCATCATAATTCCACGTCCCATTCAAAATATCCCCTTGGTTGGGGAACGATGCCTCAATGCCCAATAGCAGAGTCATTCGCATGTTGGGACGACCGTAGTAATCGTAAGGATAAGCGGAGTAAGTTGTATAGTCGTATTCTGTGCCAGAGTAGCAGTAGGAGTACCAATAGAAAAGCCCCAACACAGTGTAACGGGTGTTTGTCTCCGATGGGGTTGACCCCCAGATATACGTGCTACGCCACAATCCATACCCTCGGAGGTAATCAGGATAGGAAGTCGGGCAATTCTGGCTACAGGGGTTCACGTACTCAATGATGACCACCAGATTCCCGCCTGTGTAGACATAGCCCGGGTTGAGGGTAAAGCCATCCCACTGTCCCGCAGGGATTGTCTGGGTGAATGCCGTACCTTCATAGACCAGCTGGATATTCTGCAAATTCGTCGGTGCTGCCCCACTGATGAGTTGCTGATACGTTGTCGCCGTGTTCGGGAAGTTCGGGTAAGGCGAAATCGCTAAGTATACCTTGAACTGCTGCCCTTTATTGGTGAATTGGCACAAGGTTCCTTGCCCATACCAGGGGTCCCCATGAGCTTGGAACTCAATTCGGCTGATCAATCCAGGCACTCCACCTGCCTGCTGGATCGCCCAGCCGGAATACAGGAACGCTACATATTGCTTCCGTGGGTATACGTAGTAGTTGCTGTAGCAATACTGGCTGTAGGGAACGTAGAAGATGTAGTTGCTACTATTCGGGTTCCCAACGATGATCTGCAGTTGTGCCCACAACGGGCTGAGGTTGCCAACAGCGAGACTGAGAGCGAGTAGGAGGAGAGAACGGGCATAACGTGTCATCGTCAAACCCTCCATTGCTTTGAGTATGGGACATATTGCTTGATTGCTTTCAGAGTCACAAACGCTGTCTTTACCCCAGGAGCCCTAGGGTAGCTTGTACGAATATACACAAAAACCCCCAAACGGATAACCTGGAGAGCTCTACGGCGATGATGCAACCACGTCCTTAGCCTGATGAGTCCGTAAGTTTGTGTGCCGTGACAAACATCACTGACATCTTGGCTGTAATGCAACAGGAAGGGTTCTCTTCGGCATACACTCCCGGAGAGATAGAGCGACGTTGGTACGAGGCGTGGCTCCGGCACGATTTGTTCCGAGCAAATCCGGACTCCGGGCGTCCACCGTACAGTATCCTTATGCCCCCTCCGAACGTAACCGGGGTTCTCCATTTCGGACATGTGCTCAACATTACCCTCCAGGATATCTACATCCGCTGGCACCGAATGCAGGGCTACGAAGTCTGCTGGTTTCCCGGTATAGACCATGCTGGGATTGCAACTCAAGTCAAGGTGGAGCAAGAGCTTGCCGCCGAGGGAGTCACCCGCCACCAACTTGGACGGGAACGCTTTCTGGAGCGCGTCTGGCAATGGAAGGAGCGTTATGGGGGCATCATCTTGGAACAGATGCGGGCGCTGGGAATCTCCTGCGACTGGAGCCGGACGCTATTTACAATGGATGAGAGCGCCTCAACGGCTGTCCGTGAAGTCTTCATCCGGCTCTACGACGAAGGGTTGATCTACCGTGGAAAGCGCATCATCAATTGGTCCCCACGGCTGCAGTCTGCACTGTCGGATGAGGAAGTAGTCTATCGTCCTGTCACAGAAGAGCTCCTGGTACTTCGCTACGCGCTGGAGGAAGGTGGAGGATTCGTGCCGGTAGCAACTGTACGTCCGGAGACAATATTTGCCGACGTAGCGGTTGCCGTACACCCTGACGATGAACGCTACCGGTCCGTTGTGGGCAAACGGGTTCGTGTGCCTCTTACAGAACGGTTTGTCCCTGTCATTGCTGATGAAGCCGTAGATCCTGCCTTCGGTACCGGCGCCTTAAAGATTACCCCGGGGCATGACGCAGTGGACTTTGAAATTGGACAGCGGCACGGACTTCCCTTACTGGTCTGCCTAACCCCGGAGGGAAGGCTCAACGAATTGGCTGGCCCCTTTGCTGGATTAGAGCGTTTTGAGGCTCGGCGTCGGGTCACAGAACGGCTGCAGGAACTCGGTCTTCTAGAACGCCGAGAACCCTACACCCACAATGTGGGTTTCTCCGAACGAAGCGGGGAACCGGTCGAACCATATGTCAGCAACCAGTGGTTTGTCCGGATGAAACCCCTGGCAGAACCAGCGCTCCAGGTGGTCCTGGAGGGGAAGATTCGCTTCCACCCTGAGCATTGGGTGAGGACATACGAGCACTGGATGCGGAATATTCGGGACTGGTGTATTTCCCGGCAGATCTGGTGGGGGCATCGTATCCCGGTCTACTATGCACCGGATGGGCGGTATACAGCCGCCCGCTCTCCCGAAGAGGCACGCCAACGCTTAGGACTAGACCCAGAAGTCCCTCTAGAACAAGACCCCGACGTTCTGGACACATGGTTTTCCTCATGGCTATGGCCGCTGACGACTATGCGCTGGCTTGCCGATGGGGTGACCGAAGAAACTCCAGACCTGCGCGTCTTCCTTCCCACGGACCTCCTAGTCACCGCCCCTGAGATCATCTTCTTCTGGGTTGCCCGCATGATTATGGCAACGCTGAAGTTTCGCGGCACCATTCCCTTCCGAGATGTCTACTTCACCAGCGTCATCCGCGACGGCTACGGACGGAAGCTCTCTAAATCGTTAGGGAATTCCCCAGACCCATTGCCCATCATCGCAAAGTACGGGGCCGACGCGGTGCGCTTTACGATGATTTATCTGTCGCCATTGGGACAAGATGTGCGCATGACCATCGACGAACGCACACAGGACATTCCCTCCATGGAAATTGGGCGCAACTTCGCCAATAAGCTTTGGAATGCCGGGCGCTTCCTATGGCTGAAAAGCCAGCAGTATGGGGTCTCCTCTAAACCTATTGCTGACGAGGCGCTTACGCTACCGGAGCGATGGATTCGCTCCCGGTTTGCAGCAGCTCTGCGAGCAACAGAGGCGGAGCTCCGCCACTACCACGTCAACGACTACGCCCGCCTGCTTTACAACTTCGTCTGGAACGATTTCTGCGACTGGTATTTGGAAGCCCTCAAGGTCCTCCTCCAGCGCTCTACGGCGGAAGAAGCAGCGGGTCGCTGCCGGTTTGCCTTAGAGCTTTACGAGGGAATACTCCGCCTGCTGCACCCTGTTATGCCTTTCATCACAGAGGAACTCTGGCACCTTCTCTGGGAACGTCGGGAGGAAGAATTCCTCTGTGTTGCCGCTGCCGCCACTGCGGCGGAGGCATGGCACTCAGCCGAAGATGAGGAAAACTTCAGCCTCTTGCAGGCCTTCATTGGAGAGGCTCGCCGACTTCGCTCCCTTTTGGGACTCCCTCCACAGGAATGCCCTCAGCTTTTCATCCGAGCCGTCACTTCGGAGATTATACAGCTTCTTGGAAGCCATCGCTGGCTCCTTGAGGCTTTGGTACCCTGCCATGCCACGGTCCTTGATGCTCACAGCCCTGTGCCCCCCCGTGCGCTGACGGGTGTTGTCCGCGGGACGGAGATATTCCTTGTACCAAGCTCTGATTACGACCTAACGACAGAGCTGGAGCGCTTGCAGCGCGAGATTGCTCGTCTCCAGCGCCTTTTGGAAGAAACCCAAGCCAAGCTGCAAAACCCCGCCTTCCTCCAGCGAGCCCCCAGTGCCGTCGTTGAGCGGGAGCGAGAAAAGGAGCAGAGTTTCCAGCAGTCGCTGGCCAAACTCCACGAACGCCTTGCCACTCTCCAACTTTTATCTTCATCGGAGGATAGCCATGCGTGACGTCTTCCTCATCGAACCTGTTCGCACCCCCATTGGCAAATACGGGGGCATTCTCAGCAGCGTCCGTCCCGATGACATGGCAGCGCTTGTTATCGCTGAGGTTGTTCGCCGGACGGGAATTCCCCCTGAGGCGGTGGAGGAAGTAATCATGGGCTGCGCAAACCAAGCGGGAGAAGATAACCGGAACGTAGCCCGGATGGCATTACTGCTGGCAGGTCTTCCCTACTCGGTACCGGGAGTAACGGTGAACCGTCTATGCGCATCCGGCTTAGAGGCGGTCATTGAAGGAATTCGCGCAATCCGGACGGGCGAGGCCGAGGTGGTCATCGCAGGTGGAGTAGAATCTATGTCCCGTGCTCCTTACGTGTTCCCCAAGAACGTGTCGGGGAAAGCCCCGTACGGGAATCTCATCGCCTACGATACGGCCTTGGGGTGGCGCTTTCCAAACCCACGGATGGAGCGTCTTTTCCCGTTGGAGTCTATGGGAGAAACGGCGGAAAACTTAGCCGAGCGCTACCGTATCTCCCGTGAGGAGCAGGATGCCTATGCCCTACGCTCACACCAACGGGCTGTGGCAGCGCAAGATGCTTGTGTCTTCGCTGAGGAAATTGTGCCTGTTCCCGTCGAGCGCGCTCGTGGAGAGACAACTCTGGTAGACCGAGACGAAGGACCGCGACGGGACACATCTTTGGAAAAGCTTGCTGCACTTCCCCCGGTCTTCCGCCCAGGCGGGACCGTAACAGCGGGGAACTCCTCTTCTCTCAACGACGGAGCAGCAGCTCTTCTCCTGGCAAGCGAGACCGCAGTTCACCGCTATGGACTCCGCCCATTGGCTCGCTATGTCAGCTCCGCTGCCGTTGGAGTCGACCCGCGCTATATGGGCATCGGCCCAGTGCCGGCAACACAGAAGGCTCTCCAACGGTCAGGGCTCCGGCTGGAGGATATTGAGCTTGTGGAGCTCAACGAGGCTTTCGCTGCCCAAGTATTGGCGTGTCTACGGGAGATGCCTATAGAGCCGGAGCGCCTCAACGTACACGGCGGAGCTATTGCTCTCGGACATCCCCTAGGGATGAGCGGAGCGCGGCTGGTCGGCACCCTGATCCGCTCCCTGCACCGGTACAAGGCTCGCTACGGACTGGCCACGCTGTGTGTCGGCGTCGGACAGGGAGTTGCCCTGATCGTGGAGCGGGTCTGAAGAAGGAACCTGCTCCCAGCGCAACTCTTGAGCAAGACTGGTAGCCGGGAAGTATGCCCGTGCCTCCTGGAGGAGAGCTTCCAAGGAGTCATAGCGCGTACTGAAGTGGGTCAAAAGGAGGTGCCGTACCTGAGCCATAGCGGCAACGGTGGCCGCCTCAGCCGCTGTTGAGTGAAAGCTCTGCCGGGCAATGTCGGCCAGATCGCTGGCAAAGGTTGCCTCATGCACGAGGACATCCGCCCGATAGGCCAGCTCTACCGTCTCCCAGCATGGTCGGGTATCTCCACAGTAGACCAACGTTGGCTGGGGACGGGGATGGGAGACCTGCTCTAAAGTGACCTTTTGTCCCGAAGGGAGCTGGACCCATCCTTGGCGCTTGAGTTCCCCAATGAGCCTGCCCGCTTCAAGCCCAAAGGAAGATAAGCGCTCCCGATCTACCGACGGCATCCGCCGCTCCTGGATCCGGAACCCAAAGCAAGGGAGAGAATGGTGTAACGGAGCACAGCTGAGCCGCCATTGCTCTGTTTCCACAAGCTGTCCACCGAATGCTGGCTCCAGCTCCTGAATTGTCAGCTCAAAGGGCAAATGGACATCAATGCCGCGCAGTGTGTGCCGTACGAGCTCGCCCAGTCCGCGCGGGCCGATTAGGAGCAATGGAGCCTGACGCCGATCCGAAGCCATGCTGGACAGTAGGGGGAAAAGCCCGAGCACATGATCCGCGTGCAAATGGGTAATGGCAATCAGATGGATTCGGCTCCGGGAGACCCGAACCCGAATGAGCTGCCGCTGCGTTCCCTCACCGCAGTCGAACAGAAAGAAAGTCCCTTCCACCTGCACAAGAACCGCTGCGGGAGCCCGGCGGAGCGTCGGGGCTCCGCCGGCTCCACTGCCTAAAACACAGAACCGCATCATCGTGCAACAGCGGTCTTGCGCACTTCACGAATGACGGTCACTTTCACCTGTCCCGGGTACTGCAATTCCGACTCAATCCGGGCGGCCAACTGCCGGGCTAATTCGTCAGCCCCTTGGTCATCGAGACGTTCCGGTTCTACGATGACGCGAATCTCGCGTCCGGCCTGGATAGCGTAGCTTTTGGCAACCCCATCAAAGCTTTTTGCCAACGCCTCCAACTGCTCCAAGCGGCGGATGTACTCCTCCAGACTCTCGCGGCGTGCACCAGGGCGGGCACCACTGATGGCATCGGCAGCCTGCACTAGCACGGCAATCGGGCTCTCCATGGGGATATCCTCATGGTGCGCTCCCACAGCATTGCAGACAATGGGATGCTCATTATACCGCTTGGTGAGCTCATAGCCCACCAAGGCGTGAGGAGCATCGGCATTTTCAACGCACTTGCCGATATCATGCAAAAGCCCCGCCCGTTTTGCTAACTGCACGTCCAAGCGAAGCTCTGCCGCCATAATGCCTGCCAGGTGAGCAACCTCAATGGAATGAGCCAGCAGGTTCTGCCCATAACTGGAGCGGAAGCGCATCTTGCCGACATAGTGGAGCAATTTGGGGTGCATATTATGCAAGCCCAGCTCTGCTACTGCCTCCTGCCCAATGCGCGGCAAACTCTCCTCCAGTTCACGCCGTGTCTTCTCCACAACCTCTTCAATTCGAGCTGGATGGATGCGTCCATCGGCCACTAAGCGCTCCAATGCAATCCGGGCTACTTCTCGCCGGAATGGATCGAAGCAGGAAAGAACTACCGCCTCGGGGGTGTCATCAATAATCAGGTCAACCCCTGTGGCAGCTTCGAAGGCACGAATGTTCCTTCCCTCCCGCCCGATAATGCGCCCTTTCATTTCCTCGGTTGGCAACTGAACAACAGTGACTGTTGTCTCCATACTGGTATCGGCTGCCGTACGCTGAATCGCCTGGACAATGACACTTTTAGCCTCCCGTTCAGCGGTAAGCCGTGCTTCTTCACGGATGTGGCGGATATACTGTGCTGCCTCATTCCGAGCCTCTGTAAGAAGCTGCTCCATAAGGAGCTGCTTGGCTTGATCACGGCTGATGCCGGAAATTTGCTCCAACCGCGCCAGCTGCTCCTGGACCAATTGTTCGGCCTCCCGTAGTTTTTTCTCCACCTGCTGCTGCTTTTGAGCCAACTCCTGCTCAAAGGTCTGAAAGTGGCGTTCCTTCCGCTGCACCAGTTCCAGCTTTTCTTGAAGCGCCTCTTCGCGAGCCTTCAGCTGGCGCTCCAATGTCTGCAGCCGATTCCGCTTAGCAGCCATTTCCGCTTCAAACTCTTGTCGCTGCCGCTGCCATTCCTCCTTCAGCTCCAAGAGTTTCTCCTTCTTCAGAGCTCGGGCTTCCCGTTCCGCTTCTTCAACAATCTGCCGTGCCTGGCGTTCGGCCCCACGTATCTTGGAGGCAGCCGTTCGGGAAGCAAGGGTATAAGCCAGAGCAAACCCAGCGATCATTCCCAGCAGGCTCGCTCCGAGAATCCATATCTCTGCCATTACTGAATGCTATCTCGGTGAGACATACTGCGTCAGAAAAAAGCGCCGCATCCTGTCTCGGTCGGAACCCTAACCGGGAGCGGAACTGGCTCTTGTTCGGAACAGTGGGTGATAGCCTACCTATTTCTGGCTTCCTCTGAGCCCACGACGGCTCCCACTCCCAAAGTGGGTGAGGCCTGCCATCCACAGGCAGAGCCTATCTCCCTTTTCGCATGCGCTTTGCCGTTCGCTCACCGGGCACAGCCGATACCCGAGCGGATGCGGCGCGTCAAGCACAGCATTGCTGTCAAAGAGCGATACCCGGACGTTGCACGGAAACCCCGGGGGCAGCCAGGCAAGCATCCACGTATTCCACCATGCGCTCAATTGTCTCCCGCACATGGCGGAGATCGGCCTCACTCTGAGCGCGGAGCTCGTGATACTGCTCGGCAAGATTGAGCGCTACCAATATTGCCATAGTCGTGGTTGATTGCTCAGGCATTTGGGCCTGTAATTGCTGCCACTGCCCATTGACTTCATGGGCAGAGCGCAAGAGCTTGGCCTCATCCTCCCCTCGGAGGACGTACTCGCGTCCGGCTATCGTTACGCGCACCAAACGGCTCATCGTCCGCTCCCAGTTCCGGCTACCGGCGTAGACAAAATTAGGGCTTTTCGCCCGCCCGCACCGCCTCGGTGGTCAAGAGTTGCTCAATACGAGCAAGCAGATCACGGATCCGCTTGACAAGCTCCCGCTGCACCTCTTCCGGTAACCAGAGCGGATGGCGCAGTAGCTGCCGCACAGACTCCAACCCTTGCTGCAGAGTTTGTTGCAGTTGCTCCAAGCGACCGATGAGCTCATCAAAGCGGTCTGGTACCGACAAACCATAGCCTTCCAGTAACCGGAGGAGGTGCCGCTGTAAAAGCTGCAGCTCCTGCTGACTTTGCTGGAAGCGCTCGCGCTCGCGGAGGACTTCGGCACGGAGTTGCTCAATCTCCTCCGGAGAAGGCAGCTGCGACAACCGTTGGCGGAGGAGAGCATTTTCCTGCTGAAGTTGAGCACATTGCTCAGCGTATTGGGTGATGGTGTCTTCGTAGCTGCGCACACGCTCCCGGAGTTCCTCCGTCTGCAACCCCTCTACTGGGCGTTGCACTTGCGCCTCCGCCAAACGTTCCCGACACCTCTCAAGCTCCTTCTGGCAAAGGTAGAGTTCGTGGTTCCGACGTGCTAACTCTTGCTGTGCCAGCTGGAACTCTTCCTGCACACGCTTCAGCTCTTCCAGCGTTGCATCATAAGTAGAACGCAAATGGGCAAGCTCCTCGGAGAGATGTTCGCGCGATTCTTCCATCTGATGCAATTGCTGGCGCAAGCTCTGAACCTCCTCGTCCAGCTTCTGGAGACGGGCATGGGCAGCGGATTCCTGTTCCTGAAGCCGTGAGAGCTCATCCCGCCATTGCTGAGCTTCCTCCCGCAGGCGGAGGTTTTCCGCTCCCAGCTCCCGAGCCCGCTCTCCGAGCAAATGCAATCGCTCCCATAGGCGCAACAAGAGAGCCTGGAGCTCCGGACGTGGTGATATCGCCCCTGCTTCCGGCTCCATTTACATGCGCAAACAGGCACCTGTCTGACGCTCCACCGACGCTATAATCCGCTCTACCACCGGGTTGATATCCTCGTCCCGCAAAGTCCGTTCTCGCGAACGGAACCGTAATGCAAAAGCTACACTCTTCTTCCCTTCCCCTAACGCTGGTGAACGGAACACATCGAACAGCACAACTTCCTCTAACCACTCCCCAGCAGCCTGACGGATAAGCTGGATGAGAGCCCCGGCCGGAATCGTCTCGTCTATAACGAAAGCAAGGTCTCGCCGAATTGCTGGATATTCCGGTACGGGCACATATGGAGATACCGGCTGACTGCACTGCTGTAGAGCTGCCACATCCAAGACGGCAACGAACACCGGCCCCTCTACTTCCCACTGCTTTAGCCACCGAGGACGTAATTGCCCCAACCAACCGAGAAGACGCTGTCCACTGTAGAGCTGAACAGCCGTAGGTAACACCGGTTCCGGGCGCTTCTCTACCCACGGTAGCATTTCGACTGGAATACGCAACCGCTCACATAGCTGCTCAACAACACCGCGTATGTCATAGAAATCCACCTCTCGCTGCGGAATCCCCCACTGCAATGGAGCCGCGGCACCACTCAGCAAAATCCCAAGTTCGAGGCGTTCCTCATAATCGGTTAACTGGGACCCATCCCCTCCTTGGCGGCGGAAGACCTTTCCTATCTCAAACAGGCGAACTGCCCGCTCTCCGACACGAACATTGGTCGAAAGCACCCGGACCAACGGGGGTACCAGCGACGGACGCAATACCGAGTATTCCACCCCAAGGGCATTGACCAACCGGACGGGCTGTAGCTCCCACTGAGACGCTGTATCAGGATCTGTGAGCACAGGGGTGAAGACCTGCTGAAATCCCCACTCTGCCAATGCTGTGATGATCGTTCCTTGAATTGGGAGTGAGAGAAGCTCCCGTGGAAGAGGGGAAGGCGAAACAGGTAAAGCCATAAACTCCGCCGGCGGAATTCGGTCGTACCCATACAAGCGAGCAACCTCTTCCACGACGTCTATCTCTTCCCGCACATCGTGCCGGAACGAGGGAACTTTCACTACACAGCTCTGCTCATTTTGTGCTTCCAGTTGGAACCCCAGACGACTCAACAGGGTATGGAGCTGCCAGGGGAGGAGTGAAATTCCCAATACCCGATTGACCCTCTCATATCGGACAAGAATCCGCCGACTGTTGCTTGGGAGCTCTCCAACCACAACGGGAGCCATACTCACAGCACCTCCAAGTTGACGGAGTAGCAAGACCGCTCGGTAGAGCGCAGGAAGCACTCCTTGAGGATCAACTCCGCGCTGAAAACGATATGCTGCCTCCGTTTCTAACATGTACCGCCGAGCCGTACGGCGGATGCGTACTGGATGGAAAAGAGCAGATTCAATGAGTACCTGATTCGTCGCCGCCGTTACCTGCGATTCTGCCCCCCCGAGCACACCTCCCAGAGCCAGTACCCTTTGCGGGTCAGCAATGACTACGTCCTCCGAGCACAGTTGGTAGAGCTTCCCGTCCAGCCCTTGGAAATACTCGCCCTCATGGGCCCATCGGATATAGAGTTGACGCTGAGCAATCGTTGCATAGTCAAAGGCATGCAATGGTTGTCCCCGTTCCAGCATGACATAGTTCATCACATCCACCGGTAACGAATGCGGGCGAATCCCCAATCGCCAAAGCCGTATTTGCATCCACAGTGGTGAAGCCGTTGCCGGAACATTGGTAACTACGCAGCAAGTGTAAAGCGGACATCCCTCCGGTGTCATAATCTTCACCTCTATAGGAGATGGCTCTCCCTCCGGTGGCGGTGGAGAAGGAACCGACAATGACAATGCCCCATATGCCGCCAGTTCCCGCGTAATCCCCCAATGGCTCAAGCAATCACCCCGATTTGGCGTTACTGAGAACTCATAGACCACGTCCTCTACCGACGGCAGATAGGTGGAAAGAGCCTTGCCTATCGGAGCATCCGGCGGTAGCAACCATACCCGGTCAGACTCCTCCCCCACCCCCAATTCCCAACGACTACAAAGCATTGCATGCGAATCCTCTCCGTCAATACTTCGCGGCTCTACTTCTTTCCCTCCTCGGGGGAGAACCGCTCCAGGAAGAGCAACCACAACGCGCTCACCCGCCGGTACTGAAGTCCCAGCAATCACTTGGACGTTGTCATCCCCAACAGAAACGCGGTAGATCCATAATCCCCCTCGCCGCGGATGAGACCGAACCTCTGTGACGATACCAACCACAATCCCCCGATACTTTCCCCGCCAGTCCTCCACCGCCTCTACTTCCAACCCCAGGTTGGTCAGGATAGAAGCCACCTCCTCTGTCGTCCACGGCAATTCCAGGAGCTCCCGCAGCCACTGCTCCGAAATCCGCATCGTTACCCGTCCTTGGCCGTAGAAACGAATTTAGCTATTTCCACCCTCCTAACCACGGTAGGCAGGGGCAAAAATCTGCATAATTTTGTACACACAATACGTGCTATGCCACCGTAGCTCAGTGGTAGAGCGGCTGATTTGTAATCAGCGGGTCGGGGGTTCAAATCCCTCCGGTGGCTCAGTGTACCTCGAAAGTCGGAAGGGGAGATATTGGCAGTCTCACAGAAGAAGGGAGCTGTCCCATGACAAAGCGCGGACGCCCCAAGGGTTCACGGCGGCCGATTCTCTTTCAGGGTCCCAAACGCCTATTGTCCATCACGCTGGAAGAGAGCGACTATAACGCCCTGCAGCAGCTGGCCTACGGTTTGGGTATGGCTGCTTCTACCTACGTTCGTATGCTCATTAAGCAGCAGATTCAGCAGGGGCAGACGAAGCAGGAACTCTTGAGCTAAGGAGCGGGCCTTCCAGTTATTGTAGCCCCGTCTTCTTCCATGCATGAGCTTTATCTGCGCGCAGGGCATGAGACTCGTATCCGGAGTGGGCACCTGTGGGTCTTTAGCAACGAGCTCCAATCCATACCCCGTCTCCCACCAGGAAGTCTCGTACGTGTGGTATCGGCCGAAGGAGAAAGCTTCGGAGTTGGGCTGTACAACCCACACAGCCTTATCTGCGTCCGCCTTCTCGGTACGGATGAAGTTACCGACTTAGACGTCCCTTTCTTTGCCGAGCGACTTCGCCACGCACTCCAGTTGCGCGAACGCATCTGCAAGGGCGAGTCCATGTACCGACTCGTACACGGGGAGTCGGACCTATTGCCGGGGTTGGTTATTGATCGGTACGGTAACTACTGTGCCGTGCAAACCCTTTCCACGGGTATGGATCAGCGACTCCCCATTATCGTGGAAGCCTTGCGCCATGTCCTGCCGGAAATAGAAGGAATCGTGGAAAAGAACCACTCCCACCTCCGCCAACTGGAGCAGCTCCCACAGCGTCAGGGTATTCTCTACGGCCAGGTTCCAGAGCGCTTCGTACTGGAGGAATTCGGGCTTCGGGTAGAGCTGCGCTTGATGGAAGGGCAGAAAACGGGCGCGTATTTGGACCAACGCTATCACCGGGCAGTGGTTGGGCGGATGGCATCCGGTCTTCGGGTGCTGGACTGCTTTACATACCACGGAGGATTTGCTCTCCATGCTGCTCTGCATGGAGCCCGGGAAGTTGTCGGTGTTGATAGCTCCGCAAGCGCTTTGGAAGCCGCCCGACGCAACGCTGAACTAAATCAGCTCCAGGCAGTCCAATTCGTAGAGGCTGATGTCTTTACTTTTCTCGGAGAACAAGTCGCTGAGGGAAAACAGTGGGACATGGTCATTCTCGATCCTCCTGCCTTCGCGAAGAGCCGACGCCATGTCCCAGCAGCAAAGCGCGGGTACGGCGAGATTAACCGCCTGGCACTCCTCCTTCTACCACCTGGAGGCTATCTGGTCACCAGCAGCTGCTCTCACCATGTCTTTGAAGCTGTCTTCTTGGAAGTCATCTTTGCCGAAGCCACCCGCCTCAAGCGTCGCCTCCGACTTCTCTACCGGGGGACACAACCTTCCGACCACCCCATTTTGCTGAACATGCCGGAGACACAATACCTGAAGTTCTTCATCTTCCAGGTCCTCTAAGGCCAAGGAAGCAGAACGGGAATGGCATGCTTTTTTCAAGCTCCATTGCTGAGCTCAGCCATGAGGGTCCACCATGCGGGTCCGTACCTACAGGGCTTCAACTATCCACGAGGCACTCCGTTCTATGCGGCGGGAGTTAGGGGACAATGCCGTCATTGTGGATACCAGGACCTTCCGCACAGACACCGGTGTTGAGCTTGTAGAAGTTCTCGCCATCCCCGATCCTGAAGCATCTCCCTCCCCATCGGGGACATCACCGAATGCAGCCTCCCCGACTGACACGCTCTCATTCGTCCAGCTCCAGCGGGAACTTATCACACTTCGGCAGCAACTTTCCGCCATAGAGGCGCTGATTCGCTTCAACACTGGTGCCGACCCACTTTGGCAACAGCTGTATACAACCCTCCGCACCGAAGGCTTCACGGAGGAGTTCCTTCTGCGTCGCCTACCACCAACGTCCTCTGTCCCATCGTGGAAAGAACTCCTCCTCCACGCCCGCCACCATTTGACAGCGCATATCCGCACAGCGGAGCTCCCTTCTCCCGCTGCTCAGCCTCTCCGACTCTTGGTTGTTGGTTTGCCCGGCTCGGGCAAGACTACCACACTGCTGAAGCTCCTCCTCTTCTACAAACTGTTGCACCACCTACCCTGCCACCTCATCAGTGCCGAAGTATCTAGACTGGGAGCACTGGAGCACCTACAACTCTTCTCCTCCATTGCCGACATTCCGCTGACCGAAGCCTACACTCCTCATGAGCTCCGGCAGCACCTTGCAACCTTGCCCTCCTCTCCAATGGTGGCTGCCATCGAGCTACCTGGGGGGAATCCCTTCCGTAAAGAGACATATCGTCGATGGCGTCACTATAGCGAGCTGATCCACCCTGAGGCTTTCTTCGGTATCCTTAGCGCTACTGACTCCCTTGCGGTCCTCCGACGCCTTCTCCAAATATGGCACGAACTTGGAGTAAGCGGTATCATCATTACAAAGCTGGATCTTACACCAACGGTTGCTCCGGTAATTCAGGCACTGGAACAAAGCGACATTCCCGTAGTGTGTCTGTGTGCTGGTCCGCGGATCCCTGAGGATATAGAGCCAGCCCGTGTTGAAACGTTTGCGTGTCGGATTGGAGTAGTAGAAGAAACATGAAAACCCGGCAAAGCCGCTCCCTCGTCATTGCTTTCTGTAGTGGACGTGCCGGTGTTGGAAAAGCTACCGTTATTGTCAACCTTGCTGCTGCAGCTCAGGAGCGCGGTTTATCCTGTCTTATTTGGGACCTCCATCCTGAAGCTCCCAGTCTCCATCTCCATTACGGGCTAAATCCCATCGCAACAGCTTCGGATGCTTACCTTGGGTCGGCTCGCATTGAGGACGTCCCCATCCGCATCTGCCCAACTACATGGCTGGTACCAGAGCGAGCCCTTGGGAAGGAAGCTGAAAGACAATTGGCAGCAGCCTTCCCCACACTCCTCTCCACCCTCCTGAATCGCCTCCAGCCAGAGCTTGTACTGCTCAATCTCCCGCCGGGATGGTCTGAATTGATAGCCGTGGCCTGCCGCATGGCAGCTCTGTGTTGCGTTGTCACGGGGGATGATATTGGGTCTATCCTTGACACCTACGGTCTGCTGAAAGCCCTACTCTCAGAAACAGAGGGGAGGGACAGATATTCTTCCGCCCTCTTAGTTGTCGGCGTCGTAGATGAAGCAGAAGCTCAGACCATTGTGCGGAAACTCAACACAGTATTAGAGCGCTTCGTTGGAAAACGCCTGCCGCTGCTGGGGGCTATTCCCTATGAACCGTGGCACCGGAAAGCTCTCTTACATCAACGTCCTCTGGTGGAACTCTTCCCAGACCTTCCTGCAGCGCTCCTCTATCGTAAGCTCTTGCAACAACTCAGCACCTTCAGGCAGGAAGAACATGACAGCGCGCTCCTCTCTCGGTAATGCCGCCCGTTTTGTGCTTCAGCTCGGCTTCCTTGCCGGTTGTGTTGCAATAGTTATTTTTGCTCTGCAACCCGAACTGTCTATCGAGGCAGTGTTACTGAGGGCATTCATAGTCTTTGTAGCAGTTGCCGTGCTGGCAACGCTGTTTTTGGTTCTCTTCCGCCTTGGAAAGAACTCACAGCTACCGATATCCGACGATACCCCAGGACGGAATGTCCATGAAAAGCCGTCACAGACACCAACTCAGTCCTGAAGAGCTGCAACAAGTATGGCAGCGCTACTGGGAGCAGCGTGCCGATAACGACCGCCAACGTCTTATCCTACACTATCTCTGGCTGGTCCATTACGTCATCCACTCCCTCCAACTACCCAAACAGAGTCTCCTGAGCCAAGAGGACTTGGAGCACGTCGGCGTCTTGGGGCTCAATGAAGCAATTGAACGCTTCGACCCCAGCCGCGGTACGAAGTTTGAGACGTACGCACTGACCCGCATTCGTGGCGCCATTCTGGACGAACTTCGCCGACTTGACTGGCTCAGCCGAACCGCTCGCCGTAAGGTCCATACCTATCACCGAGCCGCCGATGAACTCCGCCAAGAATTGGGCGACGAAGCCTCTGCCGAAGCAATCTGCCAGCGGCTGGGTGTAACACCAGAAGTATACCGCTCTTACCTCCATGCCGTCCAGGCTGCTCAGGCTTCCCTTTCCTTCTCCGAACCCAATCCAGTGGCAACGACGGGGGAGGAGGATGAGGCCATCGACCCATTGGAGGCAGTGCCCGATATTCATGCCCCTGACCCCGCGGAAAATCTTTCCCGCCAGCAACTGTTAGATGCCATCACAGCCTACTTAGAACGACTTCCCGAACGGAAACGCTTGGTCATCGTGCTCTACTACTACGAAGGATTGACCTTCCGCGAAATCGGAGAGCTGCTGCAGTTGACAGAAAGCCGGGTTTGCCAAATACACGCCAAAGTTCTGGAGGCATTGCGCACATATCTGCGCACCCACCACCATGCTTGATACCGCTCTCGCCCAGCGTCTCGGACATATTGAACAGTTGCCGACCATACCGCCCCTCGTGGCAGAAAGCCTTCGCCTTCTGGGCAACGCAGAGGTTAGCGCGGCACAGGTTGCCTACCTCATAGAGCGAGACCAAGCCTTAACAGCTCGGCTCCTCCGTGTGGCAAACTCTCCTGTCTATGGCTTCCCTCGGCGTATCACCACAGTCCGGCTTGCCATTTCCTTACTGGGTAATGATGCGGTACGCCAAATCTTGGTTGCCGTTGCTCTGTACGAGTTGGTCACCGTCAAGCGCGGCGCCGAGTGGGAACGGGAACTCTTCTGGCGATATTGCCTCTATTGCGCGACAGCAGCTCGCTTCTTGGCTCGCCATATTGGCTATCGCCTTGCTGGTGAAGCTTTCACAGCAGGGCTGCTCCACGATTTGGGAATTTCACTCCTTGCCACCTATCTTCCCGGAGAATTTACCGCCATCGTCCGCCACCAGCAGCACACCGGCTGCTCTCGTGTGGAAGCAGAGCGCCTGTTTTTGAGAGCTACCCACGCTGACGTCGGTGCATGGCTGGCTGAAAAATGGAATTTGCCCCCGGTCCTCGTGGCCGCTCTCGCCTATCACCACACGCCTGACCCTCCGCTCTTACCCGATCTGTCCGCTCACCGCCTTCCCGCACCTTTAGACACAGTGCAGCAACCATTAACCGCTCTGACAGCTACGGCAGAATATCTGGCTCACTGGGCGGGTCTCCGCCGTTGGTCTGGAGAAGACGGACTCCAGTCACCCCTCTACCTCCCAGAGCCGCTCTGGGAAACATACTTGGCACACCGTCTGATTGACCAAACTGGCGAACCCACCCCCGAATTGCGGGAGGGAATAGAACAGGAGTATCGCCTGTTGGCTGAAGTCCTGCACTAAGAAGTCCTGAAACCATGCCCTCTGAGCTTTCCTGGGAGGAGCTCCGACAGCGGGAACAGCAATATATGCGCCTACTTGAGGTACGCTGTGAACTGCTGCAGCGGGAAGTGGAACATCTCCGTCAGCAACTCACCCAGCAAATCGCCGCCCCTCAGAGCCAGGAGCGGACGGAAATCCGTCAACTCCTGGAAGCCTCCACTCCTGAAGCCCTTCTGCAACAAGCATGCTCCCTTCTCCAACGGTGGGCTTGCGCCTCCAGCGCCTATGTCTTCCGTATCTCCCCGATCGGTTCCCTCCAGGTTCACCCACCGGAGCACACAGCACACGCCCGTGCACTGGTAGAGGATGGCATCATTGACTGGCTCACAGCCTACGGTAATCCCGCTCTCTTGCCCGACCTTTTCTGGACGGCATCGGAACGTTCCCTGCTGGCAGTTCCCTTGGGGCACTCAGGCGAACGATTCGGCGCAATTGTTGCTCTGGATGTCCCTACAACCCTTCCCCTGGCTTCCCTACAGGAACAGCTCCATTATGTCGGCACCTTGGTGGGAGTCCTACTAGACAACATGGAAAGCTCCCGCACGGCAGAGATGCTGCACTTTCAACTCCAGCAACTCCAGCGCGAGCTGCAACAGGCGGAATCCTTGGCAACGCTTGGGAAAATCAGCAGCCTTATTGTCCACGAGCTTGGCAACCCCCTGCAGGCTTTGCTATCGTACGCCGAACTCATTGAAGCCGGCAAAGGGAACATGCAGGAACATGCTCGACGCCTGCGCCATGAACTCCTCCGCCTACACCACCTTCTGCACGAGCTCCGACAACTGCTCCGACGCCCCGATGCCCCGACAGAATTCTCCCCCATTGAGGTTGCCACCATCGTTGAGCACGCATTACAACTACTTCAGCCTCAATTTCGGCGGGATCGCATCCGTGTTCACCTGGAGCAAGAAGCACCCACCACACGCATCCTGGGTCACGCAGGACAACTGGAACAGGTGTTCTTAAACCTGTTCCTGAACGCTTGCGACGCTATGCCTGAGGGCGGACTGCTCCATATCCGACTGTTTGCCGAAGGAGACACTTTGATAGTCTCCTGTCGGGATTCCGGCATCGGCATTCCCACTGAACTCGTCCAACAAGTCTTTGAGCCTTTCTTCACTACCAAGCCCCATGGCTCTGGTCTGGGATTGAGTTTGTGCCAGGAAATTGTTGAACGTCACGGTGGAACTATCACCCTCCACTCACAGCCTGGTGCCGGCACAACGGTTGTGCTCCGCTTCCCCTTACGGCTGGATGTCCTACAACAGAGTGCCCCTCAATGCGCTTAAGATACATCGCTCTCTTCGGATTCCTCCCCCTTGGACTTGCTGCAACGATAGTGGAGCGTATCACCGTAGACCACCAGGGGCGCGTTGCCCTCTTCTGCTCAGAGTTGCCCATAGGATGGGGATCGGAGCTTTCACCGGACAAGCAGCGCATTATCGTAACGCTGCCAGGGGCAGAACCATCCGCGGAACTCCGCCCCCGCTCGTGGAGCCAAGGACCTATCCGGGAAGTTTATCCCCAGCGGAGCAGAAATGGAGTGAAGGTCTACATCACCGTGGCATCCCCTTGTGGCTATAGCGCTGTTTGGCTCCCATATAGCCGATGCCTGCTGATAACCCCCCTTCGGTGGGAAAAGCTTTCACCCGGAGACGAACTCTACCACAGCGCCTTGCTGGCACTGGAGTTGGGCTCCGAGACTGTTGCCGAAAGCTTGCTGACGGAAGCGGCTCATCGGGGTTCGGCTGATGCAGCAGCCCTGCTTGCTACCCGTGCCCTTTCCTCCGGCAGGGCAGTGACCGCTCTTGCATGGCTGCGACAAGCATGGCGACAGAGCACACTGCCGGAGGTTTACGGCGTTATGGCTTACCTTGCAGAGCTGGCAGGCAGAACGGAACTGCAACTCCAAGCATCTACGCATTTCCGCAATCTCACCGAACGTTCTCTCCCACCCCCTCCCTCGTTGGCTGCCGATAGCTTAGCAGCCCTGACGGAAGCTATGCTTCACTTTCCACTACAGGACTCCCCTCATCCTCCCCCAAAGCCGGACAGTGGGTCTCACATTACCCACCCCCTGTCGGCAACAACTTCGGGAAGCAACTCCGTTCCGACTCCTCCATCAGCCAGCGGTACGCCTGGTTGGATTCTGCTGTGGTCCCCCATTGTATTTACGGGGATTGCTGCCGTCTCTGTGGGCTTTGCGCTGCGCTTTCTCCTGACGGCTTTGCGGAAGCGCTCCTCCTCCCGTAGCTCTGCTCCATTCCCTTCGTATGTCCAGGCAGCACTCCGCCACTATCGGTCTGCCGATGAATTAGGAGCCCAACAGCATTCCCCCGCCCCCGATAACGGAGGGACAGAACAACAAAGGGAAAGGATAGACCCAGCAGCTCAAGGAGGACAGCCAGAGGTATCTGCCCCGCCCTTTCCCGTCGATACCCCACCTGAAAGAGCCGTACCGATAGCTCCCGCACCAGAAGTAGCACAGCTGTGGCGCGAACGTCTCCGGCACCGCTCCGAATACCTTCGCCAGCAGCTGAGGAACTATACGCCGGCAACACTGCCCGAGACGCCGGAAGCTCGTCTCCGCCTCGCCCGTCATCTGCGGATTCCCCCCGAAGGGTTGGAACTCCACTACCGCCTCCAGGCTGCATCTCCTGAGACCCTCTTTTTCCGCTTCCGCACACAAGAATCCCAATCATTCGTCTCTGCCGATGGCGGTGAGTCTCACTCGGTAGCGGTAGAATGAGGCCAACAGTGACTACCCTTGTTCTCATCACGGTGGCGATAGGGATAGTACATCCGCCCTCTGCGCGCTGCCTCCCATCTCCAGAAATAGGAATGGCTCGGACCCATCCCCTCTTAGTCACCCAATTGGAGCGGCAGGCGGTGGCAGACTCGCTTCCCCGGGAGAACCGGATTCACTCAATCCGGGAGACAAACGGCGAGCATGTCGTTGTCGTTGAACTCGCTGCTGACCAACGCCGGCTTGACATCGGTGTGTATAACCTTCTGGGCAAGCGCGTCGCAACGGTCTACCAAGGAAAAGCTACGGCGGGGGTTCGTGAATACGGTATCCCCACCGTCAACTTACCGAACGGTATTTACATCTGCATCGTCCAGGGTGATGGCTTCCGGCTGGCACAGAAGTTTGTCCTCTCCCGTTAAGCTTGGATGCACTTTCCTCCTTGTGCTGGGATCGCCGTCGCTCCTGGCACAAGCACTCAGTGAAGGCACAGCAGCCGGATACCTTCAGCGCCCCGTCGGTGCTCGCTCACTCGGATTGGTCGGCTCCTACACCGCTGTTGCAAACGAGCCAATGGGGCTGTTTGCAAACCCCTCCATCAGCGCATGGTTCATGCCTAAACCTGCCTTTGGGCTTTCCATTTCGCTCCTGGGATTGGGACGAACCTACACCAGTTTTGCCTACGCTCAAGCAATAGGCAATGGATTCGGCATCGGTGCTGGTGTCCAGAGTTTCTCGGCAGGCAGCTTCATTGCCCGAGATCTCAATGGTGAACCCCTCGGAGAGCATACCCCACATGACCTTGCTATTAGCCTGAGCGGTAGCTTCCGGTGGAACTTCCTCAGCGTTGGAGTCACAGGGAAATACCTTTGGAGCGGGCTTGTTGGAGCCGGTATATCGGCCAGTGGAGCTGCTGCCGATATTGGAGCACTGTTCCACGTAGCCGACCTCTTTTCCTTCGGCGTCACTGCTCGCAATCTTGGAGCTTTCCTCCAGTGGGAAAATCACCGAGCTCCTCTTCCGCTGGCTATCTCCGCTGGTGTGGCAACCGAGGTTCACTTTGCCCCCCGTATCTCCCGCCGCCGATCTCCGATAACGGGGGAGGAATACGTGGTGCGGCTTCCTTCTGAACGCTATCTCCTTCTGGCATTGGAACTGCGCTACGGACAGACAACGCGTCGGCCCAGCCTTTGCGCAGCGGCCGAAGTTATTCCCTTGCCCGGCTTCGCCCTCCGCGGCGGAGCGATCATTTTCGGAGACGAACTCGGCCGCGCTCGTTGGTTCCCCATAGACCGTATCGGCGGTGGCATTTCCGTCCAACTGCCCATGATCGGGGCTCTTCCCATCGGACTCCAGATGGACTACGCTCTGACACACGAGTACACCAGCCCTTCTCGGCTAGCCCACACGGTGGGTCTTACAGTACAGTTAACCCAATGAACTACCGAGGCTTTGCCACCCGTGCAATTCACGTAGGACAGGAACCCGACCCCACAACGGGCGCTGTTATCCCACCGATTCACCTCAGCTCCACTTATGCCCAAGACGCACCGGGAAAGCATCGCGGCTTTGAGTATTCACGAACCAACAATCCAACCCGGCAGGCATGGGAGCAGAACATCGCCGCATTAGAGGAGGGCTCCTACGCCATTGCCTTCGCCAGTGGAATGGCAGCCATCGATGCCGTTGTCCGCCTCCTTCGCCCCGGGGACCACATCGTGGCGTCAGCAGATCTCTATGGCGGCACCGTCCGCCTCTTTGACCGAGTCTGGTCAACCTTTGGAATCAGTGCTACGTACGTCGACGCCCGTGAGCCCGAAGCGGTCAAACACGCCTTCCGCCCCGAGACGCGCCTACTCTACATCGAAAGCCCTACCAACCCCCTTCTCCACTTAGCGGACATTGCTGCCATGGCCGATATCGCCCATCGACACAATGCTTGGCTCGTGGTGGACAACACCTTCGCTACCCCCTATGCCCAGCAACCCCTGACTTTGGGAGCCGACCTGGTCGTCCATTCTACAACGAAGTACCTGGCTGGGCACTCCGATGTCGTCGGCGGTGTCGTCGTAACCCGACACCCAGAACTTGCCGAACGACTCCGCTTCTTCCAGAACGCCGCCGGGGCTATTCCAAGTCCCTTTGAATGCTGGCTTTGCCTCCGCTCAGTAAAGACCTTAGCCCTACGCATGCAGCAGCACGAGCGCAATGCCCGAGCAGTTGCCGAACTCTGTGCTGTCCACCCTGCTGTCCAGGCGGTTTATTACCCTGGGCTACCGACCCATCCGCAGCATGAGCTGGCACGGCGCCAAATGCGCAACTTCACGGGTATGCTCTCCTTGGATCTGGGCTCTGCTGAACGAGCACTTGAATTTCTCCGCCATCTCCGTCTCTTCACTTTGGCGGAATCCCTGGGGGGAGTAGAGTCTCTGGTCTCCCATCCAGCTACCATGACCCATGCTTCCCTATCCCCTGAGCGCCGCCGCAGCGTTGGTATCACTGAGGGACTGATTCGGCTCTCCTGCGGGATTGAAGACACGGAAGACCTGCTGGAGGATATTACCCAGGCGCTGAACTCTGTGTGATTTCACCGCCGCTTCTTTTTCTGTTGCTTTGCCGGCTTCGGTTGTTCAATTTTAAGCCGTCGGGCTAAACTGGGCGGCAGACGCTCTGCTTGTTCCTCAGCCAGAGCCTGAGCTTCGCGCAGCCGCCGCATGAGCCATCCTTCCCGCTTCGGCTGCCGCTTTAAGTCCTCCAGCGTCAGCTTCTTCTTGCGGAAACGGGTCAAATACAGTTGATGCCCAATGCTCAGCACGTTGAAAGTGAAGTAGTACAAATTCAACCCTGCCGGGAAGGCCGAAAAAAGCAAGGTGAGCAGAAGGGGAAAGACATAGACCATCCACCGCTGGCGGGGATCCGTCACGCTAAGCCGCTGTTGCAGAAAGACAGCTACCCCCATCAGGAGCGCCAAGCCCGAAATGTAGTTGAATCCAAAAAGCGGAATTCGGAACGGAAGCGTGACGAGCCGATCCGGCACAGAAAGGTCCACAATCCAGAGCATAAACGGGGTCTGCCGCAGTTCAATGGAGTAATTGAGCACTGCCCAGAGTGCATACAGAATCGGCAATTGCAGCAACAACGGAAGACAGCCACTCATGGGATTGATACCGTACTCCTGGTAGAGCCGGAATAGTTCCCGCTGTTGTGCTTGAAGGTCGTCTTTGTACTTTTCGCGAATCTTCTGTAGCTCTGGGGCTAAGAGCTGCATGCGCTGCGCCGATCGGAGCTGAGGAAGGATAAGCGGATGCAGGAGGAGTTTCATCAACACGGCGAATACAATAATTGCAATGCCGTAGTTGGGAACGAGCCAATGGATCCCTTTGAGGAGCGGGAGCATAAAGTATTCCCCTATTGGGCGCACCAGCCAGCGCAGCCCAAACTCCACCATAGCCGTCAGTTCATACGGCTTGACAAGGTCATAATCTAACGGTCCACCGTAGACTTGAAATACATGGGGCTCTCCGCCTCGACGGGAAAGGGGCCGCAGCGTCACATCATATCGTTTCACAACTCCGCCATTGGGAGCATGGAAGCTCTGTCCACGAGCAAGGACGGTGAATTCTGCCGGACGCGGTAGCGGCAGAATTGCAACAGCGAAATACTTTATCTTCAGCCCTACCCAGTCAATGCGACCTGTTGCCTGAGTCTCAACAGCCTGGTCGAACTCTTTGGCATCCAGGGTCTCAAGATCGCCTGCTAAGGAAATCTGCACCGAGGCGCTATGTGACTCATCCACACTGTTGTACTCTTGATACTTGAGCCCCCCAGTCCATATGAGCTCATAACGCTGATGCACTCCACCTCCGTCCCCTGTGACGAAGTCAATCCCCACTCCAACGTCATAGCGCCCACCATGGAAGACATACCAGCGCTCAATAGAGTGCACTGAGTCCAAGGCATAGCGGAATCGGATGACCAGGGAATCGTTCCCGCTGACGCGATAGACTGTATCGCTGGCAACGGAGGGAATGAAAGGTAACCGTCGTGTATCAACTCGCCTCCCCTGCGCGTCGTAGTAGGCAATCCATAGCTCGCGTTCCCCGATGGGAATAAGCTGCACAGGTTTCCCCTGCCAGTCTTTGTAGCGACGCAGTTCCCAGTGTGTTAGAGTGCCGCCGTACGAGCTCAGTCGTATCCGCAGCAGATCAGTCTCCACCTCTATCCAGCGCTCGGGAATTGTCGGAGGAGCTTCCCTTTTCACGGTTTCCTCAGGGACTGCCCCCTTCAGCTGCGGACGCACAGTATCCAGTGGGACTCGCGGAGCATAGTAGATGGACGTATAAAGAGCCCACAGCGTCGTTAAAAGGGCAATGAGTATAATCCCGAGCAGGGTACGCCTGTCCATCCCCTTCCTCCGCTATGGAACGGGATCAACCCCACCCGGATGCCAAGGATGGCACCGCGCAAGACGGCGCAACGCTAACCACACCCCACGGCGAAGACCGTAGCGTACAATGGCCTCGGCCGCATACTGCGAGCAACTCGGATAGAAACGACAAGCCTTCGGCATCCACGGAGAAATCCACTGGTGATAGAGCTGCAGAAGACCAGCAATGAGTCGGTATATCACAGACATCCTTCCCATGCCCGTCGCAGAAGCTCCCGAACTTGCGGTAGAATATCCCACAGTCGTAACCGCTTGACCGGCTTCTCCTCGCTACCCCGCCACACCAGCCCGACAGCCCTGAAAGGGATATCCCCTTCGGTACTCTGCATCTGTTTGACTGCTGTGCAAAGAGCCGCCCGCATCAAGCGCCGCAACCGATTTCGCTCAACCGCCTGCCGTACCCTCCGCCTTGGAACGCTAACCACATAGCCCACATCCCCCTTGTTTTCTCCCTCCCGATACAATACCACCACAGTCATCATCGCACTGGTCAAACGTTGCCCCTGCTCCCACAAGTGCTGGATCTCCTTACGACGCTTGAGTGGACGGAGCTTCACCACTTCTTCCGCTCATCGCTCACCGTCAGCTTATGCCGTCCCTTTGCCCGACGACGCGCTAACACCTTCCGTCCTCCCTTTGTTTTCATCCGCGCCCGAAACCCATGCGTACGTAAACGTTTCACCCGACTCGGTTGATAAGTCAAGCGCATGCTCGGCAATACTCACCCATGGTGAGACAGGCAATGCAAAATTAGCACTCCCTATCCACCTCCACACTCCCACGCCCTCACCTCAACGGACACGAAAAACTCCCCCACTCCCTCCTTGACAGCCACACAATTCCCTACGCTGCGCCAATCAGCTCCTTCCCTTAACCTTGACAGCTGGGAGCCCCATTGATTGATTGCCCCGGGGCATTCCACCGACCCACCTCCACAGCCACCACTTGCCGACGTCGGCATGCACGCCAGAGCACTATTGCCAAACCAAGCCCCAAAAGGTATGGCATGACCAAGAGCAGGAGAATTCCCGAGCGCAGGGCCTCCGCAAAGAGCGGGTTCCCTGTCTCCACTGCAGAGCGACACAACGCGCACTGAGCCCCTGCTGGAACGCTGCCCAATACAAACCCAGCCAGAAGGTATACTCCAAATCTACCGCCGAACGAAGACCGCAACTCCATCTGGCACCAATCCCACCAACATTGCCACCAGCAGAATGAGAGGAGCCACGATTGCATACACCAATGTAAGACGCTCAAAGCGCAAGTGCATGAAGAAGGCCATAATAAGCCCCGCCTTCATCAGCGCCAAAACGGTCAGCAGAACCACCTTGAGCCAGCCTGTCAGGTGAATAATATCCACAAAGTACGCAATAGCACTGAGCACAAACAACCACCCCCAGACAGTCAAATAAGTCCGGATTGGAGCATGAACAGCACCAACTTGCTCACCCTGTGGTCGAGCAACGTCTGCCATCACGCCACCTCAGAACAAGTAGAACATCGTGAAGATAAACACCCAAATCAGGTCAACAAAGTGCCAATATAGCCCAGCAATCTCTACGTTCGCATACGAACCGCGACGGTCATAGACTCCTTTGGCAACCTGCCGGGCAATAATGCCCAGATAAATGACCCCACTGAGAACATGCATCCCATGGAACCCCGTCAGGGTAAAGAAGTACGCTCCAAACTGCGGTGGACCGAAGGGATTCCACCAGGGACGGACACCGTAGTCCACGATTAGATGTGTCCACTCATATGCTTGACACCCCACAAAAGTCAGCCCCAAGAGCATCGTAAGGAAAAGGTAGCGAACGGTTTCCTTCTTCCGACGCTCGTACGCGTTCGCAACCGCCAAAGCCATTGTCCCACTACTGCTGACTAAGATGAAAGTCATGATGGCAATCAATAGCAACGGGATTTCCGACCCCGCAATGTGAAGGGCAAAAACTTTTCCCGTATCCACCCACTTACCTACGCTAGCCCGGCTTGTGGCGTAGCTAATGAGGAAGCTACCAAAAATAAAGGCATCCGACAGGATAAAAATCCACATCATCAACTTCTGCCAGCTTACCCCAAAAGGGGAGATTCCCCCACCCCAGGACGGTTTTTGCTCCACTTGTTGCACTGTTACTTCTGCCACCATCGGTACTCCTACTGCAACTTCTCTGACATTATCGTGTCTGAAGGACTATCACCAAGGCAAGCCAGACAAAGGTTAGGAAATGCCAATACGTAGCCACGGGTCCGAGCCGACGACGGAAGGTCATCCCACGGCGCCGGACGCTCCATAGTACCGCAAGCGCTATAAGTCCCCCAACTACATGCACCCCGTGGGCTGCTGTCAGCACATAGAAGAAACCCGCTGCAGGAGAGCTAGACAGAAAAACCCCTTGTTGCGCTAACTGATACCACGCTACTGCCTGCCCTCCCATGAAAAGCACCCCGAGAGCTGTTGCAGCACCAAGGGCCCGCAGCCCTTTCGGTTCAACTTCCCGACCCTTGAGAACTCTCCACTGTGCCCACCCCAGCAGCACGCTACTGAGGACGAGAATTCCCGTATTTACCCAAATGATTGGCGGCAGGAGGAATGTCCGTCCGTCAATGCCAATACGCACAATCGCTGCGCTACAGAGGGCAGCGAAAAACATCGTCAGCCCTCCAATGAGGAGCCAAACAAAGAGTTGCGCCGTCGGCATCAGCGGACCGCCAAGCGGCGCTCCATCACCCCCGCCACCTCTACCCCCGCTTATGCCACTAATCCGCTGCGGCAGTAAGACCGTCGGCCTCATCTGTTATCCCCCGTTCTGAAGCGGTTTCCCATTTCCATCACCAGAAAGAGTAGCCGCAACTGTCGGCAACGGCACATGACGGCCCGGTTCTCCCGTAGGCTCCTGCTCTATAGGAACGGTCTGCGGTATGAAGTCTTGCGAGGCACCGGCAACGCTATAGTCGTATGCCCAGCGATATACCACCGGCAGCTTCTCTCCCCAATTCCCATGAGGTGGAGGCGATGGCGCTTGCCATTCCAGAGTATTGCCTTGCCAGGGATTCGCTTCTGCCCGCCGCCCCCACCAGATGCTCCGGATGAGATTGACCAAGAAGAGGAACTGAGCCGCCCCCGTGATGAAAGCTGCCACACTGATGAAAAGCTGAATATCCTGCGTGTTGGGAGCAAGGTACTGCAGGAGACCAAAACCGTAATAGCGCCGCGGTACCCCCATGAAGCCCAAGTAATGCATCGGGAAGAAGATGGCATACATTCCCAGAAACGTAAGCCAGAAATGCAGTTTCCCTAATCGCTCATCCATCATACGACCAAATAGCTTCGGGAACCAGTGATACACGCCGGCAAAGATTCCAAATACCGAGCTGGTCGCCATAACGATGTGGAAATGTGCCACCACGAAGTAGGTATCGTGTAGCTGGATATCAATTGTCGGGTTTCCCAAGAAAATCCCTGTAAGCCCACCAGTGACGAAGGTTGAGACAAAGCCAATAGCAAACAGCATCGCCGTCGTGAAACGGAGCTTCCCACGCCAGAGCGTCCCCAACCAATTGAACGTCTTCACCGCCGAAGGAACAGCAATAATGAGCGTGGTCAGCGTGAAAGCGGCACTGAGCCATATGTTCATCCCACTAACGAACATGTGGTGCCCCCAGACGATGAAGCTTAAGAAACCAATAGCGATAATGGAGTATACCATGACCCGGTAGCCGAAAATGGGCTTTCGGGCATTGTTAGAGATTATCTCCGAGGCAATACCCATTGCCGGCAGAATTAGGATGTAGACCTCCGGATGCCCGAGAAACCAGAACAGATGCTGCCATAGCAAGGGATTTCCTCCCTCCCGGACGATATGCTCCCCTCCAACCACAACATGGCTTAAATAGAAGCTGGTCCCCAAATGCCGATCCAACAACAGCAACACCGCCCCAGCAAAAAGCGCTGGAAAGGCCAACAGACCTAAAATTGCCGCAACAAACAGTGCCCACACTGTCAAGGGCAGGCGCATCATAGACATCCCCTGCGTGCGGAGATTGAGTACTGTGGTAATATAGTTCAAGCCTCCCATGACCGATGAGGCGATGAACACTGCCATAGCAACCAACCACAACGTTTGCCCCAGCCCGGATCCTGGAACCGCCTTTTCCAACGCGCTGAGCGGCGGATAGGCTGTCCACCCCGCTGCTGCTGCACCCCCTGTAACAAACAAGGATGCCAGCATAATCAGGCACGAGAGAAGAAATACCCAGTAGCTCAGCATGTTCACAAATGGAAATGCCATATCCCGTGCCCCACACTGAAGAGGGATAAGCAAATTCCCAAAGCCCCCCAATAGAATTGCCGTCAGGAAGAAAAACACCATCAGCGTCCCATGCATGGTCATCATCGCCAAGTAGGCATCAGGACGGAGAACACCCCCTTCAAAGAGCCCAGGGAAAATCTTTGCCACAATCGGGACCGACTCCCCCGGCCATGCTAAGGGAATTCGCATGAGCCAGGACATCACCAAACCAATAAGCCCCATGAGCCCAGCAGTGATCATATACTGGATGGCGATGACCTTATGGTCCATGCTGAAGATATACCGCCGCCAAAAACTCTGCGGCTCGTGGTGGACAACCACACTTTCTACCGCATGCTCCGTTGCCATTGCAAATTCCTCTTCGTCCTACTGGGACAGACCAAGCATTGTCGCAATCGTCGGCTGCTGAGCAAGCCACGACTCAAATGCCGCGTCAGATTCTACAACCATTTGCCCCCGCATGATGTAGTGCCCCTGCCCGCAGAGCTCTGCGCACGGAATATCGTACATCCCTACCTGGGAGGCAACGAACCAGAAGCGTGTCGTCATCCCTGGGACCGCATCTTGCTTGACCCGCAACGCTGGGACAAAGAAACTGTGTAGGACATCCTTAGAATCGATGTACGCTACCACTGGCCTATTCAACGGTACATGCAGTTCCGTTGCAACAATGTCATCACGCCCCGCCGGGTCGTCAGGGTCTATACCGAAGGGATTGCTCTCGCTGACAAAGCGCGGATGGAAACGCCCTAACTGCCCATCTGCACCAGGGTACTGGAAACGCCATGCAAACTGCTCCCCAATGACCCGAATCGGCAAGGCATTCTGCGGAGGCGGACCTTGAATCTCAAACCATGCCCTCGTGCCAGCGGTAATGAGCCCCGTTAGTACAAGAGCCGGTATCAGCGTGTAAGTAACCTCCAGCGGACGGTTCTCCAGGTAAAAGTACGCCCGCTGCTCCGCCGAGCGCTCGCGATAACGCCAGACAAAGTATGCCAACAAGAGGTGGACCAGCACAAAGACACTCCCCGTAATCGCCAGCGTAATTGTGAACAGATTGTCAATCTGCCCGCCATGAACCGATGCTAATGGTGGAAGCCACCACCAGCGATCTCCGATTGTTATCACCCCAACGAGCACCAACACCACCACTGCAAGAGCAAAGAGTATACCGTGAATGCCGCTTCTCTCCATCTTCCTCCCTCAGCTGACAACACTGCAAAAATAAAAGCTGCACTCCAACGCCATGATGAGGCTCACTCATTGGGCTGACACGCATCAGTGCACTAAGTGTGCACAAATTTAGGAATCCGAACTAAATCCTTGGCGGGCAGATTTTCCGCTCCCGAAGATAGAGACACAAGAGGAGAAAACCACCGGCAATGAACAGGCAGGTAATCCCCCCGATGGCCCACCGATAATTACCCGTCCACTGTAACACAGTCGCAAAAAGCAACGGTCCCAGCCAGCTACTGCCTCGTTCGGTAAGCTCATAGAAGCTAAAGTACTCCGCCGAGCGCCCTTCCGGGATGTACTGCGAAAACAATGACCGGCTCAACGCCTGAGTCCCTCCTAAAACGACACCAATAGCGATGGCAACAAGGCGAAACTCTTCCTCCGTATGGAGTCCCAGACCACTGTAGAGTAAGACCCCAATCCAGACTAGCAAACCCGATAAAAGAGCTGGCACTGTCCCCCAACGCTGTGCCAGCCATCCGAAAAGCAACGCCCCACCGAAAGCGACGAACTGAACCAGAAGCAGCGTACTTGTGATAACTTCAATAGGCAGACGCAACTCCCGACTGGCGAATTGCCCAGAGAGAGCAATCACGGTCTGCACCCCGTCGTTGTAGAAAAAGTAGGCTACCAAGAAGAGAAGGGCCGGCGCTTGCAGCAAGCGGAGAGTCTGCCATAGCTGGTTCCACCAATGCCCAGCGCTTGACAGAGCTGTTTTTCTACCCTCCCGCCCGAGCGAAGCTGGAATCCCGAAAGCAGGAATTAGAGTAAACACTCCCCACCATACTCCCGCCGATGCCAGACAAAGGCGCACCGCTTGCGCTGGTGGAATCCCCCACTGCTGAGCGGCGCTAAGGAAGAGTAAATTCAACCCCAACAAAATTCCTCCCCCCAGATACCCAATCGCCCAGCCACGAGCGGAGAGAGCATCGCGCTCGTGCGGAGCCGCCAGGTCGGGTAGGAAAGCGTTGTACATGACTACGGAAGCCCCAAAGCAGAGATTGGCAATAACGAACAGAACCCCCCCCAGCCAGTACCGATCTCCCTCAACCCAGTAGAGCCCTACTGTTGCCAGAGCCCCGGTATAGGCAAAAAGAAGCATGAGAAGCTTCTTCCAACCCCGAGAATCAGCAAGGGCACCGACAAGCGGCAGAAGCACTATCTGCAACAACACCGACACCGAAACAGCAAAGGGATAGAAAGCATCGGGCGTGATAGACAGGCCTCCCACGATGAGAGTTCCTGCCTCCCCTGCCGCCTGATATGCCACCTGTGTCAAGTACGGTCCGAGAAAAACCGTCAGGACCGTTGTCGGGAAGGCAGAATTCGCCCAGTCATACATGTACCATGCCCAGCGTGCCCGTCGGAGCGCTTTCTTACATAGCATCCGATTACTCATACCGAAGAGCGTCAACGGGACGGAGCGTAGCGGCTTTCCATGCTGGATATGTCCCCCACAGGAGCCCCATTCCTATACAGACTCCCAAACTAAGCCCGCTCCATCCCCACGGAATTGCAAAGTGGGTCCCTATCAAGCCCCCCAAGCCCCAACCGGCAAGGATACCAAGTACAACTCCGAAAAGCCCTCCGATACCACTCAACGCAACGGCTTCTGTCAGAAACTGCAGAAGAATCCAGCTTCGCCGAGCTCCTACCGCCTTCCGAAGCCCAATCTCCCGCGTCCGCTCCCGGACAGAAACCAGCATGATGTTCATAATACCTACTCCAGCAGCCATGAGAGCTATCACACCGGTACCAAACCCAAACAACCCCACGTATTGGGTCAGCCCAAGGAATTGGGTCCGCAGACTCTCGTTGGTCTCTATCTCAAAGTCGTTCGGCTGCCATGGCTTTAAAGCCCGAATCCGACGGAACGCCCCTACGGCCTCATCAACTGTTTCAAAGAACACTTCTCGATTCCGAGCCTGAACACCAAGGAGCAAATTGTCTTGATCTGTGGCGAAATACTGAACCCAGTATGTGATTGGAACAATCACGAAGTTATCCCGACTTTGCCCCAGGAGAGTCCCACGCGGCTTAAAGACGCCAATAACCTCAAACGGACGATTTCGGATCCGCACCTGCTGCCCTATCGGAGATGCTGTTCCAAAGAGCTCAGCAGCTACATCCGCTCCGAGAATAACAACTGGACGTCTCAGCAACAAGTCCTGCCCTACGAAAGGTCGTCCTTCTGCCAGCTCAAATTGGAAGACGTGGAAGAACATCTCGTCTGCTCCTCCAATAGTCACGTCTGGATCTGTGGAGCGATTCTTCCACCACACCTGCCTGCTGAAAGGGGAAATCCCATAAATGCACACAAAGGGTGTCCGTGGAGACAGTGCGCGCTTGAGCTGAAGCCCTTGTTCGTAGGTGATTGGAGAACGCTTGGCATAATGACGCCACTGCTTACCACCGAGTACGATTGCCGGAAACCGAGTAATTAGAAATGAGTTTTCCCCCATCCTCTCCAATTCCCGGAATACGGTAAAGTTCAGAGAGTTCACCACTGTCCCCGCCATCATAATAGCGAAGACACCGATAGCGATGCTGAGCATAACCAAGGTAGACCGTAACCGATATGCCCGCAGGCTATCTGCAGCCCCACGAACAAGCTCCCACCACACCATATTGCCATCAGCAGAACGCTTCGTCTGTGGCTGAGGACGTCTATGAATTTCGCAGCAGTGTATCTCAAGGACTCCCACATCCTCATCATCTGTGTATTTTGCGGTGCAAAACTTGTCTCATACCCTCAAAGAGTTCCCATGAAGGATATCCCTACGCTTGGAGCCCTCGCCGCTGCACTGATATGTATTCTCCTTGCAGCATTGGGACGGATCCTTCACACACATTTTTGGTTAACGAATCCAACATGGCATGAGTTAGCCCAAACCTTCCTGCTTTTCGCCATTGCCTGGGGTATTTATCAGCTACGCACGCGGGAACTGCGCCGGTAAACTTGGCTCTATCGGCCAGCATCTTCCAGCATCTTTCGGTATTTTTGTGCACTAGTTGCACGCAAAGTGGAAGTGTCTCCATGTTTACTGTGACCGTGCTTTTGATGGTTTTGATCTCCATCATGCTCATATTGGCAGTTCTTATCCAGCCTGGACGGGGCGAGCTGAGCTCTAGCTTCGGTGGAATAGGGGGACAGTTCGGGAGTCTGTTCGGAATGCGGCGTACGATGGATTTCTTGACAAAGCTCACCATTGGCTTAGGCACCGCTCTGTTCATCCTGTCCATTATTGCGAACAAATTCTTCCTTGGAACAGCACAGGAAACACGGGAACCGGTTACGGTCGGCGCTCCTGTCCCATCCCCACAATCCCTCCCATCGCCCCCAATTCCAACGCCACCCTCACAGACTCCGAACACACCGTAAGCGGATGTCTTTTTATTGTCCATGTCTTGCCCATTGCTTGTCGGGGCACTTATCGTAGCCTTTTTTCCTTTTTACTCCGCATTTGCCCCTTCCGTCTCGTCCTATCCCCGAAAATCCGGGCAGCTTGTGATCTATCTGGTCCGTGAGCGATGGCACACAGGGCTTATTCTTCCCTCGGAACTTGCCCAACGATGTATCCCCGAGGTTGCCCAATTGCCCTCTACCCCGTGGGTTGACTTCGGCTGGGGAGAGGCAGACTTCTATCAGACACCGGGCTTTCATCTGCGTTTAGCGCTCAAGGCAATCCTGCGTCGAAACGAAAGCGTTCTCCGCATTGCTGCTGTTCCCTCTGATCTTCAGCGTTATTACGGGCACAATAGCTGGATTCGCCCCCTCTGCATAGATAGCGTCACTGCGGAGCGGCTCTGCACATTTCTCTCCCATACCATTTTCCGGGACAGCACGGGCAGCGCTATCCTGACCAGTGCCCACGCCGGAGGATGGATACGGTTCTACAAAGCTCAGGGAACCTACTGGGGATTACAGACATGTAATACCTGGGTTGCCCAAGCCCTGAACTTCGCCGGACTACGCCTCCGCTGGCAGGGCATTGTTGTTGCAGAACAGCTCTTCGCTGCAATAAGTCACTACCCCTGCCACACATCCCCATAGGCTGCAGTCTACAGCAAAAGACAGGATGAACAAGTTGTGCCGGACACCGGTTGCTCTCAGATTAACCGCGCGGCAAAGCAGCAACTGAGCTTCTTTTCCTCCCCTCGCAGGGCATAGAGACGGGAACCAAGAGTTTATCGTTACCACGGGATGCCTCCACCTTGCGAAGCCACGAGCGGCAAGTGGGCAGAGGCCTGCCGTGGTTACGAAAAGCCACGGCGGACTCTTCTGCTTGCGAACTTGAGTTCTGGCACTGCATGCCGATAATTGACACCGTGCCAAAAAGACAGCGACAGCAATGCGCTTGAGCGTCTGTTTGATTGTGCGGGACGAAGAGCGCTTTCTCCCCGAGTGTCTCCACTCCGTCCGTGACGTCGCCGACGAAATCATCGTCGTTGACACCGGTTCCCGTGATAATACCGCGGAACTTGCTCGGCGCATGGGCTGCCAAGTCCTGACATTTCCGTGGGAGGACAACTTTGCCGCTGCCCGTAACTACGCTTTAGAGTACGCTAAAGGCGAGTGGATCCTCAGCATTGATGCGGATGAACGACTGCAGAACCCAGAGATACTCCGACAAACTCTAGCCGCCGCACCTCCAGAGGTAGGGGGCTTTTTAGTGTATTGCCATTCTCCGGCAGACTCACCAGGTCTCTTTTCCACCTTCGTGCTCCGCCTCTTCCGCCGCCATGAACGCATCCGTTTCCGGGGACGGATCCATGAACAGGTCACCGTCGCCGAAGCTGGGTACCAAATCGCCCTCTCCGACATCGCTCTCTGGCACCAGGGATATGCCCAGGGCAAGCACATTCTGCAGAGCAAGCACGAGCGGAACCTCCGCCTCTTAAAACAGGCACTGGAAGAGGAACCAACCAACGCATACCTATGGCTCCAGTATGCTCGGTCAGCGCTCGTCATAGGACAGGCAACGGAAGCCACCCAAGCATTGGATGAAGCCCTCCGGGTGTGCCCGCCAGAGTCTCCCCTCCGCTTCCATATCTACTACTGGAAAGCACAGACAGCGCTAGCGGACCAGCGCCCCACGGAAGCACTCCAGTACGCGCTGAAAGTCCTCCAAGCATACCCTTACCAAACGATGGCGCTCAGCATTGCTGGCGAAGCATATGCTCAGCGCTCTGAGTGGCATTATGCCGCCATCATGTATGAGCGTCTTCAAAAAGCATACAGCCGGCAGACACCGTCAGAGGCTATACTTGGAATCCTCCGACTCTCCCCGGCTGAATTCGCCTTCCGCTTAGGACGGTGCTACATCATGCTGGGTCTGTGGGACAAAGCAGAAGAGCTCCTACGTCGAGGAAGGGAAGAAGAGCCGACCCACGACCGCTGCACTCTGGCACTTGCCCATCTTCTCATCACCCGGGGACGCTTCCAGGAAGCCGATTCCCTCATCCGTCAGCTCCGACACCGCCCAATTGCCCCCGACCTGCTTGCCGAACTGGTCAAACACCGACAACGGCGATATCGGGCAAGCATCCGCTCCCGACCATTGCTATCGCTCAGCATGATCGTGCGGAACGAAGCCGAACGACTCCCAATGTGCTTAGAATCCGTGCGACCTATCGTCGACGAAATCGTCATCGTAGACACCGGTTCTGAAGATGCCACCCCCGATATTGCTCGCCGCTACGGCGCATGTGTCTACTCCTTCCCCTGGAAAGGGGACTTCTCCGCCGCCCGCAACGAAGCACTTCGCCACTGTAGTGGTGAATGGATTCTGTACCTCGACGCCGATGAACAGCTCCATCCAGAATCTCTCGCTATTGTACGGGACTTCCTGCAGGACCTCCCTGAAGATGTAGGTGGTGTTATCTGCACGATTGAAAGTCCCCATCGTCGCGAGGATGGGCAGCACGAAATCCACCGCGGAGTGTACCCCCGTATCTTTCGCAATTACGGCTATCCCACCATCCAATTCCAGGGACGGGTCCATGAGCAAATCAGCCCATCTCTGCTCGCCTTGGGAAAGCAGATCGTTGGCTCGCCCTTGCGTATTCTCCATACTGGCTACGACCAGCCCTTGGAAGTCCTGCGACAAAAGGTCTATCGCAACTACCAACTCTTGCTCCAACACGTCCAGGAAGAACCCCTTAATGCCTATGCCTGGTTCCAATTGGGACAGACATTAGCGCGTATGGGTATCTTGCAGGAAGCAGAGGAAGCACTGCGCTTCGCTTTGCAGATTGGTACACTTTCCAACGGCATCGCCATTTCCACAGCCATTGTATTAGCTCAGCTATGTCTGCGCTCTGAACGACTTGCCGAAGCCTTAGCCTGGACGGAATACGCCCTCCATAAAGCCCCCCATCACACCTATGCCCTCCTGCTCAAAGCACAAGCCTTACGGCTTCTGGGGCGCCTGACGGAAGCAGCAGAGGTGATTGACTATTTGGAGCAACTTCCCGACACGACGATAGCCTTTCCGTCCGATGCTGCTGTCTCCATCGTTATCCCCCGTCATGTCCTTCAGCAAGAGCGGGCACTGCTACAATCCTCTATGAAATCAGCTATAACGGCAGCCAATCCCTTATCGGGGTAGCGCCAGGAGGGTGTCCGCGGGAAGCGTTGACACCGCAGCTGTGCCACATCCTCTACGCTCCGGAGCAACCGAAGCCTCCCTGTCTGGAGTAGCCAGTGGTCAACAGCTCCTATCGGCCCGGCAAAAACAGAATAGGTCGGCGTACCCAACAGAGCTGCTTCCCGATTCATCGTTCCCCCTCCAGAGATGACCACGTCTGCCCAATAGAGCAGTTGCAGCCCTGGTAACACGCGATCCACGATGCGAATGTTGGCGATATTCTGAGCCCGACAGATCCCCATGACCCACTCTCGATCCTGCCGACTTCGTGGAAGGAGGAGGGCCACGACAGAGGGTTCCTGCCGGAGCCGGTAGAGAACAGCCTCAAAGAGGCGCTGGGTCCGCACCGTCCGGTAGTTTGCCGTCAGGCTCGGTGGACGCAACACCATAAGGCACACATCCTCCGCAATACCTAGTTGAGCCCGAAAGTCCGGCTCTGGGATGAAATCCGGTAAATACACCTCCTCTTTCAACCCCGGATACCCTCGCACCTGAGACTGGGCAAAACCTGCCTTGAGAGCTGCTGCCACAGCGACCTCGGGGACTAGCACGCGACGGGCACCCCAGCGAAAAATCCAGCGCTCCGTCCACTCATAATCCAGGCAAACAACGGCAGGAATTCCCAAAGTCGCTGCTGCTACCACCTGCGCTCGTGAACCATGGCTTACAGCAACGTCCGGTCGCAGTGGACGGACCATCTTCCATAACTGCTGAGCTCGCCGAATCAAGGTCCAGAGTTTGCTGAATGGCTGCTTCCCACCATAGCTCCCCACGCTATGGACCTGAATGCCGAACATCCGTGTTAACTCCAGCGTCTGCGCGTAGGGTCGGGCAGTCAGTATCAGTTGATGCCTACGCCGCTGCAACTCCCGCAGGATAGGAGCAAAGAAGGGGACATGCGGGGAATTGTCCATGTCAACCCACACGCGCATCTTCGGCTGCTGGGTCACGAAGGAACTCCGCAAGCGCTACAAACATCCAAGCTACAGACCACCGCATGAAAACCGTGCGCTGTGTCCAGAAACGATATCGCCGATAGGCAAACGCCCCATCCAAACGCTGGAGCTGACGGACTGCCCACAGCGCCACTTGCTCGGCTGCTACCCGATCACCGAACCGGCAGAGAGTCCGGATTGCCTGGGCACATGCCGTCGCATCAATGGGATACGTCCGCCGCTGGCTCCAGCGAGGGAGCCCTGTTGGAGTAAAGAGGTGCTGTCGGTAGTACTGCCAACCACGACGTAAGGATTCCTCCGCAACCCTGTCACCTGTGTAGGAGCAATATGCATGGAGGCACTCCAATACATAGCCGCTGTGGATATGGTCCACCCATCGGCGTGGATCCTCCCCAACGGCATAGGGAAATGCCCCATCCTCGCGCTGGTGCAAAAGGGCAAACCGAACACTGCGGCGAGCTGCTTGCAGGAAGCGCTCTTCTCCGCTGAGCACATATGCTTGAGCACAGAGCCGGGCTCCAAAGAGGGTTGCGTTGAGCACCTGCTGGGCATCCTTGGTAGAATATGCCCAGCACAAGGCATGTTCATCCTCGTAACTGCGGGGAAAGCGTCCCAGCACTTCCTCGGCAGCACAGAGGCAGAGTGCATGCGCCTGCTTATTTCCCAATACCGTGGCAGCGGTAAACAGGGCATTTGCAATCATGCCCGTGGCTACAACCGTGGGAGCAAAGGACGGCAAAGACATCCGACGGGCTTCCCAGGGAAAATCATATCCCCATGCGGCTTCCCATCCGGGACTGCGGAGGCGCTGAAGTTCTGCAAGGCACCACCATACCCGCTCCTCCCACAGAGCACGGCGTTCAGGAAAAGCAACGCATGCAATAACATATCCTTCCAGCGCTAATCCAACCGTGACAGGATTCCTCCCGCGCGGGATCCGAAGAAGCGGACGCACATTGAGTGGACAGCGTAATACCAGTTGCTGCCCTAACCGACGCATCGGACGGCACGAGCGCAAAATCGGTATCTGCCATATCGGCGACAAGAGAGCGTCGTATGGGTCGTACCCCCGATAACCCACCCCTTCCATATACGCCCGACAGCGCTCCCACGCTTCACGGAGTACTGAAATGCTCATAGCAGTACAAACTTACATCGTCCAGCTCTGCCCTTACTGATGTGTAACGCCGGAACCTTCTCATGTGTTACTGACGGTGGAAATCACGGCTATCTGGATAGCCGCAGAAGCACGATGGGTTAGTTCCACAATTTAGAGCGATCTCAATGGAACGTCTCACGCAGAAGCTCATGGGTCTTTTGGCGGTTCTGGCTGTGGCGACATGGCTTGCAGGATTGAGCGCTTGTCAACGCACCGACCAAGTAACAGCTCCCGACCAAACACTCGTACCGGAAATCCCCCAACCTGATGCCGTTGCCAGCATCGTTACCGGAGGAACACTGACGGAGGACTTTGCTCTTCATCCCCCAGACGGTGACAAACGGCGCGCTCCAATTTACATCTGGCGTTGCCTCCAACTGGACTCCGCCCAGCGCATTGCAGCCTTTGCATGCTTAAAGAGCTATGCCGATAGTATCCGTGCCGTCTTGGATTCCCTCCGAGCATCGGAGCAGCAGTACAAACAGCAAGCACGGGAGATGCGGAGAGCCGTCATTGACTCCCTGCGCCAAGGGCTCCTGGATCGGGAAACGGCGCGGCAGCGCCTTGGGGAAATCAAGCAATGGCTCCGAGAGCAGCTCCTCAACAACCCTGTTCGACAATGGGCAGCTGAGGAATTGGCGCGGCTGAAGCTCAGTTTCTGCGAATGCATCTCCCAAGTCCTAACCCCCCAACAGCAGCAGATCTGGCAATGCTGGTGCTCGGGTGGGACAAACTGCTGCCCGGTGGGAAGCCACGATGATGATCGTGACGGCGACCATCATGGCGATTCTGGCAAGGACCATCACGGCGACCGGCATAAACGGCGCCCATAGAAAACTACCTGCAACACCCAACCCATAAGCAAAACCCATTGCTGCACGGCGGGCATAGAGACATTCAAGAAGAGAGTGCAGGAGAGCCCTCGCCATCAGGGCGGGGGTTCTCCTTTTCTGTTGCCAAGGGTAGTTCTATCACAAAGGTTGTCCCTGTCGTCGGTGAACTTTCCTTCAGGTAGAGACGTCCTCCGTGATATTGCTCAACAATACGCCGAGCAAGGCTTAGCCCCAAGCCCCACCCCCGACGCTTCGTCGTAAATCCGGGCTCAAAGATGCGGCGTTGCATCCCGAGCGGGATTCCCCGTCCACTATCGCGAATTTCCAACCGAGCGACGTCTCCGCTAGTTGTCAAGCGGAGTTGAATCCGTCCGGGTGGCTGCTCGATTGCCTCTACGGCATTCTTCAGGATATTCTCTATCGCCCATGCCAGTAGTTCTCGGTTGACTGTGGCTCTGACACTTTGGTCTAAGCTCTGCTCAATACTGATCCGCTTACTCTGCGGAAGGCGTCGTCGGAGATAGCCCACGACCTCATCCACAATCGGAGCGATTGGCTCCACAGCTAACTGCGGACGTGCTCCGATATGGGAAAAACGAACGGCAACGCCTTGGAGACGTTCTACGTCTTGCTCAAGCTCCTGCAGAATCTCTTGCGACTCCACACCAGCCGGGTGCTGCCGTAGCAGTTCCAACCAGCCCAAGACACTTGACAGAGGCGTCCCTAACTGGTGAGCAGCTTCCTTTGCCATTGCTACCCACAGGCGGCTCTCTTCGGCCCGACGCAGCAATCCAACAGACCACCACCCCACCAATAACAGCGCCGATACCAAAGCCGCCTGGACATAGGGAATCCACCGAATCCACCGCACTAACTCCGAGGTAGAGTAGTAAATCCGCGCCAGCTCCACCCCCCGCAGATCCACCACCGAGACGGGGGGAAACTCTTGTCGCATCTTCTCCACCCAGCCCTTCAGATATCGGCGCTGAACGTCGGCAGACCACGAGCTATCCAGGCCCACGTTGAGCGTATTCTGGATATACGGGTAGAGCGGCTCATCCTGCGGATCGGTCACCACAACGGGGAAAGAAATGGTCGGAACAATGTAATCCAGCAGCACGAAGAGAAAAGGATCAGTCTCCCGATTAGGATCCGCAAAGATGCGGAGCATTTCCGCATAGAAACGGACGCTCTGGCGCTCTCGCTGTATGATCTCACGGACAACAACGCCAGTGGCAACAAAGCTCAGCAGGACAATGATAGCTCCGAATGTCCCCACCAATGCATAGACATGCCACCGTCGCCAAGTACGCCATCTCATGGCAGGAAGAGCTCAACAATTGGAGCGCCAATGAGGCAGTACCGGAAGAGCTGAACCTGGGGTGGGGTAAAGTGGAAAAGCAGACTCTGTCGCTGCCGACCGGCCGTTAACACGCACCAACAGCGGTCCATCCCTATGGGCAAACGTCCTTCATAGACAGCTGTCGCTGGAGCGTTACCCGGGGTACCAGGCTGCAGGAGATAGAGCCCTTCGATCGCAATGTACACCCGCGGCGTGGCCCTCACGGAAACCATGCGGGAAAGCGTGCGGAGACCATAGGCAAATTGGAGGGGCACACGAGTCTCTAATCGGAGCCGGAGGCAAATTCCCTGGCTGACCGTGCCTGTGCAGCTCACTATGAGCCGGTATGGTGGGGGCTCAGTGAACAAGGGCCTGGCGCACATGAGGAAGCAGGTCCTGGAATGGACACTCCCATTGAACACCGTTGGAAAGCAGGCGCAAAAGCACGTTACCCCGTTGCCACTCTGCCTCGCCTACGATAACAGCCACGGGGATGCCGAGCCGATCGGCTTCCCGAAGTTGTGCCTTTAACGAGCGCCGCTGCAGATCACAGACAGCCCGGTATCCTGCCGCCCGTAGATGCATGGCGACCTGATATGCTGCCTCGGGAGCTCCCGCAGAAGCAACATAGAGCTGCGCCACTGGCTGGCCGGGTTGCTCTGGCAGCAACAGCAGCAGACGCTCAACCCCAAAGGCAAACCCAACCGCTGGAACGGGAGGACCTCCAAAGCTTTCTACTAAACCATCGTAGCGCCCGCCTCCGCCGAAAGCATTCTGCGCTCCTAACTGCGGGCTGATGAACTCAAAGACCGTGTGCGTGTAGTAATCTAAACCGCGCACCAACCGTGGATTGACTTGCACAGGGATACCGACAGCGCGAAGAGAGGTGTACACGTACTGGAAGTGCTCGCGGCTTTCCCTCCCCAAGGAGTCCCATATCTGCGGTGCTCGTTCAATAAAGGGCTGATCGGCTGGATGTTTAGAGTCCAGGATCCGTAGTGGATTCCGCTCCAAGCGTTGCTGGCTCTCGGCAGAAAGCTGTGAGCGCACTTCCCGGAAAAAGGCAACCAATTCCTGCTGGTAGCGGCGCCGCTCCACCGGTGTTCCTAAGGTGTTAAGCTGGAGTTCGTACGTGGTGATGCCCAGTTCCTTCAGAATTGCCACCGCCAGCTGAATGATCTCCACATCGCTTTCGGGATATGGTGAGCCAAAGCATTCGGCTCCATACTGATGGAATTGCCGGTAGCGCCCCTTTTGAGGTCGTTCATAGCGGAAGGCCGGACCGTAGTACCACAACCGCCACAGAGATCGGCGGTGGAGAAGCCCATGCTGTAGCAGCGCACGGACAACTCCAGCCGTAAACTCCGGACGCAGTGCGATCTGTTCTCCTCCACGGTCCGTAAACAGATACATCTCCTTGTGCACGATATCGGTGTCTGGACCAACGCTCCGCACATACAGATGGGCGTATTCCACCAGTGGGGTCCGGATTTCTTCATAGCCGAAGCGTGCTGAAATCGTGCGGAACACCTCCTCTAGGCGCCGCCACCGTGGCAGCTCCTCAGGCAGGATATCATGCATCCCCCGCACTGCTTGCAGGTCGCTCATAGATCGGCTTGGTGCAGCTCTTCGGCTTGCTCAAACAGCTCTAATACCTGCTGCGGATTCTGTGCCTGTAGGAGGTGCATCCGAAAGCTGGCATTAGTCAGAAGGCGCGAAATCCGACTCAACAGTCGCAGATGAGCCCCAATGTTGTCCTGGCACCCGACCAATAGGAATACAATCTCCACCGGGCGGTGGTCAGGGGCATCCATGAGCATGGGAGGTTCCAGCGTCGCCAGAGCTGCGACAGGAGCGACGACAGCATGTGTTTTACTATGCGGCAAAGCAACTCCTCCACCGACACACGTTGTCATGCGCTGCTC
This sequence comes from Bacteroidota bacterium, assembly GCA_030550395.1. Taxonomy (GTDB): domain Bacteria; phylum Bacteroidota; class Ignavibacteria; order Kapaibacteriales; family HRBIN21; genus HRBIN21. The sequence goes on along the minus strand of JAUQPL010000008.1, from coordinate 28,758 downwards.
GCGCTCGAAGATCGCACGGTGAACCTCCTCTACATTCCGCACCAGCCCCGTTGCTGGGAGCGTCGCAATAAGGCGCTCCAGCACCTCCTCTTTGGAGCGAGCATGCAAGCGGAGCAGGATCGTTTCCCTGTGCAGCAATGCCGCAAGGCGCATACCAGCCGGCTTTCCGTTCGCAGTTCCGGCGCCATAGACGGCTAAGTGGCATCACTGTTGCCATTGCCGAATCCGTTCCGTATACTCCTCTGCCAGCTGCTCTGCCTGCTCCGCCGTTGCCCCTTCGGCAATTAGCACCATAGCAGCCGATTGTCGGTCAGGGAAGATGAGCACAGAGCTATCACCCCGGAAGAGCTTGACCCCGTCAATGAGGAGCCGATCCTCAGCGGTGGAATCCTCCATCGCACGGCGCAACACACTCCCCTTGCGCTCCCACGGGCACGGCACCAAGCGCTCGGACTGGTAACGCCGTGGAAGCCGGGCATCCAGTTCGCTCAGCTCCCAGCCCGTCAGGGCGATCATTTCCAGCAATTTCGCCGCCGAAAACATGCCATCGGCCGCAAAGAGATACTCCGGGAAGATGAAATCCCCCCGGGTCCCACCGACGAAGCGAACAGCTGGATTGCGGGTAGCTTCCATCAACGCCGAATGGGAATTGCGGACACGGAGTACTGTCACGCCATATTCCGCCGCAACCTGCTCTACTTCCGCGCTGGCAGCCACCGGCACCGCCACCGTGTAAGGCTCCTCCGAACGGTGAGTCTCCAAAAAGAGCTTGAGCATAAGGGTCAACAATCGTGGAGAGCCATACCACAGACCGGAACGGTCCATCACGGCAATACGCTCAGCACCAAAGTCAATGCGCAGTCCCAGCTCGCATCCGAAAGCCCGCAGTGCATCAGCGATGACAGCATCATCCATCGGCGGCGTCCGACCAGAGGTGTCAACATAGTTGTTGACTGCAAACGCCTGGCACCCCAGAATGCCTAGAATCTGCGGGAAGAGAGTAGCGGCCAAACCACACGAATAGTCAACAATGAGCCGGAACGAACGCTGACGGATTACCTCTTGCTGGAGCGCCTGCAGAAACTGCCGAATGTATCCCTCCGCTGATCGCTCGGCAAAAGAGAGATTTCCTACCTGCTGGGGTGCAGCCCGACGGAAATCCTCGCTGTAGAAGATGCGCTCCACTGTCTTCGCAAAGGACGACGAGATATCACGCCCCTCAGCGTTGAAGACCACAATCTCCGTCTGCTCAGATAAGCGCGGAGACCGCCGCACATGCACTCCCCCGGCGTATCGTAAAGTGCGCAGCTCTTGCCGCATCTGGGGTACCGAAGCCACTTGGAGGTCTACCACGTTGACTCCCGCCGACATAAGCCCTGCCATAAGCGCTCGGGCGATCATGCGGGAAGTTTGCGCAACATCACGACTAATCGCCACCGAAGTTCCCGCTCCAAAGGCATTGCCCAGAGCAACCCCAAATCGAGCAGCAAATTCCGGCACAATCTCCGTATTAGAAAGACCTGCAACTTTGGCGTTCAAAAACAGCCCATGCGCCCAGCGTTCCTCCTGGACCAAGCTATAAGTTACCGTAGCCCCGTCTTCCACGACTTTCCCGGGCCAGAGCTTGACCCCAGCGGAGATGAGCACATCGGCACCAATCCGACATTCCTCAGCGATGATAGCCCCCTCCTCAACGCTACTGCGCTCTCCAATCGTTGTACCGCTGGCAATGACAGCCCCTGAAATTACCGCCCCTGCTCCCACAGTAACCCGATCCCAGAGCACACTCCCGATAATCCGAGCCCCAGCCCCAATGATACAATCGCTTCCGACAACGCTATCCACTACCTCCGCATGCGGTCCAACCCTACTCCGATCGCCGATGAGCACACGGCCACGTATTGTGGCCGTAGGCTCAATTTGCACCCCCTCCCCATACCACCACCCCGCCTCCTGTCGCATACCTGGCAACTCCAGGGCAAGAGCACCCGCAGTCCAGTCATGATGCACTTCCTGATACTCCCGCACCGTTCCTATATCCCGCCAGTATCCCTCGCTGATGTGGCCATAGAGAGGAAGCCCCCGGTGGAGCATCTGCGGAAAGAGCTCCTTGCCGAAGTCCATCTCCTGCTTGTACGGAATAAGCTCCAGCACGCTGGGGTCCAGAAGGTAGATACCCGTGTTGACCGTATCGGAGAAGAGCTCTCCCCAGCTAGGCTTTTCCAGAAAGCGCACAATGCGCCCAGTCGCATCCGTTAGCACAATTCCATACGGCAGCGGGTTGGGAACACGGGTAAGCAATAAGGTTGCCATTGCACGGCGCTCTCGGTGTAGAGCGAACGCCGCCCCTAAATCCAGATTCGTTAGCACATCGGCACTGATCACCACGAAGGGCTCCGGACGAAGCAAATCAGCAGCATTCCGAACACTGCCTGCTGTGCCGTAATCTGCCTCTGCTTGGACGTACCGAATGTGCAATCCCCAGGCACTCCCATCGCCGAAGTAGCTCCGAATTTGATCGCCTTGATGATACAGCAGACAAATGCACTCCCGCACCCCATGTCGGAAGAGCAAGTGCAGGACGTGCTCCATAATTGGACGCCCCAGAACTGGGACCATCGGTTTGGGACGGCGCGCCGTCAATGGGCGGAGCCGAGTCCCAAATCCTCCAGCCATAATCACCGCTTGCCGCATCGCCTTCCGTCCGTCCTTGGAACCGACAGAAATTTAGCCCGTTTACACCAGTCTCCACCCTTGTTCACAGCTCCTTCAACAGGCGATGAGCGGGCTCCCGATATACAGCTGGCACGAAAAGTTTGACTACCGCCAGAGCCCCAACGGTGAACATCCGTGTTGAATCTCGCTGGGACAGTATTTGAGCGGGGATGCCATGGCTTCGCAGCACCCCGCACAGAAGTTCTGCCTCCCACTCCGTGGAGACTTCCCGCACCACCTCCCACGGCTCTAAGGGTATGCAACGCCCACAGAGAGGACACTGCGTTGGGAGCTCCTCTAATTCCGCTCCGCAATATGGACAGCTCACCGTCTCCATCGCTGCCATAACGCCCATGTCCCCGTCTGCAGACGCAGAAAGCTCAACAATGCAATTCCGAAGACAACCCCATTGCCCCACCACATGCCCACAGCAGGGCTCAAATAGCCCCGGTCGGCAAGCTTTTCCCCACTGATGAGAGCCGCCCAGTAGAAGATGTAGAACCCCAAGCTTAGCAAAGCACTGGTTCCAAAGTTGCCTCCCCGAGTCATAATCCCCAGAGGAGCACCCGCCAGCACGAGTAGGAAACAAGCAGCGGCGATAGCGTACTTTTTGTGGATCTCTACCCAATGCTGTCGCTCCCGTTGAGCAGCCCCAGCATATTCTGCCGATACCCCTTCCAACGCACTCCGCAGAGCCAATAGGCGCTGCCGAATTCGCCCCGTCAGCTCCTTGCCCCTTTCCATCGGGTCCGGTGCAAAGAGCTCCCGCCAATGCGGTGCCATGATACGCTCCATCTGCTCTTCCAGACGCTGCCGCTGCTGGCGGGCTTCTTCGGCCACCGCCTTCAGCTGCGCAATGGACATCTCACGCTCTCCCCGAGCAAAAAGACGCGCATCCGAGCGCACGAAAGCATAGTTCTGAGCAGGGATACGCAACCAAAGGCGGCGGAACTGAATCCACCGCTCCTCCCCCTGCCCCCGACGTGGAAGCTGATGGAGCTCACCGGAAGTAAGCTCCAGAATAAACTCCGTCAAGCTCGTACTCAACCGCAGCCGAGCTGTATCGGCAGAAATGACACTCAGCCATCCCGGACGAGTCATATCGTAAAGGCTCACCCCCAATAAGAGGCGACCACTGCTATCACGAGAGCGCACCAGTACGGTGTATCCTTCCAGCTGCTGGCTGAAGCGCCCTGGTTCCAAAAGCAAGGTAGGACGCTTACGTTGGATGTCGGCAAGCATAACCTTGGCTTGGTGATTCGCCTCCGGCAGCACTCGGTCGCTAAACCAAACCAGCCCTCCACTGAGCAGAAGAGCTGTCAGGAGAACTGCGCGCATCATCTGCCATGCGCTCATTCCGCTCGCTTTGAAGATTGTCACTTCGTGCTCAGCCGCCAGGGAGCCAAAGGTGTAGACAGTAGCAAATAAAGCTCCCATGGGAACAGCCAGCATCAACATCCACGGCGCATTCAACCCAATGAGCTGAAGGATAACCCACAACTCCAACCCCTTACCCAGGAGCTGTTCGCCATAGCGCATGAGGAACTGCATGAGGAACAGGAACGTGACAACCGAGGTGCCGAACAGGAAGGGCAGCAGGTGGAGCCGAAGAATGTAACGGTCAAGAATCCCCATGGTGAAGCTTTGCCCGTAGACGCGCCTGCGCTTGCTCGTACTGCTCTCGCTTCTCCGGATAACGCTCAGCAAGCTGCTCGTAGACACGCAGCGCTAACTCATAAGCACCTTGTTGCTCGTAGATACGTGCCATCGTCTCCGTTGCAACCAATGGGGAAGGTGGAGGCTCTTCCTCCACTGACGAAAGCTGCTCATCAGGCACAGGGATTCGCGCACTCTCCAGGCGCCGCGCTAACTCCTCCAGCGGCGAAAGATCAATCCCTGTAGGCTCTGAACGCTCCGCTTCCTGCAGAGCCAATTCCACCGTTGCAGGAAACGGTGGCGGCGGAGGTAAATTCCCCCATACGGGCATTACTGAGAGCTCCGAACGGAGAGGCGCGAACTCTAAACCAGGGATGAGGCGAACCAGCGAACTCCGCAAGCGGACAGTTGCTTCTCCCGCTCCTTCCACAAGGCGCAAAGGAACATCCCGTTCCCGCCGGACTTCCCGCTCCGAAAGCAGTTGTCCAGACAGTTCTGGAGAAGAGGGCGTTTCCCTGTTGAGCAAACAACGCTTCTGTTCAATGCGCTGTAGAAGCTCCTGCAACCCGCGGTGGCGCGGGAAGCGGCGGCATGCCTCCTGCAGTACCTCTACTGCCTCCTCCCACCGCTGTAGCTCAGCGTACACTTCTGCCAGCAACCCGTGGGCGGTCGGATACTCCGGGTACAAACGGACCAATTCCTCTGCCATCGGTTGGACTGTCTCAGCACGCCCGCTGCTGATCTCGTGCCGAATTGTCCACACCCGTTGGTACAGCTCCATTACCACAGCCGTTCAACGGCAAAATCGGCAAACTCCTCTAGAGCCTTGCGAGCTTGCGAGGGTGGTAATGCGTGCAGATACTCCTGCGCCTGCTGGGCATACAGACGAGCTCGCTCCAGAGTGTATTCCACCGCACCAGAACGCACAATCTGCTGCGCTAGCATAGATACTCCCTTCCGGGATTTGGCGGCTTTCTTCCATTGACGGAGGAAATCCCCCCGCTCTGTAGGCGACATCTGCCGCAACGCAATCAAAAGAGGAAGCGTCACCTTCTGCTCCGCAATATCGTGCCACGCTGGTTTCCCCAACAACCCTTGCTGTCCGATGTAATCCAGCGCATCATCCCGAAGCTGGAAAGCGATCCCGACACTTTCTCCATACGCACGGAGCCGTTCCCGAAGTTCTCCATCAGCACAGGCACTGACGGCCCCGATCTCACAGCAGGCTGCAAATAACGCCGCTGTCTTCCCGCGCACGATCTCCAAGTACACCTCTTCATCCAATGTCAACTTGCGGTTGAGCTGGATATGGCGGAGCTCCGCCGCGCTCATCTGGCGCACCGCATGGGCCGTAATGCGCAAGAATTCGTATTCGCTCTGCTCCACGGCTAACAACAGTCCCCGTGCCAGTAAGTAATCCCCCACCAAGACAGCAACCGCATTCCCCCAGAGGGCATTGACCGAGGGTCTACCCCGTCGCTCCGGCGCTTTGTCGACAACGTCATCGTGAACCAACGTTGCCGTATGTAGTAACTCTACCAACGCAGCTCCCACAAACGCTCGGTCTGAAACCTCCCGACAGGCAGCAGCACTGAGAAAGACTAAAGCTGGACGCACTCGCTTCCCCTTTCGGCGAAAGAGATACCAGAGCACCAAATTGAGAAGCGGAGCAGGGGCCCGTACAATACGGCGCACATAGCGCTCAAACGCCCTTAAATGCGGCGCCACCGGCTCAACGAGCATGTCCAGCGCTACAAGATTCACGATCGCCGTCGTTCAATAAGTCTTACGATCACCACGCTCACCTCATAGAGCACCCACAGCGGGAAAGCAAAGATAAGCTGATTGACCGGGTCCGGCGTTGGAGTCAACAGAGCCGCCACGATGAGGATAAGCACAATCGCATGCCGTCGGTATCGGCGCAGGAATGCCGAGCTTGCCACCCCTATCCAGGCAAGGAGTGCCAATACCACAGGCAACTCAAAGACCAGCCCCATAACCAGCACCGTCGTGGTCACAAATCCGTAGTACTCCGTCACATCCACCACAGTACGGATTTGCTCCGAGGAAAACTGCGCCGCAAAGCGCAGCATCGAGGGCAAAAGTACCCCGTATGCAAATGCGCCCCCCAGCACGAAGCACAAGGACGTCCATAGAGTCATCCACCGTACCCACCGTCGCTCATGGGCATAGAGCCCTGGCGCAACGAAGCGCCAAAGCTGATACAATAGCACGGGCATTCCCAAGACCACTCCGGAGACGAGAATGACCTTGATGTAGAGCATCACCATGCCGAAAGGGCGCAGATTCTGCAGCGCAAGCCCCGCCTGACGTGCCGGATACAAGAGCACCTCCTCCACCAACCATTTCACCCTCACAGCAGCGATGAGACATCCCCCGAGTACTCCCGCCAATCCCCACAGGAGCCGTTGTCGCAGCTCGCCGAGATGGTCCCAAAAACTCATCTCCGCAGCCGACTCGGCTTCCTCCGGCACACCCGTTGCCACCGGTTCCCCTTGCTGTTCCTCCATTCCACACGGAAAGCTTGTACGGCTACAAAATTCGCCACTTCCCCTAACTCCGAACCGACCCCTTACATGCTTTCAACCGATGATGTACGTGGAACAACATCGCAGGATACACCCCCCCAAGGCGAGGCCATATGTCCTGCCCGTTATGCATTTTTGCAGCGTCCTTTGAGCCTACCTCCAGCGCAAGCGGCGAAGTCTCACAAATGGCAGAGGGTTACCATTGCCAAAGTCACATCGTTCTTTGGAGCTCTTCCCAGAGTGGTTAAGTTCGGCTCGGCAGAAGAGTAAGTCCACAGACAAAGGTGCCACACCGGAAGAATTGTGGCAACGTTTTATCCAACTAATCCGGGACAATGTCCCGCCGCAAGCTTTCAAGACATGGTTTGAGCCTCTACGCTTCCTGCGGTGGGAAAACAACACCCTCACTGTCCAAGTCCCCAGCCAATTCTTCTGCGAATGGCTGGAGGAACACTACTACGGGCTGCTCCAGCGTGCACTCGTGCAAGTTTTCGGAGCAAAAGCCCGACTGGAGTACAGCGTTATGCTTGAGCAAGGCGAAGATGTGCACCAGCGCACAGTACGCCTTCCCGCGCTCCGTACGCCGCCGATCCAACAATCACTGCCGCTGCAGAATCTCTCGCCCCACATTCCCATCTCCCCTGTCAACCCCCGCTATACCTTTGAGCGCTTTATCTGCGGGGTAAGCAATCGTCTAGCCTACACAGCAGCCACAGCAGTAGCTGAACAGCCTGGGCAAACCCGCTTCAATCCACTGCTCATCTACGGTGGAATTGGCTTAGGGAAGACCCATCTTGTGCAAGCCATCCACAACTACCTCCTCCGGCGCCGTCTTCCTTTGCGGCTCATCTACGTGAGCAGTGAGTACTTCACCACCGGTTATATCACCGCCCTCCAGTACAATCGTGCCCACGAATTCACCACGTTCTATACCAACGCCGACGTGCTCATCGTCGACGACGTTCAGTTCCTCTCAGGCAAGGAAAAAACTCAACAACACTTCTTCCACATCTTCAACACCCTCCACCAAGCGGGCAAGCAACTGGTTTTTACCAGCGATAAGCCACCAGGCGAACTTACGGAGTTGGACGAACGACTAGTTTCCCGCTTCCAGTGGGGATTGGTTGCCGAAATCCAGCCACCGGAATACGAGCTACGTTTGGAAATTCTGCGCCGCAAAAGCGCCGACGAAGGACTAGAGCTCCCCGAGGAAGTCCTCCATTATATTGCACAACACGTCAGTAGTAGCATCCGCGAATTGGAAGGATGTCTGATTCACCTCCTGGCAAAGGCAACAATTGACCGCTGCGAAATCACTATTGAACTAGCCCAGGAGGCTCTCGTCAGTCTTGGGCGACGGCACGAAACAGCGGCCTCCTCCACACCATCTAGCCCGCATGCTCTCACAGCCCCTCACATCCTGCAAACTGTCGCCAACTACTACGGCTTGGACGTATCGGTTCTTACTGGAAAAAGTCGCAAGCGCGAAGCAACCCAAGCTCGCCACATCGCTATGTACCTTCTGCGCAAACACCTTCACCTCCCGCTGAAAACCATCGGGGGTATCTTCGGTGGGCGTGATCATACGACCGTCTTACACGCTTGCGAAAGCATTCAACAAGAGCTTACAACCTCTGCTCCTATTCGCCAGGCACTGACCGCAATTGAGCAAAAGCTTGGTGGCTTTTCTCGTCTATAACTCTCCGCTGGATGTCCCACGTTCCTTAAAGGCTGCAATGAGTTCCTATGAGGTTCACGATTTCCAGCACGAGGTCATTGAGCGGAGCTATGCGGTGCCGGTTCTGGTAGACTTCTGGGCAGAATGGTGCGCCCCGTGCCGGATGCTTTCCCCTGTCTTAGAACGCCTGGCACAGAAGGCGAACGGACGCTGGATATTAGCCAAAGTCAATACCGAAGAGCATCCCGAGTTAGCGTACCAATACGGAGTCCGGAGCATCCCGAACGTCAAGCTCTTCGTAGACGGACAAGTTGTAGACGAATTCGTGGGAGCACTTCCCGAATACGTTATTGAACGCTGGCTCCAGCAAGTGCTCCCCAGTCCTCACCGCCACTTGCTCCGTCAGGCCCAGGAGCTCCTCCAGCAACAGCGGGTATCCCAAGCCCAAGAGCTCCTGGAGCAAGTCCTCCAGATGGAGCCCGATAATGCGCAGGCGCGTATCCTCCTGGCCCAGCTTTTACTTCTTGCCGAACCGAAGCGTGCTGCCGAACTTGTGGCACCCATTGAGGCAGGCTCTCCTTACGAAGAACTGGCTGAAGCAATTCGCACGCTAGCACCTATTCTCCAACTGCAGTCGGAAGAAGAGTTGCCTGAGGATCCCATACGCCCACTCTTCTGGGAAGGCGTTCAAGCCGCCCAACGGGGGGAGTTCGACACCGCCCTAGAACGTTTCATTGAAGTCATCCGCCAAAACCGCTACTATCACGACGACGCTGCCCGACGATTGTGCATTGCCATCTTTAAGTTCCTCGGAGAAGACCATCCCATCACACTCCGGCGCCGTCGGGAGTTCAGCAGTGCCCTCTACATCTGATCAGCACCATTCCCGATCGTCTACGGAAACTCCTCGGAGCAGACAGTTGTCATTCCCTCCAAGCGAGGTTCTCAATGGCTTGGCTTACGACCGCCGCTCTCATTGGATTGTCCGCTGCCTCTGTTGCAAGGGCAGTTCCTTCGTTTTCCCTGTTGACGGGTAATCGGTGTCATGCATGCCATTTCAGCCCTGGAGGTGGTGGGCTCCGGAGCGAGCTGGGATGGTACTCAATGCACGATGTGGGACTTCTCCAGTGGCGACACCTAGGACTTGGGAGCATAGAGCGGTGGTGGCAGCAACAGGAGAACACCCTATGGAACGGGCTCCTCGTAGTAGGGACGGACCTCCGGGTCCAGGGCTTCCAATCACACAATCCAGCCTACAATCCACATTGGCGTCTCTTCCCCATGCAAGCCGCTCTTCATATCGGTCTCCAACCGTTGAAGGCTCTCTCAGCAGCACTGACATTCAATCCTGGACGGATCCTCTTCCCTGGACAGCAGCGCTGGAGTGCATGGCTTGACTTCCACCCGGCAAAAGCACTCCCCAGCATACAGATAGGCTTCCTCCAACCAGCTGTCGGGATGCGCTATGACGACCACACTATGCTGGTCCGCCGCATGCCCGGTGCTCGCTTTGACTCTCCACAGGAAACTTACCTCCTGGCACCTGACTTCGCTCAATGGGGAACGCTGCTCTATTGGGGCTCTGTCTCCTGGCTAAGTCTCTGCGCCGGTGCCTTCCGAGCCGGAGAGTTGTCCGAAGTTCGCCTCTCTACTGAAACAGGGGAATTCCGACCAATTACAGCATCCTCACGCCCAGTCTGGAACGGCCATCTATGGCTTTTCCCCGGTACCCGCTATTGGAAGCTCTCCATAGGCGCCTCACAGTTCGGGAATTCAGACTTTGCCCTCTGGAATTTCTTCGGCGGATTTGGTTGGATAGACCACTTATCCGTGTGGGCGGAGTATAGCACCCTTCACACGGACTTTTTACACCGATGGACAATAACCACCGAAGTATGTCTGTGGCTTCGGAATGCTGTGATGCCCTACGTCCGTATAGAACACGGCGTTGTAACCAAACCCTCTTTCCACCCTGTACCGTATACGACACAGTTGGTTGTAGGAGCTCAGCTCTTCGTACTTCCGTTCGTGGAGCTTCGTCCGGAGTATCGCTGGGCCGATACCGAATCCTACCGCAGTGGTCGGTTCGCTATACAGCTACACATGTTCTACTGAACACGAAATGCCCCTATGCGTGGCTGGGAACTTGTGCGGTGGTTGGGATTGTTTATTGCTCTCGTCGTGCTCGCCCTCTGGCTTGCTCACGGCGGGCACGTCTTCACAAAGGACAAACAGATGGTCGTCTACCGAGAACACGACCCTATCTTCGGTACCAGCCGGGAGCGTGTGGAATGGAAGCCCAGCTTCCGGTTAGGGTTGGATATTGCCGGACCTGTGGCAGCCGTCGGTCTTGGTGTTTGGCTCCTAGGACGGTGGATCCGCCGGAGAAAAGCGTGAGTCCTACAAACCAAGGGGATGCTGTCATGTCTGTCCAACGCATCGGGCAGCTTGTGCTTGTCAGTCTCGTTAACGTCACAGTTGCTCTGGGAGCAACTCAACTACCGCTACCTGTCAGCGGGAAGAAGACGGTGACATTGACCAACAGCGTTGGACAAAACCTCTGCCGTTTCCACAGTAGTGCGCCGTTGGAAGAGTTTGAAGGAACGGCAGATGAAGTCTCAGGCAGCTTTACCCTTGATCCGCAGAACTTGGAGGCAACACAAGGGCAGATCCGAGTCACTGTGGCAAGCATGCGAACAGGGATTGCTCGACGAGACGAGCATCTGCGGAGCCCTGACTGGCTAGACGCCGAACGCTACCCCACCATCAGCTTTGACATTCAAAAGCTCACCGATGTTCGCATTACCGAACAGAGCCGAGGGCGCGCCGTCTTGACTGCCAAAGCTGTTGGGCTCTTCTCATTGCACGGGGTTCAAAAGCCAATGGAGCTCCCCATCACGCTGACGTACGTTCTGGAAAACGCCGAAACCCGCAAGCGCGCCCCAGGGGATCTTGTGATGGTCCAGAGCGAGTTCACACTTTCGCTGCGCGACTTTAACATCCGCGGGCGTCAAGGAGTCATTGGAAGCCGCGTGGGAGAAAACATCCGCGTGTGGGTAACGCTTTATGGCTCTGCAATGTAGAACTGACACTGAAGGAAGCAATGGAGAAACGCCCTTCCTGTGAACGACGGGAATTTCTCTTCAAGGCAGCAAGTCTGCTGGGTGCTGGCATCTGTCTCCCCCTGGTGCTGAACTGGCTACAAGGCTGTGCTTCCGAGACCAAGCAGCCAACAGAACCCGGAGGGACGGTGGAATTAGATATTTCGACAGTCCCTGAGCTGCAGCAGGTTGGGGGCGCTGTCAAGCGCACTTTCGGCAACCACAACAGTGGTAAACCTGTACTCATCATTCGGCTCAGCGAGACTCAGTTCATCGTTCTGTCGGCAGTCTGCACTCACGAAGGATGTACTGTGGACCTTCCTGAGGGGGGAGTAATCCCATGCAGATGTCATGGTGCCCGCTTTGCTGCGGACTCCGGGAATGTACTGCAGGGACCGGCTCGGAACCCCTTGCGGCGCTTTTCCAGTGAATATGACCCCAGTCGGAATGTGCTCCGCATTACTTTTTGAAAATCCAACAATGCCGAGGGTGTTCCAATGGTGGCGTTGTACTTGTTCGCTTTCGCTATTCCACTCGCTCCTGCCCTGGGCTATTCCTCGGGAGCTACTGGGTTAACGATAAGCGGTTGTACCTGCCATGGCTCTGCAAATTCAGCAACGACATTGACAGCCCAGAGTAGTAGCGGAAGCTTCCGTACTCGCCCAGGACAGACGTTGAATTTGACTGTTATCGTCGCCCATAATTCACAACAAGCAGCCGGGATTAATATTGCCGTGCACAATCAGTCGGGGCAAAACGCTGGTTCGCTTGCTCCGGCTTCCGGCTCTGGACTCCAGCTCTCTAGCGGTGAGCTCACCCATTCCCAACCTAAGACCATGAACAATGGGCAGGCCTCTTTCGCCTTTAGCTGGACTGCCCCGAATATGCCAGGTAACTACACCCTGCGTGCCGTCGGTAATGCAGTCAATGGAAACGGGAATACTGGTGGGGATGCGTGGAACTTCCTTACTCCTGTGACTATAACGGTTGCTGGCATTACGGTTTTGGAACCCAATGGCGGAGAGACGTGGTGCGCGGGGAGCACAAAGAGCATTCGCTGGAACAGTGTTGGTGTAGATTACGTCATTATTGAGCTGTCCTCCAACGGCGGCCAGACATGGACCACCTTAGCAACCAATGTCCCTGCTTCGGCAGGAAATTGGAGCTGGTCCATTCCAGCAAACCAACCAGCTGGCTCCCAGTACCGTATCCGTATCAGCGATGCTGCAGATGCGCAACTTTTTGATGTGAGCGACGCGAACTTTTCCATCAGTGGTCCCCCGAACATCACCCAGCAACCGCAACCGCAGACGGTCTGCGAAGGTAGTCAGGTTTCCTTCAGCGTCGGTGCTCAGGGTGCGGGCTTGAGTTATCAGTGGCGCCTCAACGGGCAGAATATCCCCGGCGCAACATCGGCAACGTACCAGTTTATTGCTACTCCGAGCGCTGCCGGCATCTACGATGTTGTGGTCAGCAATGCCTGCGGCTCGGTCGCCAGCGATACGGTCCGGCTCACCGTTAAGGAGCGTCCCCGCATTACGCAGCAACCGCAGTCTCTGACAGTCTGTGTGGGACAGCAAGCCACCTTTCGCGTAAGTGCCACCGGAACAAACCTCCGCTACCAATGGCGGAAAAATGGGGTTGACATCCCAGGGGCAACAAGCGCAACCTATGTCATTGCTTCAGTACAGCCTACGGACTCTGGTAGTTACGATGTTGTCGTCACCGGAGATTGCGAACCCCCGGCACAGAGTGCGTCTGCTCAGCTGACCGTAGTGGAACCGCCTACTATCACACAGCATCCACAGTCCCAGAGCGTTCGCGTAGGACAGCCCGTTACCTTCACCGTGCAAGCTCGTGGGATAGAGCTGCAGTATCAGTGGCGGAAAAATGGGGTCGCTATTGCCGGAGCGACACAACCGACCTATACTATCGCCTCGGTGCAGCCCGCCGATGCCGGTCTCTACGACTGCCTTGTCTGGAACAGTTGCGGGCAGACAATAAGCAACCCAGCCCGGCTTACAGTAACACAGCCAGGACAGCCTATTCTGGCACTCCGGCAGTCCAGCGTTGATTTCGGTGTCGTCGAATTGGGCGACAGCACGGCCTTGACGCTGCAGGGTATCGTCTACAATGCCGGTGATGACACCCTCCGGGTCAGCAGTGTTCAACTTGCCGGCGAACACGCTGGCGACTTCCGGCTTGTGAGTGGAGGTGGAAGCTTTACATTGGCACCGGGTCAGGAGCGCAGTCTCAGCCTTGCCTTCGTTCCCACCGCCGTTGGCGAACGACGGGCAGAGATTCGCTTTACCGCAAACGTCGCCTCCCCACCCAGCTTGCTCCTGAGCGGTCAGGGTACCCTACCACAGCTGGTGACAAGCACGGATGTTGTAGACTTTGACACCGTCACCCTCGGCCAGTCTGCTGAGCAGACACTTGTCTTAAAGAATCCAGGACCACTGACCGTTCATGTGGAGGAGCTCGATCTTGGCATCTCCATCGACATGGCGTTTGAGTTGGTGGCCCCACCACCGACTCCTATCCGACTGGATTCGGGACAATCTGTTGAACTGAAGATTCGCTTTGCTCCTCACGAGGAGAGGCTCTACGAACAGCCTCTGCGAATCGCCTATAGAGGACAATTTCAGCGGGACACACTCACAGTGCTTCTCCGTGGGGTTGGCAAACAACCCGTCGGCATCCGAGAAGCAGCGGAGATGCCCATCCGGGTCCACATCACACCTATGCCAGTAACGGAAGCATGTGTGATAACCTATGAACTCCCCACGGGCTACCAACTCAAAAGTGCAGTGATTGTAGCAACGGACGGGAGAGTGATAGGCCATCTCCCGGTAAGTGGAACCCCAACAGGGAGACTGCTCTGGGACACTCGAGCGCAGACTGGTAGCCCATGTGCTACAGGGCTATATTGGTTGCGACTCCACGTTGGAAGCCGCTGCTACACCTTCCCGCTGCTTCTCCAACGCTAAAGATGAGCCACTGCCACTGGGGCGCTCTGCACACAGCTTCGCAGAGCGCCCCTTTTCTTTTTCACAATAGCTCCTCGGAGCGTCCGTCTTGTGCCTGTGCTCACGATGGAAGTGTCCCACCAGCGCACGTGTGCCCATGCGTATTACGCGACAGTATACCAACCGTGAGAGTCCCTCACTAGACCGCTACCTACAGGAAATCGGCAAATACGAGCTGCTGACGCCAGAGGAAGAAATTGAACTGGCGCGGCAGATTAAGAAAGGCGGTCCAGAGGGAGAAAAAGCTTTGGAGAGACTGGTGAAAGCAAACCTGCGGTTTGTCGTCAGCGTAGCTAAGCAATACCAGAACCAGGGGCTTTCACTAGGTGATCTCATCAACGAAGGGAACTTAGGGCTCATCAAAGCGGCACGTCGCTTTGATGAAACCCGTGGCTTCAAGTTCATCTCCTATGCCGTCTGGTGGATCCGCCAGTCCATCCTGCAAGCCTTGGCAGAGCAAGCGCGTCTGATCCGCCTCCCACTCAACCGAGTTGGGGCGCTGAACAAGATCAGCCGGAAGTACAGCGAGTTGGAACGACAGTTTGAACGCGAACCCACCCCGGCAGAATTAGCTCGGGAGCTAGACATGAACCCGGAGGAGATTTCCGAAACTCTGCGCCTTGCCGGACGCCACCTCTCCGTAGACGCTCCCTTTATCCAGGGAGAGGACAGCCGCCTGCTGGACGTTCTCCCCAGCGAGAACGAGCCACCGCCTGACACCCCTGTCATGCAGGAATCCCTCCGGCAGGAGATCCGTTCGCTTCTGAACCGCTTACCCAAGCGCGAGGCCGAGATTCTGCGCTATTCCTTTGGGCTGGATGGCTATCCGCAGCTGACAATGGAAGAGATCGGGGAAAAGTTCAACCTGACGCGGGAACGCGTTCGGCAAATCCGGGAAAAGGCGCTCCGCCGCCTCAAGCATATGCGGCAGGTCCAGGAGCTCCGTATCTATCTGGGCGAATAAGTCTCCAGAGGTAGGACAGCCAATGGAGCAGACAGCAGCCCCAGTAGAAATTTCGCTACCGGTTCTCTCCGCTGATGCCGCCACTCCAGGACGTCGTCCATCATGGCTGAAAGTCCGGGCTCCGGGTGGAGAGAACTACGTACGCCTCAAACAAATGATGCGGGCAAAATCTCTCCACACGGTCTGCGAGGAAGCCCGCTGCCCTAATATCGCTGAGTGCTGGGGTGCCGGAACGGCTACCTTCTTAATCTTGGGCGACACGTGCACGCGCTCGTGTGGCTTCTGTGCCGTCAAGACAGGACGTCCTCTGCCTGTGGATCCGGATGAACCACGCCGCGTTGCTGAAGCAGTCCGCCAGATGGGTATCCGCCATGCCGTCATCACCTCCGTCAACCGAGACGAGCTGCCCGATGGTGGCGCCTCCTGGTTTGCCCGAACAATTGAGGAAATCCGCCGCCTCTGCCTCGGTGTTACGGTAGAGGTCCTCATCCCAGACTTCAAGGGCAAGAAAGAGGCCTTGCAGTATGTCATTGATGCTCGCCCGGATATCTTGGGACATAACACGGAAACGGTCCCTCGCCTCTACCGGCGCGTTCGCCCCCAAGGGAAGTACCATTGGACATTGAGCGTGCTGGAAGAAGCAAAGCGCCAAGGAATGCGGACGAAGACAGGACTTATGCTCGGCTTGGGCGAAACGACAGAGGAGGTCGTTGCCGTCATGCATGACCTCCGCCGTGTAGGAGTTGACATTCTCACGCTTGGACAGTACCTCCAGCCGACCCCCAATCATCTACCCGTTGAGCGCTACGTGACGCCTGAAGAATTTGCTATGCTCCGTCGCATTGGACTGGAATTGGGCTTTGAACACGTGGAATCAGGTCCACTAGTACGCAGTTCCTACCACGCCGAGCGCCACGTCGCCCCCCACTAATCGCTGAAGGTCCGGTACGACAACGTGGGATATCCCATGCGCTCTCTCCCCACGATTGGGGTTCTATGGACTGCTGCTACCACTTCCCTGCTGGGGCAACAAGAGCTTATCCACGCTGTCTGGGATAGCCTCCTGCAGCAGTATGTCTGGGCAGGGCAAGTCAACGTGGTTGGCCTATCTGCAGACGAGCGTCTCTCACAGTACCTGCACCAGCTTGCCCTGGCAGAACCCGAGCGCTGGACACAGGAGGCGCAGATGGCTTTCTGGCTCAACGCCCACAATGCCTGTGTTGTGGCTCTATTGGCACGGCGTCCGGGGCTGCGCCTTATCACCAATTTGGATTCCCTCATTGCTGCCGATACTTTCTGCATTGCCGGCGAAGAGCATACCCTTTTGAGCCTCCGACAGCGCCTTCGCCAATTCGGCGAACCACTCCTCCACTTCGGGGCTGCGGGATTAACCCCTAGCTTCCCTCCGCTTGCCCGACGCGCTTTCACGAGTGCGAACCTCCGACGGCAACTTCGAGATAATGCTCGCGCCTTCCTCCGCTCGCCTGATGCTTGCCTCTTGGAAGTCCAGACCAATACGCTCTGGCTCTCCCCCTTCTTCGCCTGGTATCGGGCTGACTTTGAACGCAGCGGGCACACCCTCCTGCACACGATTGCCAACTACGTCGAACCCACCGTTGCTGCCTACATCGCCGCCCGACGTCGGGAAATTCGGATCGATTTCCTCCCCTTCAACCCACACACCGTGACTCGCTTTACCGCCAGAAACATCCTCCACATTAAGCCCCTCCAGACCGCAACGGAGCAGAAGAAACGCCGTAGATAACACCAACTAGACTACGGATCCGGCTGCAACCAAATCGCCAAGGTTGGAATCCCCAACGGAGTCAACGCAAGAAACGCCTCCGCATACCGCACACCAATCCGGATTCCGAAATACCGTGCTCGCACCTCCAACAGCTCCCAGAACTCCGGACGTGATAACACCGTCTCCGGCTCGTCCTCCGGCGAAATCCCAGGAACGTAAACTTGAGAGGCATGAGCTTGCACCGCCCGCACCTTGTCCTCATAGACATCGCTGATGTCCACATAGAAGCTGGGCTGAAACTCGTAGGCCTGCATGTAGCAAAAAAGCTGTCGTGGACGGTAGGGTGACTGCGGCTGCCCATCAGGACCAACGGTGACAAGCTTTGCCAGTCCACTATGGAAATAGGCAGCTCGCACCAGGCGGTGCACCTGTTCGTGGTCGGGATGGCGCTCAAACGGGGGTGGGAAAAGCACAATCTGCGGACGGTAAAATCGGAACAATCGCACCAGCGCCGTAACAGCATCCAACGTGACGGTCACATTCCCATCGGGCAGTCCTAAATTCTCCCGTACCACGGCACCCAATAGTGCCGCTGCCTTCGCCGCTTCTTGTTCTCGGATCTCCACCGTCCCACGGCTCCCCAACTCCCCCCGAGTGCAATCGACAATTCCCACTCGCCAACCTGCCCGTGCAAGCTT
Source organism: Bacteroidota bacterium (assembly GCA_030550395.1). Lineage (GTDB taxonomy): Bacteria > Bacteroidota > Ignavibacteria > Kapaibacteriales > HRBIN21 > HRBIN21. Next base: position 10,621 of record JAUQPL010000008.1, on the reverse strand, counting down.
GATGAGCGTACCCCCACACGACATCTCCACGTCATCGGGATGGGCACCGATGGCAAGGACATCCACACGTTCCATCGGTCACCGCCCCGTCAAACGGTGAATCTTCTCCACACGCCGGGCATGACGCCCGCCCTCAAACGGAGTAGTGAGGAAGACTTCCACAATCCTCCACACCTGCTCAAACGGAAGCAACCGGGCCCCAACAGTTAGGACATTCGCGTCATTATGCTGCCGACTCAAGCGAGCCATCTCCTCCGTGCAACAATTGGCGGCCCGCACCCCAGCAATCTTATTGGCCACGATGCTAACCCCAATCCCTGTGCCACAGATAAGGATACCGTAGTCCGCCTCACCACGGGCAACAGCTTGAGCGGCTGAAACAGCAAAGTCGGGATAGTCGCTGGATTCCTCCGAATACGCCCCGTGATCCTGCACCTGATGCCCCGCCTCCTGCAGCAACTGCCGCAGACGCTCCTTGTAAGCAAAACCTGCATGGTCCGATGCCAATGCGATCTGCATCTTACCGCTCCCTGCTATGACGTGCGGCAATCCAACCATCTAAACCCCATCGCCCCGGACCAAGAAACCACAGCACAAGCGCTATGATTCCATAAGTTGCCGCCAATTCCTTCCGAGAAAACGGGTCCGCAGCATGGGCAACGAAAACAGCCGTTGCCATCGTCACGACAATGAAAGGTAAGACCAGTCGCGTTGCAAGCCCCAGGATAAGACATGCACCTCCGACTACCTCCGAAAGCGCTGCTGCCCAAGCGAAGAACTCCGGCACAGGAAAGCCCAGCTCCCCAACCCGATGCTGGAAGGAGTCCATGTGGCCCAACTTCGGAATCCCATGCCACAGCATCATTGCCCCCAGCCACACCCGCATCAACCCTATGGCACTCTCTAGCGCAATTGGCTTTACAACCCAGCGCCACATTTGCTCGAATCTTTCCCTTCACCGCCGGCAGAAGACGCAGAATCGCCCGATAGCATTTTACTGCAGAAAGCTCTCCCCGCAGGCATCACCCCTTGCGAACTCAAGTAGACCACCCGCAGCAGACTTTTCCCTACTACTACCGAACACACAACCTCGTACCTCTGCGGCAAGCCATATCGTTCATGAGGCTGCCGCATCTGCTCCTTCAGTTCCCTCATCGGAGCAAATCCTCCAATGGACTACCCTGCAGGAGAGCGCTATATGACCATTCCACCTCAACAGCTTCGTGCGGCACAATCGCCCACCCTAATTCCCGACCACTCCGGGTAAGGAAGATCACCGCCATTACGAAGCAGGAGAGCGGTACTCCATAGTAGAACTGCACCCCGGATGCACCATGAAGTTCATGCTTACCAGTTGCAGCGAAAAACCGTGCAACAAGTCCACTGATGTCAGATAGACCGCGCATCCCTGTCCTTTCTGCAGCACCAGCACAGGGGCTCAGCGCCACATTTGGGCAAGCATCAGGATGTCGCTACCTGGCGGAGGGGCAACGACGGGAACTCCATTTTCCTCACCAATCTTATTACCGCTCCACCCACGCCAAGTGGAGCTGCATGTATTCACCGGGCGCAATCCGATAGGAAATGCTGGAAGAATTCTGCTGCCCGTAAACGTGCCAGCCGATCATCCAAAAAATAGACACAAGCAGACAATAGTCGCCACTGTCACCCACCCCCGTTCATCCCAAGCAACACGTGCCTCGTACCATCCCTCAGCCGGTGGTAGCAAATCTCATGATCGACCAACTCCCTGTTGAATTTGCTGTTTGGGCTCCTCCGGAAACGGTGGCACGGAACTGATCCCCATGATGCCCCAGACGAGATAGGAGACTGCATAAATGGCCACTCCAGCAAAGAGCAGCAACATGACATCATCCAAGAAGAGCCGGAAAAGGGGCACCGAAGGGAATCCATTCCCCGCCTGTGGTTCCTGCACCCCCTGTCATTTCGCTCTCCGAAGCACTCAACATGCTGAGAACAAATTTCCTGCCCATACCCTGACAAATGAGATTTGCCATCACGAAGCGTGAGGCTCATACCTGTAGATGACTTGTATCTCTCCCTGCCGCACTACAGTGGCCTTGTGTTCGTATACCGGACTTCCAGGTAACAGAGCCGATACAATGCGTGAGCTTCTCTGGCTATCGCCATACCTCCGCCGATATTGGCTCCGACTGCTTCTGGGCGCACTCTGTGTGGTGGGAGCAAATCTCTCCTGGGCCATCACTCCGCGGATTGTGGGGCAGACGGTCGACCGCATCATTGCAGGAACTCTCCCGACGGAAGGTCTCCTGCTCAATCTAGGAACCATCTTGGGATTGACTCTGCTGGGTGCACTCCTAACCTTCCTGATGCGCCAGACTATCATCGTCGTCTCCCGAATCTTGGAGTATGAACTACGCAACGACTTCATGCGCACCCTTGAACGCCACTCAGCACGCTTTTTCCATACCCACCCCATCGGAGAGCTTATGGCGTACGCAACGAATGACATCCCCTCCATTCGGGAATTCCTGGGTCCTGCAATCATGTACGGACTCAACACCGCCATGGCTCTTCTCTTCTCTCTCCTGTTCATGCTCACGCTGGACCTTCCTATGACCGTCCTGGCTCTGCTGCCGCTCCCCTTTGCCGGAGTCATCACCTACGTCATTGGCCGGCGCGTCCACGCTGTTTTCACAACGGTGCAAGAACACTTCGGCGAACTGACCCGACACGCCCAGGAAAGTTATTCCGCCATCCGAGTCGTGCGCGCCTACGGGGCCGAAGAGGCCGAAAAGCAACGCTTCCAAGAGCTGAGCCGGGAATACATGCGGCGCAACCTTCACCTGGGACGCCTCCAGGCGCTCTCTTCACCAGCAATGATGCTACTGGTCGGCGTGGTGCAGCTCATTGTCTTGGGCTACGGAGGCTTCCGCCTGATGCAAGGGACTCTCAGCGCAGGACAGCTTACGCAATTTTTTCTCTACACCAATGAGCTCATCTGGCCCTTCGCTGCTCTGGGTTGGATCACCAACATCGTGCAACGAGCAGCGGCTTCCACCCAGCGGTTTCGCCACCTCATGGAGCAAGCCCCCGATGTACCGGATACCGGACGCCTATCCATCCGCCTCACCCAGATCCGAGGAACGATTGAATTCCGCAATGTCTGGTTTCGATATGCAGAAAACCGTCCATGGACTCTGCGAGGCGTCCATCTCTATATCCCCGCCGGCAGCATTGTTGGTATTACTGGTCCAATCGGGAGCGGGAAAAGCACGTTGGTGGCATTGCTGACCCGGCTATATGATGTCACCGACGGCTGTATCCTCCTGGATGGACGGGATATTCGAGAGTATCCCCTGGAAACTTTGCGCGCCGCTATTGCGGTTGTGCCCCAAGACCCCTTCGCCTTCTCCTTGAGCATTGCCGATAACATCCGCTTTGGGGCTCCTAACGCCAGCCACGACGACGTCCTCCGTGCCAGCCGCTGGGCAGCCCTCCATCCAGACGTAGAACGATTGCCGAACGGCTACGCTACCCTTGTGGGCGAACGCGGTGTCACGCTCTCCGGTGGACAGCGCCAACGGTTGGCAATCGCCCGTGCGCTGCTCCTCAACAGCCCTGTCCTCGTCCTGGACGACGCCCTCTCCTCGGTTGACAGTGCTACGGAGACCGCCATTCAGGAACAGATCCGGGCTCTTGTCCCCAAACACACCGTTCTCCTCATCGCTCACCGCATCTCTAGCCTCTCCCTCGCCAATCACATCGTGGTGCTCAGCGATGGTGTTGTGGTTGAAGAGGGAACCCATACGGAACTCTTGCAGCGTCAAGGATTCTATGCCCGCCTCTACCGCTACCAGAGCCTCCAAGCGGAGCTGGAGCAGTTGTAACTTTCTGCTACGCCTCTAAGCCTTGGCTGTCACAAGAGGCAAAGCAAGACGCTACCCCCCATAGACTCGGTGGAGCGCGGCCACCAGCATAAAACTCCTGCGCCCTCCTCTACGGTAGCCTTCTACCGAAACGAGCGAACGCTGCTTACCGTATACCGGATCGTCCAATAGCCCAAGTCAAATGGATTAGGCTGCGCAGGAGCGTCCTTGTACAGGCTTACGAACTGGACTTTGACGTACTTGCCCGAGCGCGTTTTGAGCACGAGCGTCTTCGGCAATGGGGTGAGCGTATGCGTCTGGAAGTTGTACACAAAGAGTCCATCCCCCGTGAGCGAGGGCGAAATCACCCGGTTGGCAGCACTGGTATCATCCCGCCGGAGTTGATCATCGGGCGGAGCCTGCTCCAGTTGGTCGTACGGAACATTGACCACAACACCTAGCGTCTTCCCCACCGAGTTAACTGTTCCAGAGTTGAGGAAGATATTCAGCGCTCGCGTTGCCGGCGTGAGCGCCGGAAGCATCAGATCCCACTGCTCTGTCTGCCGAAGGGATGCCGAGACAGTATCCCCACTTTCAAAGTCCAATAGGGCATATCCCTGGGCTGTGTCTACCCAGAGGTTGCGGATTGTACGCTCTTGCACCGTTGTAGAGTCTCGGCTCGGCTGCGTCGGTGTCTCTTCCTTCGCGCACCCGAGCAACCACAGAACTCCAAGAGCGATTACTGCAGCATGCCTCATGGGTCCCTCCCGAACGCGGTTCAACAAGCACCTATACCACATCTGCCTCAGAAGAACGGTCCGCTAACACCTTTAGTTCCGCCAGTGTAAAGAGTGCCCGGAAGGGGACTCCCAGAGACTGAAGCCGTTCCGCTGCCCCTTGCTGGCGATCCACGATGCAGATAGACAGTAACACTTGGGCACCTTCCGCCCGCAGAGCTTCAATTCCAGCGAGCAGCTGTCCACCAGTGGTCACCACATCCTCCACAAGGACAACTTTCCGTCCCGCCACAGGATATCCCTCGCTACGGCGCTGCGTCCCGTACTCCTTCGCCTGCTTGCGCACAAACGCGCATGGAATCCCGCTGGCAAGGCTGACGGCTACCGCCAAAGGTATCCCTCCTAGCTCCACACCGGCAATAACCTCCGTCTCCGCTGGAAGCTGTGCAGCAATAAGCTCTCCGAGAGCCCGCAATAGCTGCGGACGTGCCTCAAACTGGTACTTGTCCACATACTCCTGACTCCACTGTCCTGAGCGGAGCTGAAACTGTCCCCTTCGGTATGCAACCTTGACAATCTCCCGCGCCAGTTCCTCCCGCCCCATCTCCTCAGACCACCGTTGCCACATAACACCACGCGATACCCCCCGTGAACGGGTACATTCGCACCTCCCGAAACACCCCAAGCTGCTGCAGCATATCTACAAACTCCTGTCCCGATGGGAAACTTGCCGAGGAGGCATGTAAATACTCATACGCTCTTCGGTTCTGGGCAAATAGCTCACCGAACAGGGGAATCCAATACCGGCTATAGAGCGCATAGACACTCCGCAGCACTCCCTTTGGCTGTCCCAACTCAAGGACGACTACCCTTCCGCCGGGTCGCACTACGCGCGCCATCTCGCGTAGGCACGCTCCGCAGTCTTGGACATTCCGAATTCCGAAGGCAATACCACTTACGTCAAAGGTTGCTTCCGCAAAGGGCAGCGCAAGACAATCCGCACGTATCAATTGGATCGGCACTCCTCGGCGCTGCGCCTTCTGCCGAGCACGCTCCAACATTGCCTCACAGAAATCCACACCCACCACTCGTCCACTCGGACCCACGCGCCGCCAAAACGCCAGGGCAAAGTCCCCAGTCCCCGTGGCACAATCCAGTACAGACATCCCCTCCCGTACCCCTGAAAGATGCACGGCTTTCCAGCGCCACCAATGGTGAACCCCAAAACTCAAGAGCGTGTTGGAGCAGTCGTAATATGGCGCCAATTCCGCAAACATCCGCCGAATCGCCTGCGGCGACCGAGCCAATAGCTCCGCCTTCATTCTGTGGGGATTCCCAACCGATGGACAAGCTCATCAGGGATGTCCAACTCCAGCATCAGCATTGCCGAAGCAATCGTCTTGCCCTGGGAGTCCAACTTGAGCGACACTGTTCCCCCACCTCCTAAGGTGTTGTGCAGCACGAAATTCAATGCCCACAGGTTCGGCAGCTCATATCGCTCTACCGGGCCGAAGCAGATTCCGGTGAAGTACTCCTTCACCCGCTCAGCCGTCAGATAGTCCCGTAACACAGGATACCACTCGGCACGATAGGCAATCACACCACAGTTAACGGCATCGCCTTTATCGCCACTGCGGGCATGGGCGATTTTCCACAACGGCACCTTCATCGGGCCTGTCCCTGAAAAGGTTCTACTATGTCCACACGTACGACACTGGGAAGCCACCGCAAAGGCTCCACATCCGCACCCACCACTAGCACTGGGAAGCGAAACTCTGGCTCCCTCGGGAGCACCGCCTGCAACCGATACCGAAGACGCACCGCTGGCGCCACCGCTTGCTCAACAAGGGATATGTCAACCCTTCCCCCTCGGACAGGCACGCGCACGGTATCTCCAATCCCCCCTTCGACACGACGCAAAAGGAGAAGAGGCGGCAAAGGAACCGGTGGCATTACCTCCGCCATGCTCAACACCGTCTGCGAACCATCGGCAGCCGTGAAAACCAACACCATTGTCTGCTGGGTTGTCCTCGGTATCCCGTCTACAAACGGGGCTATTACTCTCCAGACTGGCAGCGCCTCATATCGCCCCAGGGAACACCCCGTCTTCGTGATAATCTCCGCTGTAACCCGCGCCGGATGACGAAGTAACTCCGATAATTCCAGCTCCTTTCCCCTTGCCCTCTCCTGCCCTATCCCCTCCCCAACCACCATGGCTATGCCTACAATGAGCCCACCTACTCCCCTACCTGAGATAGCGCATCGCTCCAAAGGCTTCCGGAACAGTGTCCCGCTTGCCATGCCTACAACCCACCTTTATTAACCTGGGCAACGAAGTCTTCCAGCGATACCAATTCCACCTCACTCGGCAGAACAAAAAATTGCCGCACACCACCCCTCAAGTAGAACTCTCTTAACCGAGGACTCCACCCTGTTCCCCCCAGAACTAGATAGGCTTTCTCGCATTTCCCTTGGTGGACCAGGTATGCAAGAGTCATGAGTTCAAAAGGCACCTTCTCCTCCGCTGTTCCACCCACCTGCTGCCACTTGAGGGAAATCACAATCCTACGCGGCTCAAGAATCACCAAATCTGCCCGATATGGCTTTCCATCGGGCCTTTGGCCAACGGGATACTGAGCGACGTAGTGGTATCCGGCTCTTCGCAGTACCGGCTCAATCATCTCTTCCAGCACCTTGCCTGTAGTGGTATTGCACGCTGCCATGGCCTACAGATTGCGTACGGCTATCATTTCAACCGCCGGTGTCCTATCACCCGTGCAGTTTATCAGGCGAGGTCCCCGGACAAAGCGCAAGCGAAACCCCAACCTTTCGTATAGCTGAACAATGCGCTCCGTTGCCTGTCCCGAAACAACGACGGGCCCTCGGTGTCGGTAGAGCCATTCAGCCAGCCTGAGTTGGTCTTCCCAAGAGAAGCCTTCAGCAGTGTACTGCCGAAACTCTACATCGTAGGGCGGGTCGGCGTAGAGAAAGTCATCGCTTTCTAACCTCACCTCTTCAAAATCGCCACAACAAAACTCCCACTCCCGCATGAGGAGCTGGTAGGGCTGGAAATCGCGCGCATACTCTACCTTTTTGTAACGCCCAAAGGGCACATTGTATTCCCCCTTTCGGTTGAAGCGACACAGCCCGTTGTAGCCAGTCCGGTTCAGGTAGTAGAAAAGCTGCGCCGCCTCTTGAGTCCATGTCTTGCCCTCGCGAATCAGCTCATTGAAGCGCTTCCGATAGGCCTCATAAAGTCCCCGCTCAGGGGCCATAGGCAAGCTGAGGCGGAGCCCCTGCTGTACCTGGCGGTAAAAGTTGATAAGATGCGGGTTAATGTCGTTGAGCAGTGCCCGCTCAGGGCCGAGCGCCAGGGGAAGCGCCAGGCCTCCACAGAATGGGTCCACCCAGCGTCGGTGGGCATGTGAACGCCACAGCGGCGCCAAAACGGGCACAAGCCAGCGCTTCCCACCAGCCCATTTGAGGAGAGGCGGAAGTCCCCTCACTCTGCCCTGGAGTTCCTCCGGGAAAAGCCCCTGCTCTACCACCGCTTCGCTAATCCCAGACACGCTCACCTTCTAGCCTTTTCACCGAAGCGACGCAAAATTAAGAACCCCCTTACCTCCTCAGCGCTGCCACTCTATGCCCACCTGCACCATGCGCGGCATCCCGGGCAGGAGACCCCGACTCCGATCAGCGATATACACACGGTTGAGGAGATTCTTCGCCGACAAGACGAAATTCACTCCCCAAGAAGGGAGCTGCCACTCCACAGTGCCGTCCACCACCGTAAACGGGGACAAACGACCCTGGCGCCCATTGGGAGTTCCTTCTACCGTGTTCAAATCATCCCCAAACTGTGCTCCAACGGAAGTGAGCACCCCCTGCAGAAGGAGAAAGCTCCAGGGCTTCCACTGCAGCGTTGCCGAGAGCTGATACTCCGGAGCATAGGGAAGCCGGTGTCCCGTAATGCGCACCGTCGGCTCCAGGATGCTGTACCGATTCCCCTCATACCGTGCCACCGGTAACCACGTTGCGCTGCCGAACAATCGCACATCGGGACCACCGAAAAGCTGCTGTGCATCCGCTTCTACCATGACCTCTATCCCTTGGTGTGACGTCCGCCCTGCATTGGTCAATGCGCTGGTTATACCGCCCGCAAGGGTTGCGGTGATAATCTGGTTGCGATAGTCCAGCCAGAAGCCAACAATCTCGACATTGAGCCCCGATATGGGCTGCACCCGAACTCCCAGCTCCCAATTCCAACTCCGCTCGGGTTCCAACTCCGTGACACCTCCACTGTTGTCAATGACATCTTCCACCCGTGGTGGAGCAAAACCGGCATGAAGCCCCGCAAAGACTCTCCATGTCTCTGCAGGAATAAGCACAAGTCCTATCGCCGGAATCAATGTCCAGAATTGGCTCTGCCCAGCGGCACCAAGACCATTCTGTCCCAGGACATTCAAACGCCGATAGTGGATGAGCTCCATTCGTATCCCTGCCGTCAGCACCCATCGCCGCCAGAAAAGCTGCTCCTGAACATACGCCCCAAGAGCCCGTCCCCATCGCCAATTGTCTTCTACGATCGCCCCCGTACGCCCGATAGCGGAAGTCGCCCGAATCTGATATCGGTGCTGTCGCTCCCCGTGGACCCGAGCCCCTACAGTGAGTCGGTGGAAAACCTCTCCGGTCTGGATACTCTGCTGCCACCGTCCCTCCACGCCAGCGAACCAGTACCGGCGCAATCTCCCATCCGCCCGCCCCGGATCAGGAATCGCTCGCACCCCCGGCTCGTTCCCCGGATCGGCACTATTATCGGCAGAAACCAGGGTATCTCGCCCGTCGGCCGTCCGCCGCCGCACCAGACTCCCCTGCCGCCACCAATCCCGCTGCAGATAGGTACCATAACCCGTCACAGATACACCCCCTTGCGGCAGCTCCCATTCCCACCGAACCTGCCCTGCATAACGCTCAACGAAGAATGTGTCGTGGGGGAACGGATTCTGGTAGGGATTCTCCTCAAACTGCGCCTGTGTCAATCCCGCATACGTCGCCTGACATACTTCATCGTAGACGTTTACCTTGAACAATAACCGATGCGCTGCGGCAGGGCGGACCCATGTCTTCAGGACAATATCGCCAATCCGAACACCTGTGTTCTCTCGGTTGAGCTGACCCTGCTTGTACAGCCCCTCCAGGAGAACACCCGATCCTTCCGGAGCCAAAGCGCTATAGAGACCGTAAATACTCCCATACCGACGCGTCCCCACGGACGCCCGCACCCGCCACCGCCGCTCACGTGAAGGAATTGCCGTCACGTAGTTGATGACTCCACCGATCGTCTGCGGTCCATATAGTACCTGTGCCCCTCCCTTCACTACCTCTACACCCTGGATCCGATCCAAAGGCGGATGGTAATACAACTCCGGATACCCATACGGTGCCGGCGCTATCGGGATTCCATCTTCCAACAGCAGGACTTTCTCACTCCGTGACGGTGGTAGCCCACGAATCCCAATATTTACGCGCAACCCTAACCCATCCTCTAGCCGAACAAACACCCCAGGTACCGTCCGCAAAACCTCCTCTATGCTCGTCGCGTGGAGCTGCTCATATCGCTGCGGCGCTATCCAGACGTAGCTCCCACTGAAACTCTCCCGGTTCTGCCGCTTCACCACTTGAATTTCTGGGACTTGATACGTCCGCCCAGTGTCTAACTGTCCAAACACTGCCACCCCAGTAAAGAACCCTACCCCAACCCCGAAGTATCCTACCCGGCACATCCCAAGGGCTTGATTGATTAAACTTAGTCCAAATTAGCATCACAAAATTACACACGAGGGCTCAAATTTGGTGCTCTGACTTTAGGACGGTGCAGGGGAGAAGTATCTGGGAAAGCTGTTGAAAGAGTGAAAGCTGTTGAAAGAGTGAGGGAACCTCCTTTCAGCATCTAAAAGAAAATGGGGCAGTGCCGTTCAAGCACTGCCCCACCACTGTTGCCGCTGGGGAATAGTTTTACCGCACCAAGGTCAT
>JAUQPL010000015.1 GCA_030550395.1 Bacteroidota bacterium | reverse complement strand
GTTCGATCTACAAGTTGCTCGCCGACCTGCAAGCTGAGCATCGCACTGCCGTCTTCAGCGCGCAGGGAGGCAGGGTCGTCTTCTGGTATGTGCGGCTACGAGAGCAAAAACACCTGGATTACCCGCTAATGGGTGTGGTCAAGGTGGAACTGGTCAACCCATCCCGGGAGCCTGTGCCCTCCGAGCTGATTGATGAGATCTCACGGTCGCTGGTCGCCGAACGCAGCGTCACGCCGCACGGTCAGGATCGGCGCTGGCATGCGCATTTGTATCCGATCTTGCCGTGTGGAGGGGCGGGTCATTTTGCTTCCTGTTCTAGAGGGAGTTCACCACAGGAGGACTTAGGGGGCGGCTAGGGTGAAGTAGTTTCTCGTGCCCTCAACGTGGATTTGGAGGACGCCGGCTCGGGTCAGGCGGACCAGGATTTGTCCGGCGCGACGGCGGGAGATATTGACCAGGCGGGCAAATTCAGCCACAGTGATCTTGCCATGGCGCTCCAAGAATTCAAAAAGCGCTCGTTCTCGGCGCCCGATTGTGACGGTTACCGGTGGGGCATCGGGACGTTGGGCCGATAAGAGGTGCACCATCTCGCGGCTGGCAAGGACGGATTGGTCTTGGTAGCGGATGAAGACCGGAGCAAAGCCTTGGCGGTGTCCTGGAATGAGCACTCGGTGTGGACGCTTTGGGCTGGGAGCAACGTGGACGACGACGACATCCTTTTTGCCCTCTGTGGTCACCACCCATACTTCGACGTCCAGTGGAGGGTCAATGTACAGAGAGCAGGCGAGCGTGACCAACTCAATTTCCTGTTTCTCGCTCCCGACACCCACGATTGTCCTATCGTCATCCACCCCCAGGATGAGGTAGCCACCTTGGGTGTTAGCAAAAGCGCACAACTCTTTGGCAATCTTTTCCGGGGAGGTGAAGCGTCGCTTGAATTCAACCGTTTGCGATTCGCCTCCGGCGATGAGTTCTTGCAGTTGGTGCCGCGTCATGCTTTCCCCACAGGACACGACACATGTGGAAGCCCATATGATTCAGCTCTCCCGATAACGCTGTAACGGGAGAGGTACCCACCACGTATTTGCCCAGTAGCCAGGCCGTACGGGATAGAAGTGCACGTTCTGGAAGCGACGGTGGTATGCTGCTGGATAGTCGGGCGACCACAGGAAGGTATAGGGCTGCTCTTCGTGGATAATGCGTTGGAACTCTCGCATGTAAGAAAGGCGCTTGTTGGGGTCAAATTCACGACGGTTCTTCTCCAGCAGTTCGTCCACCCGCTTGTTAATGAAGCCGACGTAGTTGGAGCCGCGATTGAAGGCTTGCGAAGAATGCCAGATTTGGTACGGATCGCTAGGAATTGGGTCTGCGACCCAGCCCAGGATTGTGGCGTCAAACTGGTGCGAGCGGATCTGCTGGAGGAAGGTTGCCCATTCCAGCTTCTGGACTCGAGCGCGGATGCCGACTTTCTGGAATTCATCTGCCAGGAGGACGGCGATGTTTTCTCGGATTTCGTTTCCTGCGTTGATGAGGAACGTAAACTCAAAGGGGACGCGCTTTCCTCCGATTTCTTTGTCTAAGACGCCGTCCCCATCGGAGTCACGCCATCCGGCTTCGGTCAGGAGTTGGCGGGCACGTTCGGGGTTGTATTCGTAAGGTTTCAAGGTGCTATCGTACTCGGGGCGTCCCGGGTAGATTGGGCTTTCCACAGGGTGGGCGTATCCGAGCATGATCGTACGGATGAGCGCCTCGCGGTTGACTAAGTGCGAGAGCGCCTGGCGGACTCGGCGGTCGGCGAACAAGGGGCGACGGAGGTTCCAGCCGATATACGTGTAGCTGGTCTGCTGGTAGGTGACCTTGCGCAGATAGGGAACCGCGGTCGTGTCCAGCATTTCCTCAAAGAGCTTAGGGGGGATGTAGCTCATGAAGTCAATGTCCTGATTTTTCAGAGCGCTCAAGGCACTGGTGCGCTCGCTGATGACCCGATAGACAATGTGTGTCGGGTAGCGTCGGGTCCATGGATTTGTATCCCCATTCCAGTACCGTTCGTTGCGCTGCAGACGGATCAGCTCCGTTGTCCGCCATTCCTCTAGTTGGTATGGACCGCTGCCAATAAGATAGCGAGGGCTTCGGGAACGCTCGGGGGCGCGGAACCAGGTAGCAAACTCTTGTAAGGCTGGGTTCCGTGCTGCCGCGGCGGTATCGTTGGTTTCCGGAATGGTGTACCGGTCTGTGAGTCCCTGCGGATCCAAGACATGCTTCGGCAGGATGGGAAGTCCACCGAGGAAATAGTCCGCAAGGAAGTATGGTTCCCGCATACGGATGACGACGGTGTATGGGTCGGGCGCTTGGACATCGGCGACGTTATCATAGTAATTGCGCAGGGCAGCGGCTTCAATGATGTACGGGTTTTTAACGGCCTTAAAGGTGAAGAGAACATCGGCGCTGGTGAGTGGATGTCCATCGGAAAAGTGGACGGTCTTCCGGAGTTGGAAGCGATAGGTCAGATGGTCGGCAGATATCTCGGGCAAAGCTTCAGCGATATTGGGTTCCAGCTCGAGTGTTTGCGGGTTTTGGAAGAGGAGGGATTCAAAAATGTGCGTGTAAATCTCTTGGCTTGTGGCGTCGTTTGCCGTCAGCGGGTTGAGGCTTTCGGGGTCGGAAAGGATGTGGATGATAACCCAGTCTCCAGAGACGGGTTTTGTAGTATCCACTCCCTCCAGGGAGAAATCAGCTCCTCTTGTCCCACAGGCTATCCCAAAGAAGGCTAGGCTCAGACAGAGGAAGCCGGCACGGAGGCGGCTCGAGGGATGTTTCGCACCCATTGCTTTATGCGCCGTTGTTCTACCGGCCTTGGCGCCGGGTCTTCTGCTTCCGAAGTTGGCGGACCAAGATGTCAACGGCTCGGTTGAGAGCGGCAATATAGGAATCGCCTTTTTCCTTGACGACGAATTCTTCCCCGTCGGCATTCAGCAGGATTTCTACGTGTTTGAAGCCGCGCTCTTCCTCCAACACGATGTGGGCTTTCAGCGGTCCTGGATAGAAGCGACGGAGTTTCTGGAGTTCCTGTTCTATGGCTGTGTGGAGCTCTTCGGGAGCCTTGAAGTGGCGTGCTGTAACGGTAATCTGGAGCATGGATCAGCTTGCTTTCGTTCGGCAGTGCAAACTTAGTAACTCAGCCGTGTTTTTGAACTGCATGCCAGTGGGGCGAGCTTGGGAAGAAGAAGGGGAGCTGCAAGACCACAGCACAGCTCAAACTCAAAGCGCTTCCGCTCAGGATGAAGGTGGTGGGGAGGTCAGGGGGAGCATTGGACAGTTGGGGAAGGAGAGGGTGCAGGAGATCCCTGCGCAGAGGAATGAAGGAATATGCGGCTTCTATGCGCAAGCTTTCTAGCAAGGAGGAACGAACAGCAGCATCAAAGCGGAGGGTTGTTCCCACAAGTAAGCGGATACCCGGCCGGAGAGACCACCGGTTGTCATAAACCCCACCAAGACGAGTATCGGCCGGTACGGAGCTATAGACCGTTTCTGCCCAGTAGAGTTTGCTCGGCACAAGGCCAATGGCGCCGTGCAGGTAGGTGTGGAATGCCGTCTGAAAAGGATGCCACTCCATGCCGAACCATATCGGGAACGAGTGCAGCGATAGCACAGCACGGATGACCCGTTCACCTTGGCGGTGAGGCTCGGAGTAGCGCTGACGGTATGTGTGATCCATCTCCAGCTGGTGCCTCCCAACGTTGAGGCGCAGCTGCCAGGCGGGGGAGAGAGGAATGCGAAGCCCGATGGCAAGCATAGTTCTGGGCAGGAAGGCGCTGGGAATGCCCTCGGCATCGGTGAGGAGGCGATAGAAGTGGAGGAACTGCTCTCCTTCCCAGGGAAAAGAAATCCCTCCCTCCGCAGAAAGGAGCAGCCACAGAGATGGTTGCTGCGCGGCGGAGGGGAGCGGAACGGCAGCGGTGGAAGGAGTCCATGGAAGAGGGCTGAGGAGAAGCCACACACAGCAGAGCTTACAGGATGCGTTTTCCCATAAGCGACGCCACCATCTCCGCTGCCACGATAGCGCTTGTGTTCCGGTCATCCAAGATAGGGTTGACCTCAACCACATCTAAGGATTGAGCGCCTCCTAATTCCGCAATTGTTTCCATCAAAAGATGGGCTTCTCGGTAGCTTAAACCGCCTGGTACTGGGGTACCGACTCCGCGGGCGACCGAGGGATCCAGCACATCCACATCGAAGCTGACGTGCAGGTGGTCCACATGCTGGCGGAGATATTGCACCGCCTCGGTGGCAACGGTGTAAATGCCGCGCCGGTCAATATCCTGCATCGTGTAGGTCCGCAGCCCGACAGAGGTAATAAGCCGTCGCTCACCGGGGTCCAGGGAGCGGACCCCGAGCAGGACGCAGTTGGCTACCTCGGCCATAGGGGCAAAGCCAAGCAGATGGGTTAGTTCTGGAGTCCCATACCCTAGGGCAACTGCCAGCGGCATCCCGTGGATATTACCCGATGGCGTGCTCTCTGGGGTATTCAAGTCGCCATGAGCATCAATCCAAAGAAGGCCCAGACGTTTTCCCTGCTGGCGGCACCAACGGGCAACACCGGCGATGGAGCCGATGCTCATGGAGTGATCTCCACCCAGAAGCAGGGGGAGAGCCCCTTCGGCTAAGATAGTTGTGACTACATCGGCAAGCTCCCGGCAGGCACGGGTAATTTCGGGGAGGTACTTCAACCGTGGGTCGTAAAGTTCGCCAACCTCTTGAGTACGGATGGAAAGATCCCCGCGGTCAGAGACCCGGTAGCCCAGTTCCCGCAGACGTTCAGCGATACCGGCTATTCGGAGAGCAGAAGGTCCCATATCCACGCCGCGGCGGTCGGCGCCCAAGTCCATCGGAAAACCAACCAAGACGACCTGGCGCATGGTCTTCAGCCAAGGAGAAGGTCAAACAGCTGTGCCAGCGTCGTGCGCAACTGTTTACGGTGGACGACGCAGTCTACAAAACCGTGCTCCAGAAGAAATTCAGCACGCTGGAAACCTTCGGGTAACTTACGCTTGGTGGCCTGCTCGATGACCCGGGGTCCTGCAAAGCCGATCAGTGCCCCGGGTTCGGCAATGATGATGTCGCCGAGCATGGCGAAGGAGGCAGTAACCCCGCCGGTGGTCGGGTCAGTCAGCACAGTGATGTACGGGAGGCGAGCTTCCGCTAATTCTGTCAGGGCCGCAGCCGTCTTTGCCATTTGCATAAGGGAGAGAGCTCCTTCCTGCATACGGGCACCTCCAGAAGCGCACACAACCAGCAGGGGAAAGCGATGGGTGAGGGAATCGACGACAGCACGACGGAATTTTTCTCCTACCACAGAGCCCATGCTTCCGCCGATGAAGGAGAAGTTCATGCAGCCGAAGACCAGGGGACGTCCCTTCAGCCGAGCAAAGCCGGTGATGAGAGCTTCGTTCAACCCCGTAGTGCGATAGGCCTCCTCCAGGCGCTTGGCATAGGGCTTTGTGTCTACAAACTGCAGGGGGTCTTCGGAGCGGAGTTCCGTATGGGTTTCCTCAAAGCTGCCCTCGTCGAGGAGGAAGCCGATGTACTGACGGCTCCCGATACGGAAGTGGTAACTGCATTGGGGGCAGGTGTAGAGATGCTCCTCCAACTGCCTTTTGTACAGGATTGCGTTGCAGCGAGGGCATTTGGCCCAAAGTCCTTCGGGGAGCTCTCGCTGCTGCGTTTCTTCAATGTTTGGCTTTTTCCGAAGAAACCATGCCATGGAAGAAGGCAGCACACTGATGGCACAGACTGCCTGGAGCAATTTAGGATGCTCCGCGCCAATCTTAGGTCAGAACTCCTTCCCGCTTGCCGCGCCAGCCACGGAGGAAATCGGCAACGCGCAGGGGACGGCGCCCGGCAAGCTGGAGCTCCAGCACTTCTACGGCTCCCTGAGCACAGGCGACAAGGAAGTGTCCATCGGACATCCGGAAGGTACCCGGCGGGGCGAAGGTGTCGGGTGATGTTCGGGCACGGAGCAGGCGGAGTCGGTGTCCTTCTAACCATGTCCATGCCCCTGGTTCGGGGGAAAGAGCGTGGATCCAACGGCGGACTTCCTCGGCGGGGCGGTCCCAGCGTATGTGACAGTCCTCAGGGCGGATCTTCGGAGCAGGAGTCGCTTGGGTGTGATCCTGAGGTTTCGGCTGTACCGTGCCCTTAAGGAGTCCGTAGAGAGTTTCGACGGCGACCTCTGCTGCCAGGGGCATAAGTAGGTCATGGAGCTCGCCAAAGGTGACCTCTGCCGGGACAGGCACGGCACGCTGGAGGAGAATTGCTCCCGTGTCCACGCTTTCTTCCAACACGAAGCTGGTCACGCCCGTGATGGGTTCCCCTTGCAGGATTGTCCACTGGATGGGTGCCGCTCCGCGGAATTTCGGCAGGAGGCTGGGGTGGACGCAGAATGCCGTGTGGCGGACGCTTCCGTAGACTTCAGGGGGAACGATGCGGAAGGCAATGACTACGAGGAAGTCCGCTTCCAACGCTCGGAATTGCTCCACAAAGCTTGGGTCCCGTAGAGAGGAAGGCTCCCATGTAGGGATGCCGAGCCGCAGAGCTGCCTCTTTCACCGGTGAGGGTCGGAGGCGCAAGCCCCGTCCTTGCGGTTTTTCAGCTCCTGTGACGACTAAGTGGATTCCGAACTCCCGGTGGAGAGCTTCTAAGCTGGGAACGGCAAAGCGCGGGTTTCCCATGAACACGATGCGCATCGGTTATCCCCCCATCCATTGCGTCCACAGGAAGTAGAGAGCAAAGGCGCTAACAGCCGTGCCGTAGAGCAGGCGGAGAGAACGGGAGGAGAGGCGGATGGCAACGTATGCTCCTACGTATGCACATGGGATGCTTCCCAGCAGAAAGGGCAGCAGCAGTGTGGTGCTGATATGTCCCAGCCAAGCGTGGACAATAGTGCCCGGTACTGCCATCCCGGCCACACATACCAAAGAGGTTGCCAGTGCTTGCTTCAACTCCAAGCGGAAGCCCAAAGAAAGAGCAGGTACCAAGACGATGCCCCCACCGATTGCCAGTAGTCCACTCAAGAGACCCGTCCCCAACCCTACGCCTATGAGAGCAAGGGGGAAATTCCGGACAAGGGCATTGCGGGGAAGAGTCTGCTCGGGGGTGTCTTGGAGAGACTGCCCAAAGAAGCGGAACCCAACGAAGAGGAGCAGGAGCCCTGTTGCAATCATTAGACTCCGACCGCTTATCCAGTCGGTTAAGAGGGCGCCGGCAATGGTCGTAGGGATGCCCCCGAGGAGAATCCAAGCAGCAGTTTTCCACTGGATAAGGTGGTGTCGGTGGTAGGCGAGCACACCTGCCAGGGCGGTAGGAATGACTCCTGGCAATGGAGTAGCTAACGCCAGCAGAGGATCAACGCCAGAGAGGCGGAAAAGCGGAGTTGCCAGCAGTGAACCTCCGATACCGAAAAGCCCTGCAGCAAATCCCACGAGGCATCCAATGAGAAAGGACTCCATGATGCGGTTAGTCTACCACCACGTTGACCAGGCGGTTGGGGATCACGATCGTCTGCCGGATGGAGCGACCGCTGATGAAACGTAGAACGTTCGGGTGTTCCAGTGCCATACGGCGGAGCTCTTCCTCAGAGAGACCAAAAGGAATCTGGGCCTTTGCTCGGACTTTCCCATTGACTTGGAAGACAACCTCAATTTGACGGGGTGTTGCCTTCTGTGGGTCGTAGTCCGGGAAGCGTTGGGTATGGATGGAATCGGTATGTCCCAGGCGGTGCCAGAGTTCTTCAGCGATATGGGGGGCGAACGGAGCAAGGCAGAGCAAAAAGGGTTCCAGGAGTGCACGCGGGCGGCGCTCCATGTGCTGGACTTCGCTTACGAAGACCATCATCTGAGCGATTGCCGTGTTGAAGCGCAGGGCTTCAATGTCTTCGCTCACTTTCTTCACTGTACTGTGGAGCAGGAATTCCTGCTCTTCGGTCAATGGGTCGTCGGTGATACTTGGGGAAAGGCTGCCGTCCTCTTCCACGATAAGTCGCCAGAGGCGGTTGAGAAAGCGGGCGATTCCTTCTATGCCTTTTGTTGACCATGGTTTTGTTGCCTCCAGGGGGCCCAGGAACATCTCGAACAAACGAAGGGCATCGGCACCGTAGCGGGCCACGATGTCGTCGGGGTTAATGACGTTGCCGAGCGATTTGGACATCTTGCGCCCGTCTTCGCCCAGGATAAGTCCTTGGTGGAAGAGTCGGTAAAAGGGCTCGGGGGTGGAAACGTAGCCGTAATCATAAAGGACCTTGTGCCAGAAGCGGGCATAGAGGAGATGTAAGACGGCATGCTCAGCTCCGCCGATGTAGAGGTCTACACCATTTGGTTGCATCCAGTAGCGCTCCTTTTCCGGATCGCAGAACCAGGCGTCGTTGTGCGGATCCAGGAACCGAAGGTAATACCAGCAGGAGCCTGCCCACTGAGGCATGGTGTTGGTCTCACGGCGGGCAGGCTTTCCTGTTTTAGGGTCTTGGATGAAGACCCACTCTCTGATAGCAGCCAGGGGAGATTCAGGACGTCCCGTTGGGAGAAAGGCGACTCGTTCAGGGAGCACGACGGGGAGTTCATCCAGCTGTAAAGCGCGACGAGTTCCGTCCTCGTAGTACAGGATAGGGATGGGCTCGCCCCAATAGCGCTGCCGCGAGAAGAGCCAATCGCGGAGTTTGTACGAGACCGAGCGGCGTCCGTGGCCGGTTGCTTCTAGCCATTGGAGAATGCGCTCTTTCGCCTGCGGAGTGGGGAGCCCATCCAGAGAGATGCCCTCTGCCGTGGAGTTACAGGCGATGCCGTCGGCAGTAAAGGCGGCTTCGGTAATGTCCCACGAATCCCCGTTGACCGGCGTAACCACTTGGCGAATAGGCAGGCCCAAGGCGCGGGCGAAGGCATGATCACGTTCGTCATGCGCCGGAACGGCCATAATGGCCCCAGTGCCATAGTGGAGCAGCACATAGTCGGCAATCCAGATAGGGAGCTTCTCCCCCGTGGCCGGATGAAGAGCGAAGGAGCCAGTAAAGGCGCCGGTTTTCGGTCTCTCCTGCTCTAAGCGCTCCCGCTCCAAGCGCTGTGCGACCTCTTGTCGGTAAGATTCTACGACGGGGCGCTGCTCTGGAGTTGTCAGCTGCTCTACAAGGGGATGTTCGGGGGCTAAAACGATGAAAGTAGCACCAAACAGCGTATCCGGGCGAGTGGTGAAAACCTCAATGGAAAGCCCGGGATGTCCATGGACGGGGAAGAGGATGGTTGCACCAAGGCTTTTGCCAATCCAGTTGCGCTGCATCTCTAGGGTGGATTCTGGCCATTGCAGGAGTTCCAAATCCTGCAAGAGGCGCTCAGCATAAGCGGTGATGCGCAGCATCCACTGCTGCATGGAGCGCTGCTCGACGGTATAGCCCTTTTCACGCCATTCGTCCACCTCTTCGTTTGCAAGGACTGTCCCTAATTCTGGGCACCAATTGACGGGCATTGTTGCCAGGTATGCAAGCCGATAGCGGTCTTGATAGGCTTGGAGCTCCAGTGGGTCAGTCAGCCCAGCCGGCAGCGGTAGCTCGGAGATCGGGCGTGCCTTCTGGTGTTCAGGGTCATACCAAGAGTTGTACAGGAGCGTGAACATCCACTGGGTCCACTTGTAGTACCGTGGGTCTGTGGTGATGATCTCGCGCGACCAATCGTAGCTGAATCCCAGCATTTTGAGTTGGCGGCGAAAGTTCGCAACGTTCTGTTCGGTAGCGATCCGGGGATGGATTCCCGTCTGCATGGAATAGCGCTCCGTCGGCAAGCCAAAGGCGTCAAAGCCCATAGGATGGAGCACATTGTATCCGCGCATGCGCTTGTAGCGGGCAACGATATCCGTGGCGGTGTAGCCTTCGGGGTGCCCGATGTGGAGTCCTGCTGCACTGGGATAGGGGAACATGTCCAGTACGTAGAATTTCGGAATCCCCGGGCGCTCGGAGCTCCGGTAGAGTCCTTGCTCTTCCCACCACTGCTGCCACTTGGGTTCAATTTCAGCGAAGGGGTAACTCATGCAGTGCCGGCAGGAGAAATGGCACATGTCCACACAAGACAGCAAACTTACGAACAAGAATCGCTTGCTCTGCTAAGCGAAGGTTGGGTGGCTTCTGTTGCTTCCTTGGGTGGGTCGGCGGGGGAGGGCGCATCCCCGCAGGGCAGACTGGGTGCAGTGTGGCTATCTTTGTAGTTTGTTAAAGTGGCAGAGGGCAGATGAGTGCGTGGCAGGCGCTCTTGATGGGGATTGTCCAGGGGGTGACCGAGTTTATACCGATTAGCAGTACCGCCCACGTGACTCTCTTCGGGATGCTCTTGGGGATGCAGCCTCAACAGATGGCGCAGCAGTGGACGGGGTTTCTGGCCAGTATTCAGCTTGGGAGCCTGGCCGCGCTCGTCGGGTACTTCCGTGCTGAGCTGATCCAGATGGGACAGGAACTGAGCGGGGTCCGGGCTGACGGCTCTGGGCAACGCCTCTTTTGGGCTCTCCTGCTGGCAAGCCTTCCAATTGGGGTGGCCGGAATTGTACTGAAGCCGCTCATTGAGGGGCCGGTGACGAAGGAACCACTTGTGATTGCCGCAGCTCTGACGGGTGTGTCCCTGCTGATGGCGGGGGCGGAGTGGGGAGGGAGGAGGGAGCGGAGCTTCACACAGCTCCGTTGGTATGAGGTCTTGCTTATCGGACTGGCGCAGGTGTTGGCATTGGTGCCTGGGAGTTCCCGTTCCGGTTCCACAATTGCAGCGGCCATGCTTGTAGGCTTGTCACGGCAGGAAGCGGCACGGTTTTCCTTCCTTCTAGGCATCCCCGCTATTGCTGCCAGTGGATTGCTGGAGCTGAGGGAGCTCCTCTGCCGACCTCTCTCGATCGGTTCCTGGCAGATGCTGGGAATAAGCTTCATAGCAGCGTGGGTGAGTAGCTATGGGGCGATCGCCTTTCTCCTCGGCTACTTGAGAACGCATACGCTCTGGCTCTTTATCGTCTACAGGCTCATCGTTGCGGGCGCAATTGGGCTGGTATCGTTAATGTCTCACCCGTAGGGCTTTGCACCGATGCTATGGACAGCCGTACTTGGGATGCTCATGCTGGCGAGCGCATGCCAGCGAAGGGAAGTGCACTCACAGCTGAAGGTGGATACGTTGGCGGCTCCGCTGCAGGCGGCCCCTCAGAAGACGGAGCCTCCGCCTCCGGATACCCCGGTTATAACCCACATTGCTGTGCTGGAGACAAACTTCGGGAGCATTACGGTAGGGCTCTATGGCAAGGATGCCCCGAAGACAGTCCGCAACTTCGTTGAATTGGCTCGCCGCGGTGTCTACAATGGTGTCCTCTTCCATCGGGTTGCCCGCAACTTCGTCGTCCAGGCTGGCGATCCCCTCACGAAGGACCCTCAGAAACGGGCTCTTTGGGGAACGGGAGGGGTGAGCATTTATGGACGGGAGTTTGAAGACGAACTCAACCCTGAGGCTCCAAGTTATCGCATGGGCTATCAACTGGGCACCGTAGCGATGGCAAATCGCGGACCGAATACGAATACCAGCCAGTTCTTCATCTGCCTGGAGCGGGCGGTGAACTTGCCGAGAGCCTATACTATTTTCGGGCGTGTGCTGGAAGGCATGGAAGTAGTTCGCAAGATTGCCAACGTGCCCATAGAGCCTGGTCCTTTCGGCCCGGAGGATGGGACTCCGAAGACTCCGGTGGTTATTCGCTCAGTCAAGGTTCGTCAAGTCTCACATGGAGGAACACGAGGATGACGCTAGGATGGTTTGTTCTAGCGTTGCTGGGAAGTGCTGCCTGTCGCTCAACCGTACCGGAAGCCCAGAAAGCCGAAGCTGCTGAACGTCCCCGCTATGCTCTGACGGTAACTCAGGGCAGTCGCCTGCTTGGGGAAATTGTCATTGAGCTGTTTCCCGAGGTTGCCCCGCTTCACTGTGCGAACTTTGATAGTCTTGTCCGAATCGGTTTCTACGATGGAACGGCATTCCACCGGGTGGTGCCAGGGTTTGTGATTCAGGGAGGGGATCCGAATTCTAAGAACAAGCCCAGGGAGACCTGGGGATATGGCGACCCTTCGCAGCGCCGGATTCCGGCAGAGTTTAACCATCTGTCGCATAAGCGTGGTATTGTCTCGGCAGCCCGCGCTGCCGATCCCAACAGCGCAACCTCGCAGTTCTTCATCTGCCTGGTGGATCTGCCCCAGCTGGATGGGAAATATACCGTCTTCGGGCAGGTGGTTCGTGGGATGGAGGTCGTGGATGCAATTGCCCAGGTACCACGGGATGCCCGGGATAATCCGCTGGAGAAAGTGGAGATGCGGGTTCGCCGCCTACGGTAGCCGATGATTGGGAGATGCAATGCTTTTAGCCTCTGGGAGGCACGCATTGGGACGGCAGGGAGCATATTCGTCTATACAGCAGATGAATCCAGGAGCTTGGCGATGCGTCGGCAATTTCCCCAAATCATGGGCATTGTAAATGTGACACCGGATTCCTTCTCCGATGGGGGACTGTATGCTGAACCGCAGGCGGCAATTGAGCATGCTCTGGAGCTCATTGAGCAGGGAGCCGATATTATAGACGTCGGCGGGGAGAGTACCCGTCCAGGGGCAGAACCTGTGCCGGTGGAGGAGGAGTTGCGCCGTGTGATTCCGGTGATAGAGGGAATTCGGCAATGCCATCCAACAATCCCGCTTTCAGTAGACACAACGAAGTATGAGGTTGCTGCCGCTGCGGTTGCCGCAGGAGCAACGATGCTCAATGACATTAGTGCCCTGCGTTTTGATCCGCGCATTGGCGAGCTGGCGGCTGCCCGGGATATTCCGCTTGTTCTCGTGCACATGCAGGGGACACCGCAGACAATGCAACAGAATCCTCGCTACGAGGACGTCGTAGCGGAGGTCAAAGCATTCTTGCAAGAGCGTATTGTGTATGCCCGCTCGCTTGGAGTTCAGCAATTGATTGCCGATGTGGGCATTGGTTTTGGGAAGACGGTCGAGCACAATTGGGAGCTTCTGCGGCGACATCGGGAGTTCTTGGAGCTGGGAGTCCCTCTCCTTTTGGGAATCTCGCGGAAGTCGTTTTTGGGAAAGACGTTAGGCATTGAGGAGCCGCGGCAGCGGGATTGTGCAACAGCCCTCTTGCATGCTTTGTTGCTGGACAGCGGAGCTTCTATCATTCGGGTTCATAACGTGGGGTTGCTCGTTCAGCTCCGTCGTCTGTGGCAGTGCTTGGTGGAACAGTGGGAGAGCACGGTAGGGAATGCCAACGCTCATTGATGGAAAATCCGTTGCGGCGGAATTGCGGGCGCAGTTACGCCAGGCGGTCGAGCGGCTCTGGCAGGAGCGGGGAATCCGGCCGGGTCTGGCGTTATTGCTCGTCGGAGATCATCCGGCTTCACATGTCTATGTCCGTTCCAAGGCAAAGGCATGCCAGGAAGTCGGGTTTTTCTCTATCGTGGAACATCTGCCCGCCGACACGCCGCAGACGAAAGTGTTGGAGTACATTGAGCGCTGGAATGAGCGGGAGGATGTGCACGGCATCTTAGTGCAACTGCCCCTTCCGCGCCACATTGATGAGCAGGAGGTGCTCCTCCGCATTGACCCTTGTAAGGACGTGGATGGTTTCCATCCGGAGAATGTCGGGCGTTTGGTCATAGGGCTACCGGGTTTCGTTCCATGTACGCCGGCGGGCATCAGGGAGCTTCTCCGCCGCTACGTAGGGTCGCTGTCGGGCAAGCACGTGGTTGTGGTCGGGCGCAGTAACATTGTGGGGAAGCCGGTGGCGAATCTGCTGCTGCAGAAGACTCCAGATGCCAATGCCGTCGTCACCGTCTGCCATACGGGGGCGCCGGATTTACGTCCCTTCACCCGCCAGGCAGATGTTCTCATCGTTGCTATGGGAGTTGCCGGTGCTATTGGGGCAGAGCATGTAAAGGAAGGCGCCGTCGTCATTGATGTAGGAATCAACCGCGTAGTGGACTCCGTGAGCGGGAAAGAGCGCCTGGTAGGCGATGTCCGCTTTGAAGAGGTCTTCCCCAAAGTCTCCGCCATCACTCCAGTGCCCGGCGGTGTCGGCCCAATGACAATTGCCATGCTCCTGTGGAATACGTACCGAGCCGCTACCGGAGAGATATGGAAGCCCCACGAGGCCACGTGACGATTCTCTACTGCGACGAAAGCCTCGTTGCGGTCAATAAGCCACCGGGAATGCTCAGTATCCCAGACCGCTTCCAGAAGGAGGCGCCGACGGTGCGTGCGTTCTTGGAGCGAAAGATGGGCAAAGTGTACATTGTCCATCGGCTCGATAAGAACACCAGCGGAGTAATGCTTTTGGCCCGCACGCCCGAGGTGCATCGGGCACTGAGCCTACAGTTTGAGTACCGCCGGGTTGAGAAAATTTACCATGCAGTCTTGGCAGGGATTCTGGAGAAGGACGAACTGGAAATTGACTTCCCTTTGCTGCCCGACCCTCGGCGTCCGGGACGTATGATCCCGTCGGCGCGGGGGAAGGAGGCGCGAACATATCTGCGAGTTCTCCAGCGTTTCCAGATTGCCACCTACGTAGAGTGCCGGCTCCAGACGGGACGACTCCACCAAGTGCGTGTCCACTGCGCCGCAATTGGGCATCCTCTCTTAGTGGACCCGGACTATGGGGGAGCACCCGCCTTCTTCCTGTCCAGTATCAAGCGGCACTATAAGTTGGCAAAGGAAGAAGTAGAGCGCCCTCTCCTGGAGCGGGTCCCCCTGCATGCCCTGGCGCTGGGTTTTGAACATCCTGTCACTGGCCAATGGATGCGGATTGAGGCTCCTCTACCCAAGGATTTTCGCGCCCTTCTTCACGCCCTGCAGAAATATGCTCCTTACAGCCCCGAGTGGTTGGGGTCAGTATATCAATCGGTGCTTCGGGAACCGGGAGCGAGACATCCGTAGTTTTACGGAGACAGAGCTGTCCTTTGGCAGTGTAACTTTGTACCTTCGGATGAGTGGGTTCCCCAGCCAGGAGAGAGGACATATGCAGGCAATGCTTCTCTTGATAGTGGTTCTCAGCGTTGTGGCCAATGCCCAGCAAAACGTCGGGATCGGAACAACGACGCCCCATGCTTCAGCAATCCTGCATTTAGAGAGCACAAGCCAGGGGCTGTTGATCCCCCGTATGACCCAGGCGCAGCGAGACGCTATCAGCTCCCCGGCCACGGGGCTGCTCATTTACCAGACGGATAACAATCCCGGCTACTACTACTACAACGGCACTTCGTGGATTCCACTTTTGAGTAGCTCGTCCGGCAGTGGACTCTTCTGGAGTTTGGGAGGCAACAGTATCACGAATCCCACAACGCAGTGGTTAGGGACCCAGACGGCGCAGCCGTTGGTGCTCCGCACGAACAATACCGAGCGGATGCGGATTAGCGAGGCGGGCAATGTAGGGATAGGGACGAATGCGCCCTCGCAGCGGCTGCACGTGGTTGCAGCCAGTGACCCGCTCCGGCTGGAGGGATTGCAGACGGACAACACGCTTG
>JAUQPL010000002.1 GCA_030550395.1 Bacteroidota bacterium | reverse complement strand
GTCCCTCCACCGATATAGCAGCACCCGTTCAACCCCGGGCAACGTACCCGGAACGGTTATGACCGTGTCCAGCCATCCGTTGGAAGCTACGATGAACCCCTCGGGAACAGCAACCGTGATTTCTGCTATCGCCTTATCATGCGGCGCATCGTTACAAGGCATCCAATATCGGGCATCCTCCGGCTCGCTCATTGTGTAAGCAATCCGCTCTTCCACGAAAACGGAATCACCCCCCGGTCCCACCCCCACGAAAGCACCCTTCGGATACAGGTAGAGCCCCAGGTTCCGAGTTGTGCCGGATGTGTATGCAATCTGAACTGTCAGGGTATCACCGGCAGAAGCAGCAAATGGCAGCCAAACAATAATGCTGTCACCCTGCGGCTGGCTTGCCTCGACCGACATCCCATTGACGGTAACGCTATCAACGACCATTGCGGCAGCATCAAAGGAAAGTTGGCGAACCTCAGGGCTATCTATTCGGACCGTTATGCGATTAACCCCCCGAAAGACCCGGTCCTCTGGCCTTGTTCCCTCTTGCGAAAGCATCCAAACCCAGTCCACAAACAGCTCATACCGCAACACATCATACGGCCGTCTCCGAATTGCTGACAAACGCCCCTCCATCCCACGTGGCCACTCCCTATGACATCCTCCTCCTGTCATCACTGCGGATTCCACGGCCACACAACGGGGCACAAGACCAAAACCCTCCCCTCCATACACCACAGCCCCAATCCCAACTACCATTGCCCCGATAGTCCACAGTCGCAGTCTCATCGGTCATGTTCCGCTTGTTGAACCGCTACTCCCATCATTTGCGCAATCCTCTCTATCACCTTCCGATCGCTAAAGGGGACCACCGTATCACCCAGGATTTGGTACTCTTCATGCCCTTTGCCAGCAATAAGGATGCAATCGCCAGCGGTGCTGAGCTCTGCAGCTGCCTGCAGTGCTGCTTCGCGGTCTGGAATCATCAGCACCCGTTCCATTGCCTCTGGCGGGATCCCCGCACGGATATCCTCCAGAATCTGCTCCGGTGGCTCATGACGGGGATTATCGTTTGTAAGCACGATGAAATCTGCCCATTGGGCAGCAATAGCCCCCATCTGCGGGCGTTTTGCCCGGTCACGATTCCCCCCACACCCAAACACGCAGATGAGGTGCCCCTTTTCCCCGAGGGACTGTTTCAGTGTCCTCAAAGCCCGCTCCAAGGCATCCGGCGTATGGGCATAGTCAATGAAAGCAATAGCGCCATTCGGGAGCGCCACTGGTTCCATACGCCCTGGCGGAGGAATGGCTCCAGCAATGGCTTCCTGAAGCAAAGGGATATCTATCCCCCAGCCCCATCCCAGCGCAATAGCAAGCGTAGCATTCACAGCGTTGTATTCCCCAAGGAGGCCAGTACGGAAGGGGAACTCCGTTCCATCGGGAAACCGCACAGACCATTCAGTACCTGCCCTTGTGATGCTCTGGAGACGAATTTGAAACTCCGCCCCTGGAACGACGCCAATGCAATACCGCTGCACAGTCGGCGCTGCCCGCAACATCCATGCTCCCCGTCCATCACCGGCTTCGTATGCCAGAGCAAGCGCCCCTTCTGGAAGCAACTCAAAGAGGCGACGCTTCGCTTGAGCATACGCCTCGATCGTGCCGTGATAGTCCAAATGGTCATGGCTTATGTTCGTAAACACCGCAGCGGCAAATCGGAGAGCTTCCACTCGACGTTGGTCCAAGGCGTGGGAACTGACCTCCAAGGCCACGGCCTCGGCTCCTTGACTCCGCAGCCAAGAAAGGAGAGCGTTGAGCTCTACGGGCGTCGGCGTTGTATGGGTCACCGGACGCCGCTGCTGACGAAAGAAAGCCCCCGTCGTCCCAATAATCCCCGTCGGAACACCTGCGCGCTCCAGAACCGAACGGATAAAAAAGCTCGTAGTCGTCTTCCCGTTTGTCCCCGTAATACCGATGAGGCGAAGCGCAGCGCTGGGCTCTCCGTAGAAGCGATGGGCAACAAGGGAGAGCGCCGTCCGCGTATCCGGAACGGTAACGACGGTACAATCCGGTGGGAGAGCTTCAGAAGGGGGTTCTTGACACAAGAGCGCTCGGGCTCCGCGCCGGACAGCATCCTGGAGGAAAGCGTGACCGTCATGGGAAATCCCCCGAATGGCAACGAAGAGCGCTCCTGGAGAACAGCGACGGGAATCCTCGCAGACTTCCAGAATCGGCACCTCGGGGTCACCCTGTACGCACGTATACGGTAACCCCTGTAGCAAGGAAGCCAGTGGTATGGACCCTACCATGAATCTTCTTCCTCTGGCTTCTCCTCTGGCTTGGGCACGACGCGTTCGGCAGGAAGCTCTAACAGCTCGGCTATCCGCTGTAAGAGCTGGCGTTCCAAGACCCCATTGGATGTCCAGAAATGGACACGGTTGGTAATGTAGCCCTCCATCCCGCTGAGCTCAGCCACCAAGCGAAGTTCAACGCCTATTGTGTCCTGCTCCCGGAGGCGGACGGTATACTGCACACGACCATTCATCCAGCGGGCACCACGGATCCGAGGCAATTCAACACTGTAGCGCTTCATGACCGCACGGGTAGAATCTTCCCCTTGCACCAAAACACAGTATTCCGAGCGGAGTAAGCCGGACAGAAGTCCGGTGGTGTCCTCTATGGAGCGCTCATACTCCAATGAGCAGCCTCGTTCCGTAATCGCCTGCTTGACAGCACGCCAGACCTCGGGAAAGCGCTTCGGGAGCAGGACCCGAAACTCCTCGGGTGCTGCCATTGCCAGACTGGAACTCCAGAAAAGCGCAAGCACACACCACCGGACCATGGGGATATCCTCTCAGCGCACTAACTCACCGGAGCGGAGACGAACAGCAAGCACTTTTGAGACGCCCTCTGGCTGCATAGTAACGCCATAGAGCGTATCAACAGCCTCCATTGTCCGCTTGTTGTGCGTGATGAGTAGGAACTGGGTGGTTTCACTGAAACTCCGAAGCAGACGGAGGAATCGGTCTATGTTCGCATCATCCAATGGTGCATCCACTTCGTCCAGGACGCAGAAAGGACTGGGCTTGACTAAGTAAATGGCAAACAGCAGGGACAGAGCAACCAGTGTCTTCTCGCCCCCGGAGAGCTGTTCTAATACCTGGGGCCGTTTTCCTCTGGGCTTCGCAATAATCTCAATTGAGGCCTCCAGAGGGCTACCATCGCCCAAGCGCAGGTCGGCTTCATCTCCCTCGTCGAAGAGGAGGCCGAAGAGGCGTTGGAAATTCCGCCGTACCTGCTCAAAGGTCGCCATAAAACGCTGTAAGGCAATGCGATGGGTCTCTTCAATGAGCTGCCGCAATGACTGGGCTGCTTGCTGCAAGTCAGCATACTGTGCTTCCAGGAAACGTAACCGTTGGCACAGCTCATCGTACTCCTGTAAAGCTCGGAAATTGACCGCTCCCAGGGCTTCCAACTGTCGCGTTGCTGTCCGAATCTGTTGCTGAAGCCGGTTGATCGAGGGGGGTGTATCGGGCAGTTGGAGGGTCTCAGGCTCTGAAGCGAAGCGGGCACAGAATTGTTCGGTGATGTTGCCAAGCTGCGTCTGGAGATGCTCTCTCTGGAGCTCCGCTTCATGGAGCTGAAGCTGATACACCTGCAATTCTCGTTGCTGTTCCTCCACTTGCTGACGTAGCTCCGCACAATGGCGCCGGAGCTGTTCCTCCTGCTGGCGGAGGTGGGTAATGTGTTCTTCTTCCTGCTGCCACTGCTCTTGGAGAGCCTTCCGTTGCTGTCTTAAAGCTTCGCTTTCCTTACGAAGGTTTGCCTCAAGCTCCTCCGCCGTGGCGATCTCGGCTATTACTTGGCGCTGACGTCGCTCAAGCTGTTCAATACGACGCTCTATCTCGTGGAGAGCCTGCTGTGCGGTTTCTATCCGGTGACGACAGGCAAGCCATTCCCGCTCCTGCTGACGCCACCGTTGATGAGCAGCTTCCAGCTCCGCTCGGAGACGTTCCTCCATCGCCTGTGCGGAAGAGACTTCCCGGGAGAGCATATCCCACTCCTGCTGGAGGCTTTCTATCTGCAGCGCAAGCTGCTGCGTACGCTCCATTGCAGCCGTGCGTTCGGTATGGACCTGCCGCTCCTGCTGATGTCGCTCCTGTTCTGCGCGCTCAAGCTCTTCTATGCGGTTTTGCGCCTGCTCCAAGCGAATACGGAGTTCCTGAAACCGCTGCTCGGTCGCAGCCAATGCCTTGCGAAGAGGCTCTGGGTCAGCCACATGGAGCTGTTGCTGGAGCTCTGCCTCCTCCATCTCCAGGTGATATGCTTCTTCCTGGAGAAGCCCGAGGCGATGAGTCAACTCCTCCAACACCCGGCGGCGTCCAATCCACGGACTCTGTGCTTCCCCACTACTCCAGCATACGAGTCCACAACGATGAAGGAAAAGACCATCAAGGGTAACCACGGCATCTGCATACCGCTGTTCTAGGAGCGCTCTGCCAGCACTGAGTGATTCAACAACGGCAACCTCTCCAATCACTGCCCGGAGAGCAGTCGTTAGGGGGGCAGGCATGGAGATCATGTCCCACAGCCACCCAAGCACAGCCGGCATGGGCAAGGGTGCTGAAGCAGCTTCCTCCGAGGATACCAATGGGCTCAATAGAAAGAACGCACCACTCTGCACCTCCGAGCGCAAGCGTTCAAACCATGTTCCCACCCCTTCCCCCTTCACCACCGGCACCTCCAAAAACACTCCTATGGCCGCAGCAAATGCCTTCTGAAGCTGCTCGGGAACGATAACATGCTCTGCCAATAGTTCCGGCTCCATCTCCGGCGCGACTACCTGGAGGACTTGCAGGAGGGTGTGTTCGCTGAGCAGGCTTTCCAGCCATTGCTGACGGGCCTTCAGGGTTGCCACCTCCTGATGTACCTGTTCCCGGCGTTGCTGATGATGGCGGAGCTGCTCTGCCACGTACACAGCCCGCTCCTGGCGCTCCTGGAGCTGTTGCTGGAGCTTCTCGCACTGCTCTCGTTGACGGTGCAACTCCTCATAGAGCTGCTGCCGAATGCGCTCCTGTTCAGCGCGGCGTTGGCTCAACTGCTGTCGTTCTTTCTGGAGCTGCTCTTCCTGCCGAGCCAAGAGCTCCAGTCGTGCATGGAGATGCTCATGGTGCAAGCGGAGTTGGAACAGTTCCTGCCGTCGCTGCTCGCACTGCTGCCGCTTGGGGCCAATGGAATTCTGCCACTCCTGGAGCTGGTGACGGAGCATCTCCACTTGCCGGAGCGCCGCATCGTAGCTGTGCTCCAGCTCACCATAGCGGCTCTGGAGTTCGGAAAGCTGTTGGTGCATCACCTGCTTACGCTGGCGCAGACGAGCCAGCTCCTGCTCGATTCGCTCCCGCTCACGCCGGAGCTGCTCAATGGTACTTTGTGCAATGCGCAGCCGTTCGTCCACCGTTGCTTGTTGCAGATGTACAGCATGGATGTGTTCGGAAAGCTGACGCCGATGTTCATCCGACTGCTGCAGAGTGGCCTGCCACTCTGCAAGCTGAGCCTCTGCAGCCGAGAGTTCCTTACGGAGCTCCTCCACTTGACCGCGAAACCGAGCCACCGCCGAATGGAGCTCCTCCACACGCTGTTCCGTCTGTTGAAGCCGATGGCGGAAGTGGTGCCATTGGAGGAGTAACAGCAAGCGCTCCGCCTTCTGGCGTTCCTCATTCCAGTGATGCCATTGGCGTGCTTGCTCGGCTTGCTCCTGGAGTGTCGCTGCCCGTTGCCGAAGCTCCGTGAGCAGATCCTCCACCCGGAGAATATCCTGCTGTACCTGCTCCAGCTTTCGCTGCGCCTCGCGATGCCGAACCTTGTACTTACCAATACCGGCCGCCTCCTCGATGAGACGGCGCCTTTCCTCCGGACGCCCATTGAGCAATTCTTCCACCATGCGCAGTTCAATGACTGAGTAACTATGGGCAGCAAAACCGGTATCCATGAAAAGCTCCTGGATATCCCGGAGCCGACAAGGTGCTCCGTTGAGCCGGTACTCACTTTCTCCGCTGCGATAGATACGGCGGGTGACAACAACTTGGGCAAATTCTATGGGCAGGATCCCCTGCGTATTCTCCACCGTCAACGTGACCTCCGCCATACCCAATGGCTTCTGCCCGCGGCTCCCGTTGAAGATGAGCTGCTCTAACGTCTCGCAGCGGAGCACGGAAAGACGTTGCTCTCCCAAGACCCACCGGATGGCATCCACAATATTGCTCTTACCGCACCCATTAGGACCAACGATTGCCGTCAATCCTTCAGGAAAGAGCAAGCTCGTGCGAGCAGCAAAGGACTTAAAGCCAAGCAATTCCAACCGCGAAACGAACATGGTCCTACTTCCACCAAACTATGTGCCGATAGCCAGAATGCAACTATTGTTCGTTGCGCCAAGAACCCCAGTCTTCCAAGGGATTGCACAAAAATAGCGTAATTTCGCCCGCAGTCTGGTACCCCTCACGAGGGAAAGCCGTGGCAAGCCACATCGTTCTCCTCACAGGTGCCAGTGGGGAAATCGGGCAGAGTCTTGTAGAAGCTCTCTCCGAACGCGGCGTTGCCATTATCGCTACTGATATTCGCCCATTGCCACCCTCCGTTGCTCGGCGATGCACCGAGGTACTGCAGGGCAGCATCACCGATCCGGCATTGCACGAAGTGTTAGAGCAACGTCGCTTCCACCAAGTCTTCCATCTTGCTGCCATTCTCTCTTCGCAAGCCGAGCGCAATCCCGAGGAAGCTCACCACGTCAACGTGGAGGGGACTCTCCGCTTACTCCAGACCGCGCACCGAGTAGCCAAACGCCAGGGAGAACCGATCACCTTCCTTTTTCCCAGTTCCATAGCCGTTTACGGGTTGCCTAATCTGGAGGCCAAACGTCGTGCCGGACGTGTACGGGAGGAAGAGTACCTGACTCCCATGACCATATACGGGGCAAACAAACTTTACTGCGAGCTCCTGGGGCTTTACTACGCCCGTTTCTACCGCCGTCTGGCTTCCGAACCGGAAGCCGGTTGGCTAGACTTCCGCGCCCTACGTTTCCCAGGGCTGCTTTCTGCTCTTACCGTCCCCACCGGAGGAACAAGCGACTACGCCCCGGAGATGCTCCACGCCGCTGCCCAAGGAAAGCCGTACCGCTGCTTCGTCCGACCAGATACCCGCATTCCTTTCATGGCAATGCCTGATGCTATCCGCGCTCTTCTGCTCTTAGCTGAAGCACCGCAAGCATCGGTGCAACGCCATGTCTACAATGTGACCTCCTTCTCCGCTACAGCAGAAGAAATCGCTGCCGAAACCCGTCAGCTCTTTCCCTCGGCACAGATCACTTTTGAGCCAGATCCACTCCGTCAAGCCATCGTTGATACATGGCCGGAAGAAATCGACGACACGGCTGCCCAGCACGATTGGGGTTGGTTTCCCGAGTATTCCCGTGAACGCACCTTCCGGGAGTACCTTGCTCTCAACATCAGCCGACGATACCAAGGAGCGCTCCCCTAACGTAGCTTGCGCCCTTCCTCCAACAGTTCATTGACCATACTCAGCGAAGAGCCTTCAGCATAGTAGCGCACTAAGGGTTCCGTCCCTGACGGACGGATCAATAACCATCCTTGGGGCACGTAGAACTTGTAACCATCTATCGTCTCAATCCGCTCAACCGGATATCGCCCCAGCCGCACCGGGTGCTTGGCGCATGCCCGCAGAATAGCGGCCTTCTCCCGCTCACCGACTACTACATCCACCCGCCGATAGCGATGAGGACCAAACTCTTCATCCAGCTCTGCACTGAGCTGCTTGAGTGTTCTTCTGCGCCGTACCATCATCTCTAAAAGCAGGAGTCCACAAAAAATACCATCCCTCTCCGGGATGTGGATGACGCTGGCAAAGCCACCCGATTCTTCGCCTCCCAATAATACCCGCTCGTCCAACATAATGCGCACAACATGCTTGAACCCCACTGGGGTCACGTGCAGCGAGATCTCGTTGCGCTGGCAGTACAAGTCTACCATGGAGGTGACTGAGACAGTCTTCACCACAGATCCACGCCGCTTTTTGTCCTCGTAGAGGTATTTGAGCAACAGCATAAAAAGGCGCTGGGCATCGACGTAGGTCCCTTCGTGGTCGATTGCAGCAAGACGGTCCGCATCCCCGTCAGTGACCAAACACACATCGTAACGCCCAGAACGACGAACGTATTCCATCGTCGTCCGCAAGTACTCCGGAATCGGCTCTGGCTGCCTAAGCTCACCGAATCCTGGATTCAGCTCCGCGTGGATTTCCTCTACCGTCGGCAACATCGCCCGTAGGAGCCCGCTCCCGGCACCGTGCATTGGGTCGTGAAGAATGCGCAGCCCTGAGCTCTGCAGCAGCTCTAAGTCTATCTTTTTCCGCACATGGCGAATGTAGGACTCCCGCGGATCAAACGGGCGAATGATGTTATCAACGATGTAGTCCCGCAAAGGCTTTAGATTCCACCGCTTTGGGGGCTTACGGAGCACTTGCTCCAGGTGCTGTTCCAATGCCGCTATCTGTTCCGGCGTTGCCGGTCCACCAAATCCTCCCCGGACTTTGTACCCGCTGTATATCGGCGGATTGTGGCTCGCTGTAATCACGATACCGAGAGCCGCTCCCTTCTGCTTCGTATGAAACGAAACCAGCGGCGTCGGAGCGAAACTTTCCATTAAATGCACCACGATATTCTCCGAGGCGAAGACCCGGGCAACTTCATGGGCAAACTCCCGGGAGAGAAAACGCGTGTCATAGCCGACAACCACCGCCGGATACTTCAGCTGCAAGGACTGCACATAGTGCGCCGTCGATAAAGCCACCAAGCGGAGATTATCCACTGTGAAATCATGGGCAATGATCCCGCGCCAACCGTCTGTTCCAAAACGGATCATGGTTTCCCTCCCTCCGATGGAACCACTCGAAACAGCCCAAAAGCCCCGGCAAAGAGAGCCCGCGTTCCCAATGCTTGCTCAATGCGGAGCAGCTCGTTGTACTTTGCCGTGCGCTCCCCTCGGCAGGGTGCTCCTGCCTTGATTTGCCACACCCCAAGTCCAACGGCAAGATGGGCAATCGTCACATCTTCCGTCTCTCCCGAGCGATGGGACAGTATAGTACGATAGCCCGCTCGATGGGCTAACTGCACCGTTTCTATCGTTTCCGTAAGTGTCCCCACCTGATTGGGCTTGATCAAAATCGCATTCGCAACCCCAGCCTCAATGCCCTGCTGGAGCAACGTGGCATTGGTAACGAAAACATCATCCCCAACCAACTGCAGGCGACTCCCTAAGCGCTGCGTCAAGTGTTGCCACCCTATCCAATCATTCTCCCCTAGGCCGTCCTCTATAGAAACCACCGGGTACTGCCTGGCCAAATGTTCGTACCAATCAATAAGCTCGGCTGACGTCCGGATCTGGCCACCGGAACGAGAGAACTCATAGACTCCATTGCGCGCCAGTTCACTGGCTGCGACATCCAATCCCAGCGCAATCTCCGAACCGGGACGGTATCCAGCTCGCTCAATGGCTATCACGAGGAGCTCTAATGCTTCCTCATGCGAGCGCACCTGTGGGGCAAAGCCTCCTTCATCGCCGACAGCCGTGCCATAGCCTCGCTGGCGTAACAACCCACGCAAGGTACTGTAGACTTCCGCGCCTGCCCGCAGGGCATCGGTAAAGCTGGGCGCTCCATGGGGAATGAGCAAGAATTCCTGCACATCCAAGGCATTATCGGCATGACGCCCACCGTTGAGCACGTTGAAAAGAGGAACCGGCAGATAGCGCAATGTCGAACCCCCTAAATACGCGAAGAGCGGTAACCCCAGAGCAGCCGCAGCAGCATGGGCCACCGCTAAGGAAACCCCGACAATGGCATTTGCGCCTAAGATCGACTTCGTCGGCGTCCCGTCTAATTGGCGTAGGCGTTCATCTATAGCCCATTGGTCGGTCGCATCCATTCCTCGCAGAGCGGGAGCAATCCGTTCGTGGATATTGGCAATTGCTTTCCGCACACCGCGTCCACCGTAACGCTGCTCCCCATCGCGCAACTCAAGCGCCTCCCGCTGCCCTGTACTGGTACCCGATGGAACGGCTGCTCGTCCTCGCGCCCCGCCGACTAAGAGCACCTCCACCTCTACCGTTGGCTGTCCTCGGGAGTCCAGAATCTCACGCGCCCATATCTGCTCAATGCAAGTCCGTCGGTCCCCCATCCGAGCACCCTGGCTCAGAGGTGTAGCCGCTCTATCTTCTTGGCCAAGGCGATGTCCAATTCCGTAATCCCACCACGGTCGTGGGTAGAGAGAGAAACTCGCAGCTTATTCCACCCGTACAGCAAAAGGTCGGGATGATGGTCCATCGCCTCCGCCAGGACAGCTATGGCGTTGAGCAAGCCCACTGCAGCAGCGAAATTCGGCAGAACAAACTCTCGGACTAACACATTCCCTTCTCGCTGCCACAAGGGCAATTCCTCCAGTGCCTGCTGGAGCTCCTCCTCACTGAGCAGCGGGGGACGTGCCATTGGCTGCCTCTGCTAAGAGCGCCTCCAAACGCTCCACTAGGTAGCCCTTCGGAACAGCACCGATGACTGTGTCCACATGCTCCCCAGCCCGGAAAAAGAGTAACGATGGAATTGCCCGAATTCCATACTGCATGGCAATCCGAGGATTCCGGTCCACATCCACTTTGGCAACCTTTACCCCACGCTCGGCATACTCGCGAGCGATTTCCTCAACCACCGGGGCAATCATGCGGCAAGGGCCACACCAAATCGCCCAGAAATCCACTAACACAACACCAGGATACTGCAGCACCTCCGTACTGAAGGTCTGCTCTGTTACCTCTACTGGCTTCATCGACCACTCCTTGGCACAGCATACGCCACATTGAACAACGGCAAAAATAGCAAAAAACCGGAGGGTCACCGCTCCGTGATGACTCATCTCAGCCGCAGCGACAACAATTGCTTAATCTTCCCCTTGCGCCTTGGTAAAACCAGGGACGCCGTCCAGCTCCATCAGCTTCTCAACATGTACCCAACGGTAATGCTCCCCAACACGACGGAGCAACTCCAAGACCTCTACATCCTGCAGTTCTCCAACCCCCTCACGCACAAGGAAGCGGCAACGGTAATGATCCACGTAATCCGGCATAGCTCCCGTCGGCGGGTAAACTTTCGTCCCCCGGTTGGAAATCATCTTCAGCCAGAACGGCGTGCCCTCGCTCAAGCGCTCCAGCACCGGCCCCAACTCCTGAGGAGTACGGTCCGCCTCTATAAAGATGTCCACTCCCACAAGACGTCGGGAATGAGGCCGCACCCACGCAATCGCTTTGTCCAGCCGGGGAATCTGTAAGGGCTTATATTGCCGCACCTGTACCGTCTGCGGCTTGCGCCCCAAATTGGCAATGATCGCTTCGGCATACTCCGTCGTAGAAGCTCCACGGTCATACCCGACAACGTCGCCCGTCAGAATCTTGCCCTCCTCCAGCGTCACCAAAAGGGCATTCTCTATGAGCTCGGCAGCCTCAAATTCCCCTAAGTAGCGCAACATGAGGATAGCCGATCCGATAACCGCCGTCGGATTTGCCACATTCTTCCCTGCGTACTTCGGCGCCGAGCCGTGCACGGCCTCAAAGATGGCCACCTCACTCCCAATGTTCGCCGAAGGAGCAAACCCCAACCCCCCAATGAGAGCGGAGGTTAAATCACTCAAAATGTCCCCATTCATGTTCGTGGTGACAATGACCTCAAACTGCTCAGGGCGCTTGACCAACTGATGGGCACAGTTGTCCACGATGATGTGTTGGGCTTCAATGTCCGGGTATTCTTGCGCCACTTCTTCAAAGACGCGCTTCATCATGCCCTCGGTCAGCTTCAAGATATTGGATTTCGTGGCGCAGTGAACACGACGGCGCCCCTCCGCCCGCGCCAGCTCAAAGGCCAAACGGACAACTTTCTCGCACCCTTTGCGGGAAATCAACTTCAATGCCTGCGCAACCCCCGGCGTCTGCATGTGCTCAATGCCGGCATAGAGGTCCT
The DNA here is from genome assembly GCA_030550395.1 of Bacteroidota bacterium. Lineage (GTDB taxonomy): Bacteria > Bacteroidota > Ignavibacteria > Kapaibacteriales > HRBIN21 > HRBIN21. Next base: position 243,527 of record JAUQPL010000002.1, on the reverse strand, counting down.
CTACATTCTCCCGGACAACAACCAAGTCAATCCCCCGACCGCTATACGGAGTCTTGACGTTCGGGTACTCCCGAACCGGACGAATGTTTGCATACGTCTCAAATAGTTTGCGCAGCGTAACATTTGCACTCTTCTCCCCATAGCCAACTGGGGTCTCCAGCGGCCCTTTGAGTACAACGCGAGTGCGCCGGATGGAATCAATGGTCTCCGGTGGCACTCCCGATTCAATCCCCTTACGGAAAACACTTGCCCCAGCCTCACACACTTCCCACTCAATCGGAACCCCTGCTGCATCCAAAATCCGCCGCGCCGCACCAATGACTTCCGGCCCGATCCCATCCCCCGGAATCAACGTAACCCGATGCTTCGCCATGCGTAGACCGAAATCCTACTGTGCTACCAGCCACAACAAAAATAAGCGGAAATCTCTCCCTCCGGTGCACACACTCCATCACCCGGCTTGCTCTTTCCCCTTGAGGGAAATTTCCCCAATCTCTTCGGCAAATCCCCACAAAACGCTATTGCCCCAGCCCACCTCCTAAGAACAAAAATCCCCCGCCGATTGGCGGGGGCACAAACTCTTCACACAGCCAGAGGTTTCAATAGCCGGTATCTATAGCATCCTGCCACACGCCGGGATTAGTTGGATCACCCTGGCAGTACGGACACCCTGGGGTCCCACACGGTTCTGTCCCTTGTCCCTTCGCCGTGCTCATCTCCAGCTCCTCAAGAAAGCGCTGCACCTCCCGCAACTGCTCAACGAACTCCATGAAGTCCTTCATCGTTCACCTCTGACTTTAAAGGTTCAACATACACACTGCACAACGCTCAGCGCCATACAAAGTCAAGGCATATGCCAATAGGGTTCAGGAGGCCTCTGGCTGCGCTTCCTCTGACGGGGTGCTCTGCGCCTCTTCGGAGAAGAGGAGCCGGTCTTCGTCGGGGAAATAGGCAACCCATCCCGGACGTGGGCGATATCCCCGCTCTCCCTCTTCCACAGTAGGGAAGTCCGCTCGTAGATACTGCCACTCCTCCGGCTCAGGATCGCCGACAAAATAAGGACCTTCCCCCTGCCGGAAGGGAATCTGGAGATAAAAGATGGAGCCTTTCCCGTGGCAAGACTCGCACCACACTCGGCAACGCATGCGGTCAGCGAGCCACTTGACAATGTAGAGCCCCAAACCAATGCTGGGTTCCCCTGCGGTAGGATGCACCCTTTCCGCACGTCCCAATTTCTTGAACAACTTGGGCAACTCCGAAGGTGGGATTCCGACTCCTTCGTCTTCTACGGCGATGCGGGCGCCACCATCTGTTGTGCGCCGCAGTCGGATCCATATCCGGGAGCCTTTCGGCGAATACTTGACTGCATTGAGCAGGTAATTGGTCAAAACTTCCTGAGTATGCGTCCAATCCATCGGAACCCGGAAGGGCTCCTCCTCACTGTCAATGAAGACCCGGATCTGCTTGTAAGTAATCTCCCGGTCGTAATAGCTGACGACACGCCGCGCCAGCTCTAAGAGATCGTCCACTTGGTAATAGTGCCGCGCCCCTTGCATCTCCAGGGTCTGCCAACGGGAAAGGAGCTGCAGTTCATCGCGCAAGTGCTCAGAAGCCCGAAGGATATAGTCTGCTGTCTGTAAGAGAACAGAGCGCTCCAGCTGATCCAGCCCATGGAGGATGAGGTCGGCGTTCGTCATGATTCCGCCCACAAGGTTCCGTAGCTCGTGGGAGAGGACAGAGATGAGGAGAGCTCGCTCTTCCATCACTCGCCGGTATTCAGCGTAGGCTCGCTCCGTCTCCAACCGCTGCTGCTCTACTTCCGCCAGCGCCTTGGCTAACTCTTCATTCCGCAGGCGGTAGAGCTCGCGCTCGTAGCGCAGACGCTCGCTCTCCAGGCGCTTTTCTAACACAACAATTGCCTGCTGCCGGCGCTGCCCTAAAAGGCGCTCATGTAGAGCCCAGTAGCGCTTGTAATACTCCAAGGCTTTCAAAAGCTCTCCTTGCCTTTCGTACGTAACGGCACACATACGGGTGAATTCCATTTCTTCAAGCAGCATTCCATGTTCCCGGGCAAGCTGCAGCCCAATTTGATAGTGCTGAAGCCCTACAGGGACATCCTTCATAGCGATGAGCACATTCCCCAAATCCCTTCGCAAGCGGATTTCTAACGTCACATCTCGAAGCCGCTGGAAATCCCGCAACACATCCTGTAGCTCGTGGAACGCCTCCAGAACATGTCCCTGGTGGAAGCGGAGCATCGCGATCACGGAGAGCGTCACCGCTTCACCCAGCTCATCCCGGATTTCTCTCTGCAGCTTCAGCGCTTCCCTCTGATACTGCTCTGCTTCTTCCCATCGGCGCTGGAGAGCCATCAAGTGCCCCATATTGGAAAGCACTGCCGCCAGCATGTAGGTGGCCTGTGTTTCCCGAAACAGTTCACAGGCCTGCTCTAAAAAGGGCTTCGCCTCTTCTAAACGCCCAAGTTGAAGGTAAACACCAGCAATCCCACTTGCTGTAATCCCTATCCCCCGCTTGTCCTGCAGCTCAATCTGGCGACGGTAAGCCTCCAAGAGATACCGTAGCCCTTCCTCCACTTGTCCCAAGGCAGCATATATATTGCCAAGGTTACTGTGAGCAGCTGCCCAGTTCTTCTGCATGGTATAGTCGTTCGGATTATCCTGCAGAGCCCTTTCACTCAGCTCTTGAGCCCGGCTGAAATACTCATACGCCTGCTCCAGCCGCGCCAAACGCAGAGCAATACCCCCCAATACGAGCAAAGTCGGAATAATCCACCGATGTTCACCGTGGGTTTCAAACCACTGGAGAGCCTTTTGGGCAGCTTGGAATGCCTGCTCGGCATCCCCGGTGAAGAAGAAGAGAGCCGCTCGGTTCCGCAAGCAGTGGATGCGCCCGCGCTCGTAATTGAGCTCCTCTGCTAACCCCTCGGCATAGCGAACCGCCTGAAGCGCATCGTACGGGATACTGTGGCGTTCATTCCAAGCGAAGTCATTGGCAATATCCACCCGCTCGTAATCATCCCCGGCTTGGCGTAGCCGTTCCTGTAATACGGGATGCAAATCCTTCCAGGCGTCCATCCCCTCGAGCATTCTATTGTTGTCGGTCCCGAAGAGCATATCTGTCGCAAAGGAGCAATTACCGTGCCGAAATGGGGGATTCCGCCTTCGGCATCTGTTCCAGCATGCGAATTTGCTGCTGAAGTGGGAAACTGGACAGCAATCGGAGCCGGACGACCGAAGGGGTTTCGCCCTGCTGGATTGCCAACACTCCTTCAGTAATCATCCGCCAGAGGTGTACCTCCTTTTGGTGGAGGGCTCGGAGCTTATCGGCAATGGGGAGCCAGACAATGTTCGCCATGAAGATGCCCCACATCGTGGCGATGAAGGCGGTAGCGATATGCCGAATGAGCACTGTCGGATCCTCGCCAGCGGAAGCCAAAGTAGCGATCAATCCCATGACCGTCCCAATGATACCCATCGTCGGCGAGTAGCCACCCATCTTGACAAACAGGTTAATGTTGGCCTGGTGGCGAGCGGTCAGGAACTCCAATTCCACCTCGCTTGCTTGCCGAAGGGCTTCCGGTTCCATTCCATCAATACTGTGCTGCAGAAGCTTGCGTAAGTACGGATGCCCAACCTCGGGAAGGTGTCGCTCTAATCCCAATACCCCATCTCGGCGGGCAATGGCAGCAAGCTGCACGATCTGTTCCATGATCTGGTGGTCATCGTACTGAGGTGGAGCCAAGGATAGAGCAATCAAGCGGGGAATACGCTTGACCTGCTCCCACGTGCTTCCCGCAATTGTTGCAGCGAAAGTCCCACCGAAGACAATCATCATCGCTGGCAACAAGAGAAGCATCCCCAGAGTTCCTCCCTCTAGGACAAATGCCCCGAAAATGCTCACAACTCCGAACAGAATTCCAATAAGTGTCGTCCCTTGCATGCCACCCCTTACAGGAAGTCAAAGAAACTCAGTTGCAGAAAGCGCGTACTGGTCTGTAAGAGCGCTTGGAGGACAACCTGGGCCTGCTGTAATTCCAAGGACAGCTGCACTATGTCTGCATCCTCTGTTGTGGACTGGAAAGCACGCAGCTGAGTGGCGTACTCCTGTAACAATTGCCGTAGAAGTCCCCAACGCTCTTGGCGGGAAGCAGCCTGAGCCGTAGCACGGTCTATCCGAGCCTGCAAGGTTGCCAGCTGAGGCAGAAGCGCTTCTACCTGCGCTTGCTCCGCTGCCGAAAGGCTCTCCTCCGGCGAACGGGAACTACCATCGGCTCGGTAAGCGAGCAGATTGTACGCCGCTATCAACACGGTAAAGAGCTCCGTACCCCCTGCACCGAAGACTTCATCAGCACGAAGAGCCAGCACCTCTACTTGACCTGGGAAAAGCTCCAATTGCCGTTCGGCAAGGTTCCCACGGAATTCAACGCTCAAACCAGAGGGATTCCCCGGGGTAGCAAGACCTTGATGGAGTAAGAATGGTCCTCCACCGTCGGGAAAGTGAGTCTTCATCCCACCGAACAGGTACCGCCCATTGATATGCGCATTGGCAAGGACAAGGACATCATCGAAACGTTGGCGCAGTTGCTGAGCCAGGAGGGCGGGCTTATCCAGACCCTTGGGATCGAGTGCCTGCGTGAGAAGCCGTTGGATTTCCTGCAGCGTAGTGCTGAGGGCCTCCGTATGGGCCTGGAGCAATTGGCTCTCCTGGCTCATTGCCTCCAGGAGGCTGAGACGCCGTTCGGTTTGCTCTCGCAGCTCTTGTAAGCGGCATGCACGGCTGTACGCAATCGGATCATCGGCGGGGGAGGTAATACGCTTACCGATCGCCAACCGCTGCTGAGCTTGTACAATCCTTTGCTGCAGACGCTGAATCCCGCTTTCGGCCGTCTGAAATCTTTGCTCCCATGACACACGCATAGCCTTCTCCCGCCTACGTTCCCATACGGATGAGTGTCTCCAACAGTGAGGCCGCTACTGTCCCAACACGGGCAACCGCTTCGTAGGCTTTCTGGTACCGAACCAGGTTGGCGGCCTCCTCATCCAGATTAACCCCGGACAGCATCTGCCGTTGTGCCTGTAGCTGCTGGAAACTTGCCTGCAGCCATTCGCGCTGCTGCTGAGCAGCCGAAAGGAGCTCACCCAAACAGGACATCACCCCTGCTATAAACCCCTGGGGAGTCTGCCCATCCCCGAAGATTGGGAGCTCAGCCAAGGCGAGAAGCCGCTGAGCAATCACGGCATTGCCCGGCTCACCAGGCTTGTCGGACAAAGGGAGCGCCCGCGGACGAGCTGCTACATCTGCCGAAAGGCGAAGCGTCGCAGCCCTCGTTCCTTCAAAGAAGCGCCGCCCAGGGGGTGGAGCCGCTCCGTCATCTAATCCATAACCACCGGAGAAAATGCCATTGACACGCTCCACCCACTGGGCAACAAAGCGATCGAGCTGACGGGGGAGGGAGAAAGCAGCGCTCCGCTCCTGCGGGTCCAAGGTGACATTGTAGTGCTCCAGCAGCCTTCCCAGCTCACCATCGTCTAACGAAAGCTCCGTCTCTGCTTCCCCCGCAGGGGAATGGAGCCACAGCTGTGCATGATGCTCCCCAGCGGCGGTGGTCAAAGTCCGAAGCTGTAAGGACAGCACCGCGACACCCGATACAAGCATATGCCCTGCGACCGCAAGATTGATCATCCCGCGAGCATCCACAGTCGCCGTCACTGGAATAAGGCGAGCAATCTGTTCCACTAATCGGGTCTGCTCATCGGCAAGCGCTATCGCTGCTTCGCTTCCTTCAGGAACGAGCGCTCGCTGGGCATTGAGGTGGGCTACTTGGTGTAGCAGACGGTTGAGTTCACCAACCCGCTGCTGTGCTTGCCCGAGAAGCTCCGAGCGCACCGCCTCAATATCCGCACCCAGGCGCCGGAATGTTGACGCCAATTGATCGGCACGTTGGAGTACAAGCTCCCGCAGAGCTACGTCCTCTGGTTGCAGAACTACCTGCTGCACAGCATCAAAAAAGCGTTGGAAAAGGGCAGAGACCCCTCCCTCGGTAGAGTCCCCAAACAGAGCCATTAATCTCTGCAGAAGCAGTTCATCGGTCTGACGTCCAAGCTGACGGGTAAGGACGCCACGGATCTGGGCATCCAAGTAGCGATTCCGGAACTCCACCAGTGTGCTGATTTGCACCCCTGAGCCGGTATGTCCAGGCTCCGGAACGAACGTGCTCAGATGAGGACGCCGGCGCGTATAGCCTGGGGTATTGACATTGGCAACGTTCCCACTGGTGATATCAATCGCTCCTTGGTGCGCAAGCAAACCACTGCGGACAATCTGGAGGGCACGCAAGCTCATGAATTTACGCCCGCTGATCGTAAAGATATCCCTCGGGTGCCAGAGCTTCTAGGAGCGCTGCCGCATGCTCTTGTGCCCGCTGTGCCAGCAGTCGATTAAGCTGGAATAGACGGCGTGCCTCACGTGCCTGCAACTGAATCCGTTCCCACCACTGCCGCAGTGATGGGTGCCGACGGATGTCCTCCAGGAATGCCCCACACTGCTGTTGCCATGCCTGCAATTCTTGGAGCAACCTCTGCTGTTGAGCAACCAATGCCTCCACAGCGCCAACCCGGAGGGCAATCAGTGCCTGCCGCTGTTGCCAGGCCACCTGACATAGCGATACGACCAGCTCTTCCAATCGCTGCAGAATCTGGCTCACCTGTTGGGCAATCGGAACTGGTGCAACCATTGCTCTCCCTCCCGCCCTATGGAACAATATGCAACGGAAAGTATCGGCAACTTCGGCGCAGGCTTGAGCAATACGCTCACAATGCTATGTGGGACTAAGAAAACTCACCGAGACCATTGCCCCGTGGATATGCAGCGATGGAACCCAATGATGAAACCAGCGGCACTTAGACCAAGCTGCTCGTTCAAGGAGCGTCTCCGTCCGCTGGATGCACAGGAGGCACTCACAAAAATTCAACAGCTTGCTGCAGAAAGTTGGTCCTCCAAAGGCATCGGAGAATGCCACATTAGACTGTGTGTTGCTGAACATTAAGGCGTTCGTTAGCAGAGTAGCCGGATCAGGCAACGGCGCTCGGCAGCGAGCATAGGGGACGCCTTGCCCAACTGGAAGCATAAAACCAGCAGCTCCGGGGAAAATAAGCCGGCTGCAGTAAAGGAATGCGGAGTTACAGGAGCGCTGCGGGCACCGCACCGGAGGCGCTGCTCGGACAACTGGCAGGCTCGGGACGCTAAAAGCAGGTACTGTGGCAACCCTTCAGGACACGGCACGCCCTGCCCTGAGGGAGCCCACACAAACCCTGACCGCCTGTCTATAGGTCAACAGCATCCCGGGAGCCACAGTTCCGGTGTCCAGCGCATTTGGAGAGCTCGCTTCACTGCGAAATGGACAACAGAAGGGAGCGCCGAGAGGACTAAGTGCTGAAAAATCCCTGCTAAGGAAAGGGTGCACCCGCTTTTGCGTATTTTTGCAAAGCACGTGGATGTGCAAAAACATTGCCCCCAATACTCTTTGCGGTGCAAGTGTGCATCCGTATGTGGCGTAGGATATCGCATCCTTGTGGCCTTTTGAAGCCGGATTTTCAGGAAATGCTTAGACAGTGGGGGGTACGTGTACTCCTCCCACCGCATTACGGAGAGCGCAATCCCAGCGCTGTGAGTCCTTGCTGACCGATGAAGCGACCACCACCGCAGACAGCCCGAGGGCTTGCTCAATTGTGTGCTCGCATTGCTTGGGAGAAAAAAGCAGACGACATAGTCGTGCTACACATCGGGGTTATTCCCAACGCCCCTGCTGAGTACTTCGTCATTGCCTCCTGTCAGACCGATACCCACCTGCGGGCTGTGGCCGAGGCAATTGAGGAAGCCACGCGCCAGCGCGGTATCCGGAATCCCCGACGAGAGGGGTGGGAAGCCATGCAATGGGTGCTACTGGATTACATCGACGTGGTCGTCCACCTCTTCCGCCCCGAGACACGGGCCTACTACCGGCTGGAACGCTTATGGGGAGATACACCGCTTCTGCGGCTTTCTGAACAGAGCAAACGCCTCTACACCGTCAGTGCCTCCGTGCCCGAGCAGACCAGCAATGCTGCTGGAAGCCTATCTTGAGCCGCACCTGCGTAATGCCTTAGAACAAATTGGCGCCGCTGAACTGGTCACACCCGAGCTAGAAGTCCCGAAAATCCCCGAACATGGTGACTTGGCTACAACGGTTGCCCTGCAATTGGCTCGCCCTCTGCGCCGTCCTCCCCGCCAGATTGCCGAAGAGATTGTCCGCCACCTCCAGCTCCCGAGTGAGGATGTGGCCGTGGAAATTGCTGGTCCGGGGTTCATCAACTTCCGCTTCACTGCTGACTTCTTCACCCGCCTCCTCCGCCAAATCGCTGACCTCGGTGATACCTTCGGTCAACTGAGCATAGGCAAAGGCAAGCGCGCAAACGTAGAGTATGTCTCCGCCAATCCCACCGGTCCACTCCATCTGGGACATGGTCGCAACGCCGCCCTGGGGGACACAATTGCCAACTTACTGACATGGTGCGGGTACGAGGTCACCCGGGAGTACTACTTCAATAATGCTGGCAATCAAATGGCCCTTTTGGGCAAGAGTATCTATGCCCGCTATCGCCAACTGCTCGGTGATGAGTACCCCTTCCCCTCCGATGGCTACCATGGCGACTACATTTGGGAGATTGCTCGGGGTCTTGTAGAACGCTACGGCGATGCCCTCCGAGAGGAAACGGAGGAGCATCTGGCCATCTGCCGTCAGGAAGGCGAGACCTGGTGCTTCGCCCATATCCGGCAAACGCTGGAACGCATGGGTATCTGGCATGACATCTATTTCAACGAGGACTCCCTCTACCGAGACGGCAAAGTAGACGCTGTGCTGCAAGCCCTCCGGGAGCGCGGTCTACTCTACGAGCAGGATGGCGCACTTTGGATTGCTCTGAGTCGCTTCGGACGTCAAGACCGGGTCTTGGTGAAATCAACAGGCGAGGGCACCTACCGCCTCCCCGATATCGCTTACCACCGAGACAAGTTGGAGCGCGGCTATGACCTTATCGTAGACGTTCTCGGTGCCGACCACATCACCACGATTGAAGATGTTATCACTGCTGTCGGAGCCTTGGGCTACGATACATCACGCATCAAGGTCGTGTTGCATCAATTTGTCACCCTCACCGAGGGGGGGCAGCAGGTCAAGATGTCCAAGCGCTCGGGTAAAAGCTACACATTGGACGAACTCCTGGAAGAGCTTGGACCCGACGTGGTACGCTTCTTCTTCCTAATGCGAGCCCCGAGTACGCATCTGGAATTTGAATTAGAACTGGCACGGCAGCAGACGGAGGTCAATCCCGTCTTCTACCTACAGTATGCCCATGCCCGCATTTGCTCCATTTTCCGCTACGCCTCCGAGCGAGGCATCGTGCCGGATGAAACCGCAGATACCCGCTGCCTGATCCATCCATCGGAGCAGGCACTGATAAAGCTGCTGGTCCGCTTTCCGGAGCGGGTGCGGAAAGCCGCTCAGCTCTACGAGCCACAACTCCTTGCCGAGTACCTCCGCGAAGTTGCCCAGGCTTTTCACGCCTTCTACCATGAGCACCGCATTATCGGTGCGGAAACTCCGGAACATATGCATGCTCGCTTCGTCTTAGCTCGCCTTACCCAACGGGTACTCCGGAATGGGCTTGCTATCTTGGGCATCCAAGCCCCAGAGCGCATGGAACGAGCAGCAGAGCCCCTCCTACACTGAAGGACCTCCTTCCTCGTTTCACATCTGGGGTCAAATCCCAAGAGCTGAACGCTGAGCACCATGCCCATTCCGCTCTCTCTGGAGCTTCTTCTCTCTGCTGTTCAGGACTGGGAGAGTGCCCGATACCGGTTCCAAGCCGCCACTGAGTCGCACCGCCGTGCCCTTCAGAATCGCTGCCTTTTCCCGACCTGGAAACAAGCCCATACGCTACAAGAGACCCTACGACAGCTCCTACAGCAACGCCATTCTATTGAAGAAGCTTTCCCTCATACCGTTGTGGGCATCAACTGGTCCACACTCCAATTAGAACTGCTCCCAGAGCATATTCCAGCAGCGCGGGAACGAGCTCTCCACCAGTTCTTTGCCTTCGTGGAGTGGGCACTGCCGGTCATGGATGCCTTATGCCAGGATAGCTATGCGCTCTATGCATTTGCAACGGAGCACATCGCTATTCACGAGCTCGGACTTCGCCTCCCCCGCTCCCCTGAAGGATTCCTATTGATTCCGTACCGAGCACACCAACAGGTTCTTATCTGGCGTTACCGAGTACTCCCCGTCGTGGATGCCCAGCAACGTCCTCTTGTACAACTAGAGCCAATAGGCTCCCTCCCATTAAGTCCGATTTGGACTCCCCATCTCTGGCAGAGCGTGCTTCGGGAGCGCTTTCCCGAGATTCAGGGAGCTCTATACCTCTGTGAAAGCGACGAGGACTTCCCCCTCAACGAGACGCTTCTTCCCATAGCAGAACAACTGTTAGCGGCGCGGGTTGGGGAAGCGTAATAATATGCGCGCAACTTAAACGTCTACACCCTCTGGCATGCGGGGATGCCCGGTCTCGACGGGATGGGAGAATCCAAGAGCAGCATGCCGTGCTGCGCCGGTGCTGCACGTTAATCCAACCGGCGAACAAAAAGTGCCGACGCGGTTGCATACCGCATGGCAGCCTAATCCAAGGGGTTAGGCGCCATCGTCTGTACGAGGGTATGCCCATCTGCCCTGGTACAGGCGTGGATGGATGATGGGCAGCATCCTGGGAGCCATCGCCGGGCGCTCAAGATGCTTATGAAAACGGCGATAGCTTCGGCGTCCTGCCGCTTGGAGCCGCCGAAGTGAAAAAATCAAAAAGCGGCTGAGCATGGAGAAGCTCTTGGGTTCACATCTCGGACGTGGGTTCGACTCCCACCATCTCCACGACATCCCTGCCCTCATTTCGCCACCACAACGCCCTGCCGTACATACCTCCACCCACCCAAAAACCTACGCCCCCGGAAACCCCGGGGGCGTAGGCATTCCTTTCTGGGCGCTGCTCCCGTATCCCTACGGGGTCAACGCAAGCGGCAGAGGGGTTGAGTGATGGCTACTGAAGCCGTTTGAAGCCTCACAAAGTAGGCACCGCTTCCCAATTGGGACACCGGAATCAACTCCTCATAGACTCCTTGGGAGCGATATCCCTTCTCCCGGCGATAGACGACCTCACCGACGGGAGAGACAATTTCTAACACCACCGGCGAATCCTGCCTCAACTCATAGCGCACCCATACAGCATCGGCTCTGACAGGATTGGGAAACAACTCCAGCCGGTCCTGCCAAGAATGCCAAGGCTGTCCTGCGGAGACAACGTAATCGGTGTAAATCGGGTCGTAGTTTGCCCATGGTAAGTCCCACCGCTGCTCATCGAAGGCACCCCGATAACGGACTTGCTCAAACCACGGGTCATCAATGGCAACGACCCCAGAGCGCTCAAACGATGCCGTCGTAAGGTAAGGTGCCGTCGGCCGTGGACGCGGGTCAAAGAGTGCATTGTCATCGTAAGCGAACGGATTCTGAAGCTGTGCCTGCAATGGTGACTCCCTGAGGAGCTCATTTCGGAACGCTGGAGTGCTAATCCAATCTGTTGTCATTCCCGAAGGCGGGGTACCACCGGCGAAGTTGAGCCACGTCCCTTTAATACCAAAGAAGGAGCAGCTGCGGACTTGCAAGGAATCGGCATAAGCGGCCGCCATCGTGTTCGCATTAGCAATCTCTATCCCCCGGGGCCACCCCACAAAGATGGAGTTGAAGATACTCGTCCGCGCATTCCGCCGAATCTGGATCGCTGCTCCATAATAGCGACTGAACTGATTCCCAGGGCTCCAAGCCGTGTCCTGCAGCGGTCCAATGCTTGTGACATTGGAGAATACCGGCGCCGTATAAGGCTGATTATACGAAGCAGCAGCGTCGTTATCCATCTCAAAGGCTTGGCTGGTGGAGACATCGGCTATCTGGGGCTTGCGGACAGAGAGAGCAAACTGTACACGCCCGCGCCATCCATTGTCCCCGTCAAAGTCATCATCCAACGGGCAGTAGGAGATGAGGTAGCGCCCATCTACGGTGCCGCCAAACCATTCAAAGGCATCGTCGTTGGCGTAGGAAACCTGGACATACTCAATGACCGTACGGCGCCCTACACCTCCGAGTGTCAATCCATTGAGCTCCTGATTCGGGAAAGCGGCAATTCCGGCAAACTCTATCCGGACGTAGCGCAGGACACCAGAGCTGTCATCATCCTCATTCCCACCGAACCAGCCACGGACACGTTGTGCATCGGCAATCCCTCCTTCCAACGCTGCTTGACCACCAGGATTGTTGATGCGGGCCCGACCGCAGATTTGGATTCCCCCCCAATCACCGGCAGCCCGCTGCCCCGGCGGCGCCGAGCTGGTGAAGACAATAGGGGCGTCCGGACGCCCATTGGCGTAGATAATACCGCCACGATTGACGCAGATTGAGGAGTTTTGCCCTACGGTATCCCCGACAATGATTGTACCCGGCTCAATCCGAAGCACACCACCACTGTCAACGAAGACATACCCGTCAAGCCCATAAATCTTGTTGCGCGATAGCGTCACCGTGGTACGGATCGGATCCCGCAGGACTGAATCTATCCGAATGGACTGCGGCTGGTCAATTGTAAAAGGCGCGTCATTGATATCGGAAACAGCCTCGTTCAATGTCCCATCGGGGTTAACGAGGACGATGCGAACATACCCGCTGTTGGTTCGCACGGCAGGGACCCGAAAGCCACCAGCATACCGAAGGCGTGTTCGTCCGCTATCCTTGACCGCCGTCGCCCCAGGTAAATCCTGCCATGGACCATTGGGCGAGGTAGCGAACTGGAAACGCCAGACAGGATAGACATTCCCCCGTCCTGTTGTGTCCCAGTACCACTGTAGATCTTGCGAGGTCCCCGCCCGGTAAACCTTCCCTCCCTCAGGCTTCAGGAGCTGGACGCTGGTTGGTAATTGAGCAACAGCAGTCGCTCCACTGAGGGCAACAGCAAAGAGCAGCAATCCTCTTTGTCGCATTAGCGCGTCCACCAATGTTTGTGAGACATACTACCCCGTCCATTGCTTTATCACCGCAGCTGGTATCCGATACTCAAGCTGAGTATCCACGGCTGACTTTGCTGATGGACAATCACCCCGCCTTGCTCCCACCGGACTGGAGACTTGAGCAGATTGCGGGCTTTAAGACTCAACGAGACTCCAGCCAGCAAGGGCTGTCGGTAAGTCACATCAAGCAAGTCCTGAGGCAGTTGGTACACATGGGGGTCCGGAAAACTATACTGCTCCGGTTGGCTTACCTTGACAATATGGCGTCCAACGTGATTCCACGAAGCGCTCAGCTCCCCCTTCCACGGCGTCAGCCACACGAGGGTAGCGTTGATACTGTAGGGAGCCTGCCCCCAGAGCTGACGCTCAACCACCAGGCCCCCACTTCGTACGCCTACGCGTCCGTGTACGAGGCTGGAGTTAGCTGCAAGAACGAGCGACCGACCCCACGCTCCAAGGAAATCCAGGCTCTTGCGGAACTCTACCTCTATCCCCCACAGCCGTGCTGGCTCTTCAGCATTAGCGAAGGTACGTGTTAGCTCACTCTGCTGTGGAAAGATTGTCTCTTCCAGTGCCCGTTCAATCCGCTTTGCAAAAAGGCCGACGCTGACATACTCCGACAGTGTCACGTACCACTCCCATCGGAATTCAGCATTCCAGGAGGTGGCAGGCTGAAGGTTAGGATTCCCTTGGACCAAAGCCTGTTCGGCAACATCAAAGAAAGCAAAGGGAGCCAGTTCCCGGAAACTCGGACGCGTCACAGCTCGGAAGAGCGCTGCCCGCAACTGAATCCGCTCGCTCATCAGAAGGGCAACGTTGAACGTGGGTAGCCATGAAAGCCATCGGCGATTCTCCTGAACCGGTTGCTCGTTGACTAAGTAGGTCTGCAGCTCTTGGCGAGCAAGCTCAGCACGGAGCCCTGTGACAATCCGCAAGGGGAGCGCAAACACAGTGACTGGCGTTTCTACAACCGCATGCGTCGCCCAGACCTCTTCACTGGACCGATATGAATCACTGAGCTTCGTGTCTTCAGAAATTCCCAGCCCATCTTCCCGGAAGTTCTCCGCCCGAAACAGCTCCTCCGGAGGAGCCGTCAAGTCAACGTTGCGGGCACCTCCCCGAGCCTGGATCAGCGTGAAGGAGCGTGCAGTAAAATTTCTCCGACGCCGATCCCAAGTCATGCCTAGCCGAAGAGTCCCAACCGCAAGGGGAAGACGCCCACGGAGGGACATTGCCCGAGTCTTCTCCAGCAAATCAGTAAAGTACCGTCCCGCCCGTGTACCATCTCCCTGTTGGGTAGCCGGAATCTCAGCGATGAAGGATTCATCGGGATCGCCATAGCTTTGTCTCTGGTAGCGTATCCGACGGAGATCCGGCTGCTGCTGCCGTCCTTCTCCAAGACTGACGGCCCACTCTACCGTATACCCATCAAAGGCATGCTTTCCGCCCACCTGAGTATTCCAAAGCTGGTACTGCGTCAAATGGTAAACGTAGTGGCGTAAATCCAGAAACTGATATCCCCGGTCTGCTCCCTGTAGAAACAGGAACCGATCGGTAAAAGTCCGGCTGAAAAGGTTGCGCGCAAAGAGCTGATGCCCATCTCCGATCTGATAGCCGGCGTTGAATAAGGCTGCCCAGTTTATCCCACGGACACTTTCAGTCCCACCGTGCTCAAATAACAGCGACCGATCAGCCAGCAGCCCACGCCAGAGAACATCTGTCACTGTAGCGGAGCGCTCATACGTGAGGGTTCCCACCAACCCGAACTCGCTTTTGTTCCCAAGAGGTAGTCTCCAACCACCGGAGAGGTGGAAATTCGGCAAGAGCATGATCGTGCCCGTATCCCGGCGCCACACTTGCTCGTTGAAAGCCCGTCCTAGCGCTACCCATCGCTGGCGAGCCCCCGTCGTATCATATGGATTCCAGACCTGCCGCAGGAGAGCATTCATCTCCTGTCGGGAAGCAGGGGCATCCTCCGGAAGGCGACGCCACTGGGTATCCCAGGCTAACCAATCCTGCGCTCCCCCAGGATAGTGCTGAAAGATGCCTCTGCGGAAGCTGGTTCCAGCCACATACGGGGAGCCTAAACGCAGCTGAAAGAATGCTCGCTCAGGAATGTCTAGCGTTTGGAATTCCACCACTCCACCAGTTGCAACCGGTAACTCTGCTGTTGCAGACTTTGCAACAGCGATATGCTGCAAAAACTCGGTCGGGAAAAGTTCCAATGACACCGCCCGCCGATCGGGTTCCGTCATGGACACTGGGAGTCCATTCAGAAGAATCGTGCTATAGCGCTCATTCGTGCCTCGGATAAAGACATACTTTCCCTCTCGGACGGTCACCCCACTGATGCGTTGGAGAGCTTGCCCGGCATCAGCATCACCCGTACGCCGCATTTGCTCTGCAGCCATGACCTCTACAACCGCCGCTGCAGAACGGCGGACCCCAATAGCACTCTCCGTGCTCCCCCACTCCCGTCGGGCCTCAACCACAACTCCTTCCATCTGCCGGGCGGTCGGATAGAGGCGAACACTGAGCCGCACAGTATCACCCCCACGGATTTGTACCGACTGTTCCAGAGATCTATAGCCGACCATAGACACCCGTAAGCGGTAGCCACCTGGCTTTAAGCGAAGGCGAAAATTGCCTCGGAGATCGGCATACGACCCTACGGTATCCTGACCCAGCGCAACAATGGTCGCCCGTCCCAAAAGATCCCCCGTCTCCGCATCCCGAACCATACCAACTACGACACCATCCTGCGAGAATACCCCAAAGGGAAGAACAGCAACGGTGAGCAAAACACCTAGGAACACAGAACGCATTGGCACACTCTGATTTCACCCACATACCCTCTGCCGGCTGCGAAATTCCCCCCGTAATGCAACGTGTATGCTACCAGCGTGTTAGGAGAAGATAACCTGGCGAAAGCGGAAAGGAGAGAAACACCTCTACGAGCCCAACGGAGTTGTATAGCGGCACTGTATACACTGCCACTGCTCCGCCATCTCCGAGGACTCTATCTGTAAAGCCACGTGATGAACCCCGAAGCGCTCTTGTAACAGCTGACGCGCGGAGGCAAGAACTGCATCCTGAGGTATCCCGGGTTCTATGACCAGGTGAGCACTCAAAACCATTTCTTTCGGCGTAATCCGCCAGATATGAAGGTCATGAACCCCACTAACACCGGGAATCCGACACAAAGCATCCTCCACATTCACCGGGGACAATGCCGACGGCGATGCTTCCAGCACTACACCGAGAGACTCCCATAAGAGGAGAAAAGCGTGGCGAACAATAAAGCCAACCAATACAAGCGACAGGACTGGATCAATCCACAACGCTCCCGTCCACCACATGCCAATACCTCCACCGACTACTGCCACCGAAGACGCCATATCGCTGAGTGCATGGAGGTACGCCGCCCTTGTACTCAGCGTCTGCCCACGATGTAGAAGCCAAACCGCAATTGCATTTCCTATTAGTCCCAGCACAGCACTGATTAACATTGGCGCAAGGACAACTCCCCGGGGATTCACCACCCGCTGCACTGCCTCCCAGGCAATGAGAGCACAAACAGCCAGCAACAAGAGCGAATTTCCTATCGCCACGAGCACCTCCACACGATGCAGCCCATAAGTGAACCGAGAACCTGACCGAAGCGGATACATTACAACACAGAGTGCCATGTACGCTGCGCCGAGGCCAAGGAAATCCACCAATACGTGTCCTGTATCCGAAAAGAGCGCTAGACTACCCGAATACCAAGCTCCTACGAGCTGAACGAGCATAATTGCCACCGTAAGTCCGAGAACTGCCCGCAGCCGCCGGCGCTCTCCCTGATATGGTAGATGGGCAACCACTGTCCGTCCGCCTACATTAGCGCCTACTATAAGACGTAGACCCGTTTGCCCTCTGCTACTCTAATCAACATGCCATTACAGACCCTTGGGGAGGCTTCGTATTTTTGAAATGTTCGTGCGAAACATCTGCTTGCCGTTGCTGGTATTACTGTCTTCGGGAAGGGCGATGGGCAGCACAAGCTAAGTAAAAAGATCAAGGGAGTCGGGATGCGCTGGACAGTCCTCGTCACCAGCTTTTTTACTTACAGCCTTGTCGCTCAAGTTCAGGTTTCTGTTGTCTTGCGCGAACCTCTGCCAGCAGCGATTTCGGCTTGGCAGGAAGACCCAACCCTCATCCGCATTATTATCACGGCACCTCCCGGAACTCCAGCGTATCCGCAGAGCATTGTGGGCTTTGAACTCCGGGATATCCAAACCAGCCGGATTATCGCCCGTTCCAAAAATGGACACCCCCAGCAACCTCGCATCAATATCCCCGCTGGACCAGCAACGCTTGTCCTAACAGGACGCGACATCGTTCACCAGCAAGCGGTGTACATTGACCCCAGCATTGAGGCACAAACTGCAGCAACGGGCTTTCTTCCCGAAGGGCGCTACGAGTTCTGCACTCAGCTCTACGACCAATACCTTCGCCCCATTGCTGCTACCGGTGTCCTTTGTCCGACGACCTCTCTTGCGACACCTGATCCCCCCGTTCTGCTGAGCCCAGCAGATTCTTCGCGTCTGTCAACCACAACTCCTCTTTTCACATGGGCCCCGGCCCAACCCATGCTTGGTTCTGTCCTCTACCGCCTCCGGATAGCCCCTCTCTATCCCCGCCAAGACCGTCGCTCTGCCTTAGAACGAAATCCTCCGGTCGTAGAGCAGACGCTCACCACGACAGCCTGGCAATACCTTCCCACTGCTCCGCCATTCTCGCTCTATCCCGATGCAGAAGCCTTCGTCTGGCAGGTGCAAGCCATCACTCCAGACGGACGCCCTGCTGCCCGCAACGAAGGGAAGAGCGCTATCTTTTTGTTCTATCCTCCGTCTCTCACGCCCACTAGAGAACGGCCAGAAACTGAGAGAAGAGCTCCTGGCACAGTAGGAACCGTTGATCAGCCATCCTCTGACACTGTCTTCATCACTCACATCCGCTTAGGCGGCGGCTTCATCATGCGCCTGCACACACCAATACGTTGCAAAATCGGTACCTCTTGCTCCATTGGTCCTGACACAGGCTTCATCTTCATCCCGTGGCTAGGCGATACACTTGTTGCACCCTTCGGCACTATCACTGTCTCGGTGCCCACTCCTCCCAATATTCCTCAGCTCAGTAGTGGAACCATCATAACCACGGCGGTCAAGGAACGGTTGCTCCGCTCAGGAGCGGCGGCGGTCAATCACGTTCTGCGCATACTCCAGTGGGAATTCACTCCCTCTACAGCCCGGGCCAAAGCACGCGCCCTGGTAGACTGGTCCAGTGTGAACTTCGGTTGCCGGACCGTGGATTCCATAGAATTAGGTTGGCAACCTGTGTCCTTGGTCGGTCTTCCACCGCTCCGGATCAAACTCCCTACGGCGTGGAACTGCAGTGGGGAGGGGATGCTCCTTGGTTCCTGCTTTCAAGCGAAGTTTGACTCCATAATCGTCCACGCTCGCTTTGATACCCTACCGCCTCGGAGCTTCACCGGTCATCTGACGCTCGGCGGACAGCTCCAGATTTCCTGCCTCAATCCACCGGTGACAGCATACTTCTACCTTCGGCTGGACCGAGGTGGAGCAGATTTCGTGGTAACGCTTATCTCCCCCGTCCGAAATACCGGCATCTTAGGAACCCCGCTCCGGATCAGCCTGGACACCCTTGTACTGGATCTTGCCTCCGATACCAATCCTCCAGGGTTCCCTCCCTCAGGGACCTGCTCTTTCTCTGACTGGAGCTCGCCTAATTGGCGCGGACTCTGGCTTCCCAGTGTCCGGCTTTCCGTTCCTATTGGAGACAACGACACAACCACTTTCCTGGTCCACCACGTGGTTGCCGAGGACATTGGTGGACAACTCAAGCTTAGCCTCAGTGCTCGCAATTTCTCCGGCGACACCATCCGCTTGGCTGGCTTCCGTGTCCGATTGGATTCGGTCTATGCACGCTGGTGCCGTGGAACATTCAGCCAGTTCGCCTTCCGTGGTCTTATCCTGCTTCCCTCCACACTGTCCAAACCTGCTACCTGGGCACAGTTAGACAGCCTCTACCTCCGGCTCACCTGTGACGCCAGTTGGAATTGGATAGGCTCGCTGGATATCTACGGACACATCCAGCTTGACTTCGGTACCTTTGCTCGCCTCACCCTCCAGAACGGTCAGCTGGTTAAGGTTGGACCAGGCTCGGGCTACATAGAGTTCGGGAACATTCGCCTTACTATGCCAGCCAATGGCTCCAACTCCCTTGCATTCAACGGTCTGCGCATCTGGCATGACGGGCGTGTTGAGTTGGGAGGGGCTGAAGGGTGGATTCACGTTGCGAGCTGGGCAAACCTAACCGTTGCCGGCATTACAGTACAGGCGCAAGAAGTAGGCCTGGGCTATCATCTTCCAACCGGTTCATGCAGCGGGACAAAGAAGCGATGGTGGATCGGTATCAGTGGCGGTGTCAGCATTGATGCCGCTTCTGGTCTACCTGGGGGAAGCAACGGGGTACGTGTCCGCCGTCTGCGGATTTACGACGACCTTTGTATAAGCAGCGAAGGCGTAGGCGTTGACGTCTCTGTGTCAGGGGTATTCTCCATCCGTGGAGACCTTCAATGGGGAACAATCACCTACGGTTCGGGTAGTGGCTCGGTTCAGGCGCAAGGACTGCGCGGCACGCTCAGCGGTCGCTTCACCTGCCTGGGCGGGCTGGAAGCTCAGGTGGACTTTGCCCTTGGTTCTGCAGGGACCCCAGCTTACCGGTTTTGGTTCATCCAAGGGGCTGCTGTGGTCCCTGGCGGGGTTCCTATCGTACCCGGTGTATTCCACCTGGTTGGTGGGACTATTGGTGCTGGCTGGCATGTTCGGCTAGACCCTGTCAACCACTCTCAAATCAGCGAAGCATCCGGCATTGTCCCCCCTCCTCCTTTGGTCCCAGACCCAGGGAGCAACCTCCTTCTGCGCGGTGGACTTATCTTTGCTGATGCCTCGCTCCAATTCTACCGGCTCACCGTCACAGGAACAGTAGCCATCGGCAGCTCTACGCAGCTTGGCATCGACGGTGGCATTGTCATCCTACCTGCCCTTAACCTTGTAAGAGGGACCGCATCGGCAACGGTCTCCATCATTAACGGACGCCTCCAGCCACCCATTTCCCTTTCCGGAGGCGCCGAAGTACGCTTGCTCCGTATCCCGGTGTTTTCCGCCGGTTTCAATAGCTCCTTTACCCCTGGTAGCGGTTCATGCTTCCAAGTAGGTCCCCTCCAGCGCCAATGGATTCTGGCCGATCTCGACGCAAATGTCGGAACCGATATCCTTGGCATTGAGGTCGTAGCCAAAGCATACGCGCAGCTAGCAGGATATCTCCGCCTCTGCCCTACCGAGGGGAGCTTCACAAACAACTTCGGCGGCGCTGGAGTTGTTGGTGTGAAACTCCAGGTGGCAAAAATCGGAACTGTTCCTTTCCACTTTGCGCTGAGCTATAACTTAGGGCTGTGCGGCTTTTACTTCTTCCGCATACAGCGGAGCGCTAACCAATACACTGCACGGGCTAAGCTTGGTGGGGCGTTAGAGGTGACAGCGAACTTTGACCAGTCAGGCTTTCTTTCGTGGGGATGGAAAGGGACTCAAGCTGCCGATCATTTGCAGGGCTTTTACTGTGGGAGTGGGAATTGGGTGGACCTCAGTCAGCATTGGCGCCACTGCCGGAAGCAAGATAAGTGTGACAAGGAAGCTGTCAAGTGCCGTCAAGTGTCTGTTACCCTCCAGGCACGAGGTATTTTCGACGGGCAAATAACCATCCCCCGGACCTGCTTCACCGTTGCTGGCCGTCAAGTTTGCCTTCCGAAACTCCATGAGACGTCCATCTCTGCTCAATACGGCTACTACGGATATGGGCGCTTCAACAACCGAGAAGGAGCCAAAAAAGGAGGCCCGTTGGGCACGGTTGCCGAGCAGCTCTCGTGCACGAGTCTCCTCAACGAAGCTCAAAACTGGACAAACCAGAATGTTTCAGAACAGCAACCACCGGCGCTTATCACTTCCTCCACACCGGGACGTGGGCAGACTGGGGTGCCTGTAACGCAACTTCTTTCAGTACAATTAGGGGCCCCTGCCGATGGTACGTCGTGGAGCAGTGGTGGAAATGGTTTGCGCCAGTGGCAACTCCGCAACCTGTCCGTTCAGTTGCAAGAACTCGGTATGGGGAATCCGCGACAGGTCAATATCAGACAACACCTCTCGGGTAGCTCTACTCTTGAAATCCGTCCTACGTTGCAGCGCGGAGGTGTTGTCTTCCCCACCATCCTGATGCCTAACACACGGTACCGACTCATCGTTGAAGCGGATTTCTGGGCACGTAATCCCGACGGTTCCCAATCGCCCGTAACCCCCCGTTCCCGGGATACTGTTGAGTTCACTACCGGCACGGTGGAAGGTCTCACTTTCATCATCCGGTCGTCAGTTGTCCAACACTTCCGTAACACCTCTCTCACGTTCACCCCTGGGGATATTCACCTGTACAGCGCTCACAACGGAGCCGAACAGCTGTGGGTACCGCTCCAGTTCGGGCGTGATCTTTGGCTCCGAATCCGCGATGGTGCCGGGAGAACCTACGAGTGGCGAGGCCCGCTTACCACACTCATCCGAGGAGTGACTCCTTTATGGGTTTCTGGAATCCCCTTCGGAGTCCGACTCCAATGGGATACACTCCAGCTACAACCACGGGTTGTGTCGAATGAGGGAGGCTACTTTATCCTTCCGAACTCCTTCACCTTCACCCTCATCAACGCCAAGAAAGCTGGCTCTGCAGCGAATCGCCCTGACACTGCGGACCGATTGCTAGATGGGTTACCGTCAGAAGTAGACCGCTGGACGTGGATACGATTCCCATCGGCGGAAGAACGGCAGCTCGGCCTCTCTACTCGTGTCAGGTGGAAATCCTCCGTCACTGCTCCTGAAGTTGACGGAGTACAAGCCCACCCAAGCATACCTGGTGCCCATACCGTATACACAGTTCACCTGCATAACGTCGGCCCAACGAAGCTTCTTGCCGGCACCCCCTTCTGGATTATCGTACGGAGGAACATGTCCGGGACCATCATAGAAAGCCGGACACCGTGGTATTTGCCCAAGGCCCTGGGAACTGGGCATTCCATCCCTATCTCTGTTACGGTCCCCACAGAAGCGGGATTCCAGGGGGCAAGCATTTGGATCCTTCCACGATTTCCATTCCACGAGCTTGACAACAGCGACAACTGCGTAGACACAGGAATGGGAGCAGGTTGTGCCCAATGCCATATACCTCCCGGCTGTGGCATCATACCAGTACCAATTGGAACCGGGGAACAATGAAGAGCGTGCCATGGGGACAGGAAGGGCGCAGATCATGGGAGGCCATGGCATCGTAACTTTCCTTCTCACCTGCGTCCTCCTCAGCACTGCCTGGGCGCAAACACCAATGGTGCTCTTCTGGGCGAAGGGCGACAGCATCGGTATCCGCCTGGCATGGACACTCCCCGTAGCCTACGGCAAGCTGCCGGCGGAATACCGCCTTCTCCGCCGGGAGAGCCGAAAAAATGTGTACGAGCCTCTGGCAATCGTACGTCCCCTGCCTCGCTCTCAATGGACTCCCTACATGCCTGAAGATATTTCCCCAGAAGCTGCTGATACAGTAGCCTTACTCCTGCAAGCTGCATCCGATCGGGCACAACCGGATTCCATCCGCCGCGAAATCCTGGCTCTACTCCAAGAGATGCTCATCAGCGATCTTCCCCGAGTTGCCCCCCTTTTCGGCACTACTTACCATGACACCACCGCTCGCCATGGCCGGCGTTATGACTATGCCCTGGCCATTGATGATAGCGTCGTTGCAGAGGTCCTGGATGTACCTGCAGGAACGCTGGAACTACCCCCACCCCCAGCCAATCTCCATGGACGAGCCGCTGATAGCCTCCGCATCCAGCTTCTCTGGGACTTCAAAAGCGGAGCTGCCCGTGGCGTCTGGGGCTATTACGTCTGGCGACAAGCTCCCACGGATACAGGCTTCATTCGGATTACAGCTACCCCTATCATCACACTATGGATGGACGAGAACCTCCCCGTTGAGCACCTGTATGTTGACGCAGACGATCTCCAGAAAGGCACCTTTTATCACTACCGCGTCAGCGCCGTAGATGTTTTCGGACGTGAGGGTCCGTGGAGCGAAGCCGTTGCTGTCATCGCCCGCGATGTGCGCCCTGTCGTCCCACCATACGCCGTCATTGCCCGTCCAGAATCCGATAGTATCGTCATCACGTGGGAGTCTGCGCCCGATCCCCGCGTCGTGGGCTACCACGTCTATCGGTGGCCTCTGGGGCTGGATACAGCTCGCCTTCGACTGACTTCACAGCCCCTTCCTGCTTCCCAGCGGAGCTTTGTTGACCGTCCTGGTGAGCTACCGACCGAATATGTTGCCTATGCCATCACTGCCGTTACCGATGAGGGAGAGGAAAGCGAACTCTCCCTCCCTCACACAGTCCCAATACCTGACCTTGTTCCCCCACCACCCCCGCTCTATGTCATGGGATATGGCGAGATTGGCAAAGCCATACTCCGATGGACGCGAAGTACAGCCACCGACATATGGGGCTACGAAATCGCCCGTGCCCTCTCTCCGACAGATGTTTTCACCCTCGTAAACCCCTCCATCGTAGAGGACACAACGTTTACAGATGTCCTAACACCGGAGGCAGGACGCACGAACTTTTGGTACAGGATTCGCAGCGTGGACCGACGTGGGAACCGCAGTGATTGGACTCCCGCCGTTCTGGTGCTCATACCGGATATCGTTTCCCCTCCGGCTCCCCACCTAACGGAAGCCACTGCTGAGGACGGAGCTATCTATCTCCGGTGGCAGATCGGTGCGGCAGAGGACCTCCTTGGATTCTGGCTGAACCGTTACGAGGATACCACGCGGGCCCCAGTCACGCTGAACGGTGGGGATCCACTTCCTGCAAATGCCCGGGAATTTCGTGACTCACTCATTGAGCCAGGACGCACCTACTGGTATGAACTGGTCGCCATAGACAGTGCCTTCAATCTCTCCCTCCCCTCCAACCGCATTGCAGGACAAGCTTACAGTACCCAGCCCCCTGTTGCTCCCTCCATTGACTCCGCCTACGTGACTGAGGCTGGAGTTGTCATCGTCTGGAGTTCTGCTCAGCAGAGCAACGCTGCCGTCGTCATTGAGCGCAGCACAGACGGCGAACACTTCACCCCGATATCACCCCTGCTTCCCATGGAAGTACGCCGCTTCGTCGACCCGGCCGTCCGTCCAGGACAGGCATACCACTACCGACTTCGGCTGCGGAGCCTACAGACAGGCAATTGGAGTCCACCTTCCGCCGTCACCGTCATTCACCGATAGTTTCAATAGACCTTTCGATGCTGGGTTTTTTAGAATTTTGCCCTCCCACGTTGGTCTCACAAGCACTGCTCTTACTCCATGAGCCGCCTCCCCACGGTCGGGTTCCTCTGCATAATGTGCTCTCTTCCTCTGATAGCACAGAAAGCAAAACGCACTGCTCCGCAACGGGACATCTACATCTCCCGCATTGAGCGGCAAGTGTTAGCAACCGTCGGCCCAGAAAAGATCACCTACGGGGACTTGGAGCGAGCCTACCAGAAGAACATGAGCCGACAGAACACCCGTCTATACGAAGCCCCACGGGACAGCGTAGAGGCGTTCTTGAAGCTTTACATTAACTACCGGCTCAAGGTGCTGGATGCTCTCTCCCGCGGTTTAGACAAGGACTCCTCTCTGCGAGCAGAACTCGAGCAGAACCGTGGCCTGTTGGCGGAGACGTACTTTTTTGATAAACGCCTCGTTGAACCCGCCGTCGCCGAACTCCTCAAGCGTCGTCAATGGGAGTTACGTTTAGCCATCATGCTCTTTTCCCGCGAGTTTGACCGCGATACGCTCCCCGCCTACGAGCGCGCCCGCGCTGCTCTCCACTTGCTGCAACAGGGAACCCCCTTCGAGCAGTTAGCACAGGATTCCTCCGATGACCGTGAGACAGCGCGCAACGGCGGAGTGCTGCCCTTCATTACCGGTGGTATGATTCTCCGTCCGTTGGAAGACATCGCCTATCGGCTCAAACCAGGGGAACTCTACCCTTACCCCATCCGAACTCGGCATGGCTACTTCCTTATCAAACTGCTTGACCGCCAGCCACGCGTTGCTGTCTGGGCGCGCCATATCCTGCTGCCAATTGTCAATGAAGATACCGCTGCCGCTTTAGCGAAAGCAGACTCCCTCTTGAACCTCCTCCGCAGTGGGGCAGACTTTGCCGAACTGGCACGCCAGAACTCCATTGATAACGTTACCGCCGAACGCGGCGGTGCCTTCGGTAGCTGGTATTCCCGCTCTCTCGGATTTGAAACCATCGCCAGCCGCCTCGTCCCAGAGTTTGAGCAGGCTCTTTTCTCCATCAAAGACGGCGAGCTAACAACCGCCATCACTCCCTTCGGGGTGCACATTATCCGCCGCGACTCAACGAAACGGTACACCCCAGAGGAGGAACGAGAAACTCTCCGCCGTCTCTACCGACGGCTCTACTACGAAGAAGACCGCCAACGCTTCCTGGATTCTATTCGTACGGCCTTAGATTGTCGCTGGAACACACCGGTGTATCAAGCCCTGCTTGCTGCACTGGATACGACGAAAACTACTGCAGACACGGCCTGGGCAGCTCAGATCCCCCAAACACTGCTGGGACAACCGCTCTATCTTTGTCAGAATCTCGGCACAACGCTGACCGTTGAGCAATTCGTAGACACTCTGTCCAAACCCATTTACCGGGCATACCCTCTGCGCCCAGCTAGCCTGAAACAAGCTGTCGAACGCGCAACAACTCCCGCGCTCATCGCTCATCTAACTCAAGACCTGGAGCAGCAATATCCAGAGTTTGCCCGCCTGATGCAAGAATTCCGTGACGGACTCCTTCTCTTCCGAGTGGAAGAGCGTGAAGTGTGGAGCAAGCTCAATCGCTTCGATACAGCTGCGGCCCGGGTCTACTACGACAGCACGAAGTACCGCTACTATACTGCCCCAGTCTATGACATCAGCGAGATTTATGTTCTCTCCGACTCCCTCGCCAAGGAGTTGCGCAGACAACTGGATGAAGGCGCAGACTTCGCATATCTAGCCGAACAATACACTCAGCGCTCCGGCTACCGGGAAAAGAAAGGACATTGGGGAAAGCTCACCCCTAAGCAAAACAAGTTAGCCGAACTGGCAGAACAGCAGCAGGCAAAGAAAGGCGATATGCTCGGTCCGCTCCCCTATGAAAAAGGATTTGTCCTCCTGCACATCAACGACTACGAACCGCCGCGCCAGAAGAGCTTCGAAGAAGCAATCCCCGACTTTGCTCCGGAGTTCCAGGAACTACAGCAGAAGCAGTTAACCGAGCAATGGCTCGAGCGTCTCCGCCAGCGCTTCCCTGTTCGTATTCACACCTCAACCCTGGACGCGATCTTCCGAACCCCGAAACGGCGCTAATTCGTCCGTGCCTGTATCCGCTGCAGAACCTCAGCAAAGTCTTGTCCCGTGAGCCGGTAGCGCTCGCCACAATAATGACAGACTAACTCATTGTGCCCAAGGCGCTGCATCTCTTGGACCTCCTCGTAACTCAACGTGGTCAGGAGCTCTTTGAAGCGCTCCCGGGAACAGCGGCAGAAGAAATCCACCGGCGTATTGTTGAGCACCGTAAACGGTCCGGGGAGTACTTGGCGCAAGATTTCCTCTGGCATAAATCCCGACGCTAACAATTCACTCAAAGGTGGCAATACTCGCAGACGCTCCTCCACCGCATAAATCTCTTGGGGAGTAGCCCCCGGCATCGTCTGCACCAATAATGCCGCAGAGGTACTGATGAACCCACTTTTGTCAAAGGTGACGTCAAACTGTACGACCGTAGGGATTTGCTCAGACCGCTCAAAGTAGTACTCCAGATTGACCGCAATGTCACCGGGCTGGAGTTCAACAACGCTGACGACGGGTTCACTGTGGTTGTAGAGAATCCGCATGATGCGGAAAAGCCCCTTCCGCCCTAATGGATACGGATGTGCAGCAAGCGGCACTCCATTGCTCTGCTCCTGCTCATACTCAACGTACCCACGCACCTCGCCCACTTGGAGTGCCTCAGCAGCCACTGTACTAACGGGTCCATCGCCATGTACCTCAACCACAATCCGCTCTTCCCCCTTGAGAAACGATGCCAGCAGTGAAGCGCTCGCCAGCGCCTGCGCCAAAAGGCGCGCTCCAACGGGTTCCAGTCCATGTCGCTGCTGTGCCGTTTGGGCTACAACCGTATTCTTTATCGCCACTGCCCGAAATGCTCCATCTAAACTCAGCACCCGAACCACTCGGTCACGCTGCCGAAAGCGCTGCTTTAATTCAGCAATCGTTGCCATCCCGCTTCACCACGACGTTTGTCCTCCATCTTAAGACGGCTACTTCTCAGCTGTGTTGCCCTACCCCTCCCATAGGAAAGCCAGAAGCGGGACGATGCTCCGAGAAAACCATAGAACTTGTAAATTCATGCTGTGTTTCGTAAATTCGTAACGTGTTTTACCAGAACTCCACTACCAATGCGGTATACATGTGCGTTTCTTATCAGTTGCAGTATGGCGGCTACAGCCCAACTTCATTTCTTCGGCGCAGGCGGAACCGTGTGGGTGCCCTTCAGAGAAATTAGCGATGCAGTGCGTCTAGGCTATGGCGGAAGCCTCGTTCTCGGTTCACGACAATATTGCCAACTCTGGGGATTGGTAGCCCTTCATCATTACCAGCTCCGCATGCGCGATACAGCAAAGATCCATTCTCGTCCGTTGCCCCCCCAGTATCAAGAAATCACAGCTGCTGAAGTTGCCATACGCTCGTTCCCATGGCATCCTACGAAGATGCCTCTATACGTCCAGCTCGGACTCCTTGGTGGTGCAATAAATGCTCGTGATGCTGCTTCTCCCTTAGGACTTGGAACCCTCATTGGAGTCGGTGTCGTCTTCCCCTTCTCCGAACCTTGCTGTTCTTGGTTTCTGGAAGCCTCAGGACAATATGCCTTATGGAACGTTCTGCTTCGTGACGACCTTCGTCCCGTCATTCGGAGTTGGCTTGTTGGACTGCATCTGCGGTTCGGGCTATGAGACCATGGCTTGTTTGTTCTGCTCTGCTCCTTCTCAGCTGCGCACGTCCCCCGCTTTCCGATGACATCGTTCGGATCCGTCCGGATATGGTCCCGCAGTGGCGGAATGTCCTGGAGGATACCCTTTACGGTGGCTACTTCTTGCGGGGAACAGCCCTGGAGCTCCACATCCGCTTGAACTCACGTGGGGGCTATGACACAGTGCTCTTCTTCCGCCCTATCTCCGCTAAAGCGGAAGAGGAACCCCCCGTAGTACCCATACCCGTATCGCAGTTACAGAACATCGCCCGACGCTTCGGACTGGATACGACTCAATACGGTGGCTGGAATATCGTGGAAACTTACGCTGTCACGGAACGGATCCCCGCCATACGGACCATCCCTGTCCGCACGGCGGCTTGCGATTGCCTACCGCTGGGGATTGATCTTCCGGGAATCCGTCTCCGCTGTCCCGAACGGTCATCACAGTGGTACTTCCTTGAACTCCGGGGACTCTCTGCTGCCTACACCGATGCTCCTAACCGCAGCAGCCTGCAGGGACGCCTGCGGTATGCTGCCGAAGTCGCCGCCGGGCTCCGCTTGGGAGCTTATCGCCAGTGGGGCATTGGCATTGCGTACCACTCGGGATTACCTGTTTATAATTCGTTCCGTAGCGAACTCCTCCGCCGTCCGGCAGCGCTCCTCTATGTGCGCTATCAATTCGGGAACGAAACCGTGAGCCGTCGCCGGAAACAGTATGTCCGAATCCGCATCCCGCACTGCCCTGAGGAGATGACAGCATATCAGGAGGAATGGGTTGATCTCAGTACGGGGCAGCCCCTTCTGCAGTGTATTCGCCCATTTGTTTATGGACAGCTTGGCATGAATCTGGATCGGCTAACATTACGGATGGGTCGTTTCTGGCTTTCTCAGAAGCAGGAGTGTAGCGATTGCGTCCGCTTTATCCGCCAACTGGAAGCCTCTGGACGCCTGCCGGAAGTTGATTTTAGCCTACCCCTGAGCTGGGGCATTGGTATCGGCGCTGAAGTCGCCCTGACTCGATGGATGGACTTTGGTGTGGACCTTGGCTGGCGATCCTTCGCCGTCGGAGAAGAAACCGCGCTGTTGGGATTTCAAAACGTTCCCTCTACACGCCGCCTTTCCATGCTGGTTTTACGGGCTGGCCTGACATTCTAATATGTCCCCCAACCTGAGCTCGTAGCAATGGCTTCAGTCCTGCTCCTCTGCGCTGCCCTATTTCTCAGCTGGGGCTGTACTTGTCCTGAGCTGATTTTTGACGACATCCGCGTTCGCGAAGCCACCATTACGCAGTTTGACCCCCGCTGGAACACTGTCCAGAATACCCCTGTGCCGACCTACTCTATCCACACCTTCCTATTTCCTTCAGAGCCGACCAGCTCGGGCTCTTTGCCAAACGACGATCGGATTGCTTTCGGTAACCTTCTCGTTGTAGGGCAACAAACCTTTCAAGCCAATGGACAAACCTACACGGCACAAGCCGTCACGGACCGTCCCCCGAACTGGATCATGCGAGGGGACTGGATGGTGGTAGAAGTTGACTCCAGGGTGAATCCCCCGCAAGCATGGATCCGGGTTGCTGGACAGCTCTCTCCCCCCCTGTCGGACCGTTTATTTTCTGCCAGCGCTGAAGACTTTGTCAATTACCTGCAGAGCCATCGCCAACAGTTCAACGATGCTGCCCGCAGGGCAACGCCCTCTGGTGCAGGAATCCCAGATTCCCGGCAATTGCCCGATGTCCGTATCCGCATCCTGGATGCCCAAGGTGATGATGTAACGGGAAGCGTCTCGCCTCCCCCAGAGATCCTTGAAATGCTGCGCACGGCTCTGGAGCCCGCCATTGACGTGCGCGTCCAAATCGGCGAGGTCTACTACTACCGAGCAAAGAACGGGTCTGAATTCGCTGTCCTCATAGAGGACATTCGTCCCGGGACCCTACCACCTAATCTCAACCGGATGACCATAAAGTTCGCACAAGTGCCCACAACCGAGGGATGTCAAGCGCCATGAGAGGAATGCTGCCCACTGTATTCATCTGTTCCGCTATGCTCTGGTGGAGCTGTGCAACGCAACGGACAACAGTAGAGCGCCCTCGTGGGAACATTGAGGTGCTTAACTCCACGACCGAAGACTTTGCACCGAGTTTCCGTCCTACAGCGCCGAATGAAATCTTCTTTACCTCCAACCGTCGCGGCTCGGAAGACCTTTGGGTTGCCAGTATCAATGTTGAAGCAGGGCACTTACACACGCGTCCCCCTCTTTTGGACAGCTCTGGATTCGGGCGCTGGTTGACAAGCCTTCCTGCCAACGAGGGAACAGCCGCTTTTATCTCCCCGACCGAAGGCATCGCAGCAGCCCAGCGTTGGATTACCCCCGAATCTGGTATGACCGGAGGCATGGACCTTTTTGGCTTCACCTTCGCAAACCGCTGGCACGCGTTCCCTTTAGGAGATAGCATCAACTCCCCTGCCTGGGATGCCCAGCCCACCGTCGGTGTCCGAGGCGATTCTATCCTTCTCATTTTCGCCTCCGATCGAGCAGTCCCCAGCCCATCGCCGAACCAAGGCTGGAGTCGCCCCTTCGCAAACGCCTTCACTCTGCTCCCCTCCGGTGACACCCTCTGGGGAAATGCTGATCTGTACTTCGCCTTCCGCATCGGCGGACGCTGGTCCCCGGCACGGAACCTAGCAACAGTGCCAGGTGGGGACCTCATTAATACTCGGGCACAAGAACTCTTCCCCTTCCTGTTCTGCATGGAATACCAACCCCGTCTGCTCTTTTCCAGCAATCGCTCCGGTGACTTTGACCTCTACATTGCCCAGATAGATGTAGACTTCGTCCAGCAGCGAATAGCTGTCCGCTCTGTCCAAGCCCTCCCGAAAGGACAGGACACCATTAACTCACCCTTTGCTGAGCTTTCTCCCGCTCTGCCCTTCCCCCATGCCACGGCGGATTCGCTCCGCTGGCTCTTCTTTGCCTCTGATCGGGATACCCTCCCTCGTCCAGGGGACCCAAAGGGTCGGAGCATCCGAAATGTAGGGGGAACCGATATTTACGCCTTCCCCATTGCCTTGGAATGCCGCCCCCCACGAGTCACTTACCATGTCGTCCTCTTAGACGCCGAAAGCCCCGAACGTCCGGTTCTGCAACCGGTTGTTGAGCTCCGCGATAGCGACGGAAAAACGTTGGAGCGACGCACCAGCCATCGTGCGACATTTGAGCTACAACAAGGTCGAGCCTACAGCATTGCCGGTGGTTCTCTCTACGATTCCCTCTCCTGCGAACGTCCAGAGCCAATACTTGTCTTCTACACCGACCTCAGTGGCACTCCCACCCGCCAACAACTTAGCCTCTCTCAGCGGAGCTACTCTGGAGCTTTCACCTTGACAGGTATCACAGCCGATACCGTCCTCTGGGACACGATTTGGGTCCGCCCCGTATGGTACCAGCCCCCACAGTGCACGTGGGTCTTCTCTGAAATTCTCCGTGATCCACTACGACGGAGCGTTCCTTACTACCAGACAGCCTTCTGGGAGGTCAACACCTCGGCCAATTTACCGCGTCACCTCCAGCTCTTCCGGACCCCCAAATACCGTGATGCTGGGTTTATTGAGCTCCACCCAGACAACCAGTACTTCGGCTACCGCTTCGTCTACCCTGAAAGCCTCCGTCAGCGACGGGAACACCGATACGAGCAACGAGTCAGCGAATACACAAGCTTTGCGCGTATCGTTGACCAGAACCTACAATTGCTCGCTGACAGCATCACCAATGTCATTGTGCCTCGCTTCCTGGATTACAACCAACGCCGACAGGGACAGGCCAAACTTATCCTCACCTTAGCTGCATACAGCGACTTCCGGCCCATCATCCGTGGTGACTACCGCGGTAACGACACCATTGCCTACATAGCCGGCTCGTACGACAGCGCCACTGCAAGTCTGAAGGTTTACTCTGTCGTCATCCCCCCGGGAGCAAGTCTTGTCGGAGTCGACAACGATACGCTTTCCAAGCTCCGCGCCTACTTCGGATACCGAGAACTCCTCCAGCGCCTCCAACGGAATCCTCTCTTTGCCCGGCTTCGGCAGCAGGGACTTCTTCTCCTACCGACGGACGTAAAAACTCCCGAAGAGTTCTTGCACCGTGCCCGTGAGGCACTGATCATCATGCTGGCAGAAGGACGCTACGCTGACCTGCGCTTTATCTCGCGCAATCCGGGTTACCGGAACCGAAAGGATGACTACTACGACTTGGACGTCGTGCGGCGATTGGATGTCTTCGCAGACGTCGTTGAATACCAAGGGCCCCTCCTCCGGAAACCACCCTGTTGCACACCGTAGCCGGCACGCGCTTATCGCACGAAAAGGAAACGAAGAGCGCGCCACACGGTCCCTTGACGGACGGACACAGTGTAGACGCCCGGTGCTAAGCTTGAACACGGGAGGGGGAACTGGAGTACCTCCCCATGTCGCACTTGTTCACTCCGCCAGCGGAAAACCTCCCGTCCGACGAAATCTGCAAGGTACACCTCTATCACCTCATCTGACCCCGGACGGATGCTGAGGCGCGGGCAATCCATCGGCTCTACCCATATCGTTGTAGCTGCCCCTGTGCCAAAGTTCCGTTGCCACGCCAAGCAACCACTGTCCACAACCAACATCCCCGAGTTCAGCAATGCCAGCAATGGCACCGAACCAGACAGGCTATCAAGGGAGAGCTCCAACGATGTGCGCATCTGCCGATGCCACAAGGCTTGCCCCACAACGCGGGCAAGCTCCCGTGCCGACTCCGGAAGCCCACCTGGGAAGTCCCCTTCCAGCACCAACTCTCCCGGCTGCACCATACGTCCACTCAGAAGTCCCTCAGCGCGATACACCTCGTAGAGCCGCCAATCATAGCGGAGCCGCAATCGGAGAAAGCGAATCGCCTCTTGAACAGCTCTTTGCGCAGAGGCAAGGGTGATAGGTATCTGGACCCATTCACCCGGCTCTGCACGCACTACAGGGGGAAGCTCTATCTGCACACGCAATGGCTCTACCGCAATCTGGCTAGCACCACTGAAGACCAGTGTGAATGTTGTATCGCACGGCGCCGCCCAATGAATCTGTAGCCAGAGAGTATCCCACCGCGGACCTTGCAAGGGCGTGTAAAGCAAGTCAATATTACGCTCGTGTCCGGGTAAGAGTGTGTCCGGTAGCTGGAGCTGGACCCCAAATGCAAAGGGAGAGACGACCCCCTCTAACGCCCGCAGCACCATAGGGAACGGATTAGGATTTTGAAGCGAAAGCCGCCGCCGCCCCGATTGCCCTACGGGAACGGTACCAAAATCGTTCCCATCTACACGAATCCCGTAGCTTACCCCACGCGCCATCCCTCGGACAGCAAGCACCTGCGTGAGCTGGCATGTATCTACCCGCAGCCGATACTCAAACTGAGCTTGAAAATGACCTACCCCTGGCGGATGAAAACGCACTGCCAGGAGCTGTCCATCCCGAAGCTGGCTTCCAACACCCCACGATACTGAGAAAGCTGCTGTGTCCCCATCGGCTGCTATTCCCACAAGTTCCGCCACCGGAGCGTTGGTTCGGAATGGAAGCGAAAGGACAAAGGTATCTACCTCCCCGCACCACACTACCTGGCCAAAATCCAAACTACCACTGGCAAGCCCTGCCGTGATTCCCTCTACACGAACAGAAACGGGCAAACGGAGCGTATCCGAGCAGGGCTCCACAACGAGGAGCCCTTCCGTGCTCAATAACCCCTGTCCTGACGGGAAAACCCGCATGCGCAGCACCCGGCTTTCTGAGGGATTCAGCTCTACCGGCGTTCCTTCAATGGTAACGTCCGGAACTGGGTGCTCATACACTCGCACAGGGAGAGTACCTACATTGCGGATAACCACAAGCGTTTCCGCCACCACTTGGCAGCCCTGCAGTGGTGGGAATTGGACGTCCGCAAGAGATAGCTGAACCTGTGGCACTTCAGTAATCGCTGCCAGTGTCGCTTGCAAGGTATCCCGACACGTGCCCGAACGCACAGCAACGGCAAGCTCTTGGACGTGACGCCCACGTGCTGGAACATATCGCAACTGAATTGCCACGCTATCGCCAGGAAGAACCTCAAGGGGGAAGACTGGCGCCGTAACCTGGAAGGGGGCTCCTACAAAGGCCGCTTCCGCCACCACTGGAGCAGTCCCGCGGTTGGAGAGCCATAACACCGTATCCCGTACCGAAGCATGGCAGAGAGCCTCTACGCCAAAGTCTACTTCAGCAACACCGAAGCCCGCAATACCCTGCTGTTTCTCGCCCCGAACGCTGATTTCTACCACCGCTGAACAGGGTTGCACAGCGAAGCGAACAGCTCCCGTATACACACCGCTGCGCGGTGGAGCAAAACGGAGTCGGAGCATCACCGCTTGTCCAACACCAAGCTCCACAGGAAAGCTCTGCCCAACAACAGCGAATCCGGCCGGGAGCAAGGGACGGAAGAGCAGAAGAGGTGTATCCCCCGCATTCACGAGCCGAACCGTCCGCTCCACCGCACCTTCACACGCCCCCACAACGCCAAAATCTACCTGCGCTGGCTCAGCAACGACAGTAATCTCCCGCTGCTTGAGCTCTATCATTGATGTAGACATGCACCCGAACTGGCTCCACCCTACTACCCAGTACCGTCCTGGCTTTGCCGCACGGATTACGGAACCGGAATCTACAGGGGTTCCCTCCCAGTACCATTGGTAGCGCCATGCACCCGCCGCCCGCAAGATCACAGTATCACCCGGGCATAGAAGCGTATCCCCTTCCCAATACACCCGTAGTTGTGGTAGCGGATGCACATGAATTTCTACCTCCGACGAAAGGACCCGGCACCCCAACACCGTCCGGAGTTCTACTGCATAGCGTCCACCCGTTCGCACAACAAGCCGCGGTGCCGTTCCTCCGACAATTGGCACCCCGTTGAGCAACCACTGATAGCGATACGTTGCCGTATCTGGATTGTCCACCCAGAGCACGATGCTGTCTCCCTCACAAACCTCGGTTGCAGAAGCATGGACTTGTGGTGGAGGTGGGACAGGTTTGACAAGAAGCGTGTCCGCAAAGCCGTCCTCGTTGTACGACCGTCCCCGGGCAAGCCGTTCTCCCGGTGCATTCCCTAAACGGTCATCCGTATGGTAGCGGAAGGCATAGACTCGGTAAACGTAGTGTGCTCCACAGGGGAAAAGGAACGTATCCAGAGCCTGGCGCTCGGACCCAAAGGTGTGTGCAATGACAATCCCTCCCCCATTGAGACGCTCCCCCGGACTATACGTGCGCCCGTCCTCTGGCACACTCTGCTGCCCCAGCGTATCCCGCACGAGGAGATATCCCTGGACACTATCCTGCGGAACCGGGTCTTCCGCCGCCGACCATTCTACAAGGACACCTGTTGGGAGCAGCTCTGCCCGTACGATTTGCGGATTTCTCCATCGAGGCTGCCGTAGACTTCGCCACAGAAGTTGGTTTCTGTCACGAGCAAGTGGACTCTGGTTGGGCAATCCCTTCGTGACATCGTCACTCAAGGCCGCCGTCGAATCCGTGCCAGCCCCCGCTGCATACGCCGCCAAAGACAATCCTGGCACAACACGGACACTTCCAGGATTGGGACACGTCCCATTGTGATGCACCTTGGGTGGTGGGAGAGAATCAAAAAAAGGACCTGGAGTTTGCCCATGTCCCAAGGCATGGACGTGACGTCCCTGTGGATCCAGCAGCTGGAGAATATCACCCTGTAAGGCAACGTTCAGAGCAACATCCTCCCAGCTCAATCCAGGATTGCTGTCTAACCGCACGGGCTCAAAGTACACCGTGTTCTGCGCCCCAATCTCAATATAGCCATCTCTGGGATCGGCATCCACCACTTGTGCCCCTCGGTGGTTGATAACAATAATTGTCCCCGCACGGAGCCGCTCCCAGAGTGGCACATTTCGGAATCGGACTCCGCCCTGCTGGTGTGTCTGTGTTTGATTGTTGTCCGTCAGGATATAGCCTCGTAAGTCTACCGTGTCCGCCACAACCAGCAGCTCCGTCCATTCTTCAACCGGCAGCGGACTCGTATTGAAGTACTCGCTGACAACAACCGGCGGGATTTGCGCAGAGAGTCCACCCCCACATACGAAAGCAATCCACCCGAAAACCAGCCACCTTCTGTTCCGAACCATACCGGCTTAGCGCACAAGGATGATGGGGATTCGCAAGGATTGTCCAGCTGCATCAGCAACCAGCCAGACAAGCCCACCTGCAAGTCCACGAATGGGTATTTGCACCCTCTGTTCCCCCGAGAGCAACACCTCTTGCACCCAGAGCTGCTCCCCAAGTCCAGAGAAGAGCGTCAAGCGGACTCGCATCGGCTGCGGTACCTGTAAGAGCAATGCTATCTCTCCATACGCCGGCTGCGTTAGTAGATGGAGCATAAATCCTACCCCTTCCTTCGCTACCCCAACGCTTTGAACCGCGACGGTTGTCGTATCAGAAACAGCCACTCCACACTCTCCCTCCACCACGCAGTAGTAAGCTCCGGAATCCTGCTTCTGCACTGCAGGGATCGTCAGTGTCGCCTCGTTAGCCCCTGGGATTGGTTGCCTGTTGTGATACCACTGATACCTCAGGGATCCGCTACCAACCGCTGCAAGGCTAATTGTTAGGGGGGAACCTTCCGTCACCGTGATCTGCCGCGGTGGCTGCCGCGTAATCCGGGTCTCGGGTTTCAGCACCACTGTCACCGGTAGAGATGTATCCGTGCCGCACTGGTTGAAGACGACGTAGCGGTATTCCCCAACCGTGGTATCTGTGATCACCACTGTGGCAGTTTGTCCAACAGGAAATACACCGGAAACAGGACGTCCATTGCAGAGGAGAAGGTACGACAGCTTCTTGCCCTCTTGACTCAAGGTAAACGAGAGGGTATCGCCAAGGCACAGGCTCTCTGGAAGCTGTAATTCGGCAAGCGCCACCGGAGCGTCCAAGACGTCTACAAGCGCCGGTTCAGAAAGAGCCGTCTCGCCCTCTTCCGTTGTCACTCGGAGCTGATAGGTCCCGGAATCGCTTATAAGCGCTGGGGCGATACGCAGTTCCTCTGTTGTTGCTCCACTAATACGCCCCCCATCGGTGAGAGGCACACCATCTTTGAGCCATCGGTAGTGCAAAGTCAACGTTGGTGGCAAGGCAACCGCCAGCCCCCGCAAGCGCAATACATCACCTGCACATACATCTTGGCTCTGTGGATGCTCTACGAACCCCACACGTACTATCTGTATCCGCACCGGCCGTGAGCTATCGCGTCCGCAGCGCCCAACGACAAGCACGTCGTACACTCCAACTGTATCCTCCGGCTGCACGGACTCAATGGTAAGGAGCGACGAGTTCACACCATGGACACGCTCACTCTCCCGTAACGGCATCCCGTTGTGCCGCCACTGATACTGCCCCTCCACAACCTCCGCTTCCACACGGAAGACGGCTGTTCCTCCCGATACGACCGCCTGATCGCTGGGATGCTGCGTAATCTGGGTGGGACCAACCACGTAAACAAATGCCGTTGCCGAAGTCTCCGGAGGACACATCCCCACTCCTGACACCACACAAGTATATGCTCCACCATGCTCATACAATGCCTCAGGAATTTGGAACACCGGGGCCGTTGCTCCTGGGATAGGTTGCCCCTCCCGGTACCATTGGTATGTCAATCCAGTTCCTGTTGCCCGAAGACTCAGCCTAATTGGCTCTCCCAGGCAGGCAACAACCGATTGTGGCTGCTCCACGATGTGCGGTGGGGCATTGATCGTAAACAGAGCGCTCGTATCAGCATACCATGGACGTTGCTCGTCTACCAACCGAATTCGGTAGACTGTTCCTACCGCCTCCGTGTCCGGTACCTGCCAGGCAAAACTCTCACTGGAGGCCGGGACCCCGGTAGCAAGGACGTGGTACGTGCGTCCACTATCTCGGGAGAGTTCAATGCGCAATGTTTGGATTCCTCGGGCATTCCACCGGATTGCATGGACATTCTCCGCACACCACTGCGCAGCCGCCGGTGGTTCTACAAGACGCACACACGGGGTTTCCACCAAGACAGGATTTGCTGCCCCACCCGATGGATTGACCGTAGAAACATTCGACCACCACCCATCCGAGGAGGTCCAGTACTGCACCACCCCTCCATCTTCAAAGCGACGTTCTTCAATCCGCCGAATACCTGTCGGCAAGTCGTTGGGAATTAACGTTGCCCATGCTCCACGGACAGAATCCAGTGCTGCATAGAAAGGGGCCCCTCCCGGCAATTGAATACCTTCGTCCTGAACCATCGCTGTTGTCACAGGGCGTCCACTTCCATCCTCCTGCTCAAAAAAGCACAAAATACGCCGCGGCGGAAGACAACTTCCCCGATCGGCAAAACCTGTAGCCCGCGTCGGCTCACTCCCAAAGTCCAGTGCCCTCATAGGCAATGTCCCTACGAAGCGCCGAATCAAATTGCCGACGCTGTCACCTAAAAAGAGCAGCCAGTAGATACTCCTACCCTCCGTAAAGCGGATATTCGTACTGGGAATCAAATTCAGCCATATCCGCGCACTTGTCTGCCCCGGACCCGTCCGAAACACAGAATACTGTCCCGGCGTAGTCAGAGACCGCAGAGAATTGTAGTAAAACGTGTCCCGAATGGCATCGTAGAAGATCGTGATACCTGCACCGACACCTGTTGCCGTCTGCGCAGTATCCCCGCCGGCAAAGTACCGATACGTCGTGTTCGGCTGTAAGTCTGTCAACTCCACCAAAGCCCACACCGGTATCCGCAGAGTGGAACTCAGCGACTTCATAAAACGCGGGACGATGAGCTCCGTCATTTGCGGCACTGGTAAAACCACAAACGGTGCCGTCTGCACCGATGGCAAGTCCGGGGCAGAAACCTGTAGCACATATGTCCCCGGCTGGTCTACGCTGAGATCGGCAAAAGTTGCTACTCCATTGATAGGTGTCCGCGACAACGTCCCACTCAACGTCCCTGGACCTGAAACCTTACTGACAGTGAGCACCTCTGGATAATTCGGATCCACTGTCCCATCAGGACGGCGTGCTTCCACCGTCAATGGAGGGAGTGGAACGATCGTGTACCCGCTGGTCGGTGCCGCCACCAATGCTAAGTGGGTCGCTCGTGGGAGGACGGTAAACGGAGCACTTATCCCATCGGCAAGCACGTCGCCAGACGTACGGCGAGCGCGCAATTGGACACCAGACTCCGCAACTGAATAGGTCACCCCACTGAGGAGCACTGTGTTCGTTCCTGCGGGGATAGTTCCCGTAACAGTTCCACCCAAAGTTCCCGAACCAGCAGCCACCGAAAGTTCAACGGTCGTGTTCTGCAACACATTCCGTGGGATGCCATCGTTATCCTCCGCGCGAACAGTAACGGAAAAGGGGGTATTCGTTGAAGGAACCGCAGGAAGAATCCCCACGACAGACAACCGCGTCGGCAGCCCTGAAGCAGGAACACTTGTGACACTGATGTCGTCCACACGGAGCTGTGGACGTGTTCCCGTTGCTCCAGGCACGTAGTAGTACTTCCAGCGAAGCTGGACTACTGGCTGATTCTCCACAACCGCTGGCAGAGTAATAGGGCCGAACGTCTGGGCATGCCCCGCCGTCTGACTTGCGATATACTCTACCGGCTGTCCGCCAACGAGCACATCGGAAAAGCTTCCCGATGTTCCAATGCGGTATTGCAGCCGAATCCGATACTCTCGCGCTCCCGTCGCAACCGTGCCCCCCGTCCAGCTCACCTGAATGTTCACCCGGCCTGTCGTATTGAGCGCCAGAACAGCTGCACCAAGATTCCCATTGGTAGCGGTATTGAGGAAAGAAAATCCATCGACCCCCAGCCCGTTGATCCGTGTCCCACTGGTGAGGTTATATGCACCGGTGTAATCTGTGGTCATTGGATCGGCAAGCTGCGGATCCTGAACATTAGAGCGGTGAAAGATCATGTTCGGCGGATATGTGCCAGCGGGATTTGTCGCTGCCCACTCCGTGAAGCTGTAATCACCGGAGGAAAGATCAAAAGGGGTCGGATCAGACTGGGTCAAAGCTTCTCTACCGAGCACCAACAGGAGAATCCCTGTCCACAGCAGCTGCATCCTTGCCCTCCTCTTTTACTGAGAAACCAACGACACCCGATTCACCAGTAGCAAAAATAGGACCTCCCGCTCCACCACAGACCACCCCGAATGCAACAGAGTGATAACATCCTACCCGCCTAACAGCAGTGACAGCACCGCCATACGAATAGCAACTCCATGGGTTACCTGCTGCCGAATAAAAGATCGGGGGCTTAGCGCAACATCGGGAGTCAGTTCAACACCGTAATTCACCGGTCCGGGATGCATAATCCACACGTCTGCTTTCCACTCAAATACCCGCGCCGTTATGCCGAACCACCGATGGTACTCCTCCACGCTGGGGACCAGCCCACTTTCCATCCTTTCCCACTGCAGTCGCAACACATTCAGGACATCCGCCCACCGCACTGCCTCCTGTAAATCTGTGAAGAGTCGCACCCCAAAAATCTGCTCAACATTGCGAGGAATTAAAGTTAGCGGTCCGCACACACCGACCTCTGCCCCAAACAGGTGCAACAGAGCGATGTTGGAACGGGCAACACGGCTGTGCAAGATATCTCCGATCAGGCATACCCGCAACCCTTGTAATTGCCCAAAATGCCTCCAGAGGGTGAACCCATCTAACAAAGCCTGGGTTGGATGCTCATGCTGTCCATCCCCCGCGTTGATAATGCTGCATGAGACGTGCTCTCGCAGCAACCACGATATCCCTGCAGCGGGATGACGGATGACCAAAGCATCCATCCCCATTGCCTCTAATGTTTGCACCGTGTCTAACAGCGATTCGCCTTTGGCAAGGCTGCTTCCCAATGCTTGGAAAGAAACAACATCGGCCGAAAGGCGTCGCGCGGCCAATTCAAAACTCACTCGCGTGCGCGTAGACGGCTCAAAAAATGCAAGTACAACAGTCTTGCCCCGCAAATCCGCCAAGCGATAGAGGGCTGAACGACAGTAGGGTAAGTATGCCTCTGCACGATGAAAGATCTGCTCCACATCCGCTCGACTCAAATCCTCAATGCCCAGTAGATGCCGATGTTGGAACGCCGTCATGGCTGTCACGAAAATAGGCACTGGCAAGTAATCACCTCTACAACTTTCTTCTACACAAGAGCTATCACAGAGTTGGTGAAGCCAAAGACTACCGCACTAACAGGCAGCCCCACAATATTCCGCCTACCTCAGAAAGCCTCCGCCCGGATACCTCCGACCGAATCCTTGTCTATCTCAACCCGCAGAGCTCCAAACAACCGAAAAAACACGCGCGGAACCCCCTCTGCCCCAATACTGTAATATCTGTTCCGCTTTTTTATGGAAAAAACTGCCCGCTCTTCAGAGCGGGCAGCAGGACAATCAGCGCTCAAGGAGTCTCTACTTCTTCCCTTTCTTCGTCGCTCCGCCTTTCTTTGGCACAGCCTTCTTCTGTCCAGCAACCAGGTCCTTGAGGGTCTTACCCGGTGAGAACTTCGGTACCTTCCGTGCTGGAATTGTTATACGGGCACCTGTTCGAGGATTCCGTCCCTTCCGGGCTGCCCGCTGCTGCACAGAGAAGCTCCCGAAGCCCACCAGCGAGACCGACTCGCCCCTGGCGAGAGCCTCGGAGATAGCATCCACGACGCCCTTGAGCGCCTTCTCGGCAACCGCTTTGGAAATGCCCGCCTTCTGAGCGACTGCCGCAACCAACTCGGCCTTGTTCATGGAACCACCCCATAATTGTGGAACACTACACCCAACGGTGCTACTAAAATACAACAAATCCAGCACGAGTGCAACATCGCTCTGGGCTTTCTTCCAGCGTCCTCTACAGTTGCCTTAGGGTGTTCACTAATCCACTGGAGTAATCAGCTCAATATGCACTGTTCGGCTATACGCCCGCCCTTCGGGCAATTCATTGGGATAGAGCAGAACATCGCTCCCGATAGCGTGTATTTCTGGCACTGTAGCCCGTAGATTCAAGCCTTGCCACACATTCCGGCAACGCTGCTCGGCAAGCTTTCTGTTATAGACCGGATCTCCCGTTCGGTCCGTATAGCCTTTGATGACAACCCGTGTGTTTGGCTGAATACGCTGCCGAACAAGCGACAGGATTCGTTGATGCTCCTGAGCAAGCGTTGCCTTATCATATTCGAACAGGGTTAGGGCAAAACGTTCGCGTCGTTCATTCCCTATGCGCTCGGAGCGTTTCTGTCGCAAGCTCAGGCGGCGGAAGGAAAGCTCAGAGGAGGCTTTCCCTTGGTTGTGCGTAGCATCCACGACACGAAGCTCTGCTCGAATTGGGTAGTCACCTCGGGAGAGAATAGCTGGTACCGCATATACTGCTACCTCCTGTGGTGGACTCCCCGTCCCAACTTTGGAAAAAAGTGTGTGCTCACCGTGGGAAACCGTCAGCTCCCATAATGCTATGGAGTTCTCTGCCTCCACCGTGCTGCGCACAAGGAGCGTCTCTGGAGTCACAACATACCCTGTCTCCGTCAAAAACACAGGCGCAAGGATATCGGGGATAGAAGAGGAAAGCTCGACACGACGATTCTCTTCTTGCCCCTCAGGGGTTTCGGGATTTGAAGGAACACTGGGTAACAATCGCGCCTGCACTCGTATACGCCGAGGCTCTATACGCCAGACACGGATCAAGTAATCCCGAACCGCTTCTGCACGACGTTGTGCTAACTCTCGATTTCCCAGCTCCACCCCTACATTACTCACACACCCCGTAACGGTCAACTCCGCTGCCGGAAAACGCTGAAGCCGCTCTCCCACGATATTGAGGAGGTGGTAGTAGACCTGAAGCGTTTGCATCGGGAGGGTCTCTGTTCGGAAGTTCTTCCCCTCCGCAGGCGTTAGCAGATGCATTCGCGTCCTCTCCAGCTCTGCCGAACCTTCAGGGAAGAAGACATACGGCAATAGCGGGAAAGCTTCTTCCTGTTCTAACTCTTCCACCAATAGCGTGGTGGCTGTATCCGGCAGAACAATCTGTACCGTCGGTCGGAGAAGGGAAACCTTCGGAATCCGACGCTGCCACCGCTCCACAACAGTGGTCCGATATAGAGGACGGTCCCCAATAGCAAGAGTATCCGTTCGCATTTGGCGGCCCTCAAGAGCGAGCTCTTCTTGCGACAAACCAGCAACGGCAATAACCGTCGTGTCTCTCCGGTATACCGTATCCCGCATCGGGGCAGGCGGTGGAAGGAGCGTGCGGAGAATGGATATGCCCAATCGGAGTGCCGAAGGTTTCCACGGCACACTGCTGAGGTTAGTCAAGGAAAAAGTGTAGTGAAACGTTGGGACTAACTCCCAGGTCCGGCCAATAGGAAGTGTATATCCAACACTGAACCCCACCCCCAGCAAAGCGAACGGCGCCTTCGGGATATCCCCTTCATACTCATTGCGCCGACGGCTCCCTTCGCGAGCGAAGACAAACTCTTCCGGGCTCACTAATTGCTCGTATTGACGGAATCGCCGAGAAAGAAGCACAGCAACGTTTGTTCCAACGCGGATGGAGAAGCGGCCAAAGAAACGGGAACTAATGCCGATATCAGCAACCGCGGCCGATACGGAGGCTCGGAGAACATGCTCTACTTCTGCTTCCTGGACTACCGTATCGCCCTGGGCGTCTATGAGTGCAACGTTGCCAATACCTTCCTGCTCTGCCAGTTCGCCCGACAGCGACACGTACCCCAGCTGCCCTGAAAGCCACGCATATGGCAGCCACGGGTATTCAGCAATAAGGCTGGTCATCACACCTGTCCCGCGTCCACCATCAAAACCGGGACAGCAGTTAGCAATACCCGGCAATTGCCGGAACTGTGCTGTATACAAGTTCGCCCCGTATCCTGCGAACACACCGACTCGCGCTAGTGGTCGCAACGGCTGCGCAACAATTACGGGGGTTGTCAGTACAATCAACCACAGAGCTCTACAAGACATCTGCCACAGCCTCCAACATGCT
Organism: Bacteroidota bacterium; assembly: GCA_030550395.1. Lineage (GTDB taxonomy): Bacteria > Bacteroidota > Ignavibacteria > Kapaibacteriales > HRBIN21 > HRBIN21. The sequence continues at coordinate 199,055 of JAUQPL010000002.1, read as the reverse complement.
GAGGGGCAAAAATACAGTCCACTTAGCCGTACGATAGCGCCGCTGTCGGCAATGGCTGCTGCGTCGGCAAGGTGAACAGCACGACGAAGGAATTTTCCACACACTCTGCCCGGAGTTCCCCCCGTAGCCGTCGTAAGAAAGCCTGCGCCAAGAGGAAAGCAAACATTGCTTCACTGTCATCCAGACGGAGTGCTTGCAATGGCGGGTAGTCCCTCAAAAGCGTAGCAATCCGGCAGAGCTTATCCGTGGCCGGTACACTCACGCTCCACTCTGACCCCCCTTCGGTATAGTTGAACTCCAAACGCAAGTGGATTGTACCCTTAATACCAGCACTGGCCAATCCCTGGAGCAGTGCCTGTAAGGCTTTACTGAGCAGTCCTTCATCGGCAACAACATGTGCCTCATCCTCAAGAGATGGCAGCACAAGCTGCTGGCCGTGACGTTCAGCCCAAGAGGCAAGCTCTGTAAGCAAAGGGACAAGCGGCACCGGACGCCGCTCCAAAGTTGCAACAGCAGCAACCTCCGGTGTCTCTGCCACTAAACTCAAAAGGTACTCCGCACTCTCCTGGATAGCAGCAATGTAGCCTTGACGCTCCTCCTCAGAGGCACCCCGCTCCCGTGCAAGCAGCTCGGTAAATCCCATAAGACCCGTTAACCCATTACGGAGTTGAAAACTAAGGCGGCTGAGGAACTCTGTTTTGAATTCGTTGGCTTCCAGTGCCCACTGCTCCGCCAGCAGTAATTGACGTCGGGCCAACTCTTGCTGCTTCTGCAGCTCTTTTTGTGCCGTCACATCCCGCCCTATAGCGTAGATGGCACCATCTCTGCGCGATAGCGTCAAACTCCAGCCGATCCACCGCAGCTGTCCAGTCGCCGTTTGCATTGGCAACTCTACAAGGACCGCCTCCTCATCCGGTAGAGTAGCTAACCGATGGCGGAAAGCCTCCCGTTCACCGGGAGCAACAAGAGCCTCAACCGGTTGACCAGCAAGCCCGTCGGGTTCATAGCCTAAAAGGGATGCTGCCGCCGGGTTAGCCGTCCGCCAGCGCCCGTCCAGCTCCCAGACAGCGATGATGTCATGTGAAGCAAGAAGGATGCGGCGCTGTGCCCGTGTCATCTGATCGGCTAATGCTAATGCCCGAGACCGGGTTGTGACTAATGAGAGCACAAAACCAAAGGCAACAAAGCTGGTAAGGACACCCCCACCCAGCACAAGCCAGGGAAGCCATCGCTGGAATCTTCCTTCAAACTGGGGAACTGTGGCAAAGCGGAAGAAGAAGCTACGATCTCCAATCCGCAGAGCCCTCTCTGTTTGCAGGGCGGGCTCCCGCCAAGAAGCCTCCTGCCAGTTCGGGGAAACCATTATCCGAACATGACGTACACCACCTCCAGGAGCAGGCTGGACATCAAAACCCTCAAAGGCAATCAGAGAATCCGTCGGTGCTGCTGTTGCCAATGCTTGCTGGAAGAGGCGATGTCCCGCTATCTCCATCAAGACAATCCCCTCAACGAATCGCTCTCCTACCCGTAGCTCGCTAAAGGGATGCGGATGCATACGGTAGACCGGAGCGATAAGAGCAACACCCCAAACCGTATCCGGCGCTGTACGAAGTGGAATCCATGGGGTCGCCGTCAGCGCATTTTGCTGATATGCCCGCTCAATTGCTTCACGCCATACTGGATCAACCATAGCATTCCACCCTGTCCGCTGCAGAGCTTCCTGTGGTGGAACCACGTACAACAAGGGGAACAAATGTGGCTGCGTCGCTTCAGGAAATAGCCGATAATCCCAATACCGCTCCGAGCGAGCATAGTGAAGATACGAACCGAGCCGGGAGCTCTGCACACAGGGTGCATAGGCAATAGAGAGCACCGCCGTGTTGTTCCGCACCGGCACCGTGGCATAGAGCTCAAAGACATCCCGAACTACCTGGACGAAACCGCCATAAAGCCCCTGGACCGATTGCAGTATCTGTTCATGCTGTTGAACATGACTCTCCAGACGATTGACCACCGAAGACACCGCCCGCTCAAAGATTGCCTCCCGTTCCGCTCGGATCTGCATAAGGATGAGCCACCATAGCGCAATTGTCGCTCCAATCAATAGGAGAAAGACAACAACCGCAGGATAAATGACCCGGAAGTGCCACAACCGTAGCGGAGCAAGGCTGAGCTGCTCCAAGAGAACTCTATGCGTTTGTAATCCCGAGGACATCTGTAGCTAAAAGGGGGACTACCGCCGGTAAATATCGGCGTACAAAGGAGAAAATTTAGACCCACATAGGCTGACGGACGTAGGGTAGGGGATCGGGAACCCCTGCTTCTCTGAACCCTCGCAACCGTAATAGACAAGAGTCACACTCCCCGCATGCCTGGTCTTGACGAACGTAACACGACCAGGTCAACTCAAAAGGAACCTTCAGCTCTGTTCCTACCCGTACGATTTCGGACTTACGCATGTGAAGAACCGGGGTCAGAAGCTGGATATGCGTCTCCGGTCGGGTTCCCACTTCAATGACTCGCTGAAACGCCTCATAAAAGACCTCTCGGCAATCAGGATAGCCGCTAGAATCTTCTTCTACAGCTCCGATAGCAATCGCTTCCGCTTGCAAGACCTCTGCCCAGCTTGTGGCAATACTCAACAGATTTGCATTCCGGAAGGGGACATACGTCGGTGGAATCCCTAAGCGGTGGAGCTGCCCCTCGGGCACCGAGATTGTTGGATCCGTCAGAGCGCTGCCCCCAATGAGCCGGAGATGGTCAATGGAGACAACTAAGCGACGTGTAACCCCCCACACAGCGCAGATATCTTCAAAGGCTTGCCGTTCGCGCTCAGCAGTCCGATGTCCATAACTCACATGCAGCCCCGCGATCTCATACCCCATCTGCCGCACAAGGGCAGCGGCAACGGTTGAATCCATTCCTCCACTCATGAGCACAACAGCAAGCCTAGTCGGCATTGGCATGGCATTACCTTGTCTGCTGAACAGCTCCTTTAGGTTCCAGCTCAACGTCAGCTAAAAGGTCAGGGCGGCGCTCTCTTGTCTTTCGGAGAGCCTGCTCATATCGCCACTGGCGAATTGCCTCGTGATTACCACTGAGCAGGACTTCCGGCACCTTATACCCGCGAAAATCTGCTGGACGAGTATACACGGGTGGCTCCAGCAGCCCGGCTTGGAAAGAATCCTCTAAGGCTGATTCCGGGTCATTCAGCACCCCCGGCAGGAGGCGGACGATAGCATCAATGAGCACTAAAGCAGGCAGTTCACCTCCGGTCAGCACGTAGTCTCCAATAGAGATCTCCCGCGTGACGAGCACATCTCGGATGCGTTGATCCACCCCCTTGTAATGCCCCGCCAGGATGATGAGATTCCGGCAGAGCGTGAGTTGATTGACCAACGATTGCGTCAAGCGCTCACCATCGGCTGTCATGTAAATAACCTCGTCGTAGTGCCGCTCGGCCTGGAGTTTTTCAATACAAGCAAACACCGGCTCACACCGGATCACCATCCCTGCTCCGCCACCATATGGAGCGTCATCAATATGCCCGTGACGGTCCACCCCATAGTGATGCAAGTCATGAACAACAATGCGGACAATCCCCTTCCGCTGAGCCCGTCCCAGGATGCTTTGCCTGAGGACAGGTCTTAGAATCTGAGGGACTGCCGAAATCACATCAATCCGCATCAACTCCGTCGTTGAAGACCTCGCTCGTGCCATGGATACGCTTCGGCTCAGCAATATCAAAAAGCCCTGGCAAGAGAGACACCCAGATACAGCGCCGCTCAACGTCTACTCGGCGGATGACTTCAGCAACAGCCGGCAGGGGAACGTATGCGGTCTCTGTTTCTACAACCCACACATCGTTTGCCGGAAGCAGCCAAACATCCACTACTATTCCAAGGCGGTGTCCCGTGGCTTCCTCCAATACTGTACAGCCCAGAATCTCTTCTACGGCGTAACCTTCCGACGTCTGCTCCATCGTCTGTGAAGCAAGTACACTGCTTTCTACAAACACACCTTGTTCCCGCAAGCGCTGGGCATGACGGAGCGCTGTTACATGCTCAAACTCTACGAGAAATCCTCGCTGGAAAGGCTGGCACCGACGCACCACATAAGGCTGAGCAAAAGCCGCTGAGTAGCCAACGTAGACCTGCGTGCCTTGGGGGAGTGTTTTGAGGGTAACATCCGGGGCCACCCTCAAAACAAGCCCTCCCCGAAGGCCATGGGTACGCACGAGAGTCCCGATGTACCGCAGCCCCTCAACGCTCATGGAGAAAGTATGGAAGTAACCGAGCGACAATCATGTGTGATATTTCGTCAGCTCGCTCCTCCGAACGGTAGAGGTTCCGAGCCTGCGCCTCTTCACGCTTCGTCCGAGTGTCGTACACGTAGGCATTGACCAGAATCTTGCCCGGCAACAGATTAAAGTTACCGGTGACAATCTTGTCCGCCCCCAACAATTGTGCTGCCTTCCAAATATCGGAGTCGTACTGGGGAGTGGTGGGGTCCAGGTTTAGCTCTCCCAGGATCATCTCCAGTGAATCCCGGGGGACAAGCGTGTAATGCTGCTGCAGTGTGTCGGCTCGCTGGAGGAGCGCTGCAACACTATCGGCAAAGCGATAGCACCAAAGGTTATAGCGCAGGTCGCCGTCCATGTTTCGGAACGGAAGAACAGCAATGCGAAGCTGTGCCCAAATCTCCACACTTGCAAAGAGCAAAAGTGCTATCTGCTTCATCATTGTCCAGCTGTGCTTCTCAACATATGGTGCATTTGCTGCAACATTGCAGCCAAGCGTTCGCAAAGCAATGGGACCTCATCCCACCGACGATGGCGGGCACACTCCATAAGCTGGATCCCTACCTCCGCGATACCGGTTAAGCCAAACTGCAGACTACTCCCCTTCAACGTGTGTCCCAAGCGGTAGAGCTCGGCATCATTATGGCTCTGTGCAGCTTGGAGAATTTGGGGCATTTCTCTGTGCCAGTCTTGGAGGAACTCCGGCAGCAGTTCTCGCAACAATGGATCTTCGGGCAGTTGCATCAGCTCGGTTCTCCGTTTTCCCGAAGGGCGAATTTAGTAGGTCCTCTCCTCTCTCCGAGATGGGGCAGGAAAAGCGGGGGATGCTATAAGCCGAATTCTGTCTGCCCCAAACTTGGGGGAGGCAGTCATGTATCTGGGAACATGGTTTCCCATGTCCTCCAGCGACCTACCCGGATGGAGGAGGTGCTTCAGCACCCGCACGGGCGAGCCACCCGTTACCCTTGCAGCAGGGTCTCCATCCCTATTTGGTCTTGCTCCGCGTGGGGTTTGCCAAGCCACCCCGGTTACCCGAGGTGCTGGTGGGCTCTTACCCCACCCTTTCACCCTTGCCTCCATGACCTCGTGCGAGCTCAGGCTCACACGAGCGGATTGGCGGTCTGGTTTCTGTGGCACTTTCCGTCGGCCCTCCCTTCCGGGAGTCCGCCCGGCGGTTAGCCGGCACGCTGCTCTGCGGAGTTCGGACTTTCCTCGGAAGCCCTTTCGGGTCCTCCGCGACTGCCCGCATCCCCCGCATCCTGCCGAAGAAAAGACGAATGAGGAGCTTATTCCAGGCTCACCCCCTGAGCCGCCACGCGCGCCCCAAGGCGCGCCAGACGATCTGCAGCGCGATTAGCCTCCCGCGAAACGTGTTCTACCCGAACCGGAATCCCCAGCTGCTGAATCGCTCTACGAACCATCTCCCAAAGGGGTGCCAAATGTTTTGCCCGAACCTGGTAGTCACCCTGGAGTTGACGCACCAATAATTGGCTGTCGCTATGGATTGTGATCTGCTCAATGGGACTATCCCAGTGTTGAAGCAGTTCCACCGCTCGTAAGAGAGCCCGATACTCCGCCACATTGTTCGTTGCTCGTCCAATGGGTTCAGCACATTGGACCAATGGCACTCCGTCTTCCGTTGTGATAACAACCCCGATGCCCGCTGGTCCTGGATTGCCAGAGGCAGCTCCATCAACGAACACCACCAGTCTCATGTCAGAGCCTCTGCCTCCAGTTCAGGCAACTGCTCTCCAGGGTAAAGGATGCGCCCGCAATTCTCGCAGCGAAAAACCCGGTCACGGTGCATCCGGATCTCCACCAAGCGCTGCGGAGTAATCCGGCTATAGCAGCCCGAGCAACTTTCACGGCGGACCGGAACAACGGCATCACGGTGAAACGTCCGGATTCGCTCATATTCAGCCAAGAGCTCAGGACGAATCCGCTCAACGACGCGCTGCCGCCATTCCTGTAACCGCATTACGTCTTCACTTTGATTGCTACTGAGCAGCTCGAGCGCATGCTCTAACTCGGCAACCTCCTGCTGTGCCTGCTCCAACTCCTCCTCCTGGCGCTGCAGGATAGCTTCCAGGTTCTCCAACTTGAGCGCAGAGTTCCTCAGCTCCTGCTCTACACGTTCACGCTCAGCACGAACAGTCTGGATTTCCCGTGTCAGGGCATCGAATTCCCGGTTATTCCGCACTCGGAACTGCTGCTCCGAGAGGCGCTGCTCCCGGTCCCGCAGTTCCTGAATGGTTACATGTGCCTGCGAACGAAAGGAACGAATCTCCGCAATGATACCCCGGGTTTCCTCAACCAGCGCCTGGCGATGCTCCAATACCTGCCGGGCACGGCGGAGCTGTTCAGGCAGCTCCCCTATTTCTTCGTGGAGCTCGTCCAAGCGCCGGTCAATGACCGCGATCAGAGCCAGATAATCGATCTGGTGCTTCATGAGATGGCGGATGTACTATGGAACTACCGTCCTCAGAAGACCCGTACCAGCGGATCGGTGTGCACCACTTCCGGCTGATCCCAATCCGTATGTCCGGTGGAAGGCACTGACGCAAACCTTCCGCAAGTGCATCCGGAGCAAAGCGTTCTGTCTCCGCATGCCCAGCATCCACAAGCCAAATGCGACGATAGGCCTGGTGAAAGGTGTGATACTTGATGTCACCGGTAACAAAGGCGTCCACTCCACAGGCTATAGCTGCTTCGACAAAGCTTGCTCCACTTCCGCCCACAATGGCAATTGTGCGCAGTTGAGAGCTCGCGCCAGGCACGTAGCGCACAGGCTTCCTGACAAGCTGAAGTACTTGCCTCAAAAGCTCCTCGGCGGCGATAGGAGAGTCCGCTTCGGCAATCACCCCCATACCATAGCCAGGGTAGCGCGGATTGCGAATCAGCGGCTCCCGTACCCGCAGTCCCATTGCCCGAGCGAATCGGGCATTCGTTCCATCGGGGTGCGTATCCACCCGCGTGTGCAAAGCAAACAGTGCTATCCGCCGCTGAATAAGCCATGTACAGAGGCGCCCAACACGCTCCTCCTCCGTCAATGCCCGCAGAGGATGGAAAAGAAGAGGATGAAAGCTGACAATTGCATCGTATCCCTCGGCCTCCGCCTCCATAACGGTGTCGTCCGTAACGTCTAAGCACACCAGGACCGCACTGATTTCCCTGCGCCCTGCCTGGATTTGAAGCCCTGTTACGTCACCATCTATCGCTGTGTCTGGGGGAAATTCCTGGTTAATCCGCTCCACAAACTCCGCAAGGGCTATGCCCATGAGCCGCACAACGACATTGAAGCATTACAAACTTACAAAATCCGCCCTTAGTGGTTGGCACCACAATTGCGGTAATCGGAACTACTTTCATTCGTCTCCGCTCTCGCTTGACAGGTTTCCTCTTAAGGGTCGCCCCCATGCAACCTTGCCGTGGTACAATCCTTTGGGTGGACGACGAAATTGAACTCCTCCATCCGCATCTACTTTTACTCCGCCAACACGGCTATACCGTTGATACTTCCACCTCTGGCGAAGATGCCATTGAGCTCGTACAGCAGCGCTCGTACGATCTCATCTTCTTGGACGAAATGATGATAGGCATGACGGGCTTGGAAACCCTGGAGGTACTCAAAGAGATCGCTCCGCACATCCCCATAGTTATGGTCACGAAAAACGAAGCTGAAACGCTCATGGAAGAAGCTATCGGGCGCAAGATTGATGATTATCTGACCAAACCCGTCAATCCAACACAGATTCTGGCTGCTTGTAAGAAGTTCGTAGAGGCTCGGCGCATCACGGGACAGCGCCTGACACAGGAATACCTCCACGGCTTCTACACAATTAACCGCCGTCTTCAGGAGCCGCTGACCTGGTACGACTGGCTGGACATCTACTTGAAGCTGATTACCTGGAGTATGCACATTGAACAGCATCCAGAGTTGGGGCTGCAGGAAACCCTTGCAGCGCAATGGCGGGAATGCAATGCCGCTTTCGGTACCTTCATTGAAGATGCCTATGCGCACTGGGTTCAAAACCCCACCGGGGACGATGTCCCGACCCTCTCCCCGTTTGTCTTAGACCGTTTCGTTCTGCCGCGACTGTCCCCTGAACGCCCGCTGGTATTCATCCTCATTGACTGCCTTCGGCTGGACCAATGGCTTACCATAGAGGAGCTACTCCATCCCTACTATGTCATTGAGCGCAATTACGCCTGCTCAATCTTACCGACTGCAACGATGTATGCTCGGAACGCCATCTTCGCTGGATTGTTTCCCCTCCAGATTCGCCAATACTATCCCCAGTGGTGGAACGAAACCGATGACGAGCAAAGCCAGAATGCATACGAACGGCAGCTCCTGGAAGCCTATCTCCAGCGTCGGCGGATAGAACTTCCGGGAGGAATAAGCTATGTCAAAATCATTGACCCGGCTTTCGGACGCAAAGTAGAGCAGGAACTCGGACGCTATCTCCGGCACCGGCTTATTGCCATTGTCGTCAACGCTGTGGACATGATCGTGCACTCCCGCTCGGAAGTCCCCATTCTCCGCGAAATCGTGCCCAATGAAGCTGCTTACCGGGCGCTGACACGTTCATGGTTCCAGCACTCCAACCTTTTTTCCATCCTGCGAACACTGGCAACTACCGACCCCAAACCTATCATCATCATCACAACGGACCACGGTTCTATCCGCTGCTTGCGCCCCTTAAAAGCCTATGGTGACCGAGAAACAACTACGAACCTCCGGTACAAACTAGGGCGCAATGTCCGCGCAGAAACTGACCGGGGTGTCGTCCGGCTCCGCGATCCCCAGCAGTGGCAGCTTCCCCGAAGTAGCGTCGTCACCACCATGCTGATTGCCAAGGAGGACTATTACTTCGTCTACCCCACCGACTACCACTACTACGCCCAGCGCTACCGAGACAGCTTCCAGCACGGTGGAATCTCGCTGGAGGAGATGATCGTTCCCGTCGCAATCTTGGAGCCCCGCCCATAGCCAAGATATGCCCCGTATTTTCGCGTCGTGTCAAAGTAGCCCATGCCTCCCATGGTAACTCCAGCTCCCAACGGCTCTGTTGAAGAGTATATCTCCCGAAGCGAGGAAGATACCTTGCGGATTGCTCGCTCCTTCGCCCAAAGCCTCAAACCCGGCGACATCATTGCCCTCTACGGCGATTTAGGAGCTGGCAAGACAGAGTTTGTCCGTGGGATTTGCCAATACTTCCACGTTGAAGAACTCGTCAGCAGCCCGACCTTTACCATTATCAACCAGTATGTCGGGACTTTCCCCGATGGGGAAGAGGTTGTCCTGTACCACGTAGACCTTTACCGGATCAAATCCCCCAAAGAGCTCCACGACATTGGCTTTGCTGAATGCGTCATGACCCCCGACGCCATCAAGATGGTGGAATGGTCAGAACATGCAGACCAGCTCCTCTCCCTACCGCACTATGCCATCTTCATTGATTTCGCTCCCGATGCCGAAACGGCTCGCATTATCCGCATCACACACGTCAAACCTGAGAAGGTGCACTGATGCGCATTGCTAGCCGAATCGCCCGCTTAGGAACGGAGACGGCCTTTGAGGTCCTCGCCCGCGCACGCCAATTAGAAGCCCAGGGACGCCACATTATTCACCTAGAGATTGGAGAACCGGACTTTGATACCCCCGAAAACATCCGCGAGGCAGCCAAACGGGCTTTAGATGAAGGCTATACCCACTATGGTCCGTCAGCAGGACTCCCGGAGGTTCGGGAAGCTATCGCCGAGTACTTCAACCGTACCCGGAAAGTTCAACTCTACTCAGGCAAAGAGGTTGTTATAACACCCGGGGCAAAGCCGATTATCTTCTTTGGCATGATGGCAACCCTTGAGGAAGGCGATGAAGTCATTTATCCGAATCCTGGCTTCCCCATCTACGAGTCCGTCATCCGCTTCCTCAGAGCCACCCCTGTCCCCCTCCCCCTACGCCAGGAACACCACTTCCGGATTAGCGTCGCCGATATTGAAGCCCGCATTACTCCCCGAACCCGCATGCTGGTGCTCAACAGCCCCCATAATCCAACCGGCAGCGTGCTCCGTTCTGAAGAGCTGGAACAAATCGCCGAGCTCGCTATCAGACACAACCTTATTGTTTTCAGCGATGAGATCTACTCGCAAATTCTCTATGATGGGGTACGCCATGTCAGCATCGTAGAGTTTGAGGGAATGAAGGAACGCACCATCGTGCTGGACGGCTTCTCCAAGACATTCGCCATGACCGGTTGGCGCATTGGTTATGGTCTCATGCCTGAGCACATTGCTGAAGTCGTAGCCCGATTGCAGACGAACTGCACCAGCTGTACAGCAACGTTCACCCAAATTGCTGGACTGGAAGCACTTCAAGAGCGCACACTCCCCGCTGTGCGTCGCTTTGTGGAGGAATTTCAACGCCGGCGCGATATCCTCGTGGATGGCCTAAACCAGCTACCAGGTATTACGTGCGTCCGCCCTGAAGGAGCCTTCTACACCTTCCCTAACATTGAAGGGACAGGACTTAGCTCGCGCGAATTTGCCGAAGCTCTGCTCACCGAAGCCGGTGTAGCATGCCTGAGCGGCACTGCCTTTGGATCATACGGAGAAGGTTTCGTTCGCTTCTCATACGCCAACTCTGTGGAAAATATCCAAGAAGCACTCCAGCGCATTGCTGACTTCCTCTCCCGCCGAGCCGTGTATCGCCCTGCACCAGAGGTGCATCATCCATGAAAGGATCGGCATTCCGCTCAGGGGTCATACTTCTGCTCGGCCTTGAACTGTGGGCACAAGGCTGGGTACGCATCACCAGCCGCTTAGAATCCGCCACACCCATTGTGGTCCAACAGTCTACCCGCACGGGGCGCTTATGGGTCAGCACTGAGTGGATACTTTATACCGCCCCTACAGTAGGAGCTGCTTGGACTGCTGTAACCTCACTTCCCTTTTCAACATACACGCTGGCCCTAGCAAGCCAGGGCGCTACTGAGGCATTGCTGGCTGTGACACCCTATGGACTATGGCGCAGCACGGACGAAGGTGCCAACTGGGCACAGACCCATCCGATTCTATCCGACCGCCGTGTGCGTCTGTGGGTGCACCCAGTTTACGCTAATGTCATTGCCGCTATGCGAGGGCAAATGCTCTGGCGTAGCACGGATGCCGGAGCATCCTGGCAACCAATGACATTACCTGGAGGAACTCTTTTCGCAGCATGTCCCTTCGGAGCCCTCGACGACGTGCTCGCCTGGAGTAGCGACGGGCTTTTCCGTAGCACCGACGGGGGTGTAACATGGGAAGCTGTGCCATCTAAACTACCCCGCCAATCGGTGCAAAGTCTAGCTGTCACCGGCGGTATTGAACCCCGCCTCTTTGTGCTCATCGGTGATACTGTCTACCACAGCAGCGACGGCATCAGCTGGACTGCAACTGCAGCTCCAACGCCTCCTCGTGCTCTCTTTGCCTTCGGCAGCTCCGTCGTCGCTGTCGCTCCTGGAGCACTCTTATTATTCCGACCAAACAACACCTGGGAAACCATATACACTGGATTCACTGACCACATTACGGCCGTTCTTCCAGTTGGTCCCGATCGGCTCTTGGTAGGCTCAGAACTCCGAGGAATTGAGCTGTACCGATGGCTTCCTCAGCCACAGTGGCAACCGCTACGGACCGGCATGGATGCCCCACCAATTACCCGAATGCTCCGCTCCGAGTACAGCTTCCTTCTCGGAGGTCCCAGTGGAATCTTCTGGTCCGATACCGATATCGCAGGACTTGATAACATCTCCCTTTCTCTTCCCAAGCCAGCAACTATCACCGCTATGACCCTGCTCCAGGATGGACTCCTTGTGAGTACTCGCATAGGCATCTACCGTTACCGACGCTCCTCCGGTCAATGGTCCACTGTCGCGGAAGTACTTCCAGCTGTAGGCACCATCGTCGCACTCGCCGCCTCTCCTTCCGGGGATACTATCTTGGCACTGTCTGAGTTCGGCGAACTCCTTCGATCCACAGATGGTGGAGCCACCTGGGAAACACCCTCCTTTGCTTATCAGGTCAGCTTCCTCGAGCGCCACGGGGATACCTTTTATGCCTTCGGCACGGACGGAATTCTATATAGCCACGACGGCGGAAGTTCCTGGAGCCCTCTGACAAGTTACCCTGGGGGAAGTTGCTACTTGCTGAGCTTTCATCCGGCAACACCACAGATACTGGCCTGCTCGGCACTCCCCAACTCTCGAACAGGAGCACTCTATCGCAGCACAGATGGCGGTTCCTCATGGCAGACTCTGGAAGCCGACGAGCTCCTGGGACGTGGACTCACAACCCTTATCGCCGGCACTGCCTCTCAGACATGGTATGCCGGGACATTAGAGGGAGAGATTTTCCGCTCTTCTGACAATGGCTCGACATGGCATTCCTTGGGCATCGTTGGGGATGGGCTTCCCATCCAAGCTCTCTTAGAGCTGGGCTCACTCCTTATAGCAGGGACTTGGCGCGGGGCATGGTATCAACTGATTGTCGGAATATCGGAATCCTATTCCCCGTCCGTTATTCTCCGCATTGCCAACGGAGAGCTGCAACTCCGCTTGCCTGAGCCTACTACCGTCAGGCTCCAGATATACAATCTGCTGGGGCGGTGTCTTGGATACTGGACAACTTCCTCTCCGACGTCCTCCCTTATTCTTCCCCTCCCTGCTCTCGCCTCCGGCACGTATATGCTCCGACTCCAAGCTGGGAACAAGGAATATCACACGGTGCTACCTCTCCCGTAAAGGGCATGCTCCTTTCTGTATGCATGATCGCTCGGAACGAAGCTTCGCAAATCGGAGCTGCATTGGAAAGCGTTGCATGGGCAGATGAACGCATTGTGTTAGACTGCGGCAGCACCGATAACACAGCAGAAATCGCCTCCAAACACGGAGCACAGGTCTACTACGCTGAGCACACACCGAACTTGAATGTGAACAAAAACCGCTGCTTCCAGTTAGCCCGCGGAGAATGGATCTTGTCCTTAGACGCCGACGAACGAGTCCCCCCAGCATTGGCCGAAGAGATCCGGAAAGTCATCACGACAGCTCCACCCGAGAAGGGGTTCTGGGTACCTCGGCGCAACTGGTTTCTCGGACACCCTCTCCGCTACGGACGGCAGTATCCCGATTATCAGTTGCGTCTATTCCGACGCGGGTATGGTGCGTTTCCCGAAGGGCATATTCACGAGTACCTCCAGGTCCGTGGTCCTGTAGGATATCTCAACAATCCGCTGGAACACTTCCCGTACCGGACGCTCTCCCAGTATCTGGCAAAGGTGGACCGGGACACCGACTTCTTGGCACAGCACCTCTGTCAACAATATGGGCAATTCCGAACGTCGGTGTTCCTCCGACAGGGCATATGGCGTTCACTGCGACGTTTCCTTGAGCGCTACTGTCTTTGGGGTGGTTTTCGTGATGGCTTTCCGGGATTCCTGGCAGCATGGCTAGACAGCGTGAACATAATCCTCACGATGGCCAAGTGGTGGTATCGCTCTCAACATGAACCCTCCCATGCGCTTCCCGAAACGGACCGTGTACTGCGGTGAAGTACGTCCCACCGACGTCGGACGCCGGGTCATTCTCAACGGCTGGGTCGCTCGCATCCGGGACTTGGGGGGCGTTATTTTCTTGGACATCCGTGACCATACCGGGATTTGCCAAGCTCTCATCCGACCGGCACAACAGCCCGAGATCGCCCGGCAGGCACGACACCTCACCGTAGAGAGCGTCATCTGGCTGGAAGGAATTGTCCAATGGCGGGAAAATCCTAATCCTGCTCTTCCCACCGGACTTGTAGAGATTGCAACCGAAGCATTCGGCCTCCTCAATCCTTCCGTTCCCCCTCCATTCCCTATCAGCGACGACGTCCCCCTAACCGAAGAAGTCCGACTCCGTTATCGCTATCTGGACTTGCGCCGTCCTCAGATGCAACGCCACCTGCGACTGCGCCATCGGGTCTACCAGGTCATCCACCGCTACTTTGACCAACAAGGATTCGTGGAGATTGAAACCCCTATGCTTACGCGCTCAACACCGGAGGGAGCCCGAGACTTCCTGGTTCCCAGCCGTCTGCATCCTGGTCGCTTCTATGCCCTTCCCCAATCACCCCAGCTTTTCAAGCAGCTGCTCATGGTGGCAGGGTTTGATCGCTATGTGCAAATTGTCAAGTGTTTCCGCGACGAAGATCTCCGCGCCGACCGCCAGCCGGAATTCACACAGGTGGACGTGGAAATGGCATTCGTAGAGCGGGACGATGTGCTGGCACTGACAGAAGGGCTCTTTGCCCAACTCTGGCAGGAGCTCTGGGACATAGAGCTCAAGCTCCCTTTCCCACGACTGACTTATGCCGAATCCATGAGCCTCTACGGCACCGACAAACCTGACCTACGATATGATTTGCGCATCCACACTGTCACCGATCTCTTTGCCGATACTGCCTTTACCATCTTCCGTACAGCGTATCAGCAAGGGCACGTCATTGCAGGAATTCGGTTGGAAGGCGGGGCAGCGTATTCCCGCCGTGAGCTGGAAGAAATTGCTGAAAGCGTCCGCCCATTTGGACTTCCTGGATTAGTCTGGATTAAGTACGACACCGATGGCTGGCACTCCCCCGTAGCCAAACACCTCAGCCCCAGCGAATACGAAGGTTTACGCGAGCGCTTCCAACTTCGTGAAGGGGATCTCGTACTCTTGGTGGCCGCCCCATGGCAGACGTGCTATCCAGCCTTAGGAGCCCTACGGCAAACTCTCTCTCGCCGTGCAGGGCTAATTTCCTCGGGTTCCCCAGAGTATTGCTTCCTTTGGGTAGTAGACTTCCCACTGCTGGAATACTCTGCCGCTGAGGGACGCTACGTTGCTCGTCATCATCCCTTCACTGCTCCTCTGGAAGAAGACCTACCCCTTTTGGATATCGCGCCGGAGAAAGTTCGTGCACAAGCATACGACTTAATTCTCAACGGTGAGGAAATCGGAGGGGGAAGTATTCGCATCCACACTGCTGAACTACAGCAAAAGATATTCACCCTGCTGGGAATCAGTCCCGAGCAAGCTCGGCAGAAGTTCGGTTTCCTGCTGGAGGCCCTCCGCTACGGAGCTCCACCCCACGGTGGGATTGCCCTGGGGCTTGACCGCATTGTTATGCTCATGGCCGGCGCGGAAAGCCTACGGGATGTTATCGCCTTCCCGAAGACCACCAGTGGACTTTCTTTGGTCGATGGCGCTCCTGCCCCAGTGGAGCCAGAACAGCTAGCGGAATTGGGTATCACCCTCGTCACTCCAGACCAGACCTCATGAAACGTCGCCAGTTTCTCCGATTGGTCGCAGGTACACCGCTGCTGCTCGGTAGCCAGCAACGGCAGCGGGACACAGCTGACGGGAGCGTGACTCGTTTCATCCTGACCCGCATGATGATGAAAGCCCGTGCCGAAGGCTGGGAACACCTTCCCATTGGCGAACTGATGTGCCGCTTCGGTGAGCTATTCTTAGGAACCCTCTACGCCGCTGGAACACTGGAGAGCAGCGACGGTGTGGAACGCTGCCGTGTAGACTTCACCGGGGTAGACTGCTTCACCTTTGTAGAAGCTACGCTCTGCTTAGCCCGGGCACTCAAACGCGGTAATCCTACCTACGAGGGCTTCATGGAAGAAGTGATCCGGACGCGCTACCGCGACGGGCGTCTGGGGGATTATCCCTCGCGTTTGCACTACACCGCCGATTGGCTGTACGATAACGAGCGGCGGGGAATTCTTCGGAACATCACTTGCGACTTGGGTGGCAAACCCCGCCAAATCTCCGTCTCTTACATGTCTCAGCATCCGCATCAGTACCCTGCGCTCCGTCGTCGTCCTGAGCTCCTTGAGCAGATTGTGCTGATTGAGCACCAAATCAATGCCCACCAGCATTGGTACATTCCGCGTGAATCCGTAAGCACAGTGCTTCCCTATCTCCAGGCCGGGGATATCCTCGCTTTCACAACCAGCCGACCTGGACTGGATTACGCTCACCTCGGCCTGTCATATCCCGTCGGTGGTGTTCCCCACCTCCTCCATGCCTCCCAGACCGCTGGGAAGGTGATTGTCGACAAGCCCCTCCTCGATTACTTGGCAAGGGTACCGACACACACAGGAATTGCTGTCGCCCGAGCAGCAGAGGTACATTGAGTCCAATCGAGCTGAGTGTCCACGCCTATGGGGGAACACACCGTGTCACCACTGAACTGTTCGGTATCGGAAAAAGACCATCATCCACCCATGCCTTCTCGCATCTCGGACAGAGTCGTCTACGCTCTTTTCGTTGGACTCTGCCTCCTTAGCAACATCCCTGCTATGTCCTTCCCCCAACAGTGGCAGTACCGCCGGACTATCTCGCTTAACGGGACATGGGAGATATCCACTGACGGTGGGCAGAGTTGGTCAACGACCGTTCTCCCCCACATAGCTCCTGATGGGGCACTCCGCTACCGGCGTATTATCCGCATGGACACTGCTTCCCTCCATCAGCAATGGCATCTCGCTACGCTGGGCTTAGGTGATATTGCCGAAATTTTCCTCAACGGACGCTATGCAGCCCAATTGGTAAGCTACGGCTTCCCGACGAGCACAACACTCCCATCCCACCTGTGGCGACCGGGAGAAAATGTGTTGGAATTGCGTCTTTCCACGGAACTCCGCCATACATCCTTTTTCGGACCTCAGCGCTTACGAGGATGCTTTCGTGAACTCTTCCTGCTGGGCACCTCCTCTACATGGATACAGCGTCTTGAGGCATATGCCCGCTCTGAGCAGGGCGGGCGGCTCGGACGAGTATCCACCACTGTTACCGTCACTGGAACGCCTTCCCCGGCAGAGCCGATCCAGCTCCGAATCCGATTATTGCATCCCCTGGACAGCACCACTGTTGCCGAACAGCTCTTTCCTTTGACCCGCCTACCCCAGAGCGTTGTTGCCCAATTGGAGCTCGCCAACCCGCAACTGTGGTCACCCCGCACCCCTGTGCTCTACACACTCCTGGTTGAGCTACTGGCCGGAGCCACACCCATTGATGGAGCACGGACTCTCATTGGGTTCCGCTCTATTGCGATTCAGTCCAACGACACGACAACGCTGGTAACATGCAACGGGGAACGGTTAAATCTCTACGGTGTGGAGCACTACACCTCTGCCGTGTCCCTGCCCTCAGCCCAAAGCGACGCAGAAATTGAGCTTCTTCTGGCTGCCGGTATCACAGCAGTCCGTCTCCGGGGAAACCTCCCACATCCAGAATGGCTCTGGAAATGTGCTCAGAAAGGGATTGCCCTCATCGTAGACTTACCTGTCACAGAGCTCCCTCCGGCCTTGCTCAGGCAACCGACCACCCGCTTCCTGTTAGAGCACTATCTCCGATTGCTAACCCCACTACTGGCAAATCCAGCTATCATCGCCTTGACTCTTTGGCAAGGGTTACCAGAGCATCCAGCCGTGACAGCCTATGAGCAGATAGTACACCAACGTTTACGTCCGTTCAATCTCCTGTTTAGCGCAGAGCTCTACGGTGGTGCCCGCTCTCCACAAATGCCGAAGCTCCCACTACTTTTCGTCCGCCTCCATCCACCATTTGTTCCAGCTCATGCCACAGAACAGGAACTCCAACGCTGGATCCCGTTTCAACAAAAGGGTACTGCCCTCGTACCCGTCGGTGGACTCCCTATTGCTCCACGGAGTGAGCGGGGCTATCTTGTCCCTTACTCGGCAGAAGCGCAAGCCCAGTGGATATGGCAGTTGTTAACTCTGTGCAAAGCTCGGGCAACCGCTGGAGCTCTGATTTGGAGTTGGCAGGATTATAGGGCTGCCCGTCCACTGGTCAGTTTTCCCTTCGCTACTGGTTCCGCCTGTAGCACAGGCATTATCGCCGACGCTGCTGCTGGGTCGCCCCGTCCTGCATACGCAGCCCTCCAAGCGTTCCTCCAGGGAGACTTGGAACCTATCATACCGCCGGGTCGGCCACCGTGGGGTGTATTCCCAATGCACACACTTTGGGCAACAGCCCTTCTGCTCTTCACGGGTTGGATGCTGAATCGCTCCCAACGCCTGCGCCATACGTTTTGGCGAGCCTTGACCCGGAGTAGTTCCTTTTTTGCTGATTTGCGCGACGGACGTTTCGGAGACTACGGAACTTCCCTTCTATGTCTGGGCGTCACTGGTCTTAGCCTTGCCGCTTTTGGCTCAGTGCTCCAGGAATGGCTGCGCCTCCGACCACCCTGGGTCATCTTGCTGTGGCAACTGACCCCACTTCGATTCCTTCAAGATACCATTGGCTGGTTCTTACCCCGACCGTGGGCACAACTGCTGATGAACTTCTGCCTCTGGCTCCTTACACTCATTGCCTTTGCAGCCTTCTTCGTGTCCATTGCCCGGTTGCTCCAACGCCGATTGTCGTGGAATACTGGGCTTGTCCTGCTGACTTGGAGCAGTGTGCCCCTTATGCTCCCGCTGCCCCTGCTGCTGGTAGGAGAGCGATTGATGCAGGAGCCCATTCTGAAAATACTCTACGCTGGGGCCCTGGGTATAACGGCGCTGTGGAGTTTTTGGCGCGCACTTTATGCTCTCCATATTGTGCTCCGACTGCGCCTATGGACAATTGTCCTGAGCACCTTTTGGGGGCTTGCGCTGCTGGGAATCATTACCTTTGGAGTTTACGAAACCTCCCGTTCATTGAGCGCCTACTTGGACTACGTCATAAGCCTCTGGGGCTTACCCTAAGCATCTGATCTCATTCGTCGCAATATATTGCCTGCCAAGCTACCCGCAAAAGGCGATGGCGTCAAAACGGACGGGAAAGGAGCTAACAGAACGACAGCGGTGTGTACTGCAGGCACTGGTCCATCTCTATATCCGGACCGGGAAGCCTGTAAGCTCACGAGTACTGGCACGATATCTACGCCGGCGCCTCAACCTGAGTGCTGCCAGCATCCGCAACGTTATGGCAGAGTTGGAGGAGCTCAACTACCTGACCCACCCTCACACATCAGCAGGGCGGATACCGACTGACCGCGGCTACCGTGCCTACGTCGACAGTCTTACTTGCGCCCGCAAGTTGAGCGAACACGAACGCGCAATTATTGAGCGGGAACTCCATGACCGCTCTGACCGGGAGCACCTTTGGCAGGAAGCCTCCCGAATACTGAGTACATTTGCCTCCGCCATCGGCGTTGTACAGCCTCCCACTATAGCACAATTGCCCATCCAGCGGGTTGAACTGATTCCTGTCAGCCTTCGTCATTTCCTCGCCGTTATCATCTTCCGGTCAGGAACCATCCGTACATTCACCCTTCAATCAAACGTGGAGCTTGCATCACACCAGATAGAGCTCCTCGCAAGGCTTCTCAATCACTACCTGGTAGGTCGTTCACTGATCACCCTCCATGAGACCCTTGCAGCAGCCCAGCAAGAGTTCGCAAGCCTGCCGGAGCCGCTGCTCGCAGTGCTCCAACACTCCCTTGAACAACTACCATCGCTTTCGGACACCTCCGGGCAACTTTACATCAGTGGAGCTTTCCAGCTTCTGCACTACCCGGAGCTGAGTTCCGCTGGGCAATTACGCTCCATTGCTATCCTGCTGGAACAAGGAACTCTGCTCCGACGCCTCTTGGCTCGCTATGAACCGATCCTCCAACAGCGTCCGCTCTTCATCGGTATCGGCCGCGAGCTCCAAGAGGCATTGCTATCCAATTACGCTGTTATCCTAGCCCGTTACCACCTCGGAGAGGCTCACGGCGTGGTTGGGATCATCGGCCCTAAACGCATCTTTTACCCCAAAGCTATCTCGGTTGTATACTCTGTTGCTCGCCGCCTCTCCGAGCTCTGCGTACAGGCATAACGCCAATATTCGTCTATGCATCTTGCACTAAATATGTGCCCTCCTCGGGTAGGCTGCCACCATGACGAGTGTCCATCACAGCTCTGAGCAACCAAACGCAAACCTCGATCTGACAGAAAAGCTGCGACAGACATATCTGCAACACGAAGCTCCTCATCCTCCAGCCGAAGAAGAAGCAACGTCG
Source organism: Bacteroidota bacterium (assembly GCA_030550395.1). Lineage (GTDB taxonomy): Bacteria > Bacteroidota > Ignavibacteria > Kapaibacteriales > HRBIN21 > HRBIN21. The sequence continues at coordinate 178,675 of JAUQPL010000002.1, read as the reverse complement.
CCAATTCCTTCTCCCCCCGATCAATCACCCCTGGAAAGCAGTCTCCCGGAGGCGGAGGTACTCCGAGCCGAATTGGAGCAGCTCCAGCAAACCCATCGAGAACTCCAAAAACAACACAAAGAGCTCCAGGAACAATACCTCCGCTTAGCAGCGGACTTTGACAATTACCGCAAGCGGATGACACGGGAACAAGAACTTTGGGCAGAAACCCTTACAGAACAACTCCTGCGTCAGCTTCTTCCAATTGCAGACCAACTCTCCATGGCCTTGGACGCCTCTGCCTCAACGCTGGAGTCTTTACGCCAAGGCGTCGAGCTCATCGCTCGCAATTTCCAGAGACTCCTTGAGCAACTTGGGGTCAAGCCAATTGAAGTCACGCCGGGGCAACCTTTCGACGTATATCGGCATGAGGCTGTCCTCCAGCTCCCTTCAAACGATATTCCCGCTGGACACGTTGTCAAAGAAGTACAACGAGGATACTTCTTCCGCGATCGTGTCCTGCGCTATGCACGAGTAGCTGTTTCTGTCGGCCCCCAATCCAACCACCAAAGCCTTCCGAGCGAGGAATCCACTTCTAACACAGATGCCAACGCCCAATAACCCATGCGAGACTACTACGACATCCTTGGCGTTCCGCGGACAGCAACCTTAGAAGAAATCAAAGCGGCTTACCGGAAGCTGGCTCTTCAGTACCATCCCGACCGCAATCCTGGCAATAAGGAAGCTGAGGAACGCTTTAAAGAAATCGCTGAAGCCTACGCCGTGCTCAGCGATCCGGAAAAGCGCAGACTTTATGACCGCTATGGACATGCCGGACTTCAGTCCAGTGGTTCTCCCACTCCCCACTTTACGACTCTGGAAGATGTCTTCAGCTATTTCGCTAACTTCTTCGCCGACGACTTCTTCCGGGACCTCTTCGGCACCCCAACCGGCACAGCAAGCTCGCATCGCCCTCCTACTGAACGGGGGGACGATATCCCTATCCGCCTACGGTTAACGTTAGAGGAAATTGCCCAAGGGACTGAAAAGACAATTGAGCTATCGCGCTGGAATACATGCCCATCGTGCAAAGGCACTGGGAGTCAAGCCGGACAACTCCAGCCTTGTCCTCAGTGCCATGGGCGCGGCGAAGTCCAGCACGTGAGCCGCTCTGTGTTTGGGCACGTTATCCAAATCCTTACCTGTCCTACCTGTGGTGGGACTGGAACTGTCATCCGTGATCCTTGTCCGAAGTGTCACGGAGAAGGACGCCTCTGGGGTACCGCGACCCTTACCCTTCGAATTCCCCCGGGCACCATCGGAGGAACACGCTTGACCATTCGTGGGGAAGGACACGCAGGACAGAGAGGAGCTCCCCCTGGAGACCTCGTGGTCTTGATTGAGGAGACGGAACATCCCATCTTCCAGCGCAAGGGCTCCGACATCCATGCCACATATGCCCTCAGCTTCCCGGAAGCAGTATTGGGAACAGTTGTGGAGGTTCCTACTGTATGGGGAACGAGCACTGTGAAAATCCAACCGGGAACGCAGCCCGGTACTGTTATCCGCCTACCAGGACAGGGCTTACCTAGTGGAGATGCTCGTCGGCGCGGTGACCACTACGTACATGTCACCGTCTACATCCCCGAAAAGCTTACCACGGAGGAACAACAGCTCGTGGAGCAGCTCCGTCAAAGCCCCTTTATCTATCCTCCCGAACGCCGAGTTCAGCCGTCGGGGACAGGAAAACCAAAGGATGAGAAGCAAAACAGCTTTTGGAAAAGAGTCCGTCATCATCGTCCCCGCTGATGGCACTGTGGGATATGCTCCAACGGGCACTGGGCATCAATCGTCGGGAGGCGATAGCAGTAACAGCTATTGTGGGACTCCTCGCTGCTGGCGCCCTTCTCCGCTGGGCATTCTCCCCCACGACATACCCGCTTCCATCACACCTCCAGCGTTTACTTGACAGCTTAGCACTCGCATATGCCGCCAGTCTCCCGTCCGACACCTCCGTCCCCACTCCCCTTGGGAAAGCTCCGGATACACGTTCATCACAAGTGAGCTCGTCCCCTACCAATAGACGCCCATCCCCTTTGGCTCCTGTCAACATCAATACAGCTACGAAGGCAGAGTTGATGAGCTTACCCGGGATTGGCGAGGTAACTGCCGAACGCATCCTAGAGTATCGTCGTCGAAAACTTTTTGAGAGTCCCGAAGAGCTGTTAGAGATTAAAGGAATCGGACCGAAAAAGCTGGAGCGGCTGCGTCCGTACATTCGCCTCCGGTGACACCGTGTATGCTGTGGCTGTCCATATCACCCCCGGTGCCCTCTGGACAATCGCTGTAGAGTACGCTGCTGCTGGATTGCGCCTCCACAGAGCTGCACGCATTCCTTGGGCAGGGGAAGCTCATCAGAGCTTTGCTGTCCTTCGAGAGCCTATTGACTCTTGGATAGCCCATTTACCGATTTCTCCAACACAACTACATTTGGCTCTGTCGCCAGAATTTGCAACCCTAGTCCACTCCTTCCCTGTCGAAAATACCCCTTCCCAAGACCAGCTTGCTGCCATCGTAGAGTTTGAGCTCCAGCAGTTTCTCACAACCTACGACCGTCAGCGTTACGTTACCTTCGTCCTTCCCCTCCGAGTGAACGGCGAAATGAAGGAGGCTGTAGCGATAACATATGCCCGTGCCGATATAGAGCAATTACACGCCTTATGTCAACCCGAACTCTTGACTACAACGATTTTGCCGGACTGGTTCAGTCTCCCCGCATTCTGGCGGTATACGTATCCGGAGCTCGCCGACCGTAGCGCTGTTCTCCTCAACCTCCAGCCCCCGTATATTGACGTGCTCTTCCTTGTCCATGGGAAGATAGCTCTGTTCCGTACCCTACCTGCACCCGACAGCTCACCCGAAGCCTTAGCACAGCAATGTGCCTCGATCTTTTCCTCCTACCGCTCTTTCCTATCTCCCCCCGCAGAGGCACTCTTCATTTTCGGACAGGCACTTCACCGCTCCCTCATAGACCTCCTCCAGGCGAACTTCACCTCCACTGGGAATGCCCCCATTCTCAAGCGCCTGAATGCCTTTCGGATGTACCTTCCACCGTCCGATGAACGGATGTGCCACTATGCTATTCGCACAGCGCATCTCTTCTGGGCATGTACCGGGGTATGTTTGCCACCGGAGGAATCCATCCTGAAGCTCTGATGCGCATCACCGGAGGCATATGGCGTGGTCGGCGTTTTCCCATCGTTGTTCCCGCGGGCGTACGCCCTACGATGGATCGCGTTCGGAAAGCCCTCTTTGACCGCCTGCAGGGAATGATTGCTCTCCAGGGAATAATCGTCGCAGACCTCTTCGCCGGTACTGGTACCTTAGGTATCGAAGCCCTCAGCCGCGGAGCCACATATTGCATCTTTGTAGAGCGAAACCGTCGCCTCACCGAATTCCTCCATTGTGTACTCTCCCTCTTGACACTCAATCCACGGCACTACCGGATTATCACCGGCGATGTCTTCCGAGTTCTCCGCTATTGGGAAGAGCTAGACCTGCCCCGTCCCCACCTTCTCTTTGCCGATCCGCCTTACCAGAGCCTGCTGGGGAACCGTCTCTTACGAGCACTGGCTGAGTCCCATTGGCTCCGCCCCGGTGCGCTGCTCTGCCTAGAGCTCAGCCGCTGGGAAACTGTTGCCCACGCACCAGCCGGATGGCAGCTCCACAGTGAACGCCTCTTCGGGGAAACCCGCCTCCAATGGTGGTACTGGCATGGTACAGACAATGCGACGAGCACTCTACCCGGGGACCTTTGACCCAATTACGAATGGGCACATAGACGTCATTGAGCGCGCAGCCCAGCTTTTTGACCACGTCATCGTTCTCATCGGAGAAAATCCAGCCAAAAAGCCTCTTTTCAGCGAAGCAGAACGACGGCAGATGGCGGAAGAATCCCTTGCCCATCTGCCAAACGTCAGTGTGGACGTTTATCATGGACTGATTGTCAACTACGCTCAGAACTGCGGTGCGGCGGCTATCATTCGCGGACTGCGAGCAATCTCCGATTTTGAATACGAGCTGCAAATGGCGCTCATTAACCGTCGCATGGCACCGGAAGTATGCACTGTATTCTTAGCCCCAAGTGAGCGTTACATTTACGTGAACTCCTCCATCGTGCGGGAGTTAGTCCGATTTGGGCATCTCCCCGTAGACTTGGTCCCCGAGCCCGTCGCCCGACGCCTCCACAGCCTCCTTCTCCAACAGCGCCAAAAGAGCCATTATTGACGCGCCTGCTCGCAAAGTTCCGCCAGGATTTGCAGCGCCTGCAATGGGGTCAGGGCATTCGGATCCAACTGCTGCAGCCGCTGCCGGAGAGGCTCGTCGACCATGGTAAAGATTGTGAGCTGAACAGGCTGACGACGCTCCATTGCCTCAGGGCGCAGAGAAACGGAGGAACGCCCGTGCTCCCTTTCCAAGACGAGCAAAATCTCCTCTGCCCGCCGTATAACCCACTCGGGGATACCTGCCATTCGGGCAACGTGAATACCGAAGGAATGGTCTGTCCCACCCGGTAGGATCCGATGGGTGAAGAGGAGTTGCCCATCTACTTCACGAACCTCGGCATGGTAAGCCCGAATCCGCTCATATTGTTCTGCCAATGCATTGAGCTCGTGGTAGTGCGTTGCAAAAAGCGTGCGGGCACGCACAAACTCATGAATGTATTCGGCCACCGCCCACGCAATGGAAATTCCATCAAAGGTCGCAGTCCCACGTCCGACCTCATCCAGCAGAATAAGGCTGCGGCGGGTCGCATTGTGGAGAATCGCCGCCGTTTCGTGCATTTCCACTAAGAAGGTGCTTTCCCCGCCGGTGATGTTATCGTGAGCCCCAACACGGGTAAAAATCCGATCTACAACGCCGATACGTGCCCGCTGCGCCGGGACGAAGCTTCCAATCTGTGCCAATAACACAATAAGCCCAACCTGGCGCAGATAGCACGACTTCCCTGACATGTTGGGTCCAGTTACTACGTGCAGTTGCTCTCGTTCCGTATCCATGTATGTGTCGTTGGGGACATACGGCTCACCCGGCGGCAGTAAGCGCTCAACGACAGGATGGCGTCCAGCGCGGATGTCAATGATTTCCGACTCATCCACTTCCGGCTCGCAATAGCCATACTCATGCGCTACCTCTGCCAAGCTCTGGAGACAATCTACCGTTGCAACGGCTCGGGCAACTTCCTGCAGCGCGATAACATGCTGCAGCACCTCCTGCCGGACTTGGCCCATCAGCTCCTGCTCCAGTGCTGCAATACGCTCCCCAGCATGCATGAGCTTCAGCTCCATTTCCTTGAGCGTTGGAGTCGTATAACGCTCCGCGTTCGTGAGTGTCTGTTTGCGTTCGTAGTCCGGCGGGATTTTCGAACGATGGACGTGGGTGACCTCAATGTAGTAGCCGAACACGGCATTGTATCCTACTTTGAGCGAGGGAATCCCTGTCCGCTGACGTTCCGCTTCTTGATAGCGAACAAGCCACTCTTTAGCAGTTTGCAGCAAACCACGGAGCTCATCCAGTTCGGCGGAGACACCCTCCCGGAAGATAGCTCCACTGCCAAACTCCGAGGTAGGAGACTCTTGAAACAGCGTCTGCAACCGCTCTCCCAAAGGCAGTACCGCTGGAAGCAGCTCCTCCCATTGCAACTCTGCAAGAAGTCCGGTGGCAGGCAGTTCGCGAAGTAATTCTGCCAACTGGCGACACAGCAGGATACTCTGTCCCAATTGGCAGTATTCCCGCGGGATTGCCCGACCCGTTGCAATCCGTGAGATCAGGCGCTCTATATCCCCGAGCTGGGGCAAAAGTTGCCGGAGGCGCTGCCGCAACCCAGGATGTTCGTAAAAAGCCCGCACAGCGGCTAAACGCTGGCGGATTGCCTCCGGACGGCGCAGGGGACGGTGGAGCCAGAACTTCAGCAAGCGTCCTCCCATAGGGGTCTGCGTCTTGTCCAGAACACGCCACAGACTGCCATCCACTCGTCCCTCAGCAGCCGTGGCCAAAAGTTCCAGGTTCCGCCGCGTCGCCGCATCCAGCTCCATATAGTCCGAGGCGTTATAGTAGCGAAGGCGCTGTAGGTGTGATGCCTGCTCTTGCTGGGTCTCACGGATGTAGTGCAGCACCGCTCCCGCTGCCTCTATCCCCTGCGTCAGATGGTCCACTCCAAACCCCTTCAGACTCCCAACTCCGAAATGGCGCTGCAGGAGCTGGCGCGCAAAGTCTTCTTCCACAATCCAGTCCTCTAACCGAGTCAGGACCGGACCCCAACGGAGTTGCTCGCGCCACTCCTGAAAGGTCCGATAATCCCGGCGGGCAAGTAGAATCTCCGCCGGTGCAAAGCTTTCCAGGACTTCTATGACCCGCTGTGGTTCCACCTCCGTGACGAAAAACTCCCCCGTAGAAGCCTCCGCAAAAGCAATCCCTACTTGCTGTCCCGCTCGCACTGGCAATGCAACAGCAGCAACATATCGACTCTGCTTGGCCTCCAGCAGCTTCTCATAGAGTGCAACCCCTGGTGTCACAACTTCAACGACTCCGCGCCGGACGATTCCCCGGGCAAACTTGGGGTCCTCCAGCTGCTCACAGACCGCTACCCGGTAACCTGCCCGCACTAACTTTGGCAAGTACGTATCCAACTGATGATGGGGAAAGCCTGCCATGGGGACATCGCCTGCGGCTCCGTTGTTGCGCCGCGTCAGAGCAATACCGCAGATGCGCGCCGTAATGGCGGCGTCCTCTTCAAAGGTCTCGTAGAAATCTCCCAACCGGAAGAGCACAATCGTATCCGGATAGCGCTGCTTAATCTGCCGATACTGTCGCATCAGCGGTGTTTCCGCCACGCGTCCCATCGGACAGCCCCCATCCTTAGCATACAGCTATACAAAGATACACTTTCGGTCTCCATCCTCCCTCTGTTAGTGTCCACTGCGCCCCAAAGGCTAGACGAAAAACTGACTTTCGTCAGCCCAGAAGTTTGCAAAGGTCATTGTCCATCCAAGAAACTCGCCAGAAGTTTGTGCTGTCAACAGGAAAGTCCAACAATAGGCTGGTGTGATCATGACCGCGCAAATACTCTCCCGCGTCCTTGTATGGTCCCTCCCAGTAGGTGCACTGGTGATTGTAGGGCTCATCAGTGGATGCCCAAGTCCTAAGCAGACAGTCGCCACCGGTGATGCTGCCTCTCGCGTCTACGTCCCACCGGGGCAATATGATGAGTTCTATGCCTTCCTTTCAGGAGGCTTTAGCGGACAAGTAACTGTTCACGGGCTACCCAGCGGGCGTTTGCTCAAAGTTATCCCTGTTTTTTCTGTTCACCCGGAGAACGGGTACGGCTACACCCCGGAGACGCAACCCCTTCTGATGACATCGCACGGCTTTATCCCATGGGATGACTCCCATCACCCGGAGCTCTCGCAAACAGACGGAGTTCCCGATGGACGCTGGCTCTTCATCAACTCCAATAACACCCCACGAGTAGCCCGCATTGACCTGCGGACCTTTGAGACAGTGGAAATCATAGAGATCCCGAACTCGGGGGGAAACCATGCTTCACCCTTCGTCACGCAAAACACGGAATACGTCGTCGCTGCTACCCGCTTCAGCGTTCCTATCCCTCAAAAAGATGTCCCAATCGCCACATACAAGGAGAACTTCAATGGCACGCTCAGCTTCATCAAAGTAGACCCTAAAAGTGGTCGGATGGAGCTGGCATTCCAGATCCTGGTGCCAGGCTATAACTACGACTTAGCCCACGCAGGCAAAGGCCCCTCCCACGGATGGGCTTTCTTCACTGCCTATAACACTGAGCAAGCTCACACGCTATTAGAGGTTAACGCCTCCCAGCGCGATAAGGACTTCATTGCGGCGGTCAACTGGAAGAAGGCAGAGGAGTACCTAGCCCAGGGCAAATACCACGAAATGCCAGCAGAGTACTACCACAATGTCTACGACGAGCAGAAACACATGGCCACTTCCCGTGTTCTGACAAAGGTCAAGGTCCTGATTCCTTCAGAGTGCCCTGGCATGATCTACTACTTGCCTACTCCAAAGTCCCCGCATGGGGTCGATGTAGACCCATCGGGCGAGTACATCGTTGCAGGAGGGAAACTGGCAACCGTCATTCCGGTGCACTCCTTCTCCAAGATGCTCAAGGCAATCGAGAATCAGGAGTTCGACACTACCATTGACGGAATCCCCGTGCTAAAGTACGAAGCCGTTTTGGCCGGGGAGGTTAAAACCCCAGGATTGGGGCCCCTCCATACCGAGTTTGATGGTAAGGGCTACGCGTACACCTCGCACTTTGTCTCCTCCGAGGTCGTGAAATGGAAGCTGGGTACGTGGGAAGTCGTTGACCGTATTCCCACATACTATAGCATTGGGCATCTGATGATCCCCGGCGGGGACAGCCGTAAGCCATGGGGTAAGTACCTGCTGGCGATGAACAAGATCACCAAGGACCGATATCTCCCAACTGGTCCGGAGCTTGTACAGTCGGCGCAGCTGATTGACATCTCGGGCGAAAAGATGCGCCTGCTGTTAGACTTCCCCACACTCGGCGAACCGCACTACGCCCAAGGCCTGCCAGCGGAGCTGATCACGAAGAACAATCTCAAGGTGTATCCGCTGCAGGAGAATGCCCATCCCTTCGCAGTCAAATCCGTCGAGCAAGCCCGTGTGGAGAGAAAGGGGAACGAAGTACATGTCTACATGACCGCCGTGCGGAGTCACTTCCGCCCCGATAATATCGAAGGCATTCAGGTAGGTGACAAAGTGTTCTTCCACGTCACCAACTTGGAGCAGGATTGGGACATACCGCATGGCTTCGCTATCTTAGGTTCGAACACAGCAGAGATTCTCGTTATGCCAGGACAGACGAAGACGCTCGTGTGGGAGCCGAAGAAGCCTGGTGTGTATCCCTTCTACTGCACCGACTTCTGCTCAGCTCTCCATCAGGAAATGCAAGGATACGTGCGGGTATCTCCCCGCGGAGCGAACGTCCCGCTGACATACGGCACAGGACAGGAATAATGAGTCCCTTGTGATAGGCGGGGGAGGATACTCCCCCGCTTATTTTTTGTGAATGTTCTACAGCACCTGAAGCCCTTACCATGCGACCTGCTGTACGGCTCTCCATACTCATTGCTGTCCTATCGCTCGGATTCCTCTTTGTGCTCCCTCTGTGGAGTATCCGACTGGAAGCCCCGCAATACCCCGAGGGGGTCTCCATGGAAATTTGGCTGACAAAGCTGAGTGGACAGCTGGACCTCATCAATGCACTCAACCATTACATCGGTATGCGTCCTATCCACCAAGAGAATTTCCCTGAGCTAAATCTTATGCCATGGCTCATCCTGGGGCTGATTGGACTGGGGCTTCTGGTTGTGCTCTTCAACCGACGTTGGCTCTTGGGGATATGGGTTATCGTCTTTGGACTTCTCATTGCCATCGGACTGGTGGATTTCTACCGATGGGGCTATGAATACGGCCACAACTTAGATCCCCGGGCACCTATTAAGGTCCCCGGTATGGCGTATCAACCACCGCTGATTGGCTCCAAACGACTGCTCAACTTCGTGGCCCATTCTTATCCTGCCGCCGGAGGATTGATTGCCTTCGGCTCATTCGTGATCGGAACCGTTATGCTAACGGCGGAATGCCTCCATGCCCGCCGGCAAAAACGCCGTTGCATGGATATCGGATGGAAAAGCCGTGTCCCGGTAACCGTACCATGAACCAATGGAGGTTCTTTGCAAGCGGACTGTTCGTGCTCCTTTTGGGATGCCAGCCTCAGCCTCGCCCCATCCACTTTGGTGAAGAGCTCTGCGCCTACTGTCAGATGGGCATCTCCGATCCACGGTTCGGCGCTGAGATAGTCACGCGGCAGGGACGGGTGTTTGTGTTTGACGCGCTGGAGTGCATGGTAGAATTCGAACGTGCCGGTTCAATCCCCACTGAGCAGATCCATTCTCGGTGGGTCATAGACTTCAGCCAACCGGGAAAACTCATTGCTGTAGAGGCAGCGGAATTCGTCTTCACCCCTCAGATCCATAGCCCGATGGGACTCAATGTCTACGCTCTCCCTCAAGGACGCTACGAACACGATACTGTCCTCCCCCGGGGTCGCAAGCTCACTTGGCAGGAGGTGGTGGAGCTGGTCCGGGCCCAATGGCGGGAAGGACCACCTCGAGGCTCCCCGATGCCGTAACGCAACTCCGAAACAGCTAATGCAGATGCTGAGCTTGCTCCTCGCTCTCACGGTAAGCCTCTCACCGCCTATCTCCTCCCGTCTCCTTTTGGTAGGAACTGCCCATATACCGACTGTGCGAATAGCCCTACAGCAAGCACGACCGGGCGATACCCTCCGCCTCTTACCCGGAGTCTATCGCGAACATGCCCTGGTCGTCCGTGTCCCTTTGCTCATAGAGGGAAGCCAGAAGGCTATCCTTGACGGGGAGGGCAAAGGAGAGATCTTACGTATTCTTGCTTCTGGCACCACCGTCCGCGGTCTCACTCTCCGAGGCTCAGGAGTGAGCTTCCTACATGAGAACGCCGCCATTCGAGTAGAGGAGGCTTCCGATTGCCGCATTGAGAACAATCGCATAGAAGACAGCTTCTTTGGTATCTACTTGGCAAAGGCTGCTCGATGCACGGTGGCGCACAACTTCCTTTTCGGTAAAGCCGAACGGGAAGTAACCTCGGGCAATGGGATCCACCTGTGGTACTGCCGGGACATTCTCATTCGCTCTAACTTCATCCGGCGCCACCGTGACGGTATCTACTTTGAGTTCGTCCGAAACAGTCTGGTGGACTCCAATATCTCCGAAGCCAATCTGCGTTATGGTCTCCACTTCATGTTCTCCGATAGCTGCCGATACACGTTTAATCTCTTCCGGGAGAACAGGGCCGGCGTTGCCGTCATGTACACCCGCAACGTCTTCGTGGAACGTAATCGCTTTGAGCACAATTGGGGAACATCCGCTTACGGGCTTCTGCTCAAAGATATCAGCCACAGCCGTATTCGGCACAACCTCTTCTTGAGTAACACCACAGGCCTATACAGCGAATCCTCGACACACAACGTCATTGACAGCAATCGCTTCCTTGCAAATGGATGGGCAGTCCGACTCATGGCAAGCTCAACCGACAACCTCTTCCACGGGAACAGCTTTGTTTCTAACACGATGGACCTTACCACCAACAGCACTACCTCTTTCAACACCTTCCGAGCAAACTACTGGAGTCGCTACCGTGGCTATGACCTCAACCGTGACGGATATGGCGATGTCCCCTTCTATCCAGTCAGTGCCTTTGCAATCCTGACAGAACGCTATCCCGCACTTCTGCTGCTCCTACGGAGCTTTGTACTGGAGATATGGGAGCTAGCCGAACGCATCTTCCCTGTGCTCATCCCCTCAGCGATTCAGGATCCATATCCCCTGCTGAAACCTGTCGTATGATAGAGTTCCGGAACCTCACGAAGCGCTTCGGTAAGAATACTGTGCTGCGCGGCATCTCCCTGGCTTTATCGCCAGGAAGCAGTGTTGCAATCTTAGGACCCAATGCCTCGGGGAAGACCACTCTCCTCAAGTGCCTTCTGGGTCTAACCCGCCCCGACGAGGGGACAATCCTGGTCAATGGCGTCCCTATCACCGATTCCCCCCTCTACCGGCACCGTATTGGCTATATGCCGCAGCACCCCCACTTTCCGGAAAATCTCCAGGTCGCTGAAGTCATCGAGCTGGTCAAACGCGTCCGGGCAATCGCTGCCCCAATTGAGGCACCTTACATTGAGCGCTTCCGGCTGGAGACAGAGCTGAAAAAGCCTATTCGCGCCCTTTCCGGAGGGACACGACAAAAACTCAGCGCTGTCTTGGCCTTCATGGTAGAAGCGGACATCTTTGTTTTAGACGAGCCTACAGCGGGCTTAGATCCGCTTGCTCTGAGAGTGCTCAAAGATGAAATCCAACAGCGCCGTGCTCGCGGCTGCACGATTTTGATGACTACCCATACTCTCGGCGATGTCCCCGAACTCTGCGACGAAGTACTCTTCCTGCTGGAAGGGAAGATCGCCTTCCGCGAAACGGTGGCCGAGCTCTTCGCTTCGACAAACAGTCGGCACTTTGATGAAGCAATCCTTTTGCGGCTTCAGCAGCGATGACAAGCGCCATCCGCGTCATCCTGGACTTCCAGCTGCGCCATGCTCTCCGAAGCCGTTGGCTTCTCTTCTACAGCACGGTTCTCCTTATCCTGACCGCTCTCCTCTTCTGGTTCGGAGGCACAGCGGAACATGTCGTCATCAGCCTCCTTAACATCGTACTGCTTCTGGTCCCACTGATCGCTCTCCTATACGGCGTTTTGGGTATCAGCCAAGCACGGGAATTCCTGGAGCTTATGCTAGCTCAACCCATGCAGCGCTATGAGCTGTTTTGGGGAACCTTCATTGGCATGACACTTCCGCTGACCCTGGCTGTCCCTATCAGCATCGGCATCCCTTGGCTGATGCTGATTCATCAGCAATGGGGATTATACGCAACTCTAGCTTTCGGGAGTGCACTGCTAACCCTGGTCGGGGCTGGATTTGGAATGGCTTTCGCCCTGTGGTGGGAAGAACGCCTACGCGCCGTCGGCTTATCCTTCGCCCTCTGGTTTACCTTGGCAGTGCTCTACGACGCCCTCGTTCTTCTGATGGGAGTCGTACTGCATAACTATCCGGTTGAGCATGCTCTTCTGGGCCTGATGTTCCTAAACCCTATAGATTTGGTGCGTGTTGCAACCCTGCTCCAGCTGGATACAGCAGCCCTTTTGGGGTATACCGGAGCACTGCTCCAGAAGTTTGCTGGAAGCACCATCGGTATTCTGTTAACGGCCACAGCTCTCCTCCTTTGGACTTTGCTCCCGATTATCCTTGCCCTCCGCAGTTTTGTTCGCAAGGACTTTTAAGACAAGCCGACCGTAGAGCCCAGGGCAGCAAACGGCGAAGGAATCTCTACCGACGCTCAGCAAGCTCCGTGACAAACAGCTCTGCTGCCCGCTCGGCAACTCCCGGCTTTCCTAACAGCGAGCGCAATTCCTGAAATCCTTCCCACTGCTGTTGAGCAACCTCCGTCTCCAGAAGGCAGAGGAGTGCTCGTGCTAATACTGCCGGACGTGCCTGATGCTGCAGGAACTCCGGCACAATGGGCTTCTGCAAAAGTAAATTCACCAGGACCGCCGAAGGGAGCCGAACAAGCATCCGTGCAATCCCATACGACAGCCACGACGTGCGGTAAAAGGCTGCAAATGGCATACCGCAGAGTGCCGCCTCCAGAGTGGAGGTCCCCACCTTTACCAAGCCAGCACGGCTGTTTGCCAAAAGGGCATAAGGGTCGGGCTGGTATTCCCAAAGCTCACTTTGGAATGCCCACCGAGGGCTCATGGCCGGCGGGAGCGCCACAGAAAAGGTGGCATGCGGCATTGCGCGTCGCAGGATCGCTATCGTCTGCCGCAGGAGGGGAAGATGCCGCTGCAGCTCCAGCGGTCGGCTCCCTGGCAGAAACGCTATCTGGAATGGTCGCTTGTCCAAAGATTGCGGCGGATTAGCAAGCTGTGGCTCATCCATGAGCGGATGTCCAACGAAGGTGCAGCGGACTCCTGCTCGCTGGAAAAGCTCCACTTCAAAGGGAAAGGCAACCACCAATAAAGTGACTACCTCAGCCAGTGTCTGCAGCCGCCACTTTCCCCACGCCCAGGTCTGCGGAGCAATGTAGTAGTATACGGGAATTCCCCGACGGGCTGCCCGCCGTGCCAATTGCAGGTTGAAACCGGGATAATCCACCAGGACAACAGCCCGTACCCGATAGTCACAGAGAGCTTCTTCACACCGCTGCAAGAGTCGACGGAAAAAGCGATACTGGCGAGCTACTTCCCAGAAGCCAACCACATTCACAGATTGGAACGGCACCAAAGAGCGCAATCCCTCTGCCTCCATCCGTGCCCCACCGATACCCAGGAACTCTACCTCGGGCTCTAGTTTCCGCCATGCTGCCATAAGCCGTGCAGCATATCGCTCGCCCGAGGGATCCCCGGCCACGATAAAAATGCGGTACGACATCAGGGTTCCAAATTCACCAGTGCCCGCAGTGCTGTAATCTCCTGTGCTGTCAGATGGCGAGCTTGTCCCCGTGACAGCCCTTGACACGTCAAGAATGCAAAGGCACGGCGGTGGAGCTTCAGCACTCGGTATCCCAACTTCGCAAACGCTCGGTGCAAAAATCGGTCCTGACCAACGAGCTCTACATACACACGGCGCCGATTCTGAATATCCGGTTCCACCGCCACAGCTTTGAATACGCCGTCCCGCAGCTTCACTCCCTCCGTCAACGCCCGCATGTGTTCCGGGCGCACAGGACGGTCCAAGGTAACTGTATAGACCCGTGGAACCCGATAGCGAGGGTGCATCAGCCGATTTGCCAACTCCCCATCGTTTGTCAGCAGGAGCGCCCCCGTTGCATTCCGCTCTAAACGGCCCACGGGATAAACCCGCTCCTTCGTCCGCACAAGCTGTAGCACTGTCTTACGCCCCTTCTCATCCCGTACCGTGCAGAGGTAGTCCTTGGGTTTGTGCAGTAGAATGTACACCAAGCGCCGGTAAGACCGGACTCGGTTACCGTCTACAGTGACTTCATCCCAGGGGAAGACCCGCATGCCAATAGTGGCGGGCTTACCATTGACCTTGACCCGCCCCTGGCGGATGAGCTCATCGGCTTTGCGCCGCGAAGCAATCCCTGCATCGGCAAGGAACTTGTTAATGCGGGTCCCCTCCGCCTGCTGCGCCGACGTCTCCCGACGTTGCGACTGCGCCATGAAAGTGCTCTCCTACAGGAAACTTTCAAAAAAGACGCACAGGGGACTCCGTCATTATCGGAGCCGGGCAAGTACCTGAGGCAAAACCTCTTGCGGAAGAATTCCCTCCAAACACGCATGCGTCCCCAGCGGACAGCGTCGCCCTCCGTGAATCGAGCAGGGACGGCAAGGAAGGGAACGCCCTATAACACATGAGCGTGGTAGCCGCGGAGCAAAACCAAATTCGGGAATCGTGGGACCAAAGAGAGCGACAACCGGAGTCCCCACTAACTCCGCCAGATGAATCGGAGCACTGTCGTTACACACAACACAAGCTGTCCGCCGGAATAACGCTAAAAGCTCTGGAATCTCTAAGCGTCCGGCAAGGGAAGGAACCTCAGCTAAGCGGGCAATCTCCTCGCATAATGCCTTCTCCGCTAAAGCTCCCGTCACAACAACTGAGCATCCTTCGGCGCGGAGCTGCCGCGCCAAAGTAGCATAGTGGCGCGGACTCCACCGCTTCGTCTGCCATGCCGAACCTGGCGCAAGCACAACAAGTGGCGCCATCTGCCTAATTCCTAGGCTCTGCAACAGCCGCTCCACCTGCTGCTCCGCCTCACCCAATGGACGGAGGCGAACGGAAACATTGGCAAAAGCACGCCACTGCTCCCCAACCTCGGCGAAAACACTCAAAAAGGACAGATTCCGCTCTACCTCGTGCAAATGCCATCCGTAGGGAATCCGTAGCGCGTAGACCCACGGCAAAGCACTTCGGCTACTACCAATGGCACATTGCGGTGAACTCCACCGCGCCAGCAACGCCGTCCGCAGAGAGCGGTGGAGGACAAGGAGAAGCTCTGCTCCCCATTGGCGGAGCCGTTGCGCACAGCGGCGTAATCCCCCAAAACCCGCATCCACTCCACGCTTGTCGTAGACAATCACCTCATCCACCGCCTCCGCACAAGCAGCCAACGGAGCTGCAGCAGGGATGACAACAAGAGCTCGACGTGCTTCCGGGTGAATCTGCCGTAGGGCCTCCGCCAAGGGCAACGTCAAGGCAACATCCCCCAGATATGCCATCTGCACGATAGCAATTCGGTAGAAATCACGAAGCCGTAGGCAACGGCGTGGCATGCAGTAGAGGACGGCTATACTTCCACCGACGATGCTGCCAGAGCCAGAGCTCTGGACGTTGGGTGATCAGCGCTTCTAAACGCCGCAGATAGCGCGCCGTCAGTTCCCGTACCCCCTCTGCAGTGTCCGGCAAATCCATAGCGGGCAGCTCCTCCAACGGCACAACGTAGCGCCCATCTGGTTGGCGCAATGCAAAACCTAAGATGATTGGCACCCGGAAGCGTAATGCCACCGCCGCCGGGAAGGTGTGAACAGGCACCTCTGCCCCGAAGAAGGGAAGCCATAGGGCGCTTTCCGGCGCCGCCCGTTGATCGGCAAGGAATGCAACCGCTTCCCGTCGGTGCAGTGCCCGAACAATTGCCCACGGGGCTTGCTCAAGCTCAACGAGTCGATTCCCCCAACGGGTACGGAAATGGCTTAGCCAACGATTGACCGCCGGATCCCGCTGCTGCTTGACGATAACCGTGACAGGGATGCCCAAAGGACGCAATGCCAACCCCGCAGCACATGCCAACCACTCCCAATTGCCATAATGCGCCGAAAGCAGCAACAATCCACGTCCACGAGCAGCGCACTCCGCAAAGAGCTCAGGGTTGAGAAACTGCAGTCGCTTGCTGAATTCCTCCTCCTCTAACCACGCAAGGCTCAATACCTCGGTCAGTACGATCCCGGCGTTCGTGTAACAGCGCCGAGCAATGTGCCAATGCCACGACGATGTCCGATCCGGAAAAGCCCGCCGGAGATTCTCCACCGTAGTCCTCCGTCGGTCTGCATCAGCCCACCACCAGAGCCGACCCCAAAACCATCCCAGAACGCGATAGAATCTCCATGGGACAAAGCGCAGCAGAGGTATCACCGCTCGGAGTATCCCAATCAGAAACCGCTCCCCTAGGTGAAGCCAACGCCGCATTCGCTATTGTCCGCTCTGCACCCGATAAGCACGATAGAGGCGCTGCAAAAGCTGTAAATCCTCCCACGCCGGACGCTTCCACTGCGGATTCCGCAACAACGCCGCCGGATGGTATGTCACCACCATTACCATCCCCTGAAACGGGATTGGACGCCCCCGAAGCTCTGTAATCTTGAACTCCTTCCCTAGCAGCGCCGTTGCTGCCGTGGCTCCCAGAGCAAGGATGAAGGCAGGCTGAATCAGCTCTAACTGCTTCCACAAGTACGGACGGCACGTGGCAATCTCCTGCGGCGTAGGACGCCGATTGCCGGGAGGACGACACTTGAGAATGTTGCAAATGTAGACCTCCTCCCGCCGCAAATCAATTGCCTGCAGCATCCGATTGAGCAATTGCCCAGCAGCACCAACGAAGGGCTCTCCACGAGCATCTTCCTCCGCCCCCGGAGCTTCGCCAATAACGACGATATCCGCACGGGGATTGCCAACGCCGAAGACAAAATGCGTCCGCGTCAGCCCCAGGGGACATGCCGTGCATGTGTGGATTCGCTCGTATAGTTCGCCCAGATTCTGACTCTGCAACCACTCCGGCGGGGTATCAAAGAGGTCGTGTCCCCCCATCTCTGGCATACGGAAGCGCGGACGATTGAGGCTTGGCAAAACCGTCTCACCCCTTGTCGGATTAGGATTAACGGAAAGATTCACCCGTTGCTCCGCTTCTGCAGGAGACGGAGCAGGAGCCGCTACCGCTTGCGCTAGAGACGGCGCCCCGTAAGCACGCTCTCCCAGCAACTGGCGTCGAAGCCGAATCCACTGCTGCAGTTGGCCCCAGAGAGAGCTTTCCATCGGTATCAGACGTCCAGGTGCTTAACGAACAGCGCATTGCGCTCGATAAATTCCCGGCGCGGTTCCACCTTATCCCCCATGAGCATATCAAAGATACGAGTGGCTTCAGCCGCATTCTCAATGGTCACCTGCAGGAGTGTTCGCGTCTCCGGATTCATCGTCGTCTCCCATAGCTGCTCCGGATTCATTTCGCCCAACCCCTTGAAGCGAGTAATCGTGATGGAATCCGGGCGTACACCTTCGGCACGGAGACGTTCCAGGAAAGCATCACGCTCGGTGTCTGAGTAGGCATACAAATCCTGCTTCCCGTGCGAAATCTTGTACAACGGCGGCTGGGCAATGTAGAGGCGCCCTTCGTAGATGAGCTCCCGCATGTAGCGGAAGAAAAGTGTCAGCAACAGAGTGCGGATATGCGAGCCATCAACATCGGCATCGGACATAAGGATGATCTTGCCGTAACGAGCTTTGGAAGCATCAAAGCTTTCGTCGAAACCGCCCCCAATCGCCGTGATGATGGTATTGATCTCATCGTTTTCCAGGATTTTGACCAAGCGGGCCTTTTGCACGTTGAGAATCTTTCCTTTCAGCGGTAGGACCGCCTGAAACCGGCGGTCCCGTGCTTGCTTGGCGGAGCCACCGGCGGAGTCACCCTCCACCAGGAACAGCTCACATTCGTCAGGGTTGCGGGAGGCGCAATCGGCAAGCTTCCCTGGCAAAGAGGCACTCTCTAAGGCATTTTTCCGCCGAACCAACTCTCGCGATTTCCGGGCTGCAATCCGTGCCTCGGCTGCCAGGAGGGCCTTCTCAATGATTTTGCGGGCAACACTGGGATTTTCTTCCAAGTAGCGCCCCAACTGCTCATTAACCAGCGAGCGAACAATGCCCTCAACTTCGCTATTTCCCAGCTTTGTCTTTGTCTGTCCCTCAAACTGCGGTTCGGCAATTTTAACGGCTATGACAGCCGTCAGCCCCTCGCGGAAGTCGTCGCCGGTGAGCGGGACCTTCGCCAAATTGTTCGCCTGTGCATAGGCATTCAACGTGCGCGTTAGCCCCGAGCGGAAACCCGTCAGATGGGTCCCCCCTTCAGCCGTGTTGATATTATTCGCATACGAGAGCACACGCTCTTCGTAGCCGGTGTTATACTCCAGCGCAATGTCAACATAGACATCACTACCGGACTCGCTGGGCAAGCGGCCAGAAAGCAGGATTACCGGCGTGAGGGGAGTCTCCCCTTCATCCAAGTAGCGCACGAAATCCCGTAAGCCCCCCACGTAGTGGAAAACTTCCTCCATGCCTTCTCGCTCATCCCGCAGTCGGATGGTGATATCGGGATTGAGAAACGCCAGCTCGCGCAGCCGATCGGCAACCCGCTCGTACCGAAAGGTTGTGGTTTTGAAAATCGTGGGATCGGGACGGAAATAGACCAAGGTGCCCGTCCGTTCTGTTTCCCCCAAGCGCTGCACGGGGGTCAATGGAACCCCACGACTGTATTCCTGCTGCCATATAGCCCCATCCCGCCAGACCTGCACACGCATGAACTCAGAGAGGGCATTTACGCAGGAGACCCCAACACCGTGCAATCCTCCGGAGACTTTGTACGCAACCTTGTCGAATTTCCCTCCAGCGTGGAGGGTACACATGACCAGCTCCAGCGTGGAGATGCCCTTTTCCGGGTGAGTCCCCACGGGAATACCACGCCCGTCATCTTCTACGGAACATCCCCCGTCGGCATGCAGTGTTACGGTAATGTTTCGGCAAAAGCCTGCTAAAGCCTCGTCAATGGAATTGTCTACAACTTCGTAAATCAGGTGATGTAAGCCACGTTCGCCAACGTCGCCAATATACATAGCCGGACGCCGGCGCACGGCTTCCAATCCTTCCAGTACCCGTATGCTTTCCTCTGTGTAGCCGTCGGTCCGCTCGACCGCAGAAAGCACCCCTTCCTGCTGCTGGCCCATTGGAAAGTCCTCATTCCATTGGCAGAATTCACATGCGCAGTGTTATAGACGTCTATCGGAACCATATCGGATAACGAGCCGCCGCACAAGTTCCCGTCCTAGCCGCTCATTGAGCCGTTTCCGGAGCTCCTCACCACGGAGATGAAGCTCCGTGTACCATGCAGGGACAGAGACCTCCACAACCAGCTCCCCGTTGGCAAAGCTGCAGATGCGGCTCGCCCGTGCCGCCGGACCTCCAACCAGCTCTGACCACAGCTGCGGTAATTGTGCCACTACTTGTACCTCCCCCAACCCCTGCTCGGTCAAGAATTGTTCAATCAATTCTCGTAACCGCTGTGGCTCTTTCTCCATGAGATCACCGACCAGGGACTACAAAGAGTCGCGATACACTCCCTGCAGCACCCCAGAGCAGCGCTGCGGTCAATCCACTGGACATCACTATTCCCACCACGAAATCCGTTCCCGTCACCGACGGAAGCCAACTAACAACCGACGGCATCCACAATGGAACGGCGATAAGGACTGGGAGTAACGCAGGAGACCACACTGCCAGGAGTGGACCAGTAAAAAGCCCCAAAAGGAGTAGGGTCACAGCTCCATGAAGTTGCGCCTCCGTTTGGGTCCGGAGTGTCAACCACAACCCTAAGGCTGCCATGAAGCTATATCCCACACCCAACGCCACTGCGACCCGGACTTGGTCACCGTCAACGATACCAAGAGCTGACCACGCACCTACCAACACCATCGTCTGCCCTATCCCCATAGCGACAAGGCTAATGAATTTACCTCCCACGATCTCTGCAGCCGAGGCAACGCTCAAGAGCAGCTCTGCCACCCGCGAGAGCCGTTCCTCTGTCATAACCCGAGTCGCCCAAACCAAGGCATGGGTGAGGAGAAAAAGCCCCGTTAGAACCATCAACTGCCGAGGCTGACTAAGGAAAGTGCCGCTCGGAAGATAGTGTTCGGCAACTGCCACAGGAAGCAACACGCTCTGCTGGACAGCCTCGGGAAGTCCTAACCCTTGTACGATTGCAGCCCGAACTCGCCGCTCTATGGCAGCAACAATCACGCGCATCCTCGGTAGCCCCTCTACTGTCCCCCACACCTGAAGCTGGAGTCTATCGCGCTCCTGGCCAAGACGCAGGATCCCCAGCCACTGTCCCGTGACGACCCGTTCCAGTACCTGTTCCCATTCAACTGTATCCTGCGGCACTAAGGGATAGAGCACCAAGGGCTGTTCAATAGCTGCCGGAGCTACCTCCTGGAGCCACCGAATCCAGCGTCCAGTCTCGTCCCAGACAGCTAAGAACGCCACCCCCCTCTGCCTCCCCTGGGAAAGCCCCCATCCCAAGAGCAGGAGAATGACAAGAGGTAACCAGAGGCTCAGCACAAATCCCCACTGCCGTAGCTGCTGTTTCCACTCCCAAAACACAATTTGCCGAATGCGATAGAGCATCTCACCAGTCACCAGACAGCTGGAGAATCAGTTGGCGCGGCGAGGCCAAATTCCCCGGAACCTCGGTGTAATAGTAATCCAGCGCATTACGCAGATTGACCGTCAACGCCAGCGGCACCCCCAGCCACCGGGCAAACTCCACTGTCGCTCGAATATCTACAACGTGAATCGGCACCCGAGCGTCAGCATTGCTGATAAGCCCTAAGTTCTTTAGCTCCTCATCCACCCGTTCGACACGGCTCTGGTAGCGATACTCCATCTGCAACTCCCCCCACGGAAGGGAAAGTACCCAGCTTATGGTAGACAGACGTCGCGAGCGGTAGCGAAGCCAATCGTTGCGCCGCCGATCACGGGGCTCCAGGAAAGTCACACCGCCGTTCACATGGAATATCCCCATTGGAGACCATGCTGTTGCAGGCCCAAACCATGTTCGGAAGGTCAGTTCCAGCCCCTGGATGCGCGCCCGCGTGAGGTTCGTAAACTGCACGACAACTTCCTCCTGGCGGCTCTGGAACCGCGGTTCCACGAAGTCATAGAAGTCCGACTGAAACAGAGCGATATCCGCAAACAGGGGAAGGCGCCATGTTCTGAAGGGCAGCCATAGAGTATCCATTGCCCCGATTTCCGCTGTCCATCCCCGCTCGGGGCGCAGCTCAGGATTTGCCCGCACGACAAATCCTGCCGCCCGCACGGCAGCAAAGCGCTCTGCAACTGTCGGTGCCCGGAACGCTCTCCCGAGCGTTGCCCGAAACTGAACTCCAAACCAGCTGGCGTAGGTAATCCCCAGACGAGGGCTCACCTCAGGAGGCTGCGCCGGAGCTCCTTCCGTCCGCTCCCAATCCACTCGCGCTCCAACAGTAACCCCGACCGGCTGCAGTGTCCCAAGCTCCAATTGCCCGTAGACAGCCCCCATCAGTTGACGACGAGAGCCGTACAGCACGGACTCCACAAAGTTACCCACCCCTTGAATCCCCGCCGTCCAAAGGAACTGCCGCTGAAGCTGCCCATTCCACTGCCACTCCGCTGAGAGCGAATATGCTGAGGACTGTGGGAGTGTATTGCTCCCTTCTTCAGCCCACCGATTGGCGAAATCCGTCCAGTACATCCCAATGCGGAGCAGGCTCGTCAGACGGGTCGTCCACGACTGCTGCCAATGCATCGCGTATGCTGCCTTCCGAGAGCGCACGCGCTGTGAGCTGTCAGGGTTTCCGGGTCGTGTCGCCTGGCGCAGACTTGCCCAATAAATCCAATTGCCTCGGTCATCATCTGCATAGTGCCCAACGGCGGTTACAGCAGCCTTCGGTGACAAGGTCCAGCGCACCTTCCCAAAAAGCTGCCATCGGTAGGAATCCCCAGCAGAGCGGAAACTCTCATCCCGAACGGTCGCACCATTGAATATCACTCCCACCGATCCGAACCGCTGAGCATAGCCGACGTCAAGTCCCCAGAGCCCTCGTTGACCAACATCCCACTCGGAAAAACGCGGGCGTTCATATACCCCACCATAGAGCCGAAATCGATACCGAGCCTCTTCCGGAGGTTCGTCTGTCAAGATGTTGATCACTCCCCCTAACGCCGCTGTTCCATACAGTGCCGACGCCGCCCCTTTGAGTACCTCCACGCGCCCGATCGACAGAAGCGGCAGAGCATCATACTTCAGCTCCCCACCGTCCCCTGACAGCAGCGGGATACCATCCACCAACAGCAGTGTCCGCGAACCCACTCCGAAAGCGAATCCGGAAGAGCCACGGATACTGACCTGGTCCCGGCTAATCACCACGCCCGGCAGAGTCCGAAGCGCCTCGTCCAACCGAGTGAAGCTGCGCTCCTGCAGCATCTGCGGCTCCAACACCGCGATGCTCACAGGTGCCTCTTGCAGCGTCTGTGCTCGCTTCGCAGCCGTTACCACCACTTCCCCAAACCCTACCGGCTTCGGCTCCAAAGCCACGACCAACCGAAGAGTATCTCCCGCCCCCAGACGCACTACCTGCTGCAAACGCTGATACCCCACCATAGAAACACTTACCACGTACTCCCCCGGTGGGATCCCCGTGATGCGGAAAGCCCCACTGCGGGCTGTAACGGCCCCCAAGACTGTCCCCTCCAGGCGAACAGTTGCCCCACTCAACGGTTGCCGTGTCCCTGCCTCCACAACTTGCCCTTGCAAAACAGCCCTCGGTTGCGCCAGTCCCTGGCTGAGAAGGAATCCGATCGCAATAGCCCACTTCAACGTGCGGACCATCATTCAAACGGCTGCGGCGGCAAATGGTCAAAATCCACCACAATGTCCACGTTCGGATAGACTCCACCGGGTTCTACCCAGATGGAATCCGGCTGCGTATCCCGAGAGGAATAAACTCCCACAACGCGCCAATGCCGGAAGAGGTCCGGACCATATTGCTGCGCCACAATGAGATAGCGAAACATCACCGGGACTTGTTCAACTGTGAGCTCATACGGCGTCTGCTCCACATAGAAGGGGAGCCGTTCGGAAAAAATTGCCCGTCCCCCGAGGACTTCTCCAAGCACGTCCTTAGGCGGATACTGCTGGAAGGCTACCACCCGCAGATCGCGGAGGCTATCCACAGGCGGCCACGCTCCACGAAACGACACAATGCCACGGATCATCGCCTCCCGCGGTAGCTGGGTTGGATCTAACCCACCGGTACAACCGCAGACAAGGCTCCCTACAAGCAATGCCTCCACACCAACTTTCCCCCATCGCATGGGCACCACACTCCGACTCCTATAGAGCTACGGCGAAAATACGGGCTTCGGTGCACTCCCCAACGGTTCCAACAGATGCAATTGGGTGGCACGTACGACATCCACCGACTGGGGAATAAGCACCTCCACTCGCGTCCCTGCTGGCCTTCCCTGCGCATCCTGAAGGTCCTCTATGCGCAATGCAAAGCCTCCACCCAAATGCTCCCGCAATAACCGCAACCGCTCCTCCACCAGACGGAGTCCAGAACCTGTCCCCGGAGCTGACAGAGCCCCTTTCTGCCTCCTCCCGACCCCATCGTCTTCTATAGCACAGAGCACCGTTTCACCCTCGGACGTCACCATAATCCGCACCGTACCCCACCCTCCCCGAGGCGCCAGCCCGTGCTTGAGGGCATTCTCTACCAAGGGCTGAAGCAGCAGCGGAGGAATCCAGACTTCATCAGCATCCACCTCCGGGTCGACTTCCACTGAGTACGTGAACGCCCCCTGAAAACGGGCATGTTCAATTCGGAGATACAACTCCACGGTCTCCAACTCTTCCCGCAACGAGATAAGCCCTCGCTGGACATTGTGCAGAACCCGACGCATCAGTTGCGCAAACTCTGCAATAAAGCGATGCGCCACTTCCCGTTCCCCTCGGGCAATCCAATGCTGCAGGAGATTGAGAGCATTAAACAGGAAGTGGGGATTCATCTGCGTCTGGAGAGTCCGATACTGCCATTCTACTAACAGACGACGCAACTCCTCCTGCTGCCGGCGCTGTTGTTCTAAGGCATACCGCGCCTGTATCTGCGCCACGGCCTGCTGTACCCGCTCGGAGAGCAACTGCTCCATAAGCACCAGGCAACGGTGCAGGAAATACATCGCCTCCTCTGCCTTTCCCTGATGCTGGGCAATCTGAGCAAGCTCACGAGCGACCTCCAGTTCCAACACGGTCTCTTTTAACTCCTCTGCAATTGCCCATGCCTCCGTAAGAGCTCCCCTGGCGGCCACATCCAGACCACGCTGGCGATAGAGTTGCCCCAAGTTGGATAGCACATAGCCTACACCTCGGCGGTCCCCTATCTCACGCCGCAAGGAGAGAGAACGCTGATAGGCTGCCTCTGCTTCGTCCCAGCGCTCTACTCGGGCGTAAAGGTAGCCCAATGTTCCATAAGCTACCGCCAGTCCGTAGCGATCCCCGTGCTCTTCTTTCAGCTGTACGCTCCTCTGCTGCAGCTCCAACGCTCGAGAATGCTCCCCACGCGTTGCCAGGAGTAGAGCAGCATTGTTGTACGCCCGTGCCAATGTTTGCCACTGCCCCTGTGCTTGCGCTTGGGTAATCACCTCCTCAAACATCCGCAGCGCCTGCTCATGGTGTCCCAACTCCGCTAGCACAATTGCCAAGTTCTGCAGTGCTTTCAAGTACACTGTTGGGAACTCTGCACCATGCTCCACGACAGAGCGGAGGCGCTCCAACGCCGCCGCATGCTCCCCTACGGAATGCTCCGCAAGCGCCCAGGAAACCAAGGTATGAAGTGCTTTCTCCCGGCACCCAAGCTCCTGGAACAATGCGTGCGCTCTGCTAAACCAATCTTGGGCTTCCGCATAATTGCCAGCAAAGACAGCGCCGACCCCTAATAGACGCTGAGCCTCCGCAAGCCCGGAACGGTAACCGAGCTGCAGTGCCCGTTCATAGGCATGCCGAGCAAACTCAACGATCCGAGATGGCTGCTGTTGCGCAGCAAGCTCACCCAGCTGGTTCAGGTAATCAACTGCCTCCTGGGGTGAACACTTCTGCAACCGTTCATGGAGCTCCGTATCATCAGGAAGCAGCGAAGACATCCCCTACCCTCCCTGGCGGATCTGCTCAATCAACAGGGCAAAGCGCCGACGGGAAACGGGTAACTGTTCGCCATTGCTTAGAATGACCACACTTGCTCCCTCCTCGCTCCGCCGTATTGTGTGAATATGCCGGGTGTTGACCAGAAACATGCGATGGATACGGAAGAAATCCATCGAGCTAAGCATCTCCTCCCACTGCCCGAGGAGACGAGTGGTCAAGATACGCTCCGTCCGCGTTACAACATAGCTATAACTCCCATGACTCTGGCAGTAGAGCACTTCCTCAATATCCACAATCCGATATCCCTCCGGTATGGGGAGAGCGATTCGCTGCCGTTTTGCCTGCCCATAGTTTTCCAGCAACACTTTCAGCCGATCGCTCTGCGACTGACGCTGTCTCCAAGCCCGTTCTACGGCTGCTCGTAACTCCACTGGATTGACTGGCTTGAGGAGATAGTCTACCGCGCTCATCCGTAGAGCTTGGATAGCATAGTGTTCGTAAGCAGTGACAAATATCACTGCAAGGTCCTGATACGGCAAGGTCCGTAACAGCTCAAAGCCGTTTTCCCCCGGCATCTCCACATCTAAAAACACTACGTCCGGTCTTTGGACGGCTATTTGCCGACGCGCCTCCGCTGCAGAGAAAGCTGTGCCCACTACCTGCACAGAATCCCCACAGTACTGCTGCAGCAACATGCACAGCGTCTCCACCGCCGCTGGCTCGTCATCCACCACGATTGCCCGCAGCACCAATGCCTCTCCCCTAATCCACCCTTTTCAGCTCTACAAATGTAGAAATTCCCGTCTAAAAACACAGCGTTATGCGCGCTCTCCCCACGAGCCGCTTACTCTCCTCAGCGGTGCCAAGGCTTTCTATGGACCCTCCTCCGCAGTATGAGTTGCGGCTTTGCGCAAGCGGTCTGCAAGGGCAGGATGTGCCTGCACGGAAGGAGTATAGAGCACGAGGATATGGGTTTTTCCTTCCGAATCAGCACGGCGGAACTCTGCATAGAGCGTTGCTGCTTGAAGTAGACGAACTGGTAACGGAAAGGGTTCCGGAGGCGTTTCGGAAGCCAACACGACCGGATCGGCTTCGGGGTGCTCCTGGACCCATTGACGAACTTCCTCCCACGACGGCAGAAGCAGCACCGAAGCGTTCGGCGCATAGTGCCGATATTTAACTCCTGGCGAGGGAACTGCCTCCGTCGGGCTCCCACGCCAGTATTCAACGGGTACACCCAGCACTGCCGATAGCTCGTCGGCAGTAATCGCGCCTGGTCGCATGATGAGAGGTGGCTCCATCAGCAAATGGAGCACCGTTGATTCCAGTCCGATTTCGCACTCTCCTCCATCTACGACAGCAGCAATGAGTCCGTCCAGGTCTTGCAGCACATGCTCTGCCCGTGTTGGGCTGGGGCGCCCGGAACGGTTCGCTGAAGGCGCCGCTACTGGCTCTCCGGTCAAACGGATGAGTTCCAGCGCATACGGATTGCGCGGCATGCGCACTGCCACCGTTTCCAACCCAGCAGAGACACAAGCAGGGACACTCGGATGACGCCGCACAATGAGGGTCAAAGGTCCCGGAAAGAAGCGCTCCGCAAGAACCCAAAAGCTGGATGGAATCTCTACAGCGACGCGGTGTACATCCTCCACCGCAGCAATATGCACAATCAACGGATTATCTGCCGGTCTCCCTTTGACGGCGAAGATGCGAGCAATAGCAGGTTCGCAGAATACTCGTGCCCCTAAGCCATACACAGTCTCCGTCGGGAAAGCGACCAATTCCCCAGCACGGAGGAGTGCTGCCGCATGAGCTAACGCTGTCGGGTCACGGTCTGGCTTCAGGACGAGCGTTGCCACGGGCAACTCCCTGCACCTGTTCAATCAGCTCCGGAATCTGTTGCCAATGATGCGCAACGGCATCTGCTACCGTTTGGGCAGGGGGCGGGAATTCGCTGTCGATATCACCGAGGAAAAGCACGGCGCGCATACCGAGATGCTTTGCTCCACGGATATCGGTCATCTCTAAATCCCCAATGTGCAGAGCCTGCTCCGGCGACACCTGGAGCACCTCCAGCACAGTCATGTAAGCTCGGGGATGGGGCTTCGCCACGCCCGTCTCATCGCTGAAGCTATAGGCAGCAAAGAACTCCGCAAGCCCATATTGACGGAGCAACTCGCGAAGCACCCTTCCGGGGGAGAAAGCCGTGTCAGAAACTAGCCCCAGGTAATACCGCTCTGCCAAAAAAACGAGTGCTTCCCGTGCAGAGGGAAGCAACGGCGGCGGATACTCCAAGACGCCGTACGCCAGCTCCTCAGCAAGCTGCCGGATAAGAGAGGGCTCTTCTGGCATCCCGAGCAGACGCCAGAGGAAGGCGGTTAACTCCTCCGTCGTTGGGGTCCGATACTGCTCTCGCCAGAGTAGAGTATAGTAATGCCATGTTTCCCGCATCGCCTTGTTAACTACCGCTTCCGAAAGCTCTATTCCCAACCGCGCCGCATACATCCGCACTCGCCGAAGGCGGTCAGCTTGTCGTTGGCTGCTCCCTGCGGCTCCAACGAGTGTGTTCCACAAATCCACCGTAACAACCCGTATATCCATACCCGCTTGCCTATTGAACGCAAAAATATGCCTTCCCTCAAGCCTCTGCCCAGAGCCGGGATGAAAAGACGTATTTTTGTGCCTACCGTCACATCCTGTTCCACTCCAGGACGAGGGCATCCGTGCCGAAGCGCTTCAGACAAGTGTGGGGTAAGTGGGCAATCTTGATACTCCCGCTCGCTCTCGGAGTCTACATCCTGTGGCCGACCTATCGTGCATGGGACTTAGAACGTCGAAAGTTCGTTCTGCAGGAAGCCGGGGACTCCGTCCGACTGGCCGAGTTTGAGCAGTTGTATGGGGCATCTCTCCAACGAGCAAAGCAGAACGCTCTCAAGCTGGGGCTAGACCTACGCGGCGGCATGTACGTGACGTTAGAGGTTGATGTCATCAAGCTTCTGGAAGAAGCCGCGGAGCGAGAAACTGTGGATGACCTCTTCCTGCAGGTCATTGCGGAAACCCGTCGCGAAGCTGAACAAAGTGACGAACCCGTGCTTCAGATCTTCCTGCGCAACTTCGACCGCATTGCCCGCCCGCATGGGCGCTCGCTTATCTCCTACTACGACATCGGCGACATGCGCGAGGTTAGCGAAGAAGCTATCCTTAAGCGCCTGGAACGCAATATTGACGGCGCCATTGACCAGGCGTTAGAAGTCATCCGGCAACGTGTAGACAAGTACGGTGTAGCAGAAGCCAATATCCAGAAGCAGGGAACTCGGCGTATCGTGTTGGAGTTGCCTGGCGTAACAAACGAAATGGAAATGCGCCAGCTACTCCAGACAACTGCCCGTTTGGAGTTCAAGTTGGTCCGTAACAATGAAGAAGCTGTCCGGACTTTCTATGCCATTGATCAGTTCCTGAAGCGTCAGCGGACAGGACAGCCCCTGGATACAGCACTTACCGCCTCCGCCTCAGCGCCGAGCGATACCACCCAACGTCCAGCCACAGATACTACCGCCCGCCCCGCTGATACGGCCGCCGACCCTTACGCTGGTCTCCCCGAAGAAGAACGCCGCCGACGCATTCGGGAAGATTTCCCTTTTACCTCGCTCTTCATCACCTACTTCATCCAAAACGAACGCTTTGTCCCCATAGACTACCGCCGCAGCGATTTCCCCGAAGGCGAATATTTCTTCCAGCTTCCCAAGGAGAGCCTAGCTGAGTTTGAAGCCCTCATCAGCCGCCCGGACGTCAAGCGACTTTTACCCGCAGACTATGAAATTGCCATCAGTGCTAAGCCCGACGAACGTCTCCAACGCCAGGGCTACGAGATTTACACCTTCTATGTGCTCAAGCGCGAGCCCGAATTAACTGGTGACGTCGTCACCGACGCCCGGGCTACTTTCGACCCCACGACAAATGCCCCCATCGTGCTGATGGACATGAACACCGAAGGAGCTGAGCGCTGGGCACGGATCACGGGAGCCAACGTGGGCAAGAAGATCGCTATTGTGCTTGACGGACGGGTATATTCTGCACCGGTGGTGCAGAGCAAAATTACGGGGGGACGCTCGCAAATCACCGGGATGAGCAGCATCCAAGAAGCTCACCTGCTTGAAATTGTTCTGAAAGCCGGCGCCCTCAAGGCCCCCGTCAAGATCATTGAAGAACGCATCGTGGGTCCATCACTTGGGGAGGATTCTATTCGGCGCGGGCTTATCGCCAGTGTCGTTGCATTTTTCCTCGTTGTCCTCTTTATGGTCGGCTACTACACCACTGGTGGAGCCATTGCTATTTTCGGCCTGCTGGTCAATGTGGTGCTGATTCTGGCACTGCTGTCCGCCTTTAAAGGTACTCTCACGCTTCCAGGCATCGCTGGTGTGATCCTGACGATGGGCATGGCCGTTGATGCCAATATCCTCATCTTTGAACGTATCCGTGAGGAACTGCGCCGTGGACGTTCTGTTCGCTCTGCTGTTGACGAAGGACATAAACGGGCGCTTTCGGCAATTCTGGACTCCAACATCACCACTTTCCTGACAGGGCTCATTCTCTACTTCTTCGGGACCGGACCCATCCAAGGCTTTGCTATCACGCTCATGATCGGTATCGTGATGACCCTGTTCTCAGTCCTGATTGTCGCCCGTGCCTTCATTGAGCTCCTCCTGGCTTACGATATTCATCTCGGCTACGGGCTTCCACGGAAACAGTTAGTCACGGTAGCGTAAGGAGTACGAATGGAGTTTTTCGGCAAAACGAACATAGACTTTTTGGGCAAACGGCGCCTGTTCTTCCTCCTTTCTCTAACCACGAGCATTGTGGGTCTTTTGGTGATAGCCATCTGGGGACTGGACTACGGCATTGATTTTGAGGGTGGCACCGAAGTGGCAGTAGAACTGCGTCCTGCTCCAGATGTCGGCGACATCCGCTCTGCCATTGGCACAGCAGGATTCCGCGGAGCGGAGATCAAATCATACGGTAGACCGAATCAATTCCTCATCCGAGTCAAAGAATCCCTCGCTACAGCCCACGGCGAGGACCCCACAACGACAATCTTATCCGTGCTACGGGAGCACTTCTCGGGTCATACAGTAACGCTACTCAAATCGGATAAGGTTGGTCCCAAGATTGGCGCAGAAATGCGCTTCAATGCTCTGATCGCCATCATCTTTGCTACCCTTGCCATCTTGACTTACATCGCCTTCCGCTTTGAGTTCATCTACGGATTGGGGGCAACGATTGCCCTCGTTCACGACGTGGTCATTGCCATCTCAGCAATTGCTATCGTCCACCATTTGGGAATCCTCCGGATCGAGGTAAACCAATCCGTTCTGGCAGCTTTGTTGACGGTGGTCGGTTTTTCTGTCAATGACACCGTCATCATCTTTGACCGCATTCGCGAAAACCGAGAACGCCACAAGGGGATGAACCTCATCAAGTTGATGAACTTAAGCATCAACGAGACTCTCAGCCGGACGATTAATACCGTTTTGACGACAGTCCTGGTCCTTTTGGCGATTCTCTTCCTGGGTGGAGAAGTCCTGCAAGGCTTCGCCTTCACGATGTTGGTAGGTATCCTCACAGGGACTTATTCCTCCATTTTCATTGCCAGCGCGTTTGTAGTTTGGTTCCTGCAGACTGTGCGGAAAATAGACCTGGAATCCGAATACCGCCGCCTCCAAGAAGCGGAGCGGAAAGCCACTGCACAGGCGTAAGTATCCCAGTACGGTCTTACGAAGGGTGCCGGTCACCGTTGTCGTTGGTGCACAGTGGGGTGACGAAGGGAAAGGGAAGATTGTAGACTTTCTCGCTCGCGATGCCGGCATCGTCGCCCGTTACCAGGGCGGGCCCAACGCAGGGCATACCGTCACGTATAAAGGGCAACGCTTAGTGCTCCACCTTATCCCTTCTGGCATCTTCCATCCGCATGTCCAGTGCATCATTGGCAACGGTGTGGTCATTGACCCAGTTACGCTCTGTGAGGAGATCGCCACCTTGGAGGGGCTTGGGATTACTACCGCCGGACGACTCTACATCAGCAACCGTGCCCATCTCATCATGCCATACCACAAGCTGCTGGACCAAGCACAGGAACAACAGAGTCCACAGCCGATCGGGACGACCGGGCGCGGCATTGGTCCAGCATATATTGACAAGTTCCGCCGAATAGGCATTCGGATTGTAGACCTCCTCCACCGCGAAACCTTTGAGGCAAAGCTGCGCGCCAATTTGGAGGAGAAGAATGCCCTCTTGCGTACGCTCTACCACACAGAGGAGTTGGACGTAGAGGCGATCGTCCAAGAATACCTGGACTTTGATGCCTTCATTGACCCTTACGTCACTGACACCGCTGCTTTATTGGCAGAAGCGCTCCGAGAGCAAAAGCATATCATCGCCGAAGGTGCCCAAGGGGCCCTCTTGGACATTGATCATGGAACGTATCCCTACGTCACGAGCTCAAACCCAACCAGCGGGGGCGCTTGTACCGGCTTAGGTATTCCACCAACAGCCATTACCCGGATTCTCGGCGTTGCGAAAGCCTATACCACCCGCGTCGGTTACGGACCCTTCCCCACGGAGCAGACGGGCGCGCTTGGAGAACAACTGCGACAGCTGGGGGGTGAATTCGGTGCCACAACAGGACGTCCACGCCGCTGCGGATGGTTGGACCTGGTTGCCCTCCGCTACTCCGTCATGATCAATGGAATTACAGAACTGGCCTTGACCAAGCTGGATGTGCTGAGCTATTTCCCCGAAATCCCTGTCTGCACGGGTTATCGCATTGGTTCAAAACGACTCCGCTTCTTTCCCCCGGATTGTGCAACCCTCGAACGTGTTGAGCCCGAATACACCGTGCTTCCCGGCTGGCATAAGCCTCTCAATGGCATTGACCGCCCCGAACTTCTTCCCCCAGCCGCCCGTAGATACATCGCCTTCATCGAAGACTTCCTCGGCATCCCCGTCCGTATGCTCTCCCTGGGACCAGAACGAGAGGAAACCCTGGTGTGTTCTTAACGGCACTCCCGCACCTTTTGGCAAAAGCTCTGAAATTCCTCCACCGTCAACGTGTTGACAACCTGCTTTGGTGGGAACAACGCTTTCCGCGCCAAGGCAATCCCGAACTCTGTGTACTCTAGTTCCGACGGGGAGTGCGCATCTGGATTGACTGCAATGAGTATTCCCCGCTCGCGCCACCGACTCAACACTTCCCACGATACATCCAAGCGATAGGGCTGAGCATTGAGTTCTACGACTTTGCCCCAACGCACCGCAGCTTTCAGTACTGCCTCCATATCCACCTCGTACGGCGGACGGGAGAGCAAGAGACGCCCCGTTGCGTGCCCGAGAATATGCACCGCCGGATGCTCCAATGCCCGCAGAATTCGTGCCGTTATCTCATGACGAGACTGCTTGAAGTGAGAATGCACCGAGGCCACCACCACATCAAGCTGCCATAGGACATCCTCTGGATAATCCAGCGAGCCATCCGGCAAGATATCCACCTCCGCTCCCTTGAGGATGCGGATGCCTAACTTCTGGCTATTGAGGCGGTCAATTTCGGCGTGCTGTTGCAATAGACGCTCGCGGCTCAGTCCCCCGGCATAGTATGCCGATGGGCTATGGTCGCAGATGGCAATGTAGGAGTATCCCAACTCCTTTGCCGCCACCGCCATCTGCTGAATGGAGGCTTTGCCATCACTCCAGGTTGAGTGAACATGGAGCATGCCTCGGAAATCGGCACGGGACACCAGCGGCGGTAGACCCTCGCGGCGGACATTGGCGAGAATACGAGCTCCTTCCCGGATCTCGGGCGGAATCACCGGAAGCCCCAACAAGGCGAACAACTCCTCCTCTGTCCGGAGTGGCACGGCATCCCCACCACGACGGGCAAGAAATTGTGGCGTCGGCTCAAATCCCCTCTCCCGCAATTCTGACTCTACAGCAGCCACAAATTCCTCTGAGCCCGTGTGGCGAAACAGGACCCAACCGGCATGGTCTACAGGGGCGATCTCACAATAAACCGGTACCCTTTTCTCACCCTGTGCCACCAACCGCCATTGCCCCACAGGCCTCAGCTCCGGAATCTCCTTGGCCAAGCCTTTCAGCAATCGCTCCGGATGTGGGGAAACGACAACAAGTGTTAGCTCTCCAATGGTCTCCGCGTACCGACGCAGTACTCCAGCCGGGATGACTTGCGTTACCCCGGGAAGAGCAAGGAGTCGCTCCCGCCACGACTGTGCTTCTCGGAGGGCCGTGTGAAGATGGAGTCGCCCACGTGATTGCTTCCACGCCTGGATTGCCGCCAGGAGAGTCTCCTCTCGCTTCGGTCCGAAACCTTTGAGAGCAGCAATGCGGTGCTGCCGACAAGCTTCCTCCAACTCCTCTACACTGGCAATACCAAGCTGCTCATAAAGCTGCCGCGCTCGCTTGGGACCAACTTCTGACAATTGGGTCAGTTCAAGGAGTCCCTCGGGAATCTCCTGCCGTAGCCGCTCATACAGCGATATTCTCCCCGTCTGCACGTACTCCGTAATCGCGGCTTCCAGTGATGCCCCAATGCCGGGCAACTGACGTATAGTCCCCTCGGCAACCGCCCGGTGAACATCTACTTCGTACCCCATCAAAGTGCGAGCAGCACGGGCATAAGCCTGAGCTTTGTACGGGTTTTCTCCGCTCAGCTCCAGCAGTAGTGCAATGTTCTCCAGAAGCTCTATCAACTTTGGATCTGTGCCCATCACACCATACACCGCTGACTTAGTGGAGCTTGCTTTCTATGGAAGACGGAACCGGTACTGGAGGAGGAGCGCGACGACGACCACTGGAGCATAACTTTCTCCAACCTCCTCTATCTTCACCGGCGTGAGTAATTCCCCTCGCTCGGGGCGGCGTCCCCAAAGGTTGAGAACTCCAAATCCCACATTTGCCCGAAAGTACCACGGTTCCGCCAACTCCCCACCAATTCCAAGTCGGCCAATCACGCCAAAGCGATGGACTGGCTCCGGTGGCTTGCTGATCACCGTATCTAATCGTTCGATAACCCTCCCCTGGCGACTGTCCACCTGCTCGTATACGTAGTGTCCACGGGATACCACGGTCCAACGGGGTTCCAAACTGATGAAAGCATATCCCCGCGCCAATGGAAAGCGGACGGGGATATACTCTACCATCGCTGCAATACCCGTTACCGTCTGCGTGTACCGGAGATAAATGTTGAGCCCACGTAGCCGAAAGCGCTGTAAACCTTCAAAGTACGTCTGCTCAACTCCTACCCCAATCCGCCACTCCGGCCTTAATGGATGCAATACCTGCAGGGCGATCCCGGGTTGAACTCCAGCAAATCCGGAACCGAGCGACCGTTGGAGCGTGTCGCGAGAAATAATCGGAGTCCGCGCAGGGTTATTTCCAACCAACCACGTTGTTGCCAGCCCACTACTCAGCTCAACAATAGACTGTGCCATAGCCCACACGGGAATTCCAACCCAAAGTACTACCCGTTGCATGCTCCTCTCCACTTCCCTTACAAGCGCTCGGCAATATTATAGCTGCTCTGCCATAACGAGCTTTTGACAATCAGCTCTCCCAACAACCCCAGCGAGATGAGCTGACCACCAACAATGATCAGTCCCAGACCGAAAAAGAGTAGGGGACGATTACTCAAGGCTGTCCTCTGTTGCGCCCACTCTATCACCAAGTAGGCGTCAATGAGGAAGCCCACAATGGCAAAAAGCACCCCCAAGCTACCGAAGAGATGGAGCGGACGTCTCAGAAAGCGCGTGGTGAAAAGCACCGTGAGCAGATCCAAAAATCCTTTTACAAAGCGGCTAGCGCCAAATTTCGAACGCCCGTACTTCCGGGGATGGTGCCGCACCGGCAGCTCCGTCACACGGAATCCCTCCCAGTGCGCCAAGGCTGGGATATAACGGTGCATCTCACCGTAAATCTGTACTGCCTTGACGACTTCGCGCCGATACGCCTTGAGCCCACAGTTGAAGTCGTGTAACCGAAGTCCACTAACCGCTGACACTACTGCATTGAACAGCCGCGAAGGCAGCGTCTTGCTTAAGGGATCTCGCCGGTGCTTCTTCCACCCAGAGACCAAATCGTAGCCTTCAGACAGTTTCGCAAGAAGGCGCGGGATCTCCTCCGGCTCATCCTGCAAATCGGCATCAATAGTTACAACGTACTGCCCCTGCGCCTCCGCAAACCCAACGGCTAAAGCAGCGGACTTCCCATAGTTGCGTCGGAAGCGAATACCCCGAATGCGGGAATTCCGCCGATGGAATTGCCGAATAACCTCAAACGAGCCATCAGTAGAGCCGTCATCAATAAGCCAAATTTCATACGTTCCCCCTGTCCATTGCTCTGCCACCGCTTCCAAACGCGGGATCAGCTCAGGCAGAGATTCCGCTTCGTTGTAAAGGGGTACAACGATGGAAAGCTGACACCCACTCTGCGCTCGGTGTTCCTCCATCTCAGATAGTCCGCTTGAGAACTTTGAAAGCCATGTGGAGATTGGAGTCAATAAAACGGCGGTTACGCTCGTCACGGGGATCCACCAGACGCCCTGCTACGACAAAGATTTGGTAAGGATCAAAGTGCAACAAGAGGGAAAGCACTTGCTCTTTCCTCACCTCTGCTGGCGGTTCCAACGGGAGTGCAACATTCGCTGTAACATCGCTCCGATAGATGAACGCAGACGCCCCAGCCGGGGTAAAAACCCTCCCTTCAATTGAAACGCTATACCGCTCCGGTGTTGCAAACTCCCATAGCAAAGAATCGTTAGCGTACCGAGACACTTCCTCGTCTGTAAGCCGATGGAACTCCAGCTTGAGCCTTCGGTAAGTTGCCGGAGGAATCGTTGAAACTGCCAACTGTCTCTCCCGGTGGGCAAAGACGGCAACGAAAGGACCGACTTTGACTTCCTCACCTTGCAGGCTCGTATCCCCGGTCGTATGGAGCTTGAGACGCTTTAACAAGATTCGTACACTTGTGACCTCCAATGAATCAACCTCCGACTGACCTTGCGGAACTGCTCTCTTTTCCATCGTGGACTGCCGGACCACTGCGGCAGCAAGTTGGGCTGCAACATGGACCGTTGTCCCCAGTGCCGCAATTTCCTCTGAACATCCCCACTCCACAATGCCAAGAACGCCAAGAAGAGCAACACCTGCTCTCCACATGAGCACGACCGCCTGTAGGGAAACCGGGTGTTTAGGCACAAAAATAGCTGATCCCGCCTACAGTTGATAGCTTCGGGAGGATTGCTCTGGCTTTCGCGTAATTTTGCTTTTCGGCGGTTGACTTTAACTGTACCCTGGCCAGGATGTGCCGTTTCGTTGCCTACATTGGACCTCCCATACTGGCGGAGGACTTGCTTTACAAACCCCCGCACTCCCTCATTCGTGCCCAGACCATTCGGGCAGAGGAAATGTCCGTTACCGTCAATGGGGATGGGTTTGGAATCGGGTGGTACGTTCCCGAAATAGACAACGAACCGTGTGTATTCCGCAGCATCAAGCCTGCCTGGAGTGATCTGAATCTGCGCAATCTGGCGCGGAAGATTTATTCTCCCCTCATCTTCGCCCATGTACGCGCTGCCTCGCCTGGATTCATGGTAGAGGAGGTCAACTCTCACCCCTTTTGGTGCGGTCGCTTGATGTTCATGCACAATGGAGTTGTGGGAGGATTCCGCGCAATCCGACGCAAACTCCTGCGCCAGCTCAATGATACCGCTTACGATGCAATCATGGGCTCCACGGATTCTGAACACCTCTTCGGGTTGCTCCTCAACTTCATCCGTGATCCCTTTGGAGACGTAAGCTGCGAAGAGCTTGTAGAAGCCGTCTGGTCCATGCTCTACGAGCTAAGCAATCTGCTCATCGAGGCGAATGTGCGGGAACACTCCTACCTCAACATCTGCGTAACGAATGGTACCAGCATCGTTGCAACTCGGTATACGACTAACCCGAATGCTCAGCCAGCAACTCTGTACTACATGTACGGAAAGCGTTACTACTGCCACGGGGATTGGTGCGGTATGGAATCTACGTATGGGCACCCTTCGGCAGTGATCATTGCCTCGGAACCCCTGACCGGAACTCACTCGGATTGGATTAAGGTGGAGCGGAATACTATGATGGTCATTGATGAGACTCTGCGCCTGCACTTTTCCCCGATAGAGCTACCATTTGAGCGTTTTGTGACCGAGGAAGTCGAAGTATCGTGAGGCAAGGTCCAGAGCAATGGATTTTATCATCACTGCAATTCCGCTGATCCCCCTTGCAGGATTCGTTGTGCTGGGACTTCTCGGTTGGCGATGGCGTTCGGAAACCCTCATCGGTATCGTCGGTAGCAGCACAGTTGGAGTCTCGTTCCTTCTAAGCCTCCTCACTCTGGGATGGCTTTTGCAGCTCCCTGCCTCCCAGCAGTCACATACGGTCACTCTCTATCGCTGGGTCGTTGCCGGTAATTTCCATGCAGATATCGCGTTCCACGTCGACCCACTGAGCATTGTCTTCGCTCTGGTCGTGACAGGGGTAGGTTTCCTCATCCATGTCTACTCTATCGGCTACATGCACGGCGACCGCAGCTTTTGGCGCTTTTTCGCCTACCTGAATCTGTTCATCTTCATGATGCTCGTACTGGTGCTGAGCTCTAACCTCTTACTGACATTTCTCGGCTGGGAAGGAGTGGGTCTGTGTTCATACTTGCTCATTGGCTTCTGGTACGATCGCCACTTTCAGGGGGTCGGTATTCTTTGGACCACAGATGCTGGGCGCAAGGCGTTCATCATCAACCGCATCGGGGATGTTGGGATGCTTTTGGCGATGTTTCTCCTCGTCAAGCAATTCGGGACGTTGGAATACACCGCCATCAATGCCCAGGCCGCTACGGTGTTTCCCGTTGGTTCAGACATTGTCACGGTCATCACACTGCTTCTCTTCTTAGCATGCACAGGGAAATCCGCCCAAATCCCCCTGGCCGTTTGGCTCCCTGACGCCATGGCAGGCCCGACACCTGTCTCTGCCCTTATCCATGCCGCAACAATGGTAACGGCGGGGATCTTCTTGGTTGCGCGGCTGTCCCCTTTGTTTGCCTTAGCCCCAACGACGTTGGGGATAATTACAGTCATTGGCGCTCTCACGGCGCTGGCGGCTGCTACCATTGGTTTGGTGCAAACAGACATCAAAAAAGTGC
This sequence comes from Bacteroidota bacterium, assembly GCA_030550395.1. Classification (GTDB taxonomy): domain Bacteria; phylum Bacteroidota; class Ignavibacteria; order Kapaibacteriales; family HRBIN21; genus HRBIN21. Next base: position 139,733 of record JAUQPL010000002.1, on the reverse strand, counting down.
TGGCATATTCTACGATCAGCCAACTGGGGTTTATGTTCACGGCTGCTGGCGCCGGGGCATTCACTGCAGCGGTATTCCACGTCGTCACCCACGCCTTCTTCAAGGCTCTCCTCTTCTTGGGAGCCGGCGCTGTCATTCATGCCCTCCATGAGCAACAGAATATCCGCCTCATGGGAGGACTGAAGCGGTATATGCCCACGACTTATCGCCTCTTTCTCATCGCTGGTCTGGCAATTGCTGGAATACCTCCTCTGAGTGGCTTCTTCTCCAAAGACGCTATCCTCTGGCAGGTGTTCGAGGAGGTAGGTGTAATAGGGTGGCTGGTCCTGACGGCTGCTGCATTCTGCACGGCATTCTATACTTTCCGCCTTATCGGACTTGTGTTCCACGGAGAGGAACGGTTTGACCACCGTCACATCCATCCCCATGAAGCACCGGCAGTAATGCGGATTCCTCTGCTGATTCTGGGCTTCCTCTCCCTGACAGGGGGACTTTTAGGTATCCCATACGCCCTCTTCCCCATTGGGACTAACCCGAATCTGCTGGAACGGTTCCTAGAGCCTGTCTTTACCCCAGCAATGGTAGCGTTAGGTAGAGCCCCCGTTCTGGCTATCCACTGGGAAGAATATGTATTGATGCTCCTGGCAACAGGGGTTGGCATCGGAGGCATTATGCTGGCATGGCGCCTCTTTGTTGGAGAGGGTATAAGCGCAGAGCGGCAAATGGAACAGCGCTTGGGAAAACTATACCGCTTGTTGGGGCACAAGTATTACGTAGACGAGGTCTACCAAAAGCTTATCGTAGAGCCAGTCCAACAAGTATCCGAGCGCTTCTTCTGGCGCCTTACCGATGTCATGCTCATTGACGGTCTGGTCAACGGGGTTGCTCGGGTAATTGGGCAGTTCGGTCGTGCACTCCGCCGCCTACAGACAGGCATTGCCCAGACATATGCTGCTGTTATGCTCGCCGGCATTCTTGCTCTCCTATCGTGGTTGGTGTTTTTCTGAGGTGACACAATATCCAGCACAGCTCTGTAATGGTATGGGTTTTGGTCGGGACACTTGCGGTTCCATTGGCAGGATTCCTGTTCATTCTTGCTCTGCCACGTAGACATGTTCGGTGGATCCATGCGGTAAGCCTTACAGCAAGCCTTGTCACACTGGCATTGGCAATTGCCCTCTGGATTGCCTTCCGCCCGAACGAGGCAGGCTTCCAGTTCCACATCGCTGTGCGGTGGATAGAGGCCTTAGATATTGGCTTCCGCTTGGGGATAGATGGGATCTCGCTCCTGTTAGTGCTCCTGACTACCTTTCTGATGCCCATTGCGCTCCTGGCATCGCTGGAACCGATTCGCCATCGGCAGAAGGAGTACTATGCCATGATGATGCTCCTGGAGAGCGCAATGCTGGGCGTGTTCGTGGCATTGGACACTTTTCTGTTCTACGTCTTCTGGGAGCTCGTGCTCATCCCGATGTACTTCATTATCGGCATTTGGGGAGGGGGAAATCGGGTCTACGCCGCACTGAAATTCTTCCTCTATACCCTGGTAGGCTCCCTTTTGATGCTGGTCGCTATCGTCTGGCTTGGGGTCTATGCCGAACAGCACGCCGGGAGCTTTACCGCTGATTTTGAGCGCCTCCGCTATATCGCACCGAATCTCCCCATAGAGCTTCAGCGCTGGCTCTTCTGGGCTTTTGCTCTCTCCTTCTGCATCAAGGTTCCATTGTTTCCGCTGCACACTTGGCTGCCCGATGCCCACGTGGAAGCGCCGACAGCCGGCTCGGTAATCTTAGCAGGGGTGCTCTTGAAGATGGGCACCTATGGCTTGGTGCGCTTCAACTTAGAGCTCTTCCCCCAAGCCAGCTTTGAGTATGCCCCTCTCTTGGCATGGCTGGGGGTTGTAGGGATCCTCTACGGTGCTCTGGTAGCCTTTGCCCAAAACGACATGAAAAAGCTGATTGCCTATTCCTCCGTCAGCCACTTAGGCTTCATCGTGTTGGGCATCTTTTCCATGACTGTAGAGGGCTTACAGGGAGCGCTGCTTCAAATGGTCAACCACGGACTCTCCACGGGTATGCTCTTTCTCTGCGTGGGGATGCTCTACGAGAGACGACATACAAGGGAGCTTGCCGAATTTGGAGGGCTGGCACCGCGAATGCCCGTATTTGCCGTTCTGGTAGCGCTGGCAGTCTTGTCCTCTGCGGGCCTTCCGGGACTCAATGGGTTCATTGGAGAGTTCTTAAGCCTTCTGGGAGCTGCGCAGTCTCGTTTCCTGGACAGTTTCCTGCCGGCTGTGCTCGGCGCCTGCGGAATTATCTTGGCAGCGGCATATTTGCTCAAGTTCTACCATGCTCTGATGTTCGGTCAACCGGGCAATCCAGAGAACTATCACCTCCGGGACATCCATTGGCTAGAGCGGCTCCAGCTGTTGCCCTTAGTAGCACTGTTCCTGTTGATCGGTCTCTACCCACGCCCGTTCTTGCAGACCAGCGAAGTTGCCCTGCGGGGATTGGTTGCGAAGCTTGAACAGCTGCGCTTCGGCACCACCACGATTGGTGTACCGGAACCGAAACCGCCCTCGGAACAGCCATCTCCACCGGGGGTAGGAGAGCCCCAGAAGCTACTGGAAGAACAGCTACGTCGCATGCCACCACCCCGACCATGAGCCAGTATCGCTCCCTTCTGCCTATCCTCCTGGCTGTGCTCGGTTGCTGGAGCTGCAATGAGAGCATTGTGCGCCCCATCGCGGAACCGAAGGCACAGCACGGAGCATACGTGCTATGCGAAGGACTCTGGGGCCATTCCAACGCGACCCTGGCCCGCATCGAGTTGCCCGATGGTGCCGTCATTCCGGACGTGCTCGCTGGGACCGGACTTTCCCTAGGGGATGTAGGAAATGACATGGTCCGGCTCGGGGACACCCTCTATGTCGTCGTCTCAGGTTCACGCAGCATTGAGTGTTTTCGTGCAAGTACAGCCCAATGGATTGGACGGATCCGCCTCCAGCAGAATCGCTATCCCCGCCAACTCTGCATCGTCAACGACACCTTGGGTCTGGTCACGGATCTCTATGGCGATGCTGTTACCACTATCCATTTGCGCCGCTTGGAGGAGCTACGTCAAAGGTATACCGTCGGACCTGCACCCGAAGGCATCGCTGCCTTTGGCGATATGGTGGTCGTTGCCAACTCCGGCTACGGAGACTACCGAGCCCATGAGCCGAAAGCGGGGACTCTCTCTGTGCTCTCCTTGAGCCAACAAAGGGAAATTGCCACCGTACCTGTAGGGCCGAACGTGGTCACTGTCACTTTTAACCCAGTGCGGCAACGGCTCTATGCCATCTACCTCCATGTGCCGAGTGCGTGGCGCAAGGATTCCATCGGCGGCGTTGTTGAATATGCTGTGCCATCGCTGCAGCGTCTTCGCACATGGCGCGCGCCAATCACAGGCTACGATGTTGCATGGACCCCTACTGCAGACACGCTCCTCTTCCTTGGACCGCAGGGGATATGGGGAATCGCCGTAGCAGATGTCCGTGCTCCTTTCCTGGTTTGGAAGAACCCACAGCCAGACTATGACCATTGGTATACCCTGGCCGTTGATGCTGAAGGTTCCCTCTGGATAGGGAACGCCAGGACCTTTACCGTTGCAGGCGAGGTCCTCCGCGTCTGGAGGGAGACAGGACAGGTACAGCGCTTCGCTGTCGGGATAAATCCGGGAACCATTGCTTTCTTCTGATGAGGTCCCAGTAGCAGAAGTGGCGATGATGGAATTTGTAACGCAATTGTCCTCTGCCGCTCCGGTCGTCATGATTGGGCTTCTGGCAACGGCTGTCATGCTCATAGATGCCTTCGTCCGCGACAGTACAACGATTGCTTTCTGGACGAGCCTGATAGGATTGCTGGTAGTTGCTGGTGCCGGGATTGCCACGGTATCGGCCTCTGGGACTGTCTTCAGCGGAATGCTCTCTGTCGGTGGAACTGCAGCGCTTTTTGACGTCCTCTTAGCCCTTGCGGGAATCCTGACCTTGTTAGCAGCTCGCCCTTACCTACGGCGGGAAGTCCGGGAGTACGATGAGTTTTACAGCCTACTCCTCTTTGCCCTCGCTGGCGCGATCATGTTGGCGCATTCCGCTCACTTGATCACCTTCTTTCTCGGAATTGAGCTAATGTCCATTTCGTTCTATGTGTTAGCCGGCTATTTCCGGAGTCAACCCCGCTCTATTGAGGCAGCGCTCAAGTACTTTCTCCTTGGAGCTTTTGCCACGGGATTCCTCCTCTACGGCATTGCAATGCTGTATGGCAGCAGCGGAGCCCTTAGCTATACTGCTATTCACGAACACTTACAGAAGGGTTCGGCGCTACCGACGCTCCTCCTCATCGGTGTCGGACTCCTCTTGGTTGGCATTGGATTTAAAATCGCCATCGTCCCCTTCCATCAGTGGGTACCCGATGTCTACCAGGGAGCACCAACGGTGGTGACGGCGTTTATGAGCACGGTAGGGAAAGCCGCCGTGGTTATTGGTCTGATCCCGCTGTTCCAGGCTCTGCAACCGGCCGTGGAGACGAAAGTGCAAGTAGCTGTAGCGATGCTCTCAGCCCTTACAATCTTGCTGGGCAATATCGTTGCTGTCGTACAGAGCAATATCAAGCGGATGCTGGCATACTCCTCTATTGCTCATGCAGGCTACCTCCTGATGGGCTTCGTCGCACAATCGGAGCGTGGATGGGCAGGGATGCTGTTCTACGCAGCAGCATATGTCTTTATGCAGCTGGGAGCCTTCGTGGTTGTGGCCATTATTGAGCGTGAAAACGAGCACCGACTAGAGCTTAGCGATTACGCTGGTTTGAGCCGACGCCACCCTGTTTTAGCAGCTCTGATGTCCATTTTCCTCTTTTCTCTGACGGGGTTACCGCCATTTGCCGGCTTCTTCGGGAAGTATTATCTCTTCACTGCCGCTATCGCTGCTGGCTATACCTGGTTAGCTATCATCGCAGTTATCGGAACGATGATCTCAGCGTACTTCTATCTTGGGGTGTTGGTAGCAATGTACTTCCGTGAACCCCACGAATCTCTGGCTGTCGCTCATGGCAGCACAGCTATGTGGACACTTTGGCTAAGCTGCATCGCCGTTCTGGCGCTGGGCATTTTCCCTACCCCTTTTCTACAGTTCCTAGAGCGCTTCCTCTGAGCCAAAGGCATTACGGTAGAGCCGAATTGCCGGAGGCTGAGCTCCAAGCTCAAGAGCGATGACGTCAAATCGGCATACAATTCCCTCCAAGCCAGAAAGGGATAGGTATGCACGGGCAACCTCAAGGAGCCGACGCTGCTTGCGCAGTGTCAGCGCGTCTTCGGGGAGCCCAAACCGCTTAGAGCTTCGCGCCTTGACCTCAATGAAGACTAACACTTCACCATCGTAGGCGACCAAATCAATCTCCCCCAAGCGCCCTACGCGAACATTACGCCCGATAATGCGGTATCCCAGCCTCTCTAAGTATTCCGCCGCCCGCTCTTCTGCATCCCGCCCTCGAGCAAATGAGGAGGTCTTAGGCGACATGGCATTGGTTTTGCCAGTAATTCCTATAGGACACCGACGAATGAGCATGGAGAACCGTTCGTCGTGGAACCTTACAGAGCGGAAGTCGGTTTAAGAAGACAGCGACAGCGGTCTTTCCTTACGCTGGAATGCCGACTATGCATGGCTACGTGACCAAATCCGCCGCTGGATTTCGCCTGTTCTCAGGACCCATTCGGCTACTGATCGCCGATGACCATGAAATCGTCCGTACAGGACTCCGCCACATTCTCAGCAAACAACCACTCTTTGAGATAGTCGGAGAAGCTGCCACGGGAGAAGAAGCCATTGCCCTCGCACGCCACCATCGCCCCGATGTCGTTCTGCTGGATATTATTATGCCCCGCCTCAATGGGATTGAGGCGACCCGCATCCTCCGCTCCACAATGCCACAACTGCGCATCATCATTCTGACCTCCTACGAAGATGCCTTCCACGTCGAACAAGCATTGCGAGCCGGAGCACACGGTTATTTGACCAAAAGCATGAAGCCCGAAGAGCTGGTTGAAGCGATCTTGGCTTGTACGGCAGGCGAGCAAGTTTTCAGTCCTGCCATCGTCGCTTTCATCCAGGACATTGAGATTCGCTCCCTTTCGCCCGAGCAACCCCTTGTCCGCATTACCCCCCAGGAAGGACGCATCCTTCAATTAATCGCCGAAGGACTCACCTCCAAAGAGATTGCCTCTCGCCTTGGGATTAGTTCCCGGACGGTTGAAACTCACCGAGCCCACTTGATGGAGAAGCTTCGCGCTCGTAATGTCGCTGCACTTGTACGCTTTGCCCTTCTCAACGCTGATTACCTCTCCCGGCTAAGCTCGGAAGCACAATAGACGAGCATATCACTGTTGAGAAACTTCGTAAATTTCTGCTGCCATACTCGGAGTTGCTATGAAGCGGGCGCTTGGGATAGGTACCATTACGTGCACTCTGCTCTTCGCCCAGCCCTCGGCAGAGCGCCCCTCCATGTTTGCGGGGACCCATTTCTTCGTGGGTTTTCTGCAAAACGAGATTGAGCGCGGCTCTTCCCTCCGTCTTCAGCTAAGTATTGCTGCCCGTTCACCGGCAACCGTATGGGTATATCTTCCCACAGAGTCACAACCTCGCCAATACCGGCTCCCTGGCGGAGGGTATTCCTGGATCGCCATACCACCGGAGTTAGAAGTTCGCGCCCTTGAGCGCCCTGTTCGAGCAGCAATAGAAATCCGCTCCGATGCCCCCATCGTGGTTTATGCCTTCAATACCCAGAGAACAACCACTGATGCCTACACGGCTATCCCTGTGCCAAACTGGGGTACCGAGTATGTAATCGCTTCCTTCCCCAACGATGCTTATACCCCGCGCCCAGGGGATACAACAAACAACCGACTCCGTGACCTCGCTCTCCGCCGGAGTGAGTGGATGCTTGTAGCTGCCTACGACTCCACGATTGTGACCTTCATACCCCGAAGCCGCACAGCGACGGGTAAGGAAGCAGGGATTCCTCACACGGTCGTGCTTAACCGTGGGGAGTGTTATCTTGTCCAATCTGACTCTACCCCGAAAGGACTTGGAGACATGACTGGAACTTTGATACGGAGCTCCAAACCCGTTGGAGTGCTCTCCGGCCATGTCCGTATTTCCCTGCCACTGAATCTTCCTTCCGACGTGGACACCAAGGATCACCTGGTGGAGATGCTTCCCCCGGTCTCGGCACTCGGGCAGCGTTATATCAGCACACCCTTCGCCGTTGGGACAGGTGACTGGTTCCGAGCCATCGCTGCCTTCCCGCAAACGCGAGTACGGCTCACCCGGGCTGCAACGGGACAAATTACGGAGACCATCCTCCAAAGTGCCGGTGATGTGGCAGACTTCCCCGCTGAAGCCTCGCCCATCCTATGGGAAGCAGACAAACCCTTCTTGCTGGTGCAGCTGATGTACTCAGCTGTGATAGGCGGTGCAGAAGCGGTGGTCAACCCCTACGTCAGCTTTGACCCGTGCATGGTCATAGTGCCGCCAGTGGAACAGCACATCCAACAAGCCCACTTCTTCATTCCTGACACCAGCCTTTCAGGATTCAACCAATTCAAGCGACACTGGATTAATCTAACCGTGAGTGCTGACGCCGTATCAACCCTCCGTCTCAACGGCACCCCAATTACCACAGTGGCCCCCGAACTACTATCTCAGCAGTTACCCTGGACGTTTGCTGGAGGAGTCCACTACCATTGGGTTCAGCTTCGGATGGAACCAGGAAGGGTCTACCAGCTGCAAACCCCCGTAGGCGCATTCGCCGGTATCCTCTACGGCACGGGATACGTTGACTCGTATGCCCTCGTTTTAGGTAGTGGTCTCCTCCCAGCAGGTCAAGGAAGAGACACCGTGCCTCCCCGCCTCTCTCTGCGAACAACAGTCTGCGGCTCTGTAGAACTCCAAGCCTCCGATAGTGCCTCCGGTATCGCATGGATTCAAGTCCTCCCTGATAGCACGTGGAACTATGATTGGCAATACTCTCAGCTTACCCGAACGGAAGCCATCATAACAGCCCAACCTGTGGACCTTGCCCGTGATGGACAGCTGTTCACAGAACTCCGAGATAACGCTGGCAATCGGCGGTGGTTCCGTTACCGCTATTGGGCTCCTCGCTTGGAATGGCAACCAACCAGTGTGGAATTTCTGGGCATTTCCCCCTATAGCACCAAGTGCCAAAGTGTAACGCTGAGGAACATCGGCCAAGATACCCTCCATATCGTAGAGCTTACCTTCCGAGATAGCCGACTTTCCGTTCAAGCAGACCTTCCTTTAAGCTTGCCTCCCCAGGCCTTGGCTACTTTCCGCGTGTGCTTCCGTCCTAATGGCAATGTGCGTCCGCTTCGGGATACCCTCCGAGTCCGGACCGCTTGCAATGTCGCCTTTGCCATCTCGGTTGAAGGAACAGTGGACTCTGTAGGGCTTTCTGCCCGGGGATGCTCAGCCGGAGCTGTTCTCGTCGGCGCAGAGGGAAGATGCAGTGTCTGGTGGGCAAATACCGGGAACCGCCCACTCCAAGTACAGGGAGTCCGAGCACGTCGGGGTGAAAACGCCTTCAGCTTGGATACGGTTGGCATCTTCCCAACCTCCCTTGCAAATGAAGACACACTTCGCATCTCCGTCTATTTCCGACCACCGCAACGGGGACTATTCTGGGAAGAGCTTGAGCTAGAAACAAATCCGCCAACTGCCGTAGCTGTCCGCATAGAAGGACGGGGCATTGCCCCCGAGGTCAAGGATATTACGATTGATTGGGGACGACGCCGCATTGGGCGCCGCTTTGATTCTACCCTTGCACTGCTGAACTCCGGCGATAGTCCCACAGAAATCCAACTCATGCAGGACACTGGCTCACCGGAACTGGGCTATACCATCCCTCAGCGCGTCCGCTTGCTGGGCGGAGAAGCGCTCCATGCTCCTATCTGGTTTACCCCTACCCAGCCACAGCGATATGTCCGACACCTCACTCTCCAGAGCTCTTGGCAACCTCATCCACCGATTTCGATCACCCTGCTTGGCGAAGGAAGTGCACCAGAGTTCTACCCCAATCCGATCAACTTTGACACAGTTCCTGTCGGGAATTCCCGGGATAGCCTTGCTGCTGTGCTTGCATGCTCGGGTAATGAGGCAACCGTTATAGACACCCTCTGGCTGGAGGGTCCCGATAGAACAGCATTTTCCTTTGCCTCCCCCACCGTCTTCCCCCAGCAACTCTCTCCTGGTGATACTCTCCGCCTACACTTGCGCTTCCGTCCCTTGCACACAGGGTCTCACGAAGCCTTCCTTGTTCTGCGCCACAACGGACAGCCGCCATACCCCACCGATACCCTCCATGTCCCTCTATGGGGCTACGGTATAGAGATCCCTCCAGAAGACACCTTCACAACACGATGGGAAGTCCGAGTAAATCTCCCATCGGTTACCACCGCTTGCAAGGAGTTTGAAGGGCAGCTCTGCGTGTGGAATCGTGGCAGCACCACGCTCATCTGTGACAGTCTCTTTCTCCTGGGAGGTCTAATACGCTCCCTTACACCGCCCCTACCCGATACAATCGCTCCAGGTGACTACATCTGCTTCACTCTCCTTTTGGATGGCTTACCAAGTGGACAGCCCTCGGTAACGTTCCGCCTCTTTCTGCACTCGGAGCATTTCTTCTCCGACACTTTGCAAATAACTCCTCTTGCATGGGAAGAAACTCTCTCCATCCAGGCGCTGCCACAGCCATGGACCATTGTGCAGAGCAACACTCTCTTCCTCCAGCCGGGAGGACAAGGTGTACTTCAGCTTTCAGGAATGCTGCCTATCGCCCGGGGAGTAACCGCCGGAGGGCAACTTTGCCTCCTCCTGCCAACAAACGTGTGGAGCATAGAAAGTTCAGGGATCCGGTACGAGGTAGAGCGAGACAACACCTTGCAACCAGGGATGGTAACAGAAGTCCACGAGCACCCATGGGGATTCTGTGTTCACCTTGCTCCCATGAGTATCAGCACAACTGAACCCACGCGGTGGCGCATTCAACTCCCAATCCAAGCCTTCATTGGTGACACCCAACAATACTTTATCCGTGTCCTCACATACCCTGATTCCTCCGACTGTTTCTCCGGTGATAGTCTCTCAGTGGAGCTTCTCCTCAACGGACTCTGTGCCCCACGACTTCGTTCCGTTTCCCTACGCGAAGTACCAGAAGTCCGCCTCAGCGGGATCTTTCCCCAACCCGCCTCCGAGAGCTTCATACTCCACCTGTGGAGCTCTGCGCCAACATCTGCACAGCTTCAGCTGCTCACCCTCCAAGGGCATATCATTGGAACATGGGATATGTCGTTGCCGGGAGGACCAGTTTTTTGTAAGTTTGAAACAACCAATATGTCCTCCGGTGTCTACTGCATGCGTTTGATTACAGCAACAGGCATTCAACAACGACTGTATGTCATACAGCGATAAGGGTAAGGGGATAATGGTGCGGAGCGTGTTCCCGTGGGCTGTTGCAACCAGCCTTGTGACAACTGTTGCACTGGCACAGTTAGAACCGAGTCCGTTGGCACCGGAAGTCGTGCCACCGCGAGTTTTCATTGGTCCAGCAGCGGGGTACGACCGGAGCTTCCACACGGCGAATATTGCTTCTTTTGCAACCCAGACGGAATGCCCGGTTTTTGAACGAGGCTCTGCAAACGGCTTCTTTCTTGGAATAACAGCAGAGTATCTCCTGGGGGACCCACGGACTTCCCGCTCCTCTGTGACTTTGCGACTACTTTTTGACAACTTGCCTACTACCTTTGAAGTCACCGGGGACAACTATCCCAGCCGGCTCACAGCTACGATTGATGGACGCGATACGCCGATTGTGGTCAACACCTCTACCCGACATGTTGCACAGGTGAGTTACTACTTAATCAACGCCGAGCTCCTCTATCGCATTGATATTGCCAATCTGCCAGTCGGGGTTGTTGTTGGACCGACCTTCGGTTTCCCCGTGAAGGGGACCTTCCAGCAACGCTACGAGCTTACCAGTCCTGAATTTGTGGAGATTGCCGGACGTCGTTATATCCCGGTCTTCGTGCGTGACACTACTGACCCCACGCTCCGGTACACCAACAATGACCGCACGATCATCATCCGCGATGGTGACATTGAAGAGCGCTCGGGATTTCGCCTGGGTATTAAAGCAGGGCTACAATACGAGCTGACTGTTGGACGCTGGCGGGTGCTGCCAGGTATTTTCTACAACTTCGGCATCACGAAGGTTACTACCCGAGAAAACTGGCGAGCTAATGCTCTCCAAATCGGCGTTGACCTACGGACCGCTCTATGACGGGTTGTTTTTGAAACATTTCTGTTTCCAGTCTCACAATCTTGCCCCTACCACTTCTTCATGGAACGCCTATGGGCACCCTGGCGGGCACAATACGTCTCCTCGGTTGCCCATGCTGAAAGCGGCTGCTTTCTATGCGAAGTGCTCCAGAGTGATAGCAGTCGTGATCGAGAGCTCTTAGTTGTAGCTCGCTGGGACCACTGCTTTGCAATCCTGAACCGCTATCCTTACAACAGCGGGCACGTTATGGTTGCCCCTCACCGCCATGTCGGTGATCTTGAAGAGCTGAGTGAAGCAGAACTCTGTGTGCTCATGCTCCGCACGCGCGATGTTGTCCAGGCTCTCCGCCGGGCATTTTCTCCACACGGATTCAACATCGGATTGAACATCGGGCGGGCTGCCGGCGCTGGACTACCGGAGCACATCCACGTACACATCGTTCCCCGCTGGCATGGGGATACGAATTTCCTGCCCGTTACCGCCGACGTTAAAGTCGTCTCTCATGCGCTGGAGGATGTTTACGAACGACTCCGTGCCGAGCTCCAGCAGTAGAAGATGCTCTGCAGTGTTGCACCACGGAAGCGTTGGGGACAGCATTTTCTCCATAACCGGTCGATAGCACGGCGCATAGTCCAGCTGCTGGACGTCCAACCTGGTGCCACAGTTTTAGAAATTGGTCCGGGAACTGGCGTCCTTACCGAGTACTTAGTTTCCCTGCCTATCCGGCTCATCGCCGTGGAGATAGACAAACGCTGCCTTGAACTCCTGCAAAAGCGCTTTCCCACCTCTTCGTTCCCGCACGTGGAGTTTATCCATGCGGATATTCTCCGTGTTAACATCACTACTCTCGCACAGCAGGTGCTTCAGCAGACGGGAAAGAAGCTGTTGCTAATTGGGAATCTCCCCTACAACATCAGCTCTGCTCTACTGTTCCGCCTTTTCCACATAGCACGCCTTTTATCAAAGGCGGTCTTCATGCTTCAGCGGGAGCTTGCCCAGCGGCTCGTCGCTCAGCCGGGAAGCCGAGACTACGGAATTCTCCGACTTGCCTGTTGGGCTGTGGCACAGGCCCAGCTCCATTTCCATGTAGCTCCATCCGCCTTCAGTCCGCCTCCAGCTGTGGTCTCCTCTGTGGTTACCCTTTCCTTCTTGCCGCATGCATGGACTGGAGAGCTGTACGAAGGGTTCCTCAAACTCCTGCATGCAGTTTTTCAACACCGCCGAAAACAACTGCACAATTCGCTCCGCTACTATATTGCACACTATCATCCCTCCCTGCAGGATACCGAGGAGCTGCTCCGTCAAGCAGGGATAGCTCCCGACCGTCGGGCCGAAGAGCTGTCCCCGGAAGAGTTCGTTGCGCTGTATCGTCTGTTAAGCCCGCAGTGTCTCCATGCGCACCCTTGACATTGCGCCGCTACGTCGTGTCTCCCATCCCCACAGCCTCCGCCGATGGCGGTGGTATGCCCACGACCTCTACACCTTGGCCCTCTTAGGAATATACAGCGCTCTCGCCATCATCTTCTACGTCAAAGTAGAGCAAGCATCATTCTGGCTATTGGTAAACGTCCTTATCGCTATGCTGATTGCTCTCTTGGTGTGGACTGACCGTGATTCCACTCCCCGGTGGATTCGCCTGCTCCATTGGTTCTATCTGCCACCGGTCATCTACGTGATGTACCAACAGGTGCACGCTTACATTCCCGTGCTCAACCCACACCTGTACGATGACCTTTTAATTGCCTGGGATTATGCCCTCTTCGGAACCCATCCTACCCATTGGCTTGCTCGCTTTGCCCATCCGCTCCTCACAGAGTACCTGCAGACCACGTACGTGCTGTTCTACTTTCTTCCCATCATCCACGCAACAGAATTGCTGCGCCGGCGACGCCTGGAGGAGATTTCCAAGTTAGCGCGCCTTATGTCCTTCGGATTCTATGCGTCCTACCTGGCCTACTTCGCCCTTCCAGCGATTGGTCCCCGGTTTACGCTCCACGACTTCCACAACCTTGACAAAGAACTCCCTGGTCTGTGGCTGACACCCACGTGGAGGGCTCATGTTAATGCCGGCGGGGGCATTCCCGAAGGAGCTTCACGACCTGAAGCATGGGTGCACCGAGATTGCATGCCCAGCGGACACACGATGCTAACTCTTATCAACATCTTCCTTGCATTTCGCTTCCGCTCATGCACTCGGTGGTTACTGCTGCTCCTGGGTGGGAGCCTTATCGTGGCAACCGTCTACTTACGCTACCACTACGTCGTGGACCTCATTGCTGGAGCACTCTGTGCGTTGATAGTCCTTTGGATAGAGCCGCGCATTTACCGATTCCTTGCACGGAAAGGGTACCTATCGGAAAGAGCCTATGCATCCATGGAGAGTTGAACGCTGCAACCTTCGGCGACAAGCAGAAGCGCTTCTCCCTCAGCTCCTCACTGTCACTGAGGAAGTACTGCGCAGTGGCACGTATATCCTGGGGGTTCAGCTCCAGCAGTTTGAATACGAGTTCGCCCAAATGGTTGGGAGGCGTCATGCTGTCGGCGTTGCCTCTGGTACAGAGGCATTAGCCTTAGCCCTCATTGCTGTCGGCGTCCGGGCTGGTGATGAGGTTATTACAACTCCTTTTACTGCCATTCCGACCATTGCGGCAATCGCCATGGTGGGGGCGCGCCCTGTATTCGTTGACATTGAACCTGACACCTATACGCTCAACCCTGAGCACCTTCCCAAGGCTGTAACTTCACGGACGCGAGCCATCGTTCCTGTCCACCTGTTCGGGCACTGCGCCGAGATGGAACCTATCATGGCGTTCGCCCTCTCGGCAGGAATTCCTGTCATTGAAGACGCTGCCCAGGCCCATGGAAGTCGGTATCGCGGGCAGTCAGCCGGTACATTTGGGATAGCTGGCTGCTTTAGCTTCTACCCTACGAAAAACTTGGGTGCTTACGGGGATGGAGGGGCTGTCGTCACCGATGATGACCAGCTTGCTCAGCAACTTCGGTTGCTTCGCAACTACGGACAGATCTCCCCTTACCAAAGCGTTGTCCCCGGATACAATAGCCGGTTAGACGAGCTGCAAGCAGCCTTCCTGCGTGTTAAGCTACCGTACCTGGAGCAGTCGAATCGACAGCGTGCCCAAATTGCTGCTCTCTACCAAGAGCTTCTGGACATCCCGGAGATCCGCCATCCAATCGTGCGTCCCGGACACGAACCTAATTGGCATCTCTACGTTATCCGCGCGCAGCGCCGAGACGAACTCTGGCGTTTCCTGGAAGCAAATGGAATTCAGTCCAACGTCTACTACCCCATCCCTGCTCACCTTCAACAGGCTTATGCTTCCCTGGGATACCGCGAAGGGAACTTTCCAGAAGCTGAACGTGCTGCCCGGGAGGTATTGGCACTCCCAATGTTTCCGGAGTTGACCCCCGAAGAGGTAGAATTAGTGGCAGCTACAATCCGTCGCTTCTACGGTCGGGAATGAACTGGAGGCATGGGTAACCCATGCGGTGGGCACTGCTATCACAGGTGTGGGTAGAGGAACCAGACGTCGTAGTCTCTGGCTCCAATGTCCAGGTCTATTACATTGCCCGTGAGCTGGCACACCGTGGGGAATCCGTTCTGGTTTTGCTTTCTGGTCATCCTTCTGCCTGGGAACGCATAGAAGGAAACTTACACGTCGTCTCTGTACCGGCTCTCGGAGCAGGTTTACGCGGCTGGCTCCATCCACGCTGGATGCGCCGAGCCGAAGAGGCATTACGCAGCTTTGCTCCAGATGTTGTCTACCAACGAGGAAAACTTCCCGAAACTATCCTCGCCAGTCGCTATGCCCGCCGGTACGACGCACTCTTTGTGTGGTGCAGCAATGCTGACAACAGCGCCCGTCCGTGGAAATATGTCCGTAAGAGGCTCCGGTATCGCCGCCATCCTCTATGGCTCCTTCCTGCTCGGCTTGCTGAAGCCGCCTTAGCTGACTATGCTATTCAGAGCGCCCTCCGTAGGGCAGACCTCGTCATTGCTCAGACCCGCCGACAGCAGCAGACACTGCAGGCTGTTCTGGGCAAGGAACCTGTAATCCTGGGTTCTGGACATCCCTTGCCTCCCCCTCCTCAGTTCCACAACGCTGCCTCTTCCTCTACGACAGTACTATGGCTAGCGAATCTAACTCCCACGAAACAACCGCTCGTATTTCTGCGCTTAGCTCACCGCCTTCAACACACGGATGCCCACTTCCTCATGGTAGGAGCCGCACCTAATGCTGAGCTTCTTGCTCTCGTCCAGCGCAAAGCAGCGCATCTAGAGAACTTCACGTATGCAGGGGCAGCCGCCTTCCACGAAACTGCTCGCTTCTTCGCTGCGGCTCACCTCTTTGTGCTAACCTCTGAGTTTGAATTTGAGGGAATCCCCAATACACTTATCCAAGCATGCCTGTACGGTGTACCCACGCTCAGTCTGCGCAACGATCCTGACAGAATCATCCAAACTTACGCCATTGGGGCTGTAGCAGCGGACGAAGAGGAGCTGAGCGAGCTCACATACACTTGGATTACCGACCCTGAGCGACGTCATATAGCTGGACAGAATGCCTACGACTTAGCCCGCCGGCAATTTGATATCCGGGTCATCGTAGACCGACTCTCGGAACTAGTCCGGCAACGCCTCCGCCGCGGCTGAAGTCGTCAGCAGTTCGAGGACAAAAGCCGGGAGAGCAAATGCCGCGCAGTGGAGGGCAGGTGTATAGTAGCGTAACTTCCCCCGGAGCTGGACATACCGCTGCTCAGCCGTTTGGAGTTGGAAATCCCGCAGCGGATCCCGCTGCAGCGAGGCGAGTGTAAATGACCAGAGCCCGGTCGGGTAGGTTGGAACTGGAGCTAAATAGGAAGCAACCGTAGCGAACAGAGGGCGCAGAAGGCGATGCACCTGCGGCAAGGTCTGCCGATAGCGCGGATGGAGCGGTGACTCTGACTGCAGAGCCAACACTCCTTCCGGTCGTATCGCCCGGCGACAGTGGCGATAGAAAGGCTCCCCAAACAACCCCGTTGCAATACCAATAGGATCGGTGGAGTCGACCAAGACTGCATCGTAGAAGGCCGTCGGAGCTCCTGTAATGAAATCGGCCCCATCTCGGTAGTGAATGCGCACGCGCTCATCCTCCAGCGCAGCACTAAGAGCTGGGAAAAATTCGCGTGCTACTGCGACAACGTCAGCGTCAATCTCTACTAAATCAACCTGCTCTACCGTCGGATGGCGCAACACTTCCCGTACCGTTCCCCCATCTCCTCCTCCAATGACCAAAACTCGCCGAGGTTCAGGAACAAGAAACAGTGCCGGGTGAACCAACATTTCGTGGTAGATGAATTCGTCCCACTCCGTTACCATGACAGCTCCGTCCAGCAGAAGCATCCGTCCGAACGCGGGTGTCTGCAGAACAGTGATCCGCTGGAAAGCGCTCCAGCGGTCATAGAGGACTGCCTCCACATCTGTTGTGAAACCGGCACGTGCGGCGAAGTACTCAGCGTACTGAAGTTCTGTGCCCACCTTTTGTTGGGAAGACTTTAGGGAACAATTCTGTCAAAAGGGCGCTTTCACGGCACACTTGGCTCCTCCGTTATTACCGGTTTATGAGGAACCGGCTCTCGGAAAAGCCCGCGCTTGAGCTCCATCGCAGAGCTACTCTGCGCCCGCAGCTCGCGCTGCAAACATTCCGCAACCACCCATGGGTCTATTCGCTCCCCACACGTGAAGACATCCACAGCGGCATAGCCGTACTCAGGCCACGTGTGGATGGAAACATGGGATTCAGCAATGACCACAACTCCGCTCACCCCATGGGGATTAAAGGTATGAAAGGTATCGGAGACAATTGTAGCGCCAGAACGGCGCGTTGCCTCTACCAGGATCTCACGAATCCGCCACTCAGAGTTTAACACTTGCGGATCGCACTGGTAGAGCTCAATGAGAATCTGTCTTCCAAGTGCCTGCATCGCTACCCCTCCCTTTATTTTTGTTGCACCCCCTGCTCCGATCACCAAGGAGCAGAGCACATCATTGCCCCAGACAGTTTGGTCCGGGCAACCGCAGCCCTGGCAGGTGAAGGGTAGGGGGATGCTGGAAGACAGTCCACTACCGTGGAGCAGCTTTTGAGGCATCCCCACAATAGTTTTTTCAACCTGCCAGCCGCTAGCACATGGGCGAGCTTCCCCGCCCAATACGACAAACAGCACCGCTTTACCGGAGCAGGAAAAGCGGTGCCGTTTGTAACATACAAAATTACAATCCCTCACCCCAATTGCCAAAGGGTCTATACCCTCCTCCATTTGCTCCCCTCAAGGGAGGAAAGCTGTAATTTTGTACTCCTGTTGGGGCGTAGCCAAGCGGTAAGGCAGCGGCCTTTGGAGCCGCCATGCGTAGGTTCGAATCCTACCGCCCCAGCTTCTTGTCGCAAGCCCGTTAGATTCAGATGCCGAATGGAGGATCTTAAACTCGTTGCTGGGCGCTCCAATCCTGAGTTAGCCCAGCGTATTGCCGAAGCCCTGGGACGCTCGCTGGCGCAAGTGACAATTCGCAACTTCAGTGATGGAGAAATCTGGGTCAAGTACGAAGAGAACATTCGCGGGGTTGATCTCTTCATCATCCAATCTACCTTCGCCCCGGCTGAGAATTTATTAGAGCTCCTTATCCTCATAGACGCTGCCCGACGGGCCTCCGCCCGTCGCATCACGGCTGTGATTCCATATTTCGGATATGCCCGTCAAGATCGCAAAGATCAGCCCCGTGTCTCAATCACAGCAAAGCTGGTTGCGAACCTAATTACCAAAGCAGGGGCCGATCGCGTCATCACTATGGACTTACACTCCCCCCAAATCCAAGGTTTCTTTGACATTCCGCTTGACCACCTCTATGCTTCAACAGTATTGACCAAAGTCCTCTGGGATGAACGCCTGGAGAATGTTGCCGTCGTTGCCCCCGATGTTGGGAGCGCGCGCTTAGCCCGTTCATATGCCAAGCGGTTGGACGCAGACCTGGTGTTGGTGGATAAGCGCCGTCCCGCTCACAACGTTGCAGAGGTCCTCACTGTCATCGGCGACGTAGAAGGGAAAAATGCCGTCATCGTGGACGATATTGTTGACACTGGGGGTACTTTTGTGCAATGCGCCGAAGCCCTCAAAAGAGCTGGAGCACGCCAAGTTATCGGTGCTTGCACCCATGCTGTGCTCTCAGGGAATGCAATAGAACGTATCGAAGCAAGCGAAGCAATAACATACCTCTACGTCACTGACACCATCCCTCTACGGCGCCCATCGCCAAAGCTGCGCGTTATCTCCGTTGCCCATCTCTTCGCCGAAGCCATTGTACGGACTCACGAAAACACCTCTATTAGCTCCTTGTTTGAGATTGTGCGGTAGTGCCAAACACAGCGTAATCCAAATGAAACAGACACACACCCTGGCTGTTCAACGCCGTTCCACGGGGAAATCCACAGCTCGCTCCCTGCGCCGAATGGGTCTAGTCCCGGGTATTCTCTACGGAGCCGGTATAACCCCGATTCCGATTGCTACCCGCGCCCTTGCTTTACGTCCCTTTTTATCGGCGCGCGAGACTCACATCATTAAGGTTTCTCTGGAAGAGGAAACGTACGACTGCATCCTCAAAGACACTGCCTTCGATCCCGTTACCGACGCCCTAATCCATTTTGACCTCCAAGTTGTCTCCGCTGACCGTCCCATTGAGGTAGAAGTACCCGTCGTCCTGATCGGCACCCCCATCGGAGTCACCAAAGGTGGGGTACTGGAGCATTTTGCCCACTTTCTGCGCATAGAATGCCTGCCCAGTGTCCTACCGGAACACATTGAGGTTGATGTTTCTGCGGTGGATATTGGGGACTCTATTCACGTCCGTGACCTCCACGTACCCAACGTCCGGATCTTAGAGCACGGGGATACCGTTATCGTCACCGTTGTCGCCCCAACAGTACCCGAAGGTGAAAGTGGTGGACAATAGGAAGCTACTGCCACCACCGGTACAGTACACTGAGACGCACTCCAACCTGGTCTATGCGCCAAAGTCCACCGCGAATCAGCCCAGTAAGCCCATGGGTGTAAAACGCTTCCGCTCCCAAATACCACTGAGGCGAGAGGGGATACTGTACGCCCGTGGAAAGAGCAACACTGGTATGGAAAGAGCGCAAAGCGGAAAAGGAATCTACCGGTTCTTCCAGCACGTTCGTTTGTGTCCGAGTGTACACATAGCCAGGGGGCTGGATAATGCGGCGCCGAAGAACTATGGAACGCCCCAAGCGCACGTGGAGCTGTATCTCCCCCTGGAGGAAAACCCGCAGTAGTGGATACCATGCAGCCCCTATAGCGACAGTAGCGTACGGAGATCGCAGCTGCAGCTGACGCTCTTCCTGAAACACTACAACTGTCCCATCCACCTGACGCACCCACTGTAGCAGAGTGTCGGGGGCTCGCAATGCTCCACCATATGTCTCCAGTCCTAACCGACCCAAAAAGCCCCAAGAGGGGGACAACCGAATTCCTCCCACGATCCCTCCAATCCCACCCCATCCTGTCGCATCTCGGAAGGTCCCATACATCACCGGCAGATTTCCGACCCGGGGGAAAGATGCCCGATGTTGTACGTTACTTGCCTGTCCATAAGCCCCCACAAACCACAGCCGAATCGGGGGGAGACACTCCGGATGCTCCCCTTCGCAAAGAACGAACACGAAGCGATCCTGCCGGAGATCGTAGGCATAACACACCGTTGCAACTACGCGATTGCCAGCAACATCGGTTGCCAAAAGCGCGATACGACCAGGTCTTTTAGGCTCCAGGGGAGCAAACTCCACGTCCGCCCGCAACACTCCCGGCGTGATGGATGGAAGAGTTCCTCGCAGATTCTCATTCCGCAATATCCGAAACTCCCGGAGCCCCTGGTCCGTCGGACGGTCATCTCGGAGGATAACCTGGACTGCCCCAGGCTTTTGCACGATCTCCACAAGCGGTGGGAGAAGATCCGTTTGCTGTTGCACATCCTGGAAAGCTTGCCCGACAGGATTGCCGTACGCATCGTAAGAATCCACCCCGTAGCCGAAACCATAGGCGTAGACTCCAAAAGGTTCATCTGCTTCAATAACATGCGAGCCATAAGGAATCTCCAGCAAAGCAATCGCATAGGAGCTGTTCCCAACGCGCTCAAACACTGCGCGCACCGGTGCCCCGTCAAAGCGGAGGGAAGGAACCGCTGACAAAGGCACAACAAGATTGAGAAAATGACGCCACATTCCCTGAACAGGCGTAGCAAAGCGATAGCTCCGGAGAAACTGCTGCGTGGGGGTCAGAAGCAGCATCATTGGATCCCCGACAGAGTCTCCGCTCTGATACCCTTCGGAGAACTGTGCCACTAAAATTGGCTTGTCTGCCGTAATCTGCACGTTTTCCGTAAAGGTCTGCTCCCAGAACTCCCCTGCCCCGAGCACATGGACCGGGTGATTGTTGAGAAAAACCTGTGTGTTCGGATAGTGCGCTAACACGCGGACGACAAAACGCGAACGCCAGCGCAATTTGCCAACGTAGTAATGGCGTCCCCATGTACGAACAGGGGGCATCTGTTCCACCAAGTGGTTGCATGCTGGCACTGTTACCGGAACATATGCGCAGACGTGCCCACTGAACACCGCAACCGGTCGTGATGCACGAACTAACGTCCCTGTGATGTCAGGCATTCCCCCCATTGGGGGACCGAACAGTTGGTAAACTTGTCCCCGGTGGAGAAGGAGGCGCCGGGGACGATGGAGAAATTCTCCTTCCGATACGGTCTCCGGCTGCGCCGGAGCACTCTCTATGCTCATTCCTGGAGGGACGATGACGACTTCCGTACTATCTTCCGTAGCGACAACGGCAACCTGAGGGAGAAAGCTAGACGATAGGCGCCGATAGCTCATGATTCGGTACTCCGTCCCCAGAACAGGCACCGGAAGCCCCATATACGTATCCGTACTTTGCCGACGGCGACTGAGCCCATAAACTGCTATCGGTGTATCGGCTTGGATATGGACGGCAGCATACTCCGGTCGCCCTCCTTTCTTCAGCTCTATCTGGGTAGGGAGCGATAATGGAACAACCCGACGCGCTGGCAGATGCAAAAGTGTGTCAAAACCAACACTGCCAATACGAACACGCGCATTGGCTTCCCACTGACTAGTCATGAAGAGCATCAACGATAACGAGTCAGTGCCGCTCTCTTCATGGTTGCGTTGGAAACAGAGCCAGAATTCTGTCCCTTCCGAGCTCCTCACTTGAGTATGCACGTTTCCTCCCCCGAAGAGAGCGAGAAGCACCCCGAATACGGCGCCAACGTTCACAGTCATTTCACACAGAGAAGCCACAGAAAGCGAACGGTTCCCCTCTCGGTGACCATCCGCAGGACATATCCTCCACTAGCGATTTCCCACGGAAGGAAGCGGAAGCCAATCACGTAGCTTCCCACGCGCGGAGCATACACGCGTGAAGGCATCAGCGGGATCTCTATCCCCGAGACAGAAAAGAGCTGGA
Organism: Bacteroidota bacterium; assembly: GCA_030550395.1. Taxonomy (GTDB): domain Bacteria; phylum Bacteroidota; class Ignavibacteria; order Kapaibacteriales; family HRBIN21; genus HRBIN21. The sequence goes on along the minus strand of JAUQPL010000002.1, from coordinate 117,789 downwards.
ACGAAACCCAACCAGGCCGCGCAACAGCATAGTGCACCCACAAGCGGTCTGCAAAAGGATTCGGCGCACCAATTCTTACCTCATCAACACCGACTGGCTCTACCAAAGGCCCTCCCTCAATCCGAATCCACGCCGTCGTCGCTCTCAGCGGGAGTACTTGCTCCCCACTGCGTAACTCAAAGGGATGGATCCATGCTACCGTGTCTCGTCCTGCCAAGACTTCTACTTCTAGCCATCCTAAGATACCCGTGTAAGTCTGCACGGACGCCGAACAGTAAAGATCAACCCGTCCAGTATCACCGTTGAACACCGTGTCCCAGAAGGATAGCTCGCCGCACAGCCCCTGCTGGCCATTGCCCTGGATACCGAGAATCCGCAACCGCTGGGCACTGTAGAACAGACTCAATCGGAGTAGTCCCCGATCTCCCTCCAACTGCAGCTGTACCCATATCGGTAAAGCTGCAGACCGCCCTTGTTCAAGTACAGTGTCCCGGATTACCACCACTTGCTCGGCTGTCCCCGCTACAGCCCCGAGCAGGGTTCCCCACACCAGCCCCTGTATCCACCGAGTACACACAGCCACGTCCCTTTGTAATGAGCAAAATTACCAAACTCCCCGTAGGCTCTATGCCATAAGCCCCGGGAGCCTGAAAGGCTCCGTATATTTGTGCTTTGCCAAAAGCAGTTGCGACACTGCCATGAACTCGCCACTCTCGGTCCGGATCCAGGGGCTTCGAGACGGGCACTACGATATCTCCCTTACTGCCCCCGTGGAGAGCATTGCGGATATGGCAGCGGAATTCTTCGGCGAGATTACCCTTGTAGGAGTTCTGGAGAAAATAGGACGTCGGTACACGTTTGTTGGAACTGCTCGGTGCCAAGCACGTCTGATCTGCGACCGTACCCTTGAGCCGTATACGGAGTGGATTGAAGCTCCCATTGAGGTAGCCTACTTGGCCGATACAGACCTATATCTCCTGCGGCAGGGGGAACAACGGGACCGGACATACGAACTCCAGATCATTCGGGAAGATGACACCCATATTGACTTGGCAGAGGAAGTCCGCCAGGAGTTAGCTGTCCATCTGCCGATGAAGCGAGTTGCCCCACAGTATCGTGAAATATCCTTCGAGCAGCTCTATCCGCAGCATGCTGCTCCTTCCCACAAGGAGGATGAGCGCTGGGCTCCCTTACGGGAATTGTTGAACAAACTGAAGTAGTGCGCACTCATGCCAAATCCAAAACGCCGTCATTCGCGCTCGCGTCGTGACAAACGGCGCACTCACTATAAGCATCCACTGTTAACTTTTGAGCAGTGTCCTCAATGCGGAGAACAGAAGGAACCTCATCGTGTATGTCCATCGTGCGGCTTCTATAAGGGTCGAAAAGTTCTAGCTGTGGAATGAGCATGCGCCCAACACGGATTGCCGTAGATCTCATGGGCGGGGACTTTGCCCCAACGAATGAGCTGTTAGGCTCCTTCCGTGCTATGACGGAACTCAAACGGTATGGCGTGGAGCTACTGCTGGTAGGACATCGGGAGCGAGTCCGAGAAGTTGCCCAGCGGCTCGGTCTCCCATATCACCGTCTGCCTCTGCTCCACGCTGAGGAGATCATCACGATGGAAGATGAACCCACCACGGCTGTCCGGCTCAAACGGAATTCTTCCCTGATGATGGCCATTGAACTTCATGCCCGCGGCGAAGTAGATGCCGTCGTCTCTACGGGGAACACTGGTGCTGTCTTGGCAGCAGCGACTCTCCGCTTGGGTAAAGTTACTGGCATTGCTCGTCCAACGATTGCAACCTTAGTCCCCACAGAGCGGCACCGTCCATCCATACTCTTGGATGTCGGAGCAAATGTCGACTGCAAGCCGCGTCACTTGTACGAATTCGCTATCATGGGGGACGTCTACGCCCGAGAGTTTCTCGGCGTAGAACGTCCACGAGTCGCCCTGCTCAATATCGGTGAGGAAGAAACCAAAGGAACCCTCACCCTCCGGGAAGCCTATCGTCTGTTGAAGAACAGCTACCTGAACTTTGTTGGAAACATAGAGGGAAGGGACATCCTTCGTGGTGTTGCTGACGTTGTCGTCTGTGATGGCTTCGTTGGCAATACGTTACTCAAGTTTGGGGAGAGCCTGGTAGCAACGTGGAGAGCCCGTCTCCGGGCCCTGAGCAACCGTGATCTCTGGCGTCGCCTCCTCTTCTGGATATTCCGACCAACACTGCGGCGTTTCTTGCGGGAGTTCGATTACCAGAACTACGGTGGCGTCCCTTTGCTGGGAGTCCGGGGTATTGTGATCATTGGGCACGGACGCTCGACTCCATTGGCAATCCTCAATATGATTGCCCGAGCACACGAGGCAGTCCAGCGCGCTCTCGTCCAGCGATTAGAGAATGCCCTCCACCTCAGTCCTGTCAACGCATAAGGGCTCAAGAAGACGATGAAGCGTGCAGCAATTACCTCGGTGGGACATTATGTCCCGGAGACTGTCTATCCCAACCGCTACTTCGAGCAGTATTTAGACACCAGCGATGACTGGATTGTAGAGCGTACTGGCATCCGAGAGCGCCGCTTTGCGTGTAATGGAGCAACGTCGGATCTGATCGTTCCCGCCGCTCGCCAATGTTTAGAACAACGCGGCTTGCGCCCGGAAGATATAGATTGTATTATTGTCGCCACTGTTACCCCGGATTATTTCTTCCCCAACACTGCTGCCGTCGTCCAGCAGAAGTTAGGAGCAACAAGCGCATGGGGCTTTGATCTATCGGCAGCATGCTCCGGCTTCATCTATGCTCTTGTGGTTGCCTCTAAGCTGATAGAGACGGGTTTTTCCCGGCGGCTCCTCCTGTGTGGTGCCGATAAGATGAGCGCAATTATTAACTTCCAAGACCGTGCAACGGCGGTTCTCTTCGGGGATGCGGGAGGTGTGGTTCTCCTCGAACCCAGTGACGATCCCGAGGTCGGCATTCTGGATAGCGTTCTTTACATGAACGGTGAAGGTGGCAAATATCTCTACATGCCTGCTGGCGGCAGCGCAAAACCAGCCTCGGAGGAAACAGTCCGGAACAAAGAGCACTACGTCTTCCAGGAAGGGCGCACTGTCTTCAAGGAGGCAGTCCTGCGCATGGCAGAGGTGACCTTGGAGCTCATGCAACGGAACGGATTGCGAGCTGAGGACATTGCGTGGCTGGTTCCCCACCAGGCAAACCTCCGCATTATCACTGCAACAGCGGAACGCATGGGATTGAGCATGGAGCGCGTAATGGTCAACATTGATCGCTACGGGAATACCACAGCGGGCACTATTCCGCTTTGCCTTTCTGAATGGTACTACGCCGGTAAGCTTAACTACGGTGATCGGCTTATCCTGGTCAGCTTTGGTGCCGGCTATACTTGGGGCGCCGTCTACTTGCGGTGGAGCCTGCCGAAACCAGACTAATCCCATGCGAGCCTGGCTTTTCCCCGGTCAAGGATCTCAGTATGTTGGCATGTTACGAAGTCTCGTAGAGGCATTTCCCTATGCCCAGGAACGCCTTCGGCAGGCAGAAGTTATCCTCGGATTTGAACTGGGGCGCATTTGCTTTGAAGGACCTGAAGAACTCTTGCGACAAACCCAATACACTCAGCCCGCACTCTTTGTCCACGAAGCCATTCTCGTAGAGTTAGTCCGGGAGCTTCTGCCTGCGACAGCTGTTGCTGGGCATTCGCTGGGTGAGTATTCTGCCTTCTATGCTGCTGGAGTCCTAGAGTTTGAAGATGCCCTCCGTCTGGTGCAGCTACGCGGACAACTCATGGCAGAAGCTGCCTCTCACCAAGCAGGAACAATGCTGGCAGTCTTAGGATTGGAAGACGCCGTCGTAGAGGAACTCTGCACCCGACTCTCCAGCGATAGTGAGGTGCTCGTACCGGCAAATTACAATGCCCCTGGACAACTTGTCGTCTCAGGTTCGGCCTCCTTAGCCCGAGCAGCTATAGATGCTTTTCGCTCTGCCGGTGCCCTAAAAGTTGTTGAGCTTGCTGTCAGTGGAGCTTTCCATTCCCCACTGATGGAAGCGGCGCGCCAGCGCTTGGCCGAGGCTATTGCGCAGACCCCTTTCCACTCTCCCCGGATGCCGATTTACTGTAATGTCTCTGCCGAACCTCTGCACGATGTCACCCAGCTCCGGGAAGCATTGATTGCACAGCTTACCTCCCCTGTGCAATGGAAGCAAATCCTCCACCGTATGTATGCCGACGGCATCCGGGAGTTCGTAGAAGTAGGTCCTGGAAAAGTCCTACAGGGTCTAGTCCGACGAACGCTTTCGGACGCTGTCGTCCGAGGCATCGATACAGCAGAAGATGTACGACGCCTCCAACGACCCTGATGCGCCTCCAAGGTCAAGTTGCCTTCGTCACGGGTGGCTCTCGCGGTATCGGGGAAGCCATCGTTCGCCGCTTAGCCAGTGAAGGTGCCTTCGTTTACGCTACATATCACAGAAGCACTCAGCAAGCACAAGCGCTCCAAGAGGAGCTCAATCGGGAAGGATATCGCGTTGTCTTCCTCTCTGCAGACGTGGCCCAGGAAACAGATGTGGAACGCTGCTTTGCCACCATTCAAAAGGAAGCTCAACGGCTGGATATCCTGGTCAATAATGCCGGCATTACCGCCGATCGGCTCATTGCACGCATGACCTTAGAAGACTGGGACCGGGTCCTTGCCACGAATCTCCGCAGTGCTTTCCTCTGCATCCGAGCCGCTACTCGCCTTATGATTCCACAGCGCTACGGGCGCATCATTAACATCGGTTCCGTAGTCGGCATTATGGGAAACGCCGGACAAGCCAACTATGCCGCGTCCAAGGCTGGACTGATTGGGCTGACCCGTGCTGTGGCAAAGGAATTAGCATCACGCAATATTTTAGTAAACTGCGTAGCGCCCGGCTATGTAGAGACAGCAATGACAGCACAGCTATCCGAACAGCAACGGAAGGCGCTCCAAGGAGCTATCCCCTTGGGGCGTGTGGCGACTCCGGAGGAGATTGCAGCCGTTGTCGCCTTCTTGGCCTCGCCAGATGCCTCTTACATTACCGGGCAGACCATCATTGCCGATGGAGGACTCTCGTTGTAATACCCTTCCATGGAGTTGGTTGGTCTCACAAGCAAATCGGGAACGTAGCGATGAACAACGTTGAGCAGCGTGTCCGCGATATCATCGTGCGGAAGCTCGGGGTTGAGGAATCACAGGTAACCCTGGAGGCATCCTTCATGCATGACCTCGGGGCTGATTCTCTGGACATTGTGGAGCTGATTATGGAGTTTGAGCGGGAATTCAACCTCACCATTGAAGACTCCGACGCCGAGCAAATTCGCACCGTAGGTGATGCCGTCCGCTACATTGAGCAGCGTCTTGCCGACCAAGGTGGAGGAGGCACAGGCGGCAACTGAGGCGATGCACAACCGCAACCGTCGTCGTGTAGTTGTCACGGGGATGGGGGCAGTTACCCCAATTGGGAACTCCGTAGCTGAATTTTGGCAAGCAATGATGGAGGGACGGAGCGGTGCTGCTCCCATCACCCGCTTTGATGCCTCCAAGTTCGAAACCCGCTTTGCCTGCGAGGTTAAAAACTATGATCCGCTGCTGCACATGAGCCGCAAAGATATCCAGCGCATGGATCTGTTTGCTCAATTCGCCATGTCGGCAGCGGTCATGGCCGTAGAAGACGCTGAACTGGACTTTGGTCGCCTGGATACACGGCGTGTCGGCGTCGTCGTTGGCTCCGGCGTGGGTGGCATGTGGACGTATCACGAACAACAGCTCCGTTTGTTTGAGCGCAATGGAAATCCGGACCGCATCTCCCCGTACTTTGTCCCGATGTTCATCGTGGACATTGTACCTGGCCTCATCGCCATCCGCTATGGCCTGAAAGGACCAAACTACAGCACAGTCTCTGCTTGCGCGACATCGGCGCACGCCATCGCCGATGCCTTCATGCTGATCCAGCGCGGCTCTGCTGATATCGTCATCGCTGGAGGAAGTGAAGCTGCCATCTGCCCAATGGGCGTTGCAGGCTTCAACGCCATGAAAGCCCTCTCTACCCGGAACGATTCGCCTCAAACTGCCAGCCGCCCCTTTGACGCCCACCGAGATGGATTCGTCATGGGAGAAGGCGCAGGAATCCTTATCCTCGAGGCTCTGGATCACGCCCTCCGGCGCAATGCCCCGAAAATCTATGCCGAATTAGCAGGGGTTGGTCTCAGTGACGATGCTTACCATATCACCCAGCCGATTCCGAATGGGGAAGGAGCAGTGTTCGCCATGCAATGGGCGCTGGAAGATGCTGGTCTCCAACCCACCGATATTGACTACATCAACGCCCATGGTACTTCTACCCCATACAACGACAAGACAGAAACGCTTGCAATCAAAACCCTCTTCGGTGAGCATGCCTATCGCTTGGCGGTAAGCTCAACAAAATCTATGACCGGTCACCTCTTAGGTGCAGCCGGCGCCGTAGAAGCAATCGCTACCGTGCTGGCTATTGTTCACCAGACGTTGCCACCGACGATTAACTACCAGACCCCGGATCCGGAATGCGACCTCTTCTACGTCCCCAATGTACCGGTCCAACGCCGTGTCCGGGCAGCCTTGAGTAATGCGTTTGGTTTCGGCGGGCACAATGCAACTCTCTGCTTTACGGAATTTCAGGAGTAAGCTACACGCGCTCCTCCGACGACTTCGACACACTCTCTGCAGCGAGCTTTCGCCTATTCGGAAGGTAGCCACCCAGCTTTTCCCTTCAATGGAAACGCTTCTTCCAGCGCAGCGTCGGTGGCTAGAGGAAGCCCTAGGGTTCCCTATCCAAAACCCCGCTTACTACGAACAGGCGTTCCTGCACCGCTCAGCCTTACCACGCCTCCACAGACCTGGAGTGAGGTCGAACGAACGCCTGGAATTCCTCGGTGATGCCCTTCTGGGCTTCCTAACGGCGGAGTATCTCTTTGCCCAATACCCAGAGCTCCCTGAGGGTGAATTAACCAAACGCCGAACTTGGTTAGTCAACCGCCACACTCTGGCCGTCTGTGCCCGCCGCCTGTCCCTGGAACGCCTACTAACCATGAGCCATAGTGCCCGACGGGCTTTAGAACAAGGCAGTGACGCCTTCCTGGCAAACGCGCTAGAAGCCCTCATTGCAGCTGTATACCTGGACCAAGGTCTTGCTACTGCCCGGCGGCTGGTCCAAGAACGCCTCTTGCCTATCGCCGAACAAGAACAGTTGCTCCAAGACACCAACTACAAAAGCCTCCTCTTGGAATACGCCCAAGCTCACGGCGAGAGCATTCCACAGTATCGCGTTTTAGAAGAGCGTGGCCCCGATCACGCTAAGGAGTTTGTCGTTGGAGTGTACCTCAAAGAGCAGTGCCTCGGAATCGGCATCGGACGGAGTAAGAAAGAAGCTGAACAGCAGGCTGCCTGCAAAGCACTTCAGATGTTGCAAAATCAATCGCACGAGGGTGTCCATGGAACCACTCATCTTTGAGAAAAGCCGACCTGGTCGCCGAGCATATTCGCTCCCTCCGCTGGATGTTCCTCCCCAACCCCTTGAGGAGCACATTCCACCTCGTCTCCTACGGAAACACCCGGCTGAGCTACCAGAAGTCAGTGAACCCGAACTGCTGCGCCATTACGTCCGCCTATCTCAACTGAACTACTCCGTAGACACCGGCTTCTATCCACTAGGCTCATGCACAATGAAATACAATCCCAAGCTCAACGAGCGAGTAGCGAGCCTGGAAGGCTTCCGCTATGCCCATCCCTTACAGCCGCAAGAGACAGTCCAAGGCCTGTTACGACTTATGTACGAACTTACAGAGGCACTCAAGACCATCACGGGTTTAGCCGATGTTTCCCTCCAGCCAGCAGCAGGAGCCCAAGGGGAGTTGACCGGGGTCCTCATGATCCGTGCCTACCACTACGACCGTCGGGACTTTCAGCGGCGGAAAATCCTCATTCCTGACTCCGCCCACGGCACAAACCCTGCTTCGGCAGCAATGGCAGGCTTTGAAGTTGTTACGATCCGCTCCAACGCTGCCGGACGTATTGACATTGCCGACCTAGAACGCCATCTCGGCGATGATGTAGCCGCCCTTATGCTGACCAATCCCAATACCCTTGGCATCTTTGAACGGGATGTGCTCACCATTGAGCAGCTCGTTCACCAAGCCGGCGCCCTCTTCTATATGGACGGAGCAAATCTGAACGCCCTCGTCGGGCTTGTTCGCCCCGGAGATATGGGAGTAGACTGCCTCCACATTAACCTCCACAAAACCTTCTCTACCCCCCACGGGGGAGGCGGCCCCGGTTCTGGTCCCGTCTGCGTCAGCGAACGTCTACGCCCGTACTTACCTATTCCTCGCATCGTCCACCGGAATGGACGGTATGAGTTGGACTGGGACGCTCCCAAGAGCATTGGGCGAGTCCATAGCTTCTTCGGTAACGTCGGCATGTTCATCCGGGCTTATGCCTACATCCGCATGCTCGGAGCCGAAGGGCTGCAACGAGTTAGCCGAGACGCTATCCTCAATGCCAACTACCTGCTGAGCCGCATCCGACACGTATACCGACAACCGTACCCAGAACCCCCCATGCACGAATTCGTGGTCACAGCCGCGGATTTCAAAGCCTTTGGCGTGCGGGCCATGGATATTGCCAAGAGGCTATTAGACTACGGTTTTCACGCTCCAACGATCTACTTCCCTCTCATCGTGCCCGAAGCCATGCTGATTGAGCCTACAGAAACTGAAACGAAACAGACACTGGATGCTTTCGCGGAAGCACTTTTACAGATTGCTGAGGAAGCACAGACCCATCCCGAACTCCTTCGTTCTGCTCCTCACCGTACTCCCGTGCGCCGTCTTAACGATGCCTTGGCTGCCCGTACCCTGAATGTAGCATGGCAGGAAGGCTCTGCCGTCTACCACACTAACCCAGCTCCTTAAATGCCTCGCCACTTATTACATGAGCCCACATGGCATGCTGCAGCTGTGGCTTATTACCTGCTTCACACCTCTGCCGAGCCCTCTGTTCAGGAAGAAGCCCGGCAATGGTGCGAGAAACACCGGCTCCTCTATGACTCCTTCATCGCCCAAGTGGAAGAAGCCCATCGCGCTGCTTCTGTTGCGCTCCACCACGCATGGGCACCTTATTCCCGCTTCCCTGTAGGGGCAGCCCTGCTATCCAGTGATGGTGCTCTCTGGCACGGCTGCAATGTAGAGTGTAGCAGTTTCGGGCTAACTCTGTGTGCCGAACGGGTTGCCCTGGGTCATGCCGTCACAAATGGACGACGGGAATTCGTGCTGTTAGCATTGGTCACAGACACAGAAGCTCCTATATCCCCCTGCGGAGCATGCCGGCAACTTCTGCACGATTTTGCACCTCACCTCCTCATCTCAGCTGAAGGGGCTCGGCGGCAACAGCGCACTCTGTGGTGGCTCGAAGAGCTACTCCCAGAACCGTTCTGCGGTAAACATATCTGGAAGCGCTAACGCACAAGCCCAACGCTCTTTATCCACCGCTGCGGAGTGCTTTCCACAACAAGCCAGTACACTCCGCTGGGCAGCTGTTCAACGGAGATATCTCCTCTCCCCTGGGCAACAAGTTGTCCTAAAACGGAGTAGAGCAGCACTCGTGCGCTTTCCAAGCCAGGAGGCAGTATTAGCTGTAGTCGCTGTGGAGCTATCGGAGAGGGAATCCACCGGAATTGCGGTTCTCCACACTCATTCCCTTCACTCACGCTCACAAGGAGGCGCAGAAACCCAGCCTGGCTGGTATCGCTCCCACATCGGTTCCACACGACGCACTGATATCGTCCAGTGTCGGCCGTTGAAACTGCTGAGATACAGTAGACCGTATCCTGCGCGCCTGGTATCGGTACTCCATCCTTGAGCCACTGATACCGGCGTGACATTCCTCCAGCAGCAGCGATTGCAAAGCATGCCTGCCGTCCTGGCTCCACATCGACATCTTTTGGCTGCTGCACGATATGCGGGCGCTCTTCCACCAGAACCTGTGTTCCCCGACTTCTGACTTCTGGCGGGCACACTCCCCGGACACGCACGCTATATTGCCCTGCCTGCGCTAGGCCCGTTATCGGCAAGCGCAAGACCGCCTGCCGAGCTCCCGGAATCTCCGCCCCAGAATGATACCACTGATAGCTGAGCGAATCACCAACGGCAGCGACCTCCAACAACAAGGTGTCCCCAACACAGAGCTGGACTGTATCCGGTGGCTGCTGGACGATAGTAGGAGGGGCCACAATCGTAAAGGCAGAATCACTTTCATCAGCCAGCCCAGTAGGGAGATGCACTATCCGCAGCCAGAAACGTCCAGTGGGATGAGAAGCTGGGATCGCCCACAGGTAATTTATGCCTGTCGTCGTTGCAATGGGTGTCCACTGACGGCGATCCGCACTCAGCTCAATCCGGAAGCTATCTCCTGGCGCGGTTCCCGATGCAATCCATGCAATATTGAGCGCTGAACCTGTACACAAGCGCTCTCCCCCACGTGGTGAAAACAGCGTCAGGACTGCTCTCACATACTTAAGCACGAAAGCATCCGTCGCACCCCCGCCGTAGGTCTCCTGGAATCCTCCCCGTACGACCGAGCACAGGCTCTCGGAATTTGTCTCCCCGACAATGTAGAAGTCCCCACGCTGGTCTATAACTGCATCCAATGGACGCTCATCACGGAGCGTTCCAATGAAGCTACTGTAGCTCAGCTGCAAAGGCATCAGATCCGGAAACACCGTCACGAAGAGGTCCTGTCCCCCAGCCAAGTTCCGGCTATGCGCATCGGAGGTTACGGGGAAGTTCCCCGAACGGGTCCATCCCAGCACAATCGGGGCATTGGAGTACTCCAGCACAATACGTGGTTCCTCATCGCTGCTGCCCCCGAGAAACGTAGAGTACAATAGCGCCGACGTACCCAGTCCCGAACTAGAAAAACGGCAAAGAAACCCATCGGCTCCGCCGGCAATCTGCTGTTGATAGGGCGGCCCAGTAACGGGAAAGTTCGCTGAACGTGTCACCCCCACAACCCAAACTTCCCCATTATCGCGGGCAACAATGCCCGTGGCATAATCCTCTTGATTGCCACCCAGGAACGTACAATACTGAAGCGTCGCACTGGTTGGTCGGAATTTGGCCACGAAAGCGTCTCGCGCACCACCATTGTAGTCCCTATCATACGGGCGAGATCCAGGATTTCCCATTGTCGGCACCGGGTAATTCGGGAAGTTGGAGGAAGCTGTCTCCCCGCAAAGGTAGGTGTATCCTTCCGGATCCGTGTAAACGTCCCAGGCTGTCTCATTATCCGAACCACCAAGGTAAGTGGAAAAGGTGAGCGAGGCCCCTGTGTTGCTAACAGCACTCAGGAAGACATCCCAATTCCCACTGTACGTCCGTTGGTACGCCGCTGAAGTTGTGGGATAGTTAGACGACTGAGTGCGTCCTGCAAGGACGACAATGCCATCCCGGCGGACAGAACCTGTTGTCGCAATGTCGTCGCTGCTCCCCCCCACATAAGTGGACCACCGTAGTGTGGCTCCCTGCACTGAGAGCCGAGTTACAAACAAATCTACCCCTCCTCGCAGCTGCTGCTGGTAGGCATTCCGGATCGGGAAGTCCGGAGAGTTCGTCGAACCACCGACCAGGATTTCTCCCCCAGCTTCTACCCCAACCACAATGGGGAATTCGGAGCCACTTCCCCCCAAGTACGTGGCAAAGAGTAATCGCTGCAACGCGGCATCCAACCTCAGCACGACAGCATCCGTTAAGCCATTGTACGTTGTGTCGTAAGCTCCCGGTGTCATCCGGAAGGTAAGCTCCTCTGCTTGGACAACTGTCAGAATGCTCCCGTCGGGAAGTCGGGTCAAGGAGGGGGCCCTCTCATCCGCACCGGAGCCAATGCAGGTAGTGTAGACGACCGGGTCAATGATGAGCGGATACCGCGGATTGTAATCGCCGAGGGCAAAGCCAAGCCGATACGACCCCGATTCCGAGCCCTCTACTCGGAAACCCACCGGTACAGATATCAGCCGACCGCCGATCTCTTGATATGCACGTAGGTTGGCGTGGAAGAGGATCGGTCCCTGGGCCCCGAAAAAGCGCACTTCCGTGCCGTCTGCAGCAAGGCTTATCCCCTCGGCTCCCGTAATCCGCAGTCGGATCCTGCTTGGATCTGCTCCAGGCTGGAGGATAAAATCATACCGAGGTCCCTCCGGGAGCCCCCATAAGCGCAATGCGATTCCAGGATAGAGCTCGGGGAGCTCAATCACGCGAGCAATCGGGATAAAGCCGTGCCATCTACTTGGATCTCGTCCCCGCAGGAAGTGGAGGAAGGCTGTTTCAGATGCCTGTGTTCGCGCCATACTCGGAGCTGCCCCTTCCAAGGTCAACCAGATAACGTGTCCACGGCGGTGGACGCGTTTCTGCGGAAGTTCTAAACGTCCGTGGGGCAGGATTTCCGCCCTCTGTTCATAAACATCAAAGACTAACCCCGTCGGAAGAACACCAACAGTGAGGGTAGGCTTAGCGTAGACGTACACAAAAGGTACATCCCACTGCCCTCGGTTCTCTACAAACCCTTGAACCCACCCAAGGGGCAGAGCAAAAACCGTAGTGCTGACCCCGATGATTAGAAAGCACAATACTTGCCTCATCGCTTGCTTCCCCTATTCCAAGGCACATATCTATTTGCTGTCCGCGTTGGGATACCACCGCAGTCCCACGCCAACACTTCGCGAAAAGTGTGGGAAGGGACGCGAAAGATCATCAAAGAGCTGTTCCCAATACACGAAGAACCCCATGGGCAACCAACCAAGAGCTACCCCAGCTTCTGCTCGGTACTCATGTCGCGCCAATAACGGAAAGACAAAGAGGGCCGACCGATATGCTACTTCTACAAATTTACGTAATAACCCCAGGTCCCCCACTGAGGATACCCGAAGAACAAACGAGCCACGTAGCTGGCGCCAACGAAGATCATCCGAACCACGGATTCGGTAGTCCTGTGCTATTGGGAAAAAGTGCAGGCGACCCTCTACGACACTCTTCCACCATGACGTCCAGTACTGGTGATACCGCAGACCTACGAAAGGTCCATGGAGAATGATGACGCGCTTTGTGGGTTGGTATCCCCTGACGGGCTCGTCGGTATCCGGTGGGTCAGCGTTGTCAATCTCATGCTTGCAAAAATGGAGCAACCCACCATAGAGGGTCCAAGAAGCACGGTGCCATATCACTGCAAGCTGCTCTTCCCAGCGAGCTCCGCGCGGGTTAAAGCCAATATCATTCAGGGAGTTTGCCTGGAGCAGATGACTCACAACCCCGACGAGCCAGAGACTATCCCGGAGTTGCGCAAGAGGGAGTGATACTGCAAGCACTACGGTCCAGGCTCGCTCATCAGCAGCGGAGCCAAACCCCCGGTGTACTATCGCCGTACGGCTGTCCGGCAGGTGCGTGTGGTATGAACTCACTAGCTCTTGGGCTTGGACTCCCGCCATCGTTCCTATCCCTAGAACAAGCAACTTCCAGGAGAGTATCATTCCAGGTACGTGTACCCATACAAGCCAGACCGGTAAATCGCCAGGAACTCCCGCCCTTCCTGTAATGAAATCCGTCCCTCCTTGACCGCAGAGGTTACCCATGCCTCCATCGTTCGCACCAAGCGCTTAGAATTGAACTGTACATAACTCAACACATCTGCGATCGTTTCTCCATCGACCACTTGCTCAATGCGGTATCCGTCCTCTTCAACCCGAACGTGCACTGTGTTGGTATCACCGAACAAATTATGCAGGTCCCCGAGAATCTCCTGGTATGCCCCTACAAGAAAGACTCCGATGTAGTAAGGCTCATGGGGACGAAGCTCGTGGACAGGCAGATAGGGCAAATGTGCTCGGGCGCAGGCGAAAGAGTCCAGATGCCCATCAGAATCACACGTAATATCCTGTACGGTGGCAATCCGCGTCGGCGGCTCCGTCAATCGGTGAATAGGCATAACGGGGAAAAGCTGGTCTACTGCCCAAGCATCGGGTAAGGACTGAAAGAGAGAAAAGTTCGCAAAGTACTTATCTGCCAGCATGTGAGGCAGATAGCGCAACTCCTCCGGCGGATGCTTCATCTGCTGACTCAATTGGTGAACGCGGCGGGCAATACTCCAGAAAAGTCGCTCTCCGAGGGCACGGGTCCGCAAGTCTACAAGCCCAACATTGAAAAGTTCCAGCAACTGTTCCCGATATTGCTGAGCATCGTGCCAGGCCTCTAGCATCGTGCGGGAGGAAAGTGTCTGGAGGAGTTCGTAGAGATCATGGACCAGGGGATGTGCTACCTCTGGAGGTGACTCCTCCTCGGGCCACTGGGGAAGGGTGGTAGCTTCCAAGATATTGAAAATCAGCACGGAATGATGCGCCGTCAAGGCTCGACCAGCCTCCGTAATGATATGCGGACAGGGAAGTTCTCGTGCAGAGGCTGCTTCGGCTAAAGCAGAAACAACGTCGTTTGCATACTCTTGGATGGAGTAGTTGGCACTACTCGGAGCAGATGACCGTGTCCCATCGTAGTCAACCCCCAATCCGCCCCCTACGTCCACAAATTCAATTGGATAGCCCATGAGACGAAGCTGAACATAGAACTGCGCAGCTTCGCGCAGTGCACTCTTGATGCGTCGAATATTGGTAACCTGACTCCCCAAGTGAAAATGCAAAAGCCGAATGCTTGAGCCAATCCCGTAAGCGTTGGCAAATTCTAAAGCTTCCAACAGCTCACTAGAACTAAGCCCAAACTTACTGCGGTCCCCACCTGATTCTTCCCAACGCCCACTACCAGAGCTGGATAGCTTGATGCGAATTCCCAAGTTCGGATGGACCCGAACCCGCTCAGCAATCTCAGCAATGAGGTGAAGCTCATTGAGTTTCTCCACAACCAAGAACACCCGTTTGCCCATCTTCTGGGCCAATAGCGCTAACTCAATGAAATCGCTGTCTTTGTAACCATTGCAGATGATAAGCGCATCCGGGTTTTCCATAATCCCCAGTACGGCATGCAACTCAGGTTTGGAACCCGCCTCCAAACCCACATTGAAATCCCGCCCGTGACGGACAATCTCTTCCACAACTGGACGCTGCTGGTTGACTTTGATGGGATAGACGTTGTAGTACTGCCCACGATATCCGTACTCTGCTATCGCCTGCTGAAAGCAGTTCCACAGCTTCTCAATGCGGTCGCCCAGGATGTCCAAGAAACGGATAAGGACCGGCGGGGTAATGTCACGCAGCAGAAGTTCATCCATCAGTTCCTTCAGGTCTACCACGACCGGATAGTCCTTCCGAGGGCGGGCAATAACATTGCCACGCTCGTTGATGCTGAAATACCCCGCGCCCCAGCCAGCGATGTTATAGAGCTCTGCCGCATCCTCAACGTGCCACGTCCGCGATGACATCACAGAGAGCCGTCCTGTAAGAGTCGCGTTGCCAAACGAAAATCGGTACATTGCTACCTTTGACGACCAAAAAGAGCTGACATTTCTGCCAACATTTGCCACTGGGATTTCCGGGGCATACCCGGCGGCAGACGCCAGCGCCAGTTGCCAGAGGAAGTGCCTGGACGATTCATCTGCGCTTCCTCTCCCAAACCACACAGGTCTTGCACTGACACCACTGCCAACCATGCAGACGATTGAAGTGCCAAGCGCAGAAATTCCCGGGGCACCGCCGATTCGCGAACACGTCGCCCACAGTAGCGCCAGAAAGCTTCGCGAGTTTGCTCAGAACTCTGCCGAAACCAGCCTCGGACCGGTGGAGTATCGTGGACACTCGTCCACACCACACATTCCCGTCCAATGTTATGCGGCGCATGAGGATTGAAAGCCGGGCTCGGAAAGGCAAACAAAAGAACCCGCATGCTAGAAAGCCCGAAATCTCGACGGAGTAACTCCACGTCGGGCGTAATCGTGCCCAAGTCCTCCGGTATCACCGGCAAGGGCATCCATCGGCGTTGGAGGGCACCGAGAAGTTCCCGACCAGGAGAGGCACTCCAGAAGCCCTCGGCGGCTGTTTTCGCCCCGACAGGGATCGTCCAGCAGGCAGCATACCCGCGAAAATGGTCAAAACGCAGCCACCGCACGTACCGCAGGGCATGCTCCACCCGCCGTATCCACCAACGGAAACCATCCGCTTGGTGAACCTCCCACCGATACAACGGTTGTCCCCACCACTGCCCCTCGGGGTTAAAGGCATCCGGTGGTGCCCCTGCCACTGCCAGCGAGTTTCCTGCAGCCCCCAACAGGAAGTACTCCGGATGTGACCAGACGTCCGCACTATCGTGCGCCACAAAGAGCGGAAAATCTCCCACAAGCTCTACTCCGTGGAGCCGGCACCACTCCGATAACTGGCGAAGCTGCCAGAAAAAGAGAAACTGAACCCAACCATGGAAGCGAAGCCTCTGAGCATAGCGACGCCGCACCTCTGCTATTGCCTCCTGCTCCCGGTCTCGGTACGGTGCTTCCCATTGGTACCAAGGCTTCTCATCAGCAAGTTCACGCAATAGGGCAAAGAGAGTCCACTCCTCCAACCACTCTTGCTCCTCTCGGTAGAAACGCTCTACTTCTGGTTCCAGAAAGCGCCAGCGCGCACGGTTTTGAAAGCAATGCCACAGCAACGCCAAACGCTCCTTGCCGAGAGCTTCATAATTGACCCAAGGCACATACGGATGGAGACGCTCTATCTCGTAGCGTCGGCATAGCCCATCGGAGACAAGCTGCTCGGGGCTGATCCACAGCGGATTGCCGGCAAAAGCAGATAAGGCATTGTACGGGGAATGATCCAGCGCCGACGCCGTCGGTCCCCAGGGCAGAAGGAACCAGTAGCGCACACCTGCCTGAGCCAAACGTTCAGCAAAAGCATATGCTGCTGGACCCAAGTCCCCAATTGCCCACCGCGAGGGAAGCGAAGGGATAGCAAGCGCCACACCAACGCTGCGGGATAGTTCAGTCATACCGCCGGAAGAAATCTGCAATAGCACCGACAACCGCTTCCTGTTGAGCAGGAGTCAACGTCGGGTAAATCGGAAGCGCAAGCACCTCTTCGGCTAAACGTTCCGCCACTGGAAAGTCCCTTTGCCGGTACCCTAACGCACGAAAAGCCGGTTGCCGATGCAGGGGAATAGGGTAGTATACCTCCGTCCCAATCCCTCGGGCTACCAAATACCGGCGCAGTTCATCGCGACGTCGCACTCGCACGACATACTGGTGGTAAATATGCGGCATATCCACCTGCCCGGCATAGAGTTCCGCTGGCAAAAGAACTCGATTTGCCTCATCAAATTCCTGAGCACCCGCTGTATCTGCCAAGCCTATCTCTCGGAAAAGTTGGTTGTAGCGATGGGCTATTTGACGTCGCTGCT
Source organism: Bacteroidota bacterium (assembly GCA_030550395.1). Taxonomy (GTDB): domain Bacteria; phylum Bacteroidota; class Ignavibacteria; order Kapaibacteriales; family HRBIN21; genus HRBIN21. The sequence continues at coordinate 100,347 of JAUQPL010000002.1, read as the reverse complement.
GATTCCATCGTGGAAGATAACGCAGCTTCACCCGTAGGATCGCCGCTTGAATGGCATCCATACGGAAATTCCCACCTACGAACTGGTGGACATAGCGCTCCGCCATCCCATGGTTCCGGAGCAAGCGCAACCGTTGGGCAAGCTCGCCATCGGCCGTGACGATCATCCCCGCATCACCCCACGCTCCCAGATTCTTCGTGGGATAGAACGAAACAGCTGCGGCACATCCGAACTGTCCAACGCCGCGCCCATCTCGATACTGCGCCCCAAAGGCTTGGGCTGCATCTTCCACCAGAGTTATCCCATACTGCTGGCACAGTCTTCGGATTGCCTCCACCTCCGGGGCAATCTGGCCATAGAGATGGACAAGGAGAACAACCTTCGTCCGAGCCGAATAGCACCGCTCCACCTCTTCGGTTCGGATGCCAAAACCCCATGGCTCCACATCCGCAAAAACCGGACGGGCATGGAGGCGAGCAACAACCCCAGCCGTTGCGAAGAAGGTCCACGTCGGGACAATCACCTCATCTCCTGGTCCTACCCCCAAAGCCATCAGCAGCGCCAAGAGAGCATCCGTACCGCTGGAAACCGCTACCGCCGCCGGTAGCCCAACGTATGCTGCGCACTCCCGCTCTAATGCCTCCACTTCCGGTCCGAGGACAAACTGCTGCGTTTGGAGCACGCGTTCAAATGCCTGCCGGAGCTCCTCCTGCAGAGGCTGGTGCTGCAAGGCTAAGTCAAGGAAAGGGACGGTGATGGAGGACTCCGCCGTGCCCATTCTGCCGCCAAAAATGCTTCCACGTCTACCCACGTACCCGTGCGCAAAGCTTCCTGAAGAGCAAACGTCGTTGCCGTCACCGCTCGCAACTGCTCGTACGGTATCGGTGCCATCCCCGTACGAACTGCCTCCACAAAGGAACGCATCTGCTCCCGATGCCCTTTTGAACCATCGTAGCGACGTACTCGTCGGTGGCGCCCGGTAATGAATTCCACCCGGCGGAAATCTTCCATCCGGGCAACACGCCCGTGGGAAAAGACCTCACAGAATTCCTTGCCAAGCCCAGCAGCACCATTGGTGATATACAAAAGCGTCCCAACCGACCCATCACGGAAACGGATGATAGCACTAACACACTCCCCAGCATCCGGCTCAGGAAGACGAACTGCCGTCGCTGACACAGCCGCAGGGAGCGAGCCGGTTAGGAACACCATACAGTCAATGAAGTGACACGCCTCCCCCACAATGCGCCCACCCTGCCGAGGATCATGGAGCCAATGGTGAAGCGGCAACAAGCCTGCATTGACACGATAGAGAATGCTCAACGGCATCGGGGAACCCTTCAGAAATGCCTCTATCTCCCGCAAGGGACGGCTAAAGCGACGATTGAAGCCAACCATCAACACGCCCCCATGCTCAGCAAGGGCTTGCTCAATGTCATAGAGCTGTCCCGGTGTAATGGCAAGAGGTTTTTCCACAAAAACTGGCTTACCCGCCCGCAAAGCTTGAACAACAAAATGAGCATGAGTGTCGTGCCGAGTTGCGCACAGCACTGCATCAACCTCCGGTGAAGCAATGACAGCCTCTCCATCCGTTGTGGCAGAGGAGAAACCGAAGCGTTCAGCAACCGTTCGTGCAGATACAGGTGTTGCATTCGCCAACATCACAAACTCTACCTCCAGCTCCTTCAAAGCAGGCAAAAGGTATGCCTGTGCAAAGCTACCAGCACCAATGACTCCGAGACGAAGCCTCGTTGTACCCCGATATTGTGGAGCCCGCAGTCGGATAACTTTGCTTTCCCCTTTCCCCTCAGCAGCGGAAGGATATTCCAACAGAATACCGACCGCCCGCTCCTGCCCACGGGTCAAGAGCTCATATGCCTCCGTTGCCCGCTGGATAGGAAACCGATGAGTCGTCAAAGGCTCCGTCCGTACAGCCCCCGTCGCTAGGAGTTGGAGGAATGCCTCCATATTCCGTTGCTCTGTCCAGCGGACGTAAGCTATCGGATAATCCTGTCCCTGCTCTTCATAGACTGGGTCATAGCGCCCAGGACCATAGCTGGTAGCGATCCGCAGCTCCAACTCTTTTTCGTAAAAGGGCTGCCGTGGGATATCCATACCTATGGCCCCTACTACAACCAAGCGCCCGCGTTTCCGCACAGCTTCAATTGCGCGTTCAATTGGCTCGTTAGAGGATGTACTGGCGGTGATAATCACAGCATCCACACCCACGGCATTAGTCCACCCCCAGATATCGGATATGGCTTCATCAGTATTGGGAACAACCAGCTCACACCCAAGCTGCTGCGCCAGCGCGAACGTAGCCGGCTCCTTATCCATCCCCGCCACCAGGCAGCCTGCTGCTCGAGCGATTTGAACTGTCAGCAACCCAAGCAACCCCAAGCCAATCACGAGAACACGCTCCCCCACTCGCACGTCCGCTTGGCGAATCCCATTGAGTGCAATGGCACCAAGGGTAGTGTACGCTGCCGCTTCCAGTGGAACCCCTTCTGGCACTCGCACCACCAGTCGCCGCGGGACGGTAACGTACTCTGCATGAACAGCATACCCAGCCCCAGCACATGCAACCCGATCGCCAGGGACAAACTCTGGGACGCGAGATTCCACGACCACTCCAGCAGCACTGTAGCCCAGCGCTTTATAAGCGTTGAGTCGTGCCCGTACCTTCTCCACCGTAGCTCCAATACCCTCTCGCTGGAGACTCTGCCATACTTGGCGCACTAAATCCGGGCGCTCCAGCACCTTCCGAATCAGCGACGCTTGAGCCGTTGCAACGCTGGCCCGCTCCGTCCCTGCGCTGATAAGAGAAAACGCCGTACGAACCTTCACCCCTTCCGGAATGCAGTCGGGAACAGGTACGTCCACCAGGCTTACCGCACCTGTCCGTTGGTGTTGCACAACTTGGAGCATACCAATCCGGTCTAGGAGCTATAGCGCAGCTTTTGCCGAACGCGCTTCTCTGACATCTCTCGGATGAAGTAGATCCGCGCTCGCCGCACCCGACCCTTCCGCAGAACTTTGATACTTTCCACCACCGGTGAGTGCAGCGGGAAAATCCGCTCCACCCCGACCCCGTGGGAAATCTTCCGCACACACACCATCGTACTAGGACCACGCCCACGCTTATACATAACAATGCCTTGGAAGTGCTGAACCCGCTCCTTATCCCCCTCAACAACCCGAAAGGCAACATCTACGTAATCACCAGGTCCAAAATCGGCTATGACCGTCTGCTCACCAGAGCTGCTATGTCGCAGCTCCTCTCCTTCTGCCTTCAACATCTCCTCTACCAATGCTAGCTTCGGCGATGACATTACCCTATCCTCCGCTAGGCGGACTTCCCAAAAGCATGCAAAATTACACATTCAGCAGAGCATGCCTTATGGATAGAGCAAGTAGCGCTGCCGAATCTTCTGAAACTCTTCGACCCCTCGGTTTACCCACGGAGCTAATCCTTCACCCCGACAGAGTGCTAAAGCGAACTCACGGTCTCCCACAACCTTCTGCACCATTTCCCACCTCTGGGCATTTACGCGCTGGCATCTGTCAGGAATGGACCGGAGCACAATCGGAGCTATAACAGTGAAGGCTTCAAAGAAGCGAGCATCATGCCGAGCCTCAGGGTAGAAGAAAAGCCCCTCGCACTCCTGACGGGCATACTGTCCAGTCCGCGGTACGAAGCGGATTGCCCCAACCCGGACTCCCAATGACAACAGTACCGACCGCAGTTCCGCTACTATACGCTCCGCAGGAAACTGGGGCGCTCCCAAAATCTGAAATGGTGTCGTACCACCAATGCCAATGTACCATAGCCCCATCTCTCCGAAGATACCGGTGATACCAGCGGCTCGTGCCGCCGTTGGGGTCGGAATATTCGGCGAGGGGGGGAACCAGGGCAAGCCGGTCTCTTCCCAAACCATCGTGCGACGCCACCCCCGCAGAGGAACCACCGTGAGCGAACATCGGCCAACCCGCCCGTCACTGCTGGGCGGAAGCCACCCCTGTTCGTTTGCCATCCGGGCTAACTCCCCAAACGTACACCCGTGCCGATAGGGGATGGGTAGCATTCCTACAAACGACCGTAGAGCTGTATCCAGCACGGCCCCCTCCACTGTTGTTCCACCCAGGGGATTCGGACGGTCTAGGACATACACCGGGACTCCAAATTCAGCACACGCTGCCATAACCATGACAAGCGTGCTCAAATACGTGTACGGACGAATCCCTATATCCTGCAACTCGACAACAACCGCATCCACAGCTCGAAATAGCTCTGCCGGTGGACGACGTCGAGCCCCGTAGAGCGAGAACACTGGAATCCCCGCAATCTGCTCGTCAGGAACCGATTCCCCGGCAGGGAAGGTCCCCCAAAAACCATGCTCCGGAGCCCATACAGCAACAATGCGGAAGTTTTCCTTCAACACCTCCAAACTAAGGCGCCCATCAGGCAAACGGGCAGCAGCATGAGTGAGCAGCGCCAACCGCTTTCCTTGAAGGCTGTCCCGATATAACTCTACAAAGGACTCCACTCCCAACCGAACCGTGCTACTATACCCCACGACGGTGCCCACTATAGCTGCCCCGATAGCTCCCCACCCCTTCATCGTGCCCGTGGGTGGAATGTGCGGTGAACCTCCTGGACATAGAGCCGATCGACGTGCACATAGATTTGCGTAGTTGCAATATGAGCATGCCCGAGCATCTCCTGTACAGCCCGTAGGTCTGCCCCACCTTCCAGGAGGTGCGTCGCAAAGCTATGGCGGAGCGTATGAGGATGGATTGCGCGGGAAATACCAGCCTTCTGAGCTGCCCACTGTACAAGCTTCCACACCGCCATCCGTGACAGAGCCCCACCCCGAGCATTGAGAAACAAGATGTCTGTTGGTCGCCGCTGTAAAAGCAGACGCGCCTGCCGGCAGTAGTACTCTACCCACCACAGCGCTGGCTTCCCAATAGGGACAAGACGCTCCCGAGACCCCTTTCCACGGACGCGGACCAATTCTTCGGCAAACAAAACATCACCCAGCCGGAGCTGGCAGAGCTCGGATACCCGAAGTCCGCAACTATAGAGCACCTCCAGAATGGCTCGGTCCCGTATTCCCCGAGCGGTACGAACGTCCGGCTGCTGTAACAGGCGCTCCACCTCTGCCACACTCAACACCTCCGGAAGCGGTCGCTGACGCCGGGGTAGTATGAGCAACTCCGTCGGGTCGTTTTCCCCCCGCCCCTCCAGAGCAAAGAAACGATAGAGAGCTCGTATGGCGGCTACGCACTGAGCTCGCGAAGCCACACTAAGCCCATCTGCTTCAAGCTTCTGCAAAAAACTCTCCACATGCTGGAGCTGCGCATAGACGGGATGGGACACCCCCAAGCTTTGCAAGAACTTCCCCAAACGCCGAGCATGGTGAGCGTACATCTGGAGCGTATTCTCCGACAGCCCATGCTCAAAGCGCAGATGGGCGATAAACTCCCGTAACCAAGGCGGATCATCACAAGACTTTCTCCGTCGTCGGCATTGAGCCATAGGCAACCCGCCGATGCTGCACACCAATCATACCCTCCAGAAGCGCATCCCGGACTTGAAATAGCTCACGGAAGCTGAGGGGACACTCTTGAAACTGCCCATCCAGTATCCGCTCCTGAATGACCTCATCCAAGGCTGCCGCTAATTGCTCGGGCTCATTGGTAGGGAGAGCATGGGTCAGAGCCTCGGCAGCGTCCGCCAGCATCAATATCGCTGCTTCCTTCGTCTGAGGCTTGGGACCAGGATACCGGAAATCCTCCTCCGCCAGCGGTGCCTCTTGGCGCGTCTTCACCTGCTCAAGAGCCTTTTGCCAGAAGGCACGGATGAGCATCGTACCATGGTGCTGAGGGATGAAATCTACAATCTGTTGCGGGAGCTTATACGCTCGTGCTAGCTCTATCCCTTCGGTCACATGTTCCCGGATAATGGCAGCGCTCTTCTTCGGCGGTAGTCGGTCATGCTTATTGTCAAGCCCGATCTGGTTTTCGGCAAAGTATTCTGGCTTTGTCAGCTTACCAATGTCGTGGAAATAGGCACCGACCCGCACCAGAAGTGCCCTGGCTCCAATAGCCCGCGCAGCATGCTCGGCCAAGCGGGCAACATTGAGCGAATGCTGATATGTCCCCGGCGCCTTCTGCTGAAGTTCCTGCAACAATGGGTGCTCCAGCGAGGTATACTCCAACAAACGCATCTCGGTAACGAGGTTGAAGGTGCGCTCCAGAAGCAGCAAGATGCCAAAAGTCAACATCGGCGACAAGACAGCATTGATCCCAATGAATCCACACCGAAGGAGTATGCCCTCCATACTCATCTCCTGGGCAATGCCAAAGACCAGTGCTGCCGTCCCCATCCCTAAGGCTGTGAAAAAGAGAGAGCGGAACAGCTGCCGACGACTTTCCAAGTCACGCACTGTGTATGCCGCCAACATTCCCCCCAGCATCAGCGCTAAGCCCGTTGGGTAATCGCCCTGACGAACTCCTGCAACGAGCAACGATGCTGTCACAGTCGTGTAGAATGCCGTCCGCGAATCCAACAGGATTGCAACAACCATGGACAGCGCCGGCAACAGAATCAAGTACTCCAACGGAAGCTCCATACTCAATGCCTGTGAACCCCACGCCAACGCTGCCATGCATACCAGTCCAAAAGCAAGTCCTGCCAGCTGCAGATTATCGCGGAAGATCCGCGGCCGCAGAAAACCCAGGTAGATGAAGAGAACCGAGCAGATCAGCGCCGCATGCCCAAAACTGCCCATAAGTGTCGACAACTTCACTCGGCGTTCTTGCAAGAGCAATCGGGCATTGCCATACGAATGCAGCTTGGCAATCGTTGTGTCAGTGAGAATCTCTCCAGGAGCAACAATGAGCTCGCCCGCTTGAACAATTCCCCACGTCCGTGGGACGGATTGACGTGCCGCACGACGCAGCGCCTCCGTCAACCCCGCTTCATAAAACAGTGTCGGGCGTATCAGCTGGTATGCAATCGGCAGTGCCACCGGTTGCCATCGCAGTGGGATTTGTTGCCGGACGAGCTCTGTGACAAGAAGAGCCGCTTCAGAAGAATCAAGAACAGCGGCCAACGGAAGCACTGTCTCGACCGTTGGACTCTCACGGACGGCGATTCGTTGAGCTGCCAATTGCCCTTTGGAGATATTCAGGACGGGGCGTCGCAAGACCCTATCTCCTATGGCCAAGAGCGTCTGTCGCACACGTCCCAGCTCCGCTGCATTTCCCGGAGATAAGAGCTCCCGACCTACTTCCGCCACCTCTGTCGGCAATGGTAAGACCCCCCGAGAGAGACTGTCCAAAAGCCCTGAAAGGCGCTCCTCCAACTCCCGTGGTCGGTACGGTTGCCGGGAAAAGATGGGCAACACTTGCTCCAGCGCTTCTTGCTGCTCCCGCTCGTATACGGAGACGGGCTTCCGCACTACGAAGGTATATTCCGCCACAATCGGCGGACCTTGCCAACGTTGGCCAATAGCTCCCCATGAGAAGTTCTGCTGCCACGATACTTCCCCCGGCCTCCACGGGAAAAACAACCCACACAGCAGAACCGTCCCTGCCATGATCCCCACCCTCACCGCAGCAGCATACCGAAGTCCTTCACCCGGCTCTGTGCTGGACTTCAGGCGCCGCTGGAGTCGTGCAAACAAGGTTGGCGCTTCCATACTCGGCACCTGGACGAGCACACCCTTTAGGACGCAGCCTCTGAAAGCTTCGTGCACAATGAGGCTTCTGAATACAAAGCATGCCAGAAAGACTCCACAAGCAGAGCATGCGCACGCTCTGGAACAAAACACTGCAAGTGCTCTCCCGGACAGAGACGCAGCGAGATACCATCACGCAGAAATCGTGCGCAAAGCGACAAAAGATCGCTTACCTGCTGCGGTGTAGTATAGAGGAGCGTAATCATGCTGCCCTCCTCCGCTGAAAGTGGCAATGAAATATCGGAACTGGTCACCATCCAAACGTGTTGCCCATCTTCCCAGCGAGCCAAGAGCGTGCTCCCATCTACGGGGTGGAGCCGCAATTCCGTACTGAGCTCCGTTGGCAAAAGCCTCCATAGCCAGACCCTTTCCCGGCTGACGATCAGCGGAGTTATCATCCCGGGAGAAGCAGACACAACAGTCTGCCCCGCCCCTGGAGCAAACGCTGAACGGATGTACAACCGCAATCCCCGCTGCTCGGCTAACTCTACCATCCGCGGATACAGCAAACGCAATCCTGCCCGGGCAACTCGCGCTGCTTGTTCGTATGACAGTTGGGCTACCAGCGCCGCATCCGGAACGATAGCCGGATCGCACACGCGAACACCTGCAACGTCTGTCCAAAAATGCACTTCCTCTACCCCAATCAACGCCGCCAACAAAACCGCTGTCAGCGAAGAGCTCTCTTGACCCATCGTCGTAATCTCCCCTCGTACGGAACGGGCAACAAATCCCTGGGTCAGCACAATGCTGCCAGGACATATCAGGGGACGGAGACATGCCTCCACATTGCGTGCCGTCTCTTTCAGCAGAGGCTGTGCCATCCCGTGATTTGTGTCCGTACAGATGAGTTCCGTAGCGTCCAACGTTGTTATCCGAAATCCTTGCTCGCGGAGAAATGCCGCCGTCAACTCCAAAGCCCACGCTTCTCCAAAAGCCCGAATGAGGTCCAGCGTTCGCGGAGTTAGTTCGCCCGTGATAGCGATTCCCTGGACATATTCCTTCAAGCGCAATGCCGACCGCGCTAGATAATCCACCATCCGACCCTGCTCACCTGAGCAGAGCAATTGTGCCCCGTATTCCCGGTGCTGATAAACAAGCTGCGAAGCTGCTTCCAACGCTTCTTCAACTTGCCCTACCTGTGCCGTGCGAGCAATTGCTTCCAAAGCTTGCGTCACCCGTCCGAAAGCTGAGATAACAACGACCATAGGTGCAGTGCGGCCATATTCCCTCAGGCGCTGAGCCATCGCGATGAAACCCTCTGGCGAGCGTAATACCGCCCCTCCAAATTTGAGCACCACTGGCAGCGCCGACATTGCCCTTTCCCTCTGCTGCAGTCGTGAGCAAAATTAGCAGTCCACAGACACCATAGAGCCCCACCCCTACTTAAACTTATCACTCGCCCAATTGCTCTAAATGCACGCAATCCCTTGTTCCACACTACGGAAAAAACCAATGGTACCCGCCCTCAAAGCTCTTGTCATCGCCGTGTTCGGAATCTCCCTGGCCCTTCCCTCCTTTGCGCAACAGCAGACGACGCAACAACCTATCCCTCCCGAGAAACGGTGGGAGCGATGGATAGAACGCCTACAAAAGCGCTTAGGACTAACCTCTCAACAGCAGGAACAACTCCGCGATCTTCTCCGTCAACACTGGGAGCAGCGCCAGCGTGAACGTGAACGCTTCCGGGAACACCTTAAAGAAATCCTGACCCCCGAGCAATGGCAGCGATTGCAACAGCTACACCAGGAAAAGCGCGCCCGAATACGGGAACGTCTACGCAAGCACTGGCAAGAAAAGCATCACGAGCCCGAGGGACCACCCTACCGCTAAAACTTCCCTACGTTTGGATGAACTGACCACAAGGCACAGCCTTCCTCTCTTAAGATCATTGCGAGGGGAACTGAAACTCACCCTCCTCCAGCGGCGGGTTAATTTGGTAAGAGTTCTCAAAGCGCAACACAGCCCAAGGGGTCTGCACCGTCATCCCCTTCGGCAGCCGTAGTCCCCCAACCTCTAAGTAGTCTTCGTAACTTTCAACAATAGCTTGATCGCCCTGCGGGGTGGGCTCTGTCTTCTCCGCCCGTTGTAGCAGGTAGGTATCGGCGTTGAAGTAATAGAGATGTTCGCCCCCATACGGTGCTTCTGCCTTCAGCACGATGTGTTCCCCCTTCCTCCCCAACACTTCACAACGGAAACCCAGCTCAGGGAGGAAAAGCACGTAGAATGGATGCGCCTGGATGAGAACTTTCTGTCGTTCGCGATCGCTCAAATCATAAGCTACCCCACCGATCTCCACCCGCACGCGCTGACCGTCGGACCAGGTTTGTTGCTGAAACCACGCTGTTTTCAGCAGTTCTACACTCTTATCAGGTGCCCTCCACTTGCGCACCAACTCACCTTCGGTTGAAAGACCCTGTGCCTGGAGATGGACCTTGGACCGTTGCAGGAAAGAACTAAGACTACGAACCGCCTCCATCCCCCCAATGGCTGCTCCGTAACGCTGAAGCAACTCCTGGACGCTGAGCGATACTGGTTGGTAAGCCACTGCTGGCTGTAGTTCCGTCGTATACTCGTACACCTTCCCCAACGCCTGCAGTCGCGGAAGGATCTCGGGGGCACCCACAACGACAGTGCGCAGAGCAGTCATAGTCAAGTACCGCTGCGCTACGTCGCGGAGTTGCCACGGTATGAGTGCAAGGATTCGTTCGGGATAGCTCTGTAACCGCTCCTTGGGCTCCCCATAGAGTTCAGCCCGCTGCAACAACGTGGCGATAAACTCAGGACGCTCAAACGAGCGCAGATACGAGCCGACAATCGTCTGCTTGATACGATTGAGCTCTTCCTCTGAGGGCGATTCCTGAGCAATGCGTTCAACCTCCTGCTGTATGACCTGAAGAGCAGAGTCTGTTACTACCGTGCGCACATCCGCCCCCATCGCTATGCGGTTGATAGACTTCGCCCGCGTCTGGAAGGCAAAAGGAGCATACGTATATGCGTATGTCTCCCGGAGGCTCCGGAAAAGACGCCCCCCAAAGCTTGACCCCAACAGTTCGGCCAAGACATCCAAGGTCTCGTAATCCGGATGCACATAAGGGACTGTTACCGCCGTAACGACCAGCGATGACTGGACAGAGCCTGGACGAGCAATGAAGTAAATTCCATTCGGCATCGGCTGTGGTGGTGGGATAGACGGTAATTGAAGCTCTCCTTTCTTCCACCCCCCGAAAGCATGGCGCAGCAGCGGGAGCAGCTCCTTTTCCGTGATATCACCGACGACAGCTAATGTAGCATTCTGGGGTCGGTAGTAGCGCTCGTAGAAACGACGCAAGTCCGATGTGCGAATCTGCCCAACACTTTGCTCCGTTCGGCGGCGGGCATATGGATGATTGACTCCATAGACAACCATACGCGCCATCATCTGCGCAAGAGAAGACGGACGTGCCCGCTCCTGCTGAATCTCTGCAATGACCTGTGGGCGAAGCTTCTCTAACTCTCTCTCTGGGAAGTTTGGTCGGAGGACAACATCGGCAAAAACGTCCAAAACCAGACGCAGATGCTTCTTCAAGGTCGTGGCGGAAACGCTGGAAAAATCTCCGGCAGAGGATGCCTCCAATGTGGCTCCGACACTATCTATGACAGCAGCAATTTGCTGAGCTGTACGTTCACCCGCTCCCTTCGTCAACATCATTGCCGTCAGAGCAGCAACGCCCGGGATATCGTCATACGCATCCCCGGCAGCAATCTGCAACCGCAAGGTAACTGTGGGCTGCTCGTGGTCTTCTATCAAGAACACCTTTAATCCATTGGGCAACCGCAGCTCCTTATAAGACGGAAAGCGGAACTCTTTGACCGGAAGCGGCTCCGGAGGTTTACTCGTATCCACGTTTTGAGCACCTACTACGGTACTTGCGGCCAGAGCCAGCATATACGGCAAGAAAGAACGTGTTTCCATGCGAGCCCACCATTTCTTTCCAACGGAACTCTACTGCTGCGACCGAGCTGGTACATAGGTAAGCACCACTCGGTCGGATGTGAAGTAAGTTTGAGCAACACGCTGTAGATCTGCCCGTGTGACGCGCATGTATCGCTCTAACTCTGTATTGATCAGGTTGGCATCCCCAAACATCGCCCAATACTGAGCCAGCGATAATGCCTTCTCCAGGGTTGCTTTCTTCCCCATCACAAAGCGTGCTTCTCGGATATTGCGTGCCTTCTGGAATTCCGCCTCGGTTACCCCTTCGGTTTTAATCCGCTCAATAGTCTGCAACAGCTCCTGCTCCACATCAGCAATCGACTTGCCGGGAGCTGCAACGCCAACGGCTAAGATTGCCCCCGCATACTGTAGGTCATACAGGAAAGCCGATGCCTCTACAGCAATTTGTTTTTCATCAACCAGACGGCGGTACAAACGAGAGCTCTCTCCGCGGGCAAGGACGTCCAAAAGCATCTCTACTGCATACGCATCAGGGTCGCCCGCCTTCGGCCCCCGCCATCCAATAAAGACAGCTGGATGGGGGGCCTTAACATCAACGATCGTGTCCCGCTGTTCCCCCGGCAGAGGGGGGACAGAGAATGCCAGCGGTGGTGGCTGTGGTCCTGGAGGATAATCGCCAAAGAACCTCTCCACGAGTTGCCGCGCCTGTTCAGGATCTACGTCGCCAACGATAGCCAGGACAGCATTAGCGGGTTGGTAGTAAGCATTGTAAAACTGCACAAACTCCTCAATGCGAGCACTATCTATGTGCTGCGCAGCCCCGATCGGGGTCCACGCATAGGGTGAGCCCTTAAAAAGACGGGCGAACATCCGCTCCAGCCAGCCACCGTACGGGGAATTATCGTAGCGCATTTTCCGTTCTTCCTTGACCACTCCTCGCTGAGTCTCTACCCCAATGCTATCAATACGTAAGCGCCGCATCCGTTCTGCTTCAATCCAGAGCGCCAACGGAAGTTGATGAGCTGGCAGCTGGAAGTGGTACACCGTTGCGTCAAAACTGGTAAACGCATTCAGAGAGCCCCCGGCCTGCTGGATATACTTGTCAATGCTGGCCCTTGGGATGTGTTCCGTCCCTTCAAACATGAGGTGCTCGAAAAAATGAGCAAAGCCAGTCCGCCCCGGTTCTTCATTTCGCGAGCCGACCTTGTAGTGAAGTACCGTGGCGACAACAGGGGCAGAAGTGTCTTGCTGCACGATGACGTGGAGCCCATTAGCAAGGGTGAACTCCGTAAACCGAATCGGGTAGAAGTTCCGCTGTGCCCAAAGCACACTGACAAGAGACAAAAGAAGCAATCCCCGCAGCCACATCTTTCTGACAACGCAATGGCACCAGCACGTTCTTAGAGCAAAACTACGGCTTTTTCAGCAGGGGAGACTGTAGCAACAGCGTTGCCCCAAGCAGCAAACTACCGAGGAGCGTCAAGCTCTGCGGTAACAGATCTCCAGTGCGCTCGTAGAGGGTCGGCGTAGTTCGGGACAACGGCACAGCAACGGGGAGCGCTCCGGGCACATACTGCGGTAGCTGTGCCAATACTTCACCTGTTGGCAGCACAGCGGCCGTAATCCCACTATTGGCGCACCGCAGCAGAGGACGTCGCACCTCTATGGCACGCACTCGGGCAATAGCAAAATGCTGGGCCGGCCCTGGTGTATGGTCAAACCAGGCATCATTGCTGATAACCACCAGTACGTCACCCCCTTGGCGGGCATACTCCCGAACAAAATCCGGGAAAATGGACTCAATGCAAATTGCTACCCCAAAAGCTACGCTGTCGTATCCGCGAAGCAAGAACACCAAGCGCTGTTCCTTCCCTTTCGCCCATGCAGAAATCCCAACGCCCCATTCAACCAGTCGTGCAACTGCACCGAAGAATTCAGCATATGGAAAACGCTCAGCAAAGGGGGTCAAGCGAATCTTTCGGTGGATTCCGCCCAGGTCTCCTGAAGCTGTCAGGAGGAATGCAGCATTGTATGCCTCATAAAACCGGGTAGAATCCCACGGTAATGGACGGCTCAATGGTGGGGCAGAATCAGCCCTATAGGGACGTATCTCGGCAAAACCACTCAGCAATGCGATGTCCCGACTCCGCACCCACCTTTGTAATCCTTCCCACAACCAACGGTATTCCGGGAGCGTAACCGGAACGGGAATTGCCGTTTCATTCCACACCACCACTTGCGCCCGGAAATGCTCCAAAACACTATCGGATAATTGCTGCTGGACGCCGATCTGCTTTCCCAAGCTCCCACTTTCCCACTTCGCCCATGGATTGAACGCCGGCTGGACCAACACGGCGCGTAGCATCCTCTCCTGGGGCATAGCCCGCAGCTGTTCCAAGCGCGCACGTCCGTAAAGCCCCGGCAGTAAAACCATAGCCACGTGGAGTCCTGCCCAGCACAGAAACGCTCCGTTAACAAACCGCTGCCAGAATGGGACCCCCGACTTCTGCCTCCATGCCTGCAACGCTTCATAAAGGGCCACGTTTGCCCAGAGCACAAGGAAGCTTGCCCCCCAGATACCAGCGATGTCTGCAGCCTGGATCCAAAAGAGATTCCCCACCTGCGTGTATCCTACCAAGAGCCACGGATAGCCAATCTCTCCCAGACTATGGAGCCACTCAAACGCTACCCAAAAGACTGGAAATGACCGGACCCCCCACTGCAGCCCCCAACGATTCCCTACCCACCAAGTCGCTGCCAAGGGTACAAGGAAAAATATCGGATGCCCCACCCAGAGCGCAAGACCTGCTAGCAAGAGATACGGATCCGCCTCCGCTTGCCAACTGCTCACCCACCAATTCGCCACCCCGTGGTAGCAAAAGCCAAAGACATACCCTACCCACAGCAATCGCCCCAATGTCATCGGATGCGAGAGAACCCATAACAGGGGAACGAATGCCCCAAAGGCTAAGCCTCCCAAGGCCGACGGCGGGAATGCAAGTCCGAGCAACACCCCAGCTACCGCTGCAATGAGAGATAGCTTCCAGGTCGCTTTCGGCATCCACGAAAATGCACCGTCAAAAGATGTAAAGTTACGGATTTCCAGAGCGCCTCTTCAAGCCACGGCAGCAATGACGAAACAAATCACTCGAAAGCAGGATATTCCGTCCCACTACCGCTCCCCCACAGCCGCGAACACAAATGGGCATAGTACAGCAGGCGCGCATCGGCCCCGTAGGCCGCCTGTAGCTGCATCCCAATTGGAAGCCCTTCCGAACTCTTGCCAGCCGGCACGCTAATTGCCGGAATCCCGGCTAAGTTCGCTGAGACAGTGAAAAGGTCGGACAGATACATTGCAATTGGATCCTCTATGCGTTCCCCAAGGCGAAACGGAGGTACCGGCGAAGTCGGAAGTAGGAGCATGTGGACCATCGTGAAGACGCGAGCATACGCCTCCGCAATCAGACGACGTGCCTTGAGAGCCTTGCGATAGTAGGCATCGTAATAGCCTGCCGAAAGAACGTATGTACCAAGCATGATACGACGTTTGACCTCAGCACCGAACCCTTGCGTTCGGGTGGCAGTAATAATGTCCTCTCCTTCCTCCGTTGACGCTCGGAACCCATACCGCACCCCATCGTAGCGTGCTAAATTGGAGGAGGCTTCCGCTGTTGCAATCACATAGTATGCCGGTACCCATGCATGGCTAAAGGGAATCTCCACCACTACAATCTGTGCCCCTGCCTCTTGGAGGGCATTCCTGCAATGCTCATAGCACGCCCACACCTCCGGATGGCACTCTTGGAGAACCGATCGCGGTAAAACACCAACAACGAGCTCCTCTACCGTCGGTCCTTCGTTCAGGGAACTCTGGACAGGGGGTTCCGGAAGGGTCGTTGCATCGCGTGGATCATGCCCTGAGATGACACTGAAAAGCAGAGCCGTATCTTCCACCGTATGGGCAAGGATTCCAATCTGGTCCAACGAAGATGCGAAGGCGACTAAGCCATAACGGGAAACACGCCCATAGCTAGGCTTAAAGCCCACAACACCACAGAAAGAGGCTGGCTGCCGAACAGAACCACCTGTATCCGACCCTAGGGCAACGTGGCAGAGCCGAGCTGCCACAGCTACCGCAGAGCCGCCCGAAGAACCACCGGGAACATAATCTGGGTTGTGCGGATTTCGTGCAGCTCCAAATGCTGAATATTCGTTTGACGAACCCATGGCGAACTCGTCCATGTTCGCCTTGCCAATGATGATCGCCCCCGCCGCCTTGAGCCGCTCTACTGCTGTGGCATCGTAGACGGGAACGAAATTTTCCAAAATGCTAGAAGCACACGTTGTCCGGATTCCACGGGTGGAGATATTGTCCTTAACGGCAACCACACATCCTTCCAACAAGCGTGGACTCCCAGAGTCAAAGCGAGCGTCGCTCTCCTCTGCTGCCTGAAGGGCTTGCTCTGCCGAGATGGTAATGAAAGCATTGAGCCCCCGCTGACGTTCAATCCGCTGCAAAAACTCCTCCACTACCTGTCGGCAGCGGAATTCCCCCCGTTGCCGACGATGTCGGAATTCTGCATATGTCATCGTCTGTCCCGAGCCGAGGAAGACATCCGCGCAGACAGCTGCTGCCGCTCACCAGGAGATGATGGCTCAACGATCTCGGCGGAAAGCTCCCGAAGCTGCTGCCGCAATTCCTCCTGCGCCTTCTGCAACTGCCGCCATCCCTTACCCAACGTCCGGGATAACTCCGGCAAGTGCTTCGGTCCGAAAAGGAGTAGAACCGCCAATATGATAAGCAGCAGCTCACCTCCACCAACGTCAAACATCACTCTGTGCCCTTCTCCTTCTGCAACGGCTGCACAGACGAAGATTGCCCCGCTGAGGCAGACTTCGGTAATTCAGAGCGCGCAACATCCTCGTCAATGGACGCTGCTCGCTTGAACTCCCGAATGCCCGATCCCAATCCTCGCATCAGTTCAGGGATTTTCCGACCCCCGAACAGCAGGAGCAGGACCAAAGCAATCAGTAGCAGCTCCGTCGGTCCAATGCCAAACATTGCGGTTGTCCCCGCGCTATGAAACTACTGAAGTTGCAACAGCTGACATCCTGTACTGCTGAAGGGAACGGAATAGATAGAGTCCATCCGTGCTTCCCAGCAACGCTTCACAAGCCCGCTCCGGATGGGGCATCATACCTAAGACATTCCCCTCACGATTCAGAATGCCTGCAATATTTGCCACCGACCCATTCGGATTGGCAGCCTCCGTTACCTGCCCTGCAGCGTCACAGTAGCGGAATAGAATCTGCCCTCGGTCCTCTAACTCCCGTACCACTGACGGTTCCACATAGTAATTGCCTTCCCCATGGGCAATTGGGATGCGGAGCACAGTCCCTACTGGAACAGCATTCGTAAATGGCGTATCCGAACGCTCCACCCGCAGGAACACCGGACGGCAAATGAAGCGGAGACCCCGATTCCGCAAGAAAGCTCCCGGCAAAAGCCCCGCTTCGCAGAGGATTTGAAAGCCATTGCAAATCCCCAGCACCAGCCCACCAGCTTGGGCGAACCGCACTACAGCCTTCATGATTGGAGAAAACCGTGCAATGGCACCACTGCGCAAATAGTCTCCGTACGAGAACCCCCCCGGCAGGATAAGGCAGTCAATATCCCCTGGGATTGTCTCTTCCTTGTGCCAGAGAAACTCCGCCTGTGCACCCAACCCAGAGCGTACCGCCCAGTACGCATCCCAATCGCAATTGGAACCCGGAAAGATGACGATACCGAACTTCATCCCTGCTGCTCCGCTTCGGTAGCAATAGGCACAGCGAACATGACACGGTAGTCCTCTATGACCGGATTTGCCAGCAGTTGTTGGCATGCTTGCTCGACATATGCCCGAGCTTCTTCGGCAGAGGCAGCGGTTACCAACATCTCTACGTACTTGCCAATCCGCACATCCTCAATCATCGGGAAGCCAATAGCATGGAGTGCCTGTTCCACAGTCATTCCTTGAACATCGGCAATAGAACGACGTATCGTCACTACGACAGCAACCCGGAAACGCTCCATGAGACGCTATTCCGTCACGCTTTCCACATCTTCTTCCTCCGCTCTACGGCGCTTTCTTCGGGACAGCCCTTCTCGCAGAAGACTACCGACAATATACACCATCAGTAGCGGGAACAGAGCGCGCCCCTGCGTCACTAATACCACCAAGACACCGATGGTAAAGACGACCGTCTCTACCGGATGTTGACGCATAAAACGCCGGCTATAGCGGGGTACGTTGGGAAAAGGAACCCGGCTTATCATCAGCCCCGCCACCATCAACACCAAGCCCACCAATACAGCTGTATCCCACGGTGCCGGCACTCCCCGGGTATGGAAGAAAACCACGTAGGAGCTCAGCGTAAGCGCCGCTGCTGGAATCGGAAGTCCAATAAAGGCAGTTTTATCAGCCAAAGTGCTCAACTGCACATTAAAGCGCGCTAACCGCAGAGCGCCCGCCAGCGCTGGAAGAGCCGCCAGGAGCATCCCCACTCCACCAAGCCCCCGGAAATGAGCCTCCCAGAGAAGATATGCCGGTGCCACTCCAAAGGAAACTATGTCGCTGAGCGAATCCAGCTCCACCCCGAACTCCGATGCCACCCCAATGGCACGGGAGAGAACACCATCGAGCATATCAAAGAGCGCTGCCAGCACGATGAAACCAAACCCTTCCAGCAGCCGATGCTGAGCAATGAGGACAATCGCATGGAAACCAGAAAAAAGGTTCGCCAAGGTGAACAGATGAGGTACCCCATAACGGAAAATTCTCATCGCACTCCACAACCCTCCTGCTCATGCCGCCTCTCTGCGTCATCTGTCCGCGGTAGCAGATACCCGATAATTGTTTCTCCCGCCCGGACACGCATCCGCTCCCGAACCAGGATGTGTACCCGCTCAGCAGGGAGAAAAATGTCTATGCGGGAACCGAATTTCATCATCCCAAACCGTTCTCCCGCCCGAACCGCTTGCCCTTCGTGCAGTGTACACACAATCCTGCGAGCTAACACCCCCGTGATTTGCTTGAACAGCACCCGCCCATTTGAGCTTTCAATTCCAATGAGCATTTGCTCGTTCTGCCACGATGCCTCCGGACGGAACGCCGCACGGAAACGCCCTGGTATATACCGGCACAGACGCACGACGCCAGAGACCGGAATTCTATTCACATGCACGTCCAGCACGGAAAGAAAGATGCTTATCTGGACAGCTTCTCCCCTAATGAACTCCGGCTCCGTTCGACGACAGAGTTGGACAATTTGCCCATCTGCCGGTGCAACAATGGCCCCCTCACGCCCAGCTTCCGGCGGCAGAGCACGCTCGGGATCACGAAAAAACCAAAGTGTCAACCCCGCTAATAGC
The DNA here is from genome assembly GCA_030550395.1 of Bacteroidota bacterium. GTDB lineage: Bacteria > Bacteroidota > Ignavibacteria > Kapaibacteriales > HRBIN21 > HRBIN21. Next base: position 81,248 of record JAUQPL010000002.1, on the reverse strand, counting down.
CCACCCCCAATCCCAAGCCCCCATCCCAGCGCCTCACCCATGGCAATTCCTCCGCCGGCTATCAGCACCGAAATCCCAAGCAGCACAACAGCATTATCCCGCCCATACGGCGTTATCAATGGCATCTCCGCATCAGCCGATTGGCCTACAAAATTACGCCGTCCATCTTCAGGCGAATGCTCTGCCCCAGGGGAGTTTGTAAGTTTGCATTGCGATACAACCTCGCTCAGTTGCGTTCCACCAACGGGTGCTTGTCCCATGGCATCAGGAATTCACGTCCATTGTCCGGCGGCTGACCTCTACGAAGCTCTCGCTCTGCTCCACCCTGTTATCCCCAGCCGAGCGACTACGCCGGTACTGGAATGCGTACACCTACGCGCAACCCAGGACGGGACACTCCATCTGACCGCAACGAACTTAAGTCAGCGTATGACTGTTCGCTGTCCCGTATCCCTTGTGGGAACAGGGGAAGCCCTCGTTCCTGCAAAGCTCCTGTGGGATACCGTCCGCAGCTTAGAGCGGGATGAGACTATTTCGCTCCGGAGCGAAGGGACAACGCTGGTATTAGAGACAGCTTACGGGCACTATGCCATTTCCGGGCTGTCCCCCACGGAATTCCCCGAAGATACAGAGCTTCCTCAACTGGCTGTAGAACTCCCTGCAGAGGTCATCGGGCAAATCATTCACCACGTCCGGTTTGCAGCTTCCGATGAGCCTCTCCGACCGGCTCTGACAGGCATCCTGTGGGAGTTCCGACCCGATGCCTTTATCGCTGTCGCAACGGACGGCTATCGCCTCAGCCGGCTCTATGCCCCCATGGAACTGAATCAGGAGGGGAGCCTTCTCGTCCCAGCTGAGGCGGCTGAACTGCTCCGTCGGGCGGAGAAGGCTATTCGGATTGGCTGGAACAGCTCCCACGTTGTCTTTGAAGACCATCGCTTCACCCTCGTCTGCCAGCTCATCGGCGAGAAATTCCCCGCCTACGAACAAGTGATCCCTGCGGCAAGCTCTCGGCGCTGCATCGTCGGCCGCCTGCCGTTGCTTAAAGCACTGGAGCGAGTCTCCCTTTTCTCCCCGGCGCAAATCCGTGTGGTCCGCCTAGCGCTTCGGACGAACGCTTTAGAACTCCAGGCAGAGGATGAGTCGCGCGGTGACCGAGCACGGGAAGTCGTCCCATGCCAGTACGACGGGGATGACTTCCTCATTGGCTTTAACGCCAGATACTTGAGCGAAGTCTTGAAAGCAGCGCAACAGGATACTCTCCTTCTGGAGTTCACCGAGCCGACTCGTCCAGCGGTCATCCGGTGGGCGGAGTCAGCCGACCGACCTGTGCTCCAGTCTCCCTGGGTTGCTGTGGTTATGCCCGTCCGCTTGTGATTTCCGCTGCGTCATGGTCATTGAGCGCATTCAGGTGCGCAACTTCCGTCTTTACTCCACAGCTGTTCTCCCGTGCTCATCTGGACTCAATCTTCTGTGGGGACCGAACGGCGCAGGAAAGACGACGCTTTTGGAAGCCATCTGCGTTGCAGCATGGGGTAAAGCCTTTGACAGTTCCGACGCTGCTCTCCTGCGCCAGGGCTCCTCCCACTATTGGGTCCGCTTAGATGCACACGCTGACATCGGTGTTCCATACTGGGTGGAAGTAGAATACGCCCCTGAGCAGGGAAAGCGGATCCGCTCTATTTACAAAAACACTGTAACCCCACGCGAGCTCGTCGGCGTTATCCCCATTGTTCTGCTTACTCCAGGACTGAAGAGCATCACCGCTGGGGCACCGCACGAACGGCGTCGTTTTCTGGACATGGTGCTCAGCCAGTGTAGTCGCCCATACTTAGAACTCCTCTTAGAACATCGGCGCACGCTGCGCCAGCGAAATTCCCTTTTACAGCGTCACCAAATGGAGGCAAACTTCTCCGCCCAATGGCAAAGCTGGACAGAGCTTTTCGTTCAGATGAGTGCACAGCTGATTTGGCGTCGGTGGAGCTTTATCCAGGAATTTGAGCCCCTGGCGCAAGATCATCACCGCCGCATCGCTCCTGCCGAGCACATCCAATTGCGATACCTTCCCGATGGCGTCCCATCGGGATGCTTAGAGCGTGGGGTAGAAGACATTTGCTCCTGCCTCCAGCAGCGCGCCCGAGAAGTTGAAGCCGAGGAGCTCCGCCGGGGGATGACTCTCTTTGGTCCTCAGAAAGATGAACTCCTTGTCCTGCTCAACGGAATGGTTGCCCGTGAGACGGCATCCCAAGGACAGCATAAATCGCTGCTTCTGAGCCTAAAGTTGGCAGAGTTACTCTACATTCGCCAACACCACGGCGAAACCCCTGTCATGCTCTTGGACGATGTATTTGGAGAACTGGACGAGATGCGCGCGCAAGCCGTTGTCAACATCTTGGAAGCGTATGGAGTCCAAACCTTCATCACCGCTACCGATCCCTACCGCCTTCCCGGTGACATCCCTCAACGCGTTCACTCCATCCGGGTAGGGACCGAGCTCCTTGTGCCTGCTTCCTAAACTGCGCTTTCAAAAGCGTAGCAACTCCCGAACCGCTCGCAGTACTCGGTCTACCGAAGGCAGAACTGCTTGCTCCAACGAGGGGGCAAAAGGAATCGGCGTATCAGCTGCAGCAACCCGGAGAACCGGTCCATCAAGGTCTGTAAAGGCTTTCTCTGCAATCCGGGCAGCAATCTCTGCCCCGAAACCGCAGGTGAGATTGGCTTCGTGGATAATCACAACCCGATTCGTCCGACGCACGGACTCCAGCACGGTGTCTTCATCAAAGGGCACCAGCGTCCGTATGTCTAAGACCTCGGCTTCTACGCCCTCATCGGACAGCCGTTGGGCAGCCTCCAAAGCCAAGTGGACCGCACTACCGTACGCAACAAGCGTTACATCCCTTCCAGTCCGTACGCACCGAGCTTTTCCTAAAGGAATCGGGTCAGCTCCATCCGGCACCTCCTGACGAATCTTGCGGTAAAGCCCCTTGTGCTCAAGGAAGATCACAGGGTTCGGGTCACGAATAGCTGCAATCAACAAACCTTTGGCATCAACGGGAAATGCAGGGTAGACCACTTTCAGCCCTGGCGTATGAGCAAACCATGCTTCCGGATTGCGTGAATGGAACGGTCCACCTCCAACCCCGCTACCGGCAGGACCCCGAACGACTATAGGAACAGGGATCCCCCATCGGTATGCAATTGTTGCTGCAACGTTCACCAGCTGATTGAAACCATTTGTGACGAAGTCAATATACTGCATCTCCGCTACAGGGCGCAGTCCATTGAGGGCCGCCCCAATAGCTGCCCCGATGATAGCAGCTTCTGAAATTGGAGTGTCTATAACCCGCCTCTCCCCGAACTCTGCTACAAAACTCTTCGTGACCTTAAATGCCCCGCCATAGACACCAATGTCCTCCCCCAAGAGGAAAACCGTCGGATCGCGGCGCATCTCCTGCCGCAGGGCATCGGAGATTGCCTCTAAATAGCTCATCTGCGGCATGGGCAGCGCATCACCGTCTCTGCTCCTCCCGCTCCGGAAAGGGAGGAAGTGGAAGCGAACCAGGAATTCCCATCACCGGGAAGTCCTTCCGCAACGGATGGAGCGGTTCTCCAGTGTCCGGATGAACGAAATCTTCCGGCATGTAGAAGCGACGTAAATCTGGATGCCCCTCAAAGACAATGCCGTACATGTCGTAGGTCTCCCTTTCGTACCAATTGGCGCTTTCCCAAATAGAGACCACCGATGGGCACCGTGGATCCCTTTCCGGTACCGGAACCTTCAGCCGTAGCCGGGCTCGGAAGGGATTAGACCACAGAAAATAAACCACCTCAAAGCGCTCCTTGGGACGATACCAGTGAATCCGATGGGGACGGTACCAATCAATAGCTGTAATGTCCACGAGCATATCAAACCGTGTCTGTGGATTGTCGCGCAACTCTCGTGCTACCTCCAATAGACTTTGCCGGGAAATAAGGAGTGCCAACTGACCACGATGCTCATAGGTCTCAACCTCTGGACACCAGGCTTGCACAATATCTACGATGAGTTCCTTCGGAAGCGGCGGCATAGCCTTCTCTCCGTACTACGACCAATTGCAAAATTAGCCTACCCCTTTTCTTCTGCGCTGGCGAGCGCCGCGGCTACAGCTGTCACAGGGAACCAAAAGGAGAAGCAGACGCATAGATCACCATACCGCATTCCTCTTAACCCTGCAACGATATGTCATTTTGCTTGGCTACCAACTTTAGAAAACTTGAACCCGATTTGCGCTTGGGGATAGATTATCCCCTCCCGTTGAGAAACTCGCTGGGGCTACCGTCGTTCTCTGACTGAGGCACAAGGAAGCAGGAGAACCGTAGAGCGAGAAGCTCTCATCAGGGTTTCAGAAACCAATAAGCCGATATGTCTAACGCCAGGAGTATTTATCCCCTCTCAAAGCTGGGCTCATGCATGCCTGAAACTAGACCTCCACAGATACTTTCTGCGTTCCCGCTGTTTTGACGGACTGATACGTACCGAAGATCCAGTCCCACAGCGGAGTGCTAATTCCAAATGAGCGATTCTCGTCCACATAATGATGCCGCATGTGGTGTGCCTTCAAGAAGCGCCCGATGCGCCCACGCATGGGAAGGTGATGCGTTGCGTAGTGAATGGAATCATAGATGACGTACCCCAGCACAAACCCTGCGAACACTGCAGGCTGATAGGCTCCGAACAGCCAACGAAAGAGGAAGTAGAACAGAACTGCCAACGGGATGCTCACCACCGGTGGCATGACCAAACGCGTGCTATCTCGCGGATAGGCATGGTGAACCCCATGCATAAGGAAGTGCAGGCGCTGTCCCCAAGCCGACTTCGGCTCGTAGTGGAAAATAGCCCGGTGAATCCAGTACTCTGTAAAGGTCCATAGAAACATGCCCCCGACAAAACAAAGAGCAAAGACGTACCATGGCAGCGCTGCCAATCCCTGGTAACTGAAATAGCCCACCACCGGAAGGTACAGCACTATAGGAGTAAGCGGATGCACATGTGTCAGCCGATCCAGCCACGGATTCTGGAACAGGGGAACAGTTTCATCACGGTTTGAAATAACCCGGTTCGCCATTGCCACAGCCCGGTTGCTTGTTGAACAGCTTCCGCAAATTTAAGAACTCACAGGACGATGGTCGCTGCGCATCTTCCCATCCCCTGCCGTCGTTACCCCGAGGTAACGCTCCAGAAAGCGCTCCATAGCCTCGTAGAACTCAAAGCGATGCTCTTCCTTCCGAAATCCGTGTCCCTCGTCCTCTTTAACGATGTACTCTACCGGAATACCACGGCGGCGAAGTGCTTCCACGATTTGATTGGACTCATTAATGTTGACCCGGGGATCTCGCGCCCCTTGGGCTACCAGGAGCGGCGCCCGAATACGGTCTGCATGAAACACGGGCGATACTTCTCGTAGATAATCTGCTTCCCGCTCCGGATCTCCGACCATGGCGTAAAGCATTGGGCGCAACGGCTCCCAATACGGTGGAATCGTCTGCATAAAGGTAAGGAGGTTAGAAACCCCGACGAAATCCACCCCACAGGCATAAAGCTCCGGGGTAAAAGCTAAGCCCGCTAGGACAACGTAACCTCCGTAACTACCGCCGTAAATTGCAATACGCTTTGGATCGGCAATCCCCTGCTCAATAAGCCAAAGGACGCCATCAGTGACATCATCCTGCATGGCTCGGCCCCACTGCTTGAAGGAAGCCTCCCAAAAAGCTCGTCCATAACCGGTGGAACCTCGGAAGTTCATCTGAAGAACCGCATACCCGCGATTTGCCAAGAACTGGACTATAGGGTTGAATCCCCACACATCCCGCACCCACGGTCCTCCGTGGGGATGTACTACAACGGGGAGATTCCGGGGTTCGACACCAACGGGGAGCGTCAAGTAGCCATGGATAGTCCAACCATCACGAGCCCTATACTGGATCGGGCGCATCGGTGCCATCCATTCCTCGCGCAACCATGGGCTCAGCTCTGCTAGTTTCTGAAGCCGATTACTGCTGGCATCGTAGAGCCAATAGGCCCCTAAAGAGCGATCACTGTAGGTACGCACGATGAAGAGTTGCTCCTCAACGTCATGCGAAGAAATAACGATTTCGTAGTCTGCTAACTCCTCCTGGAGGCGGTTGTAAATCCACTCTGTCCGAGGGTCTAAGAAGGTATACTCTCGCTTCCACGTGATGTAGGTCACGTAAGTTAAGACCTTCCGCTTGCGGGAGTATCCAGCTCCAGCAACGTCCACTTCTGGATGTTCAAAGATGACCTCCTCTGCGCCTGACTCTGGATCTAGAATGACCAGGGCAAGCTTATCCCGACCGCGGTTAGAAAGGGCATAGAGGCGCTGATTGTCAAAAGTGAAAAAGAGCGGTTCCACCCGTGTCCGGAAGTCCACCGTAAGCACCGTCCGGAAAGGCTCCGTTGGATCTACGCGGAAGAGAAGGCTACTATCCGTCCCGTTCACCGCTACAGCTGCTCTCACCCGTCCTTCGTGGTCTGGGATCCAATGGACTACACTGCCTGGATTTTCCACCAGCAGCTCTCGTTCCCCGGAGGGGAGACAGAGACGGTACACATCAAAGACTTGTGACCACCGCTCGTTCGTGATGATGAGAGCCTCTGTCGGGTCTGTCGGTCGAGGATCAAGGACCTCTGCACGGATCCCCTCCGGAGTCACCCAACGTAGAGAGTTCCTTGCAGCGACATCAACCGAAGCCAAACGATAATTCTCGTCTCCGCCTACGTCCCGGCTATACAGAATGAGCGTATTGCTTGTCCATTCGTAGGAAGCGATATCCCGTTCCGTCTCCGCTGTCAGTTGGTATTCCTCTCCGGTATGGCGATCGTGAACAAATAGATTCATACGCCGTTGCACAGGGGCCAACCACGCTATGTAGCGACCATCGGGGGAGAGTGTATAGGCTGCTCGTTCGGGATTGCGGAAAAAATCCTGCAAGGGTATTCGCGGGGGTCGGCTCATGATACCCTTCTGCTGTGAAACATGCTGACTGTTACCGGGATGAAGAGCGAGCGGCTTCCTCAGCCTTTTCAAAGGTTGCTCTCAATCCCCGGAGAAACTCCTGGCGTTCCGCCTGCGACAGCTCTACCTCCGGATGCATCAAGCGATATAACCGCGGAGGCATCTCGCCCTTACGGTATACCTCTGCAGCTTCATCGGCATCCTTCTGTGGTCGATGCCACTCCGACACATTTAAGTGTTTGCGTCCTTCTTGAACATCATGCGCAATGAGCCACGACACAGGAGCAATCCAGGCATACCATGGGTACTTTGTCTCGTTACTGTGACAGTCTTTGCACACTCGGAAGAAGAGCTGGCGAGTTCGTGGGCTATCCCACTCGGGCTCCTGCACAACTGGGGGATTGGTCAGCTCACGCCCATATGGGATAAGCTGCAAGAGGGCGAAGAGTCCACCGACCGTCAGACCGATACGCCTCCATAAGCTGCGTGGCGGCTTCATGCTCAAGCTTTCCTTACACTCCCATCGGGCTTTCAGAGACGAAAGCCTTTTGGGGAAAGTGTGGAGCAGCACGAAAGGCTATTTTTCATTCGTCGGTAGAGCATACAAGGATGGACAGTCTCCCTATGGGCCGGGTTGCATTCTACACATTGGGCTGTAAGCTCAATTACGCCGAGACTTCGCACTTACGGCAGCAATTCGAGAAAGCGGGCTACGCAGTCGTGCCTTTTGGCGAGCCCGCCGACATTGTCATCATCAACACGTGCACGGTCACCGAGAGCGCAGATGCAGAATGTCGGAAGCTTATCCGCCGGGCAGTGCGCCTGGCTCCCGGCGCCTTTGTTGCCGTAACAGGATGCTACGCTCAACTCCATCCTGAGGAAATCGCACGATTGGATGGGGTCTGTGCCGTTTTCGGCAATCAAGAAAAAGGGCAGTTAGTAGAGCTGATTGAACAGCTCCGAGGACTCAAGGGTGGTCCCCACGTTATGGTCTCTCCCTTTCACACCCCCTGCTTCCATCCGGCCCGCTCTGCCGATGACGATAGCCGCACACGGGCCTTCCTCAAAATCCAGGATGGTTGCAGCTACCGATGTAGCTTCTGCACCATTCCCAAAGCCCGGGGACCGAGCCGAAGTATGCCGTTTGAACAACTTCCCCAGCATATCCGGGAGCTTGCCGCGGCAGGATACCGCGAAGTCGTGCTAACAGGTATCAATCTCGGTGATTACCGAGCTCCAACAGGAGAACGCCTCTTGGATGTCCTCCGCCTCTTAGAGCAACTCCAGCCTCCATTCCGGATTCGACTTTCTTCTATCGAGCCGAACCTACTAACACCGGAAATCATTGACCTGGTAGCCCGTTCCGAGCTCTTCTGTCCTCACTTCCACATCCCCTTGCAGAGTGGTTCACCAGACATCCTACGGCGCATGCGCCGTCGCTATACTGTGGAACATTACCGCAGGCTTATCTTCTCTATCAAGGAGCGCATCCCCCATTGCGCGATCGGTGTGGATGTTTTAACCGGCTTCCCTGGAGAAACGGAAGAGCACTTTGCCCAAACCTACCATCTGCTGGAAGAGCTGCCGGTAAGCTACCTCCACGTGTTCACCTACTCCGAGCGCGAGGGGACTCCTGCAGCAACAATGCCGAACCCCGTGCCCTACCGAGTCCGCAAAGCTCGGACGCATCGTCTCCGCTCCCTCAGCGAACAGAAGCGGTACTGTTTCTACCAGTCTGAGCTTGGATCGGTGCGAAAGGTTCTCCCGGAACTGCACGATCCCACCACAGGTTGCTGGGAAGGATGGACGGAAAACTATATCCGCGTTCGCTTTGCTGCTCCTGCGAGCTTGCCTCGCAAGCCCTTCCTCATCCGTCTTCACCAGCTGGAGGAAGGCGTCGTGCTGGGACTCCCCGTGGAAGGCCCGTTCCACCATATCCCACTTCCAGTGTTAGGCCAGGAATGCGAACTGCAGCCATCGCTGCTATCACCCTTGCTCTCTTGAGCGGTTGCACCGTGCCGACAGTGCCTGTATCAACCTCACTCCGGCTCTACGACACCTTTACCGTAAACGGGACCCTTCGGGTATATGTTTACGAGTGCTGGGACTCAACCCACTTTGCCCGCCTCCGACATATCCCCTTCTTCTTCTTCCGTCCGGCTTATCCCCAAGCCCCTCTTTACGTTGCCGTGTGGCAGGAGTTCCTAGCACGTTTTGCCGGACCACTTCGCCCGGCTCAAAAAGAACTCATCCAATGCGTGCTCGACCGCCGGCAGCTATCGGACTCCATCGCCCTATGGAACGTCCCCACCTACGAAGGTGAAGTCTCTGACCTGCGGCATACAACGCCGGTCCGTAATCTCTACTGGTCCATTGAACGATACGGCACGGACGTCACCGAAATTGCCACTTTATGGCTGCGCTCCTACCCGCAGATAGAGCCTTGGGACTGGCGACTCCGTCCCCCGAACTTCTGGGCTCGCCTCCGACAGGAAGCGCTTGCTCTCTATCCGGAACTCAAACGTCACGTACAGCGTGATCTGGAAGAATATGTCACTGACACTCCTGTTGCTCCTTGAGTACGACGGCACCGGCTATGCGGGCTGGCAACGGCAACCCAACGCTATCACTGTCCAAGCCATCTTGGAGAAAGCTTTAGAGCACTTGTTCGGAGTCCGCTTGAATGCCGTTGCGGCTGGGCGGACAGATGCTGGCGTTCATGCCCGAGGGCAGGTTGTCCATGCACGTTTGCCTGCCAACTGGAGGCCAATCCCGGAGGATCGGATCCCGATAGCCCTCAATAGCCACCTACCCGAAGACATCTGCATCCGGCGAGCCCAAATCACAGAACACCCCATCCATGCCCGATATGACGCCTGTGCCCGGCAGTACTCATACACCCTCAGCCGCATTCCTTCCGTCTTCTACCGCCACTTCTGCTGGTATGTCCCCTTCCCGTTTGACCCTGAGCTGCTCTCTGAAGCAGCACAAGTTTTTCTCGGACGCCACGATTTTACCACCTTTTCCAAACATCACCCTGCCGTACGCAGCTCTATATGCACAGTCACCGAAGCCCGGTGGGAAAAGATCTGCCCGGGATGCTGGCGGTTCTATATCCGGGCAGACCGATTCCTCTATGGAATGGTGCGGGCTCTGGTGGGCGCCATGCTCCAAGCGGCCCGCCGTCGGCGTACCATTGAAGAGCTCCGCTATGCTTTGGAAGCCCGCAATCGCCGCTATGCCAGCCCATTAGCACCTCCGCACGGACTCGTGCTTGAGCGGGTTTTTTATCCCGAACACCTTCCAATTCGTCTCTGGAGCTCGGAGGATAAGCCATGCTTGGAAAATATCTTCCTGAACAGCTCCTCGGCCTCCTCGTCGGTGCTGTACTGAGCTTGTCTGGCTGTGCTGATGTGAACATCTTCCCTCCCAGCGAGGATGTCCGCTTAGGAGCAGCTTTAGACCGGGAAATCCGCTCCAATCCCCGCCAGTACCCTGTCCTCCAAAACGAGGCCGCTCGGCGCTATGTCCAAAGCCTTGTAGATCGCATTGTAAGCACGCCCGAGATCCGCTATCGCGGCAAGTTTGCCTATCAGGTCACCCTTCTCTACGATGACCAGACTGTCAATGCCTTTTGCACGCCCGGTGGCTACATCTACGTGTACACTGGGCTCCTGAAGTTTGTGGACAATGAAGCAACATTAGCAGCTGTTCTGGCTCATGAAATCGCCCACGCCGAGCGACGCCATGCAACCGAGCGTATGACGAAAGCTCTCGGCGCTCAGCTGCTTATGGATATCGTCCTAGGGAATCGCCCCGACCGGATAGCGGAGTTAGCGGCAAACCTCTTGACTGGCTTAGCTCTGCTTGCAAACAGTCGGCGTGATGAAGCTGAGGCCGACGACGACGCCTTCCGCTACTTGCGCCGCACTCCATGGTATCCTGGAGCTTTGATCTTCTTTTTCGAAAAGTTGACGCAGCAGCGTCAATCCCGTTTTGCCGCCATCGAGCGCCTTTTGTCTACCCATCCTCTGCCCGAGGACCGTATCCAAGCCATGCGGAAACGGATTCAGGAAGCAGCTCTCCCACCCCCGTCGGAACAGAACCTTCGCTCACAACCGTACCGGGATTTCCTGCGCCTACTCCCGTAGGATATCTCATGGCTACTGCTTCGCAAAAGCTCCTCGAACGCCAACGGCAAACACAGAGCCGCTTGTGCATTGGATTGGATCCTGATGAGCATCTCGTCCCTGATCCCCTTCGCCGAGAACGGGAACCCTGGAAACGTCTACTGCAGGAGGTCGTTCCCGCCACGGCCCCGTATGCCTGTGCCTACAAGCTCAACCTCACCTTTTACCTTGCATTCGGTGCTACCGGCTGGCGCCTACTGGAGGAGACACTCTCCCTGCTGCCCCGCGACATACCTGTCATTCTGGACGGGAAATGGGGCGACGTTCCACATACAGCAACGGTGGCGGCTCGGATCACCTTTGAACAGTTGGGGGTTGACGCCGTCACGGTCAATCCGCTGCTGGGAATGGACTCCGTAACGCCTTTTCTTGCCTATTCTGGGAAGTTGATCTTCGTGCTTGCGCGCACATCCAACGTCGGTGCAAAAGACTTTCTCTGCCGTCCCTGTCCTACCGGATACTTGCTATACGAACACATTGTAACCACTGCTCTCGGCTGGTCCGGGCAAGCTGAAATAGGCTTTGTTGTGGGGGCAACGGCGCCAAACGACTTTGCCCGGGTACGCCAGCTAGCTCCACAATCGTGGCTCTTGGTACCAGGCGTAGGAATCCAAGGCGGCAATGCTGTTGCTCTTGTCCAATTGAACGGGTATGCTCCCTTGATAGTCAATGTTGGACGAGCTATCCTCTACGCATCCAATGGGACAGACTTTGCCGAAGCTGCTGCCCGTGCCGCCGCTTCTTTCGCCCGTATTGTCAGATTGGAACCGGAGGGATAACAAATGCCTCATCTGCCGGAACATGTTCTCCAGAAAGCTGTCTGGAATCTCCTATCGGACCCTGCCCGCACCTGGTACACCGTCAGCGGGAAGCGACTTCAGATTCTGGCTCCCGGCGAATTGAATGTTCACGAAGGACCGGACTTCCACAACATGGTGCTGCTCATAGGCAGCACTATCTGTGTAGGAGACGGGGAGTTTCACCGTACCCCCCGGGAGTGGAAACTCCATGGTCATGTAAATGACCCCCGCTACCGCCGCGTGCTACTCCACATCGTCCTGACCCCCCCAACAGAAGTATCCGGCGGCCCCCCCGAAATCCTTGTCATACCCGAGACGGAACTCATGCAAGTCTTGCAGCAGAAGACTACTCCAGCGGATACGGAGACTTCGTCAGAATTGCTATCATCCCTTCACGAGCTACAGTACTTCGCACTCCTTCGGCTCCTCCGCCACACAGCCGATGCCCGCTCCTACGCCCAACAGTGGGGCTTCACCCCGGGCTTCCTTCGCATGGTTTCTGGATTCCTTCAACGTTACCTCCAGAAGCGACGACGTCCTGCTCATAGTGCAGAAACTCTGGCAGCTTTGCTGAGAGCTCTCCCCGGCTCCCCGATATTCTCCTTTCTCCAGCGCTTCCACACCGGAGCAGCAATGCCGCTATCGTTGCAGCTACAGGAGCTCACCCACCACCGAATCGCAACCGAAGGGATCCACCTCCGCTTAGAGCTCTTGCTAAATTGCCTACTCCCTTACCTACTGGCCCATGCCACACCAGAGCAGAGGATAGAGCTCCTTTCATGGTATTGGTCCGCTCCTGCGCATGCTCGGTACGGACACCTCCGACGCCTCTTTCCAACATTCCCACAGCGGTATATGTGGCAACAGCAGGGGATGTTAGAATTTCTCCGCCAACGTGGGAGCAGCCTCCTCTGTCGCGAGCTTCTCACCAGCTACCGCTTTGGTGAAATTTTGGACTTCTATCGCACTGCAGAAGCACTTCTAAGCTCCTCCGGCTATTCCCCCACGAGCTGACGGAGGGCTCGGAGAAAATGCTCAACTTGTTCCCGCTCGATAAAGGGGCTTTGAAGTACCACGGGAGAATCTAAAAGCCTTAAAGCATCAGCAAATTGCCAGCGCTGGAGTAAAGCTGCTGCTAGCACATACCGGCGCAATCCCTCCAATCCCGGCTCAGGGAAAGGGTCTGCCAGAAGCTCTTCTACGATTCCAATCCGATCTAACTTCAGCGCTGCTTGTGCTGCCCTCAGCCGTGACCACAACCGCTGTTCAGGCTGCAGTTCCGGATGCTGGGAGCAGCGTTCCAACAGCTCCAATGCCTTCTCGCTCTCACCCAGACTGAAAAGACTCATCCCCAGATGGTACTGGAGCCATGCATCGTCTGGTGTAGAGTCTGCTTGCCCCTGGAGAAGTTGGACATTACGCTGTGCCTTACGTTGAAGCTGTTCTCCCACATAGCCGTAATGCCAGATGATGATCGGAGCACGCACAATCCGCCATCCCTTTTTCTGAATTGCCGGACGTATCTGCTCGTGCACACGTCCAACGTAAGTAATCCCTTCCGCATACCGGAAGAGCCGGGGATACCAATGTTGCTGGACCAACGGCTGCCGACTCTGCACTGAAGCGACGCTGCGGATCTGAACTTCAATCCCACCAATCTCTGGCTCTTCTAAGAGGTGTCTCTGCTGTTGCAGTGTCTCTGCCTCCAACTCTTCGTCGCTATCCAGCGCCAACACCCACGGCATGCACACGTACTGAAGGGCTGCATTCCGAGCTGCAGCGAAATCGTCTGTCCACTCAGCAAAGTAAACCTCTGCCCCCAGGCGTACACACAGCTCAGGCGTGTTGTCCTGCGAACCCGTATCCAATACGATAATTTGCTGTGCGACCGGATGGACCGAGGCAACCGCTCGCTCAATGGTATTGGCACTATCACGAGCCAGGATGATAACACTGAGTGGGAGCATCCCACCCCTCCCTTAGGGAATCTGAACTCTCTCGCCTCCCGAGCCCTCCCCGAGGGCGTCTGTTCCGCTTACTCCTCTTCCATTGCCGCTCGGCGCTGCCGGCGCTTGGCACGAATCATCTCCAAACGCCGCTCCTCCGACGGCTTTAAATACACTGAGTGACGTCGGTACTCCCGCAGCACCTTGCTCCGCTCATACTTCTTCTTGAAGCGCCGCAACGCCCGATCAATAGACTCATTTGGTTGAACGACAATCCCAACCGCCATGCTCCTTTACTTCCTGCTACAACCGCTCTATCAGTCGCTTTTCTTTGTTCTTCTTGAACAAGACCACGATAGCTCGCAGCCCGTTGGATAGCACCTCCTTACTGCGCACAATCCCGTAGTCATCCCATGCAGGATGATAGATGACATCGCCAACCTGGTACTCCCCTCCAGGCTCATATCGCTTAGAATCCTCTGGAGTCAGTTGGACAACAGCCCCATCATTACGCCCATTACCCTCCAGTAAATCCAAGTTGACAAGTTGAACATGGTGGCTCACTACACATCGTGCCCACTGGTGACGTCCATTTGGGGTGTCAATCGGTGTTCCGATAAACTCGTGTCGGGTTATACGCATCAGAACGGGGCAATACAGCATCACGTACTTCCGAGCCCGCCGACGACGTCGTGCTGCTGCCATCCTCTTTCCCCGACGGTTTAACCTACTACAATTGCAAAATTACGCTTTTTCCCGTGCCTCTCCCTCTTACGGCAGAGCAAGCACAGCGTAAAATGGCTCCCAAAGCCCATTTCCAGGAAGCGCTCCAGAAGCAGCTATGTCTGGCCCCCCGTCTCACATTGATTACTACCCTCGAAGAGAGAGTTGCAGCCTCTTGTCAAAAGGAGTGTACAGCGAGTTGGCATTCTATGCCGTCGTCCGCAGCCCGAAGCTCAGAAAAATCCTTAATGCTGTCCCAGGAAACTCCTCCCAAAGTTTCACGCAACTCTTGCAAACTGCCTACGGCGGCTGTACCCAGAGGAGGTGTCGCCGCTGCCCCGCTTCACGGAGCCAACCAACGTATATACCTGCCGCAATTCCCCGTCCTGTCTCTTTTGGAAATTCCTCCCCTCTCCAGCATAGCCTCCCCAAAAGGTCGTAGAGGACAACGTACCGAGGAGTCGGCTGTCGCTCACCATCTGGAACAGAGGATGGTCCGAAGCGATACCAAACCGTCAGTACAAACTCCTCCAAAAACTTGTTAGTTATCCTCCCTTGTTGCTCTGCCCCGAAGGGGATTCGAACCAGTGTCCCTGTAACGCGGTCCGTGAGCACGGCTGAGTCAATGTGCTCCGGAAGTGGATACGCCCATCGCAGAATGATCGTGTCACCCTTTCCACGCTGGACTAACAAACGGTGACTGACAGCAAATGTGTCCCGCCTTCCCAATGGGCGGAGGTCCCGGTACGTCCACTTCCACTCCCCATCAACGGAGTCGTAGAGGCGTAGAGCTGCGTGGAATACATCCTGTGGAGGGTGCATGGGTGGAATCTCCCATTCACCCAGCGAAGTATCAATGCGGTCGGTCGCACGTTCATCTACTCCAACAACCAACGCGATTACCTCCCCTAACTCATTCCCAACGGTGAAAGGAAGCTCTACCCGAACTTGGGCTATAACAACGGATACAACATTTACACCAACCGCTGCAAACTTCCACACCTGCATAGTTTCTATAGGCAAAAAGCAGGTGGTAGCCCCTTACGGGCTACCACCTTGCTTGTGGCGACGTCCCAATATGCGTAGCGTGCACTTATCGGACTACTACAACAGGTACTGCGTACGCCTTCTCGCCCACCAATGCTCGCAGGATATACTGTCCACTGGCCAAAGTTTCCACCGGCAGTGAGAATATGGAGGAACCCGCCGGAAGCTCACCTTCGTAGACCCGCGCCACTTCCTCACCCACAAGGTTGTAGAGGACAAGGACAATCGGGGCTCGCTCAGGCAATACAATCTCTACCATTGCCCGCTCTAATGCTGGCTGAGGTCTGACCTCCACCCGAATGCCTGTGGCGGTACCCGCAGCAAGCAACTGTACTGCTGTGACACTCGGATCCGTGATCTCAATTTCACTGCCGCCCCGGAGTATACCCCACTGACGTCCCAGCCTGTCAACAACGGTATACTCTGCCGTTACTCCCATGGGCAACCGCAAAATCACCGGATATGTGACTCCCTGGAACTGTAAGCTTGGTGAGACGGCATCCTCTACATACGTCCCGCTGACGAAGCGCACGTCAAAGAGTCCCTGTGGAGGCACCGGGGGCAACTCAAAGCGCTCCCGGTTAATCTGTTGCGGACTGACATAGAGAACCGCTTCCTTTCCTGCGGCATCGTGCACGAACACTGGCACACTCTGCTGCAAAACACGCTCACGCTCGTCATCCCGAGCAGCAATAATCCGTGGAGTTCCGGGTGCCTCTAACTTCAGGTATCCCCTTCCGCGAATCTTGATCCAATACCCCAAGCCTGGGGTTAGCTCCGAGACTTCCACAAAGCCGCGGTCGGTCCTATACCCATACACCCCACCAACCCGCTGCGGTAAGGGCTCGGCCCCATAGTTTTCAAACTGAATCCGCTCAACACTCACTGGCACTGATAATCCTCCAATCGTGTTCCACCCATTGTACAGCAGTACATTATCACTCCGGTCTATCCTCAGAAGGCGCACACCCGCAATCTGTCGGTCTACCGAGTCACTGTACTTGACGTAGTAACCATATCCGACCTGCAAGAATTCCGACGGCTGGTACTGGTTCTGCGAGAACCAGAAGGGAATGTTGATTGCCCGTGGATAGACCATACGCCAGTGGTTGTTAGCCGGGCGTACAGGCAGTGATACCAAGTTCCAGCCCTTCTGGAGTACCGGATACTGAACGACGAGCGGATATGTATACTCAATCACAAAGGAGCGGATTCGGGCATCGGTAATTGTATAGGACATCCGAGACCCACCCGCTGGGGTTGCTTGCCGCATGTCCACCCCGAAAATCGTCCCGTTGAGGGTATCTCGGAGGAATAGGCGCGCCCCCGCGGGGAAGTCCGTGGTATCCCACGTTAGGGTCACAGGGTAATTCTGAGCTCCACCAGCATCGAAGCGGCACAGAAAGACAACTGTGGAGTCGGCAAAGACATTCCGGATATCCCGTGAGCTGTAAAGACCAACTAAATCACGCAGTCCATACGGAGCTGTTCCAGGAGGAACGTTCGCTACTCCATCTAAATACCAGCGCGCATAGAAGCTCCCCGCAACAGGTGGGTTGTCGTATACCGTCTCCCCAAAGAGGGTGTCTATCCCATCTGTTGCCCGAATCCCCAGTCCAAAGACCAGCGTCGCCGATTGCGGCGTAGCAGCGGAGTTGGTTACCGTAATCCGGATTCCTTGACCCAATGCAGATAGGTTCCGTGGATCATTGTTCGGCTCAACCGGATTTCGCACGTAGATGAACGTCACTCGCAGACGGACCGGAGACACCGATGCCGATAGAGTTCGGAAGGTGATATAGCCCACGTAAATACCTGCAGCATCAGTATTCTGCGGCAGTGCCTGTGGATCGCAGAGGATGCGGAAATTCTGCGGACGCGATGGCGCCTGGGGATTGTTCTGGATGTCTTGCAGGATAGTCTCGCCCAATGTTCGGTCTATATAGTCAATCACTCCCGAGCGGGTGATCTGTGGTATAGGATTCCTATCACCCGGAGCTGCAGCGAAGGTCTGGAATTTGAGCCACTGTGCGTTAGACTCAACAATAATGTTTGTCAATCGCGTGCCCTCTACCTCGTTGGTCACTACCAGTTCCCGCCGACCATAGAAGACCCCGCGTGTCCAAGAAGCAGAGTCCAACACAATGGGGTGGATAACCTCCCACTCATCCCCGCTGGGGGAAACCTGTCGTACCACAGCATCAACCCCAAGCCGCGGTTCAAAACCAATTTGGGGAATTTCTGTGACGAACACGTAAATCATCCCTGGCATACTCGGGTATAGGTTGGCAATCGGAAGCAGCCCTCGGTTATCAACCCCCTCCAGGCCTTCATACGACACATTCCCCGTAGCTCCACCTGTACGATACGTTATAAAATCCCGATACCGAGAACCCGACGGATTGTTGGGGAACGGCTCTGCTGGGAAAACGCTCAGGTTAAGGTCATTGTACTTGAGAGTGTCATTGGAGAGGATCAACCGCGCTATCGTGCCCGCCACTCCCCGGACCCGGAAACGCAAGTAGATAACAGGCACATATTGTCGCTGATCACACTGTATCGTCGGGTCCCATGGATCTTGGCCAGGTCCTGCAGGACTGGGTGGTAGAGGCTTGGCCGAGCTTGCAACGATGCGGATGCGCCGTGGACCGTAGACCGGAGGAACACTCCCTAAGTTGTGCCAATCCACCAATGCCCCCAACATGTGTGATGCCGTGATCGGGACATCATCAAAGACGAAGGTAAAGTCTTTGGCTAACACGCTATCTCCCCTTGGACTTACCTTCTGGATTCCCAAGAACTCCAATAGGTCCCCATCGTACTTGAGCTTGAATTCAAAGCTATAAATCGGCCACACCTTCCCCCATACGGGATGGTTAGAGGGAACCCAACAGTTTCGGATATAAACCGGCACTAATAATTCCCTCGGTTGTTGCGGAGTCGCCTCCTGGGGCACAACAATAAAGCCTGCCGGATAAATCTGCGCGTCATATCCCGGACCACTTCCAGTCAAGCTCAATAGTGGGAGCTTGACATCAAATGTTTGCCCCCGTGATACAGTGTTGCCAATAACCGCAACAATTAGAACTGCTACCATCTTCCACACAGACACCCACTGTCGCATTGTCTCTCCTCACGGAGCAAATTCAACAGACCCTCATTGCACAATTACCATAACGGGGTATACTCCCCCGGCACGATGCCATCGCCCAAGATATATCCCTGCAGGAACTCCCTGCAAGGAAATGCGATGCCGTTCTCCTTGTGCCTCCTTGCTGTAGAAAAGCCGTCCCAGTAGATCGTACAACTCTAACCGTTCGCCTACCCCAACGGAGAAAGAAGAGTTGGCGAACCACACTATCTTATGCCCGCTCTCAGTAACAAAGGGGACAGATACCACCGCGGAGTTCACCACCCTCAAGCTATCCCGTGTCCACTGAGTTATGCAAGAGCATGAATCCAGGGGATAAGTCCAAGCCTGCAGAAGCGCCGTATCGCTCTTTCTCTCAATCACAGACAATCCCACACGAATCCCTACATTCGGTGAAGGACGCCACGTCACCATAAGAGCGCTGTCTCGGCGCTCCCATGCCCTCACTGCAGAACTGTCAACAGTGGCAACGCCGTGGACCTGTACCCACCGCGGGAGCCCATCTACAACAGTCTGTGCTATCCTCAGGGAGAGTGAAGAATCATACCCCACACGGAGCTCCCACCACAGGGCTGTATCCTCCTCTTGGATTTGCCATTCATGGTCGGAGGCTTTGGTCCGCATAACCCGAGAGGGGAGCTCCATGACTCGCGCATAAACAGGGACCGGTGTCGTATCTACTACCACCGTTCTCCGCCTTTCAAATTCCTCATTGAACTCTACGTACAACAACTGCACAGAGGTTGTGTCCGGGCATTCCTGACGGTAGTCTCCCAAAAAGGCTACCAAAGGTCGGGCACCAGAGATCGTCCGAGTAAGTGTAAAGGCATATGCCCGAATCTCACCATACGATGCATTGAATCCCCGCTGGTCCATTGCTTCCGCCAGCGTCCCGCTGGTCAACAAGGTGTGGAAGACCAGCTTTTCCGGATCAAACCGTATGGCGAGGTTGAAACCCATAAGACTATCCTGCGATTCCACAGGAGGAGTAACATCCACAACAAGCACGCATTCTCTTCGCCCACAGACATCCACGGTGTCCCACACCCGAACGGCGAATCGTGCTATTTGTCCGGCACCAAGCATCTGCCCTTCCCCCACCACGGCAATTGCTAACAGCGCCACTCGCCCACGGAGCATCCACCATGACCACTATCGCAACCATACTACCGGAAGGACTTCGTAGCTCCCCGATGGTCCCTCAAGCCGGCATACATAGGTACCCGCGCCGATGCGCTCGCCTCTGGCGTTGGTCCCATCCCATTCCACCCAGTAGTTCCCTACCGCATACTCTGCATCGGCTAATACACGCACGAGTCGTCCTACCGCATCGTAAACGCAGAGCCGATATCGTCCAGCTTCAGGCACACAGAAGTTTATCCGTGTGCGATCAACCGCCGGATTAGGAGCAGCATGTACAGCTACCCCTGTTACCGGTGTCGCTGACAGTGGCACCACGATATCTGGCAGTTCGATGTCATTGAACCGTATCTTTTCTACCCGCACCACAGGCTCTTCTGTTCGCACGGTCACGTACAGCAGGGGTTCACCCGGCTCACACTCCACAACACCAGCGACAGCTATCCGCCCCCCCTCGCGGTCAAGTAGAAGTTTTTCCGCAAAGTGCGGTGGTACCTCAACACCAACAATCTCCCCTTTGAACTGTGCCCGTAATCCCAGAGCCCCCTTCCACGCACCGTCAAGAGCCACTGGAAATTGATAGGCACCTGGCGCAACAGCATAGGGCTGTCCAATTTGCACACGGCGAGCAATTTCCACCGCAGCAGCACCTCGTCCATACGGCGGCAACACTGTCAGATCCAGCAGCCACGGAAGGTAGGGAATACGACCCGCCATATACAGCATGATGATCGCAGCATCGTACTCGGTTGCCTCAAAGAAGAGCACCGGATCACCTCCAATATAAGGGAGCGAGTTATCCGCAGGCAAGTCCTGCCAGTAATAGAGAGACCGCGTCGTAATGGCACGGCGGTGGTAGACTGAATCACCACTGTTATCCAAATTCCGAGTAGAGTAGTAAAAGCGCCCGTTGTGGTTTACATCACCGTGATACGCCGGTCGCCCTTTGAGACTATCTAACCGACGGTCCGTTGCAACGGAGCGGAGGATTAGCATCACGTCGTTGACCGTGACGAACCGATCCTGTCCCATATTCGCATGCTTACCTACCTGAGAAAAGTCTACGTCTCCGTCACCCCACCCCTCCAGGAAGAGCCGAGGGATTGCATTGAAGCGAATCACCGTATCACTGCCGCCTGAAGGCTGCCATGTCGTGCTCAAAATCGTTGAAGTACGGGCTTGGTTAACGTCCCCAGTGAAGACTAAGCCATTGAGATAGTCTCCAAATCCTCCTTTAATCCCGATAGCAGCTCCCTGCACTTGTACAGGTCCACCAGACCCTGTCAATCCATACGCGAACTCTATATCCCCCTGGAAATTGCCCGGAAGTGACGATTCATATAACCACAGCTGGAAGCTAGCAACGCTAGAAGGCAACGTCTTATTATTGATGTTCAAGTTTTTCCATTCAACGACGAACGCCCGATTCGGAGCTGCTCCCACTGTCTTGTAGGAAATCTGGGATGGGGTATAGCCAGGCTCCACCGTTCGGTAATAGTGATCTCCCCAGAAAGGAGCTATGACGTTGAAGGGCTCTGTGTTAACAAAGAGACGCCCCGGGATATTGCCCCCCGTTAGTGGAGGAGTTTCAGCAGCTCTCAGTAGGATGACAAACCCATTTACGGAGATTGCTAATCGGCTATATCGGTATCCCTGGTACTCGTAGAGGAATGGTAATGGAACCACCGCATACCCATTGTCAGGATCAGGATTGTTGGTTGCAGGATCAACAAACTGGTTAGCATCCAGCACTGTTGCCCCCGCCAGGGTCGTATAGGGCTTATTTCCTACTTTAACGGCAGGATAGAACTCCGCATATACCTGTGCTTCCGCAATGAGCCACCCACCAACAAGCAGTGTGACAATTGCTCCAAGTGTCCGCATCGCCATCATTTTCCTCGTACGTGTGTGAGACCTTCTCTTTTGGCATACACTGCGTTATATTGGTGGGGAACCCCCAGTCATATCCAGGGGGTTCCCCCTCGTTCCCGCGTTATCGGACAAGCACCATCGGTTGCACAAGGGTCACTTCCCCAGCTGTGATTCGATAGTAGTAGACACCGCTGGGCACTTCTACACCATCAGCCCTGCTCCCATTCCACGGGACAACGTATTCGTTCGCTGGATAGAAGCCCTCCATTAGGGTAGCCACCTTCGTACCCAGCGCATCGTACACCTCCAGCCGTATAGTAGAAGGCTCTGCGAGGCGGAAGCGGATCTGTGTGGTTTGCGCAAACGGGTTCGGAATATTGCCCAGTATTTGCACAGGGCCTGCGATGGCAGCCGCCGGTTCAGGGGCATTGCTGATGAAGTCGTATACGATGATAAAGTTCGTGACTGCATCAGTGTAGATTACCACCGACAACGAATCCCCGTTCCGCTCCAATGCCACCGCTGGGATAGAATGCCCTTCGCCCGTGCGCATATTGAAGCTGAAGATGTTCCCGTTGGAAGCCCCATCACGGATGTACCACGTAGAACCGGCAGGGTTACGCGTAGCATCATTCCGGTCGGGGACATCCTGGAAGCTCCACGTAATGCGGACTGGATACGCCTCCGAAGCATTTCCTGTCACACTCCCTGCCTGGAACCGCCCTTTGTAGATCGCTTGCCCCTCTACGCCAGCCACGGCTCGCGGGAAGATATTCCGTACTGTTCCATTAGTAGAGGCAATCGTCCACCGAGCGTCGAAGACGTCGTTCGGCGGAATCGGCGGAAGTTCGTACTCGCAATAGTTGGAATCCAACTTTCCTATACCACCTCGGTTGGGATCATCGCCTGTGGTCGCCAACGGCGCTGTTCCCCACTCCAGAGTCTGGAAGGCACCGAAACGATTTTCAATCCGCATGGGAACCACGAAGTCTGTTGGCTCGGAGACATTCAGCTTGTAGGTCACTTCGTGCTGAGCCCCTTGCCGGTCTACGACTCGGACACGGATAGTAACCTTCCCATCCGGGCCCGGCGTCGCATTCAGCGCTGCCGTGCTGATGATAACCCGCACTGTGTCAGAAGATTGTGGACCATTGATTGTTGCCGGGCTCACTTGGAATCCCGCTGGCTCCACGACCTCGATAGTCAGCTGTTCTCGAGCATCCTGCGGCTCTTGGCGCAGCAGATCCCGATCGATAACTACGAGCGTATCCACGTACGGCTTCCCAAGCTCCACACACTTGGTCACCGGCAACTGTGCTAACCGTGGCGGATGATTCACCATCCGCACATTCAGATCCAAGACTTTCACGTGAGTCAACCCAAACTCATCCGTTACGAGTACTGTCACCTTTTCCTGCCGCGGAGCATCGTAGACCCCAGGTGTTCCGTAGAGCAAGCCACTGACTGGATCGATCTTGAGCCAGCGCGGTGTTGTCTTCTTATCCCGCAGATCCCACGCTCCCGCCTCAGGGAAGCATGGATCACGTGGCACGAAGTCCCGTGGATCACCCGGATAGATGAGCTCAAACTGATGTGCCTGACCAAAGTTCGGGTCATACACGACGATACGGCGGCTGGAATCCAGAAGCGTTGGGTTGTAGTCTTGATCCTCTATAGCATCCGGCAATGTGCTTGTAATAATGACCGGAGCAACGTTGACAAGAATCGGACGCGTCAGATAGTTAACCCCTCCGTGTCCATCGTTAACCACGATTGAAACCAGCGTGTCTGTATTCAGTGCACCATGATGCTGGATTGCTGGTGTTAGCAACCGCCATGCGGTGGCCGAGTCAATCCGCACATTGATTTGCCCGTTCACGCTAAAGTCTATCGCCAGCGGATCGGGTTGTCCACTATTGTTGTAGCGACGCAAGTATTGATTGCTCATCCACACGGGACGCACTTGCGTGGTGGGCTCAACGACCGTATCCGGTGGCGCATCCCGCAGGCTTATGGAAGCAAAGCCGTATGTCGTCCGCCCATAGCGGAAGTCCCATCCGCGGGCTCCAGCCTCGGCATCTTCCGCTTCATCATCTGTGTTGATATCTACCTTGAAGCGGAGGCTGTCCGTCAGGTTCGCTAACCAGAGACCCCCTCGTTCGCAGGCGACCTCAAACCCGGTGAATTGAGGCGTACTGTCAATGACAAAGATCCGGAACTGGTATGTCACCGTTGTCGCTGCTGTATTCCCAAAGTCAACCGTATCCTGCTGCAGGAACCGGGCATTGCTCCCATCATAAGCCTGCGCGTTGAAGTACGGCGGGTAAAGATAGATGTACTTTGCAATCACACTATCGCTCAACCCCGCCGCTTTGAGTGAATCCACAGTTCGAGCACTCGGAGGATAATTCCGAACTGCAACAGTCACCACCTCCCCACCAGGCACCACAAACGGATTCGTAGGACGTCCCTTCAAAATAACGTACCCACGAGCTCCGTAGTAAGGATTGCGTGGATCCCCTGCCCGGATTGTATCCGCCTGTAGCCAGTACGATAACCCCGATCCCGGAGGCACGCTCCAGAAGTACGCAAGCTGAGTATACCGGTCAGGGAATAGAACGGACCGCGGGTCATAGAAGAGGTTGGAGTCAATGGCTGTTATCGTGAAGATAGAATCCCGTCCCGGACCCGTCGGCGGACGCGGATAGCTAACGTCCTCCGTCAAGAAGACCATATTTCGCAACTCCGGTGGTGTAACGTTCTCCAACTCCACTTTATTACCCGTAAACACTGGCGGGTCAACTGTTGCTCCGACCTCAAAGATGAGAGCCCCCTTAATTGCATCAGCAACAGAGCCTTGCCATAAGGCTGTCCGCGATACGACGGCAACAATGTCGCCGATTTGCACCGGCAAGGCACTATACCGCTCACCAGCAAACACCGTTACCCTTTGTGGGCTAATAGCACCGTCAGCAGGCAAAATCCGATTGACATATCCAAATCCAGGACCACCAAGCTCGTTTACAAATCCCTGATACTTCCGTCCCTGTAAAGCAGCCAGGTCCTCTATCTGTGCATCCCGTTGGAGAGCAGACAAGATTGCCCCTAGATTGGTGCCGATGTTCGCTAGCCCCTCAATCGTGCGCCGATCCGCAGGGCGCCGCCCCACAGAATCAGGAACTAACTCTACTCGAGCTCGGAATACCTCGCTAGTTGGGCTTGTCTGCTGCAGATTGACCCGGATGTAGTCCCCCGTGTTAGTGTTAATGACAAAGAAGACCGTCTCGTTGATTGCCCGTGGATCGTTGTTGTTTAATTCTGCTGTCCCTGAATAATCTGCCCGAGCTTCTAGGAAGAGCGGATATCCTATCGGATGCTTTTCGCTTCGGAACTCTGTCTGAAGTGCTGCGATATTGGGATCGGCTTCTGCATCAAATGGATTGCGGGTCCATCGGCGGACGTACTTCCCATACGAGGGCAGAGTCGGATCACTGAACTTCCGCAACGTCTTTGGAATCCCAACGGCAAAATCTTCTATCGGGGCCATCCGACGGTTGGAGTAGTCCGCCGTTTTGATATCCGTTCCCTTGTCAAATATGTCGTAAATATGTCCCTGCATAAGCAGGCGCTCGGGGATGCTGCTTGGATCAGGAGTATTCTCATTCCCCGCGTTGAGGACTGGGATCGGCGTGTAGTTGTAGAGATGCCGTGACTCAAATGGCCCCTGATTCTTCCCCGTACCACCAAGGACAAAGCCCAACTGTTGCGTACCATCACCTGCCACGAAGAAGGTTTCCTGAACACGCCCGCTTACTGGCAGAATAGTAACAACGTTTGCTTCGGTCCTTCCCCAATAATTGCCTCGGAGAGTATCAACGCCGCCCATTCCAACTCCTGTGCCCGCTCGCGCTCCTTTTGTATCCGGATAATCAGGGAGGCGAATGAGGAAACGAGCGGAGTTATCATAAATCGCATTCGCTGCCCAGTGATAGCTCTCATATGGCAGCGGGCCGACGACATCGCCGTAGAGAATTGCTCCCGCTAAATCGCTGGACGCCAGATTTGTCCCCGACACCAGGGGACCAGTGATAGCATTCTGCTGGGCACCGATATCGGAGGTTGCTGTGTTATTTGTAATCAGGCTCCGGCTGAAGACTAATTGAAGATTGTAGTTATCCGAATAGACTGCTGCTCCCGTATACGCCCTGTTTCCTTGGATGCGCACTCGGTTGAAGAAGATAGAATCTGTCCGCCCAGAACGGTTCAGGCTTACTTCATCCAACACATAGAGGGCTCCTCCCAATCCTGTCCCATTCTCTCGCAGATTCGTGCCTGGGTGTTGGCGCCGGATGTCCCCTACCTGGGTCGTTCCCGAACCCATCTCCGCCATGTTTGGAACAGCCTCATTATCAAAGAAGCGAGTTAACATCCGCACATCCGGCACCGGTGTCCCAGGAGTTGGATCCCAGGTGAAGATGTCGTCTCGCGAGGTAAAGCTTACCGCTACCCCTGACGGTAGGGTAACTACATTGTCAACATCTGTCAGGAAGAACCGATGGGAAGAGGTCTGCGGATGCACAATGCAGACGGCACCACCGTTCCCGTTGTACGCCTTATTCGCTCGGAATTCTACTCCCTTGACTACGTTGAGATCTGCATTGAGTGTATAGACAGCCCCTCCGCCGCGAACTTGAGGTTCATAGCCCTGTTGAACCTGCCCAACAACGTTGTTCGTAAATACCGCCCGCACAATCCGGATATACCGTCTCTCAATCGGCAAACAGTCCGGAGGTGGACAGGGCAAATGTGCTGCGATAGCTCCTCCAGAAAAACCTGCTACATTGTTGTCAAATTCTACTGGATAGTTACCCCCGTAGAGCGACAGCGGTCCTACTGTTCCACCAGCGCCATAGACAGTGAAGTTCTTCCCTGAAAAGATTGCTCCGCCGTGATCGGCCGCGCGATTGTTCCGGAACTTGATGTTATAGCCATAGTTACGGGTGTCTATCAGAGCGTCCGAGCCACCAATGACGGGAGAGGGGCGCGTATCCACACCGGCAGCAACATAAATAGCCCCTCCGCGGCCTGCTTGATTGCCCACGAAATAGGTCTCTTGGCGCGCCTCCCCACCTTGCCGTCCTCGGACTTGGAGGCGCCCAGCATCTGTGCTAACGTAGACAGCGCCACCTTGAGACAGGGCTCCTACTTGGTTGGGATCTGTAAAGAACGGTACAGAGGCTTGATTTGACAGGAAGCGTCCACGGAGTGTTACCGATGTTGCCCCACCCACGTAGAGCGCTCCACCACGAGCCCCGCCGGTGTTTGGATTGTTCTGCAAGTTCGCTGCGCTGTTGCCGTCAAAGAAGACATAGTCATACACGTTCGGGGCTTGGTAATCATTCATCCCCAGACCAATTTCTAACGGCGTTCGCCCAGCAATATAGACTGCTCCACCATACGCTTGGTTCTTCCAAGCCTGCGGCTCTAGCGGAGCAGGGTTGTTGATGTCATCTATTATCGCCCACACGCCTGGCGCAATCTGCTGGAGCACCACACTAGAGAGCAATACACGATTGCCGGTAAAGGTTAAATAGCGGACCCGCCCAAGTAGAACCGCTAACCGGGCATCGTCGTACGCCTGGCGGTCACTGTTGGTCAGAGGCTCCGGATTGGCGCTATAAATCTGGTCTATCGCCTTTACTGCCTGCGCTATAGGCACTCCAGAGGCGTTATCGGTCAAGTATGGATTGATCGCTCCATAGTCCGGTAGTCCCGAAATATCGGGTTGGGGATAAACCCCCG
This sequence comes from Bacteroidota bacterium, assembly GCA_030550395.1. Taxonomy (GTDB): domain Bacteria; phylum Bacteroidota; class Ignavibacteria; order Kapaibacteriales; family HRBIN21; genus HRBIN21. Next base: position 53,564 of record JAUQPL010000002.1, on the reverse strand, counting down.
TTCCAACAGGTGCTTGGAGCAGCTGCACAGCTCCTCCACGGTAGCGCGCCATATTGTTCTGGAATTCGCACAGCAGTAGCCATGTACGCGACGAAAAGCTTGTGATAACCCCGCCACTGCCATTTGTCTGCTGAATGAGATTGGCATTCAACGCCGCAATAGCGCCCGTATTGGGCTGGTAGATGGGGAACCGATCGACTGTAGTGTCTTTGCGGAAGTTCTCAAATCGGACATTCCGGAAGAAAGCCGCCCGCGCACCTGGCAATACAATAATGTGTCCCCATTCCCGAGAGAAGTTGTTAACCGGGCGTCCTCGGAAGATGATTTGTCCTTGCGCGACATTTACACTTCCGCCTCCTGCACGCCTCCACGGCGTCTGGTTAATATTCGGGTCGTAAGCAGCAAAGTGTAGGCGGGCAGCAGCATACATAATTGCCTGCCCTGGAGTCAGGTTCTGCAACTGAGGAGCAGCTCCCAGGTTAACCAAGAAAATCTCTCCGTGCTTGCTGGGATCTATCGTCGGATCACCCACAATGCTGCTTTGTGCAGCGGCTTGGAAATAATTGAGGTCGGCATAGCCTGTGTATCCGCATGGGTTAAAAGGATCTACCGGATTACACCCACCAGGGAATTGTACGTAATTTGCCGAGACGTAGCCGTCGGCAATGATCCGTCCACCAACGGAGTCAATGAGACGCCCATTCGGCATGAATTCTACAATAGTACCGGGCTCAATGATGAGCGTCCCGGCAATCATATACGTTCCGCTAATCCGGTACAGCGTATCCTTGAGGAAAATGCGGACCTCGCCGGGCCCCAAGCGCCCGCTGACTTCTATGACTGGTAGTTGAGCGTAACTCACGCTGATTGCTACTAATCCCACCACAAAGGAGGCACAAAGACGCAACCACTGCTTCATGGCTCCTCCACCGACTAAAGACCACTTGTTGTCCTGTGTTTGCATTGAATCACCACAGCTTTGGATTCACAAGCACTTACTCAAATACCGTGCCAAGGCGAGCAAGCCCTGCCTTGGCTTCGTTTGCAAAGTCGGAGAACTCATTTTCCTGCAACAGCTGACGGTACAGCTGTACAGCCTTTGGCGCATTACCTGCCAGCTCATAACAATACGCCGCAAAAAAGCGATAGCGCTCCGCCATTCCAAGAGGAGCACCGATAGCTGCCGCTCGTTCGTATAGCTGAGCTGCCTCTGCTATCTTTCCTTCATCTTCCTTGCAGGCTGCTAATCCAGCGTATGCTCCCACCAGTAGGAGTGGTGCTTTCGCCTTCGCAGCAATTTCAAAGTACGGTCGGGCTTCTGCTATCTTGCCCAGAAGTAGATAAGCGCTTCCGGCATAGAAAGCTGCTACCTTCCCCGGCTCCGTTCCTTTGTATTGCCGGACGATGTCAACAAGCCCACGAATTGGTTCACCGCGAACCGTCTTCGTTGTATCCCCATAGAGGGCGCGTTCATAATCGCTGTTATCGTAGTAGGCGTAAATCCGCGCCAGTAGTGCTGCCGCTTCTTCTGCACGTTTCTTTTCCGAAATCTGCCAGTACACAATCCCTACCCCTACCCCTACGACGACAGTGCCCAAAATAGCTACAAGCCTCCAGTGCGTTTGCACCCAATACCAGACACGCTCCCCTAACTTCAGCTGGGAGATGTCCTCGAGGGTTTTCTGTTGTTGCCCTAACTCCACCCGCTCTTTCAGCTCTTCCTGCTGCATCTGCTGTCTTTCCATTTTTGTGCGCCCGGAGGGGCTCGAACCCCCAACCTTTGGAACCGGAATCCAACGCTCTATCCAGTTGAGCTACGGGCGCAGTGCGCCACTTTTACGACTTGCAAAATTATGCTAATTCTCCCCTCTTCCAAAGGAGACCAATCGACGAAAGCGTAACATTTCCGTCACACCCCTGAGAGCTACGCGCCGCATCCCTGGGAGGTACGCCCATCAATACCGTACCACTTTCCGGATTGCTTCCGCAATCTCGGCTGGCTGCAGCATAATTGCCTGCTCCAACGGCTTCGCAAAACCAACGGGGCAATCTCGGGAGCCAAGCCGTATGACAGGTGCATCCAAATAAGGGAAGCCCTCTTCTGCAATGACGGCCGCTACTTCTCCCCCAAATCCTCCCGTGCGCTTATCCTCATGGGCTACAACAACCCGGTTGGTTTTCCGCACGGAGTCCAGCACCGTCTTTTTATCCCATGGCGCCAACGAGCGAAGATCCACTACCTCAACGGAAATCCCCTCTTGTGCCACTTCTTCAGCAGCCTGTAATGCCCAATGGACAGCCGTACCGTAGGCAATCACTGTTACATCCGTGCCTGAGCGTCGGATTTTCGCTTTGCCAAAAGGAATGACGAAATCTTCCGGTGGCTTGGAAGCCGCTGCTGGACGATAGTTATAGAGAAACTTCGCCTCCAGGAACACGGTCACTCCCCGGGAGCGCATTGCGTTCCGTAGTAACCCAATAGCATCGTCGGCAAACGCGGGGTAAACAATCCGAATCCCCGGCAGTGTTACCAACGCCCCCTCAATACTCTGTGAATGGTAGAGACCTCCTTGGATGTAGTCACCGCTGGGAATCCGCACGACAATGTTGGGAACATACTGTCCTTTCGTGCGCCAGTACTCATGCGAACACTCTACAAGCTGGTCCATGGCCGGCCAGAAGTAGTCTGCGAATTCAGCACCCTCCACCACAACCCAAATATCCTCCCGATAGCGACAGAAACCATTTGCCGTTCCCAGGATGAAGTTCTCCGCAATCGGAGCATTGAAGACACGCTCATTCCCAAACTCTTGCAGCATTCCCTTGGTTACGTTAAAGACTCCCCCTTTGTCCTTGGAAGCGACATCCTGTCCCCAGAGGAAGGTGTTCGGATTCCGGCGGAACTCTTCTTTCAGCGTGATGTTGATGGCCTCTCGGAGGGTCAGCTGAGGTTGGGTTGGATCATTCCGGTATTGCTCTTCTGAGCGGTCGTCGTAGCCTACGTACGGTTCTGGAAGCAGGAACAGCGACCATGAGTTCGGATCGGGGTCTGGAGCTGCTTCAGCTCGAGCGGCTGCTTCACGGATAATCCGTTCGTTGTCCTCTTCCAAGGCTCGGACTTCTTCCTCCGTTGCAATTCCCCACTCCAGCAATGTTCGGCGAAAGCGAGGCAGGGGATCTCGTCGCTTGACCTCCTCTAATTCCTCCGGGCTCCGATAGAGCCGGTGGTCATCCGAATTGGAATGGGAACCAATCCGGTCGCAATCGGCATGGACCATTGCCGGACCAGCACCGGAGAGCACGTATGCTCGCGCCTCCTGCATAGCCCGATACGAATCAAACGGGTTACGTCCATCACACTTAATGATCTTCAGATGACGGAAGCCGATGAAATTATCGGCTACGTCGGGGTTGGCTGTCTGCTCAGTGACAGGAACGGAGATACCGTACCGATTGTTCTGGATAACGAAAATAACCGGCAAGCGTTCTCGCGATGCTCCGTTGACGGCTTCGTAGAAAAAGCCTTCCGAGCAGGCCGAATCTCCACCGGAGTAGATGGCGATCTCATCCCCACCATACTTTTTGATAGCCCGGGCGACACCAACGGCGTGCTGAGCATGGTTTCCCGTGGTAGAAGACACATTCTGAATTCGGATGGAAGGCTTGGCGAAATGATTACTCATATGACGTCCACCACCGGCTACATCAGTATCCTTGCTGAGCCCGTTCAAGATGATTTCCTCCGCGCTAATCCCAGCGGATAAGCAAGTCAGCAAGTCCCGGTAGTAAGGGAAAAGGAAGTCCTTCCCTGGGCGGAAAGTAACCCCTATTGCCAGTTGAATCCCATCGTGTCCGGCAAAGGGAGCATGGTAGGACCATCCTTTGCCAATGCGGAGATAATACTGAGCCCGTTCATCCAGCCGACGTCCCAGATGCACCAGCTTGTACCAGCGTAGGACCGTCTCCCGGTCAAATCCAGTAGGATCAAACGGTCCATAAGGATCCGTCTGGGACACCGTCCTTTGAGCGACAGAGCGTGTATTCCGTTTCGGTGCCGTCTTCGCTTGGCGAGCCCGCGTTGTAGCCATGACTTCAGCGCGAACGGAAGTTCGTGGAACTTTCAACCGTCACTTTCTTCTTTTTTCGGGAACGTGCGGCGTCCGAAGCGTCTACCGGCACGAAGGTAAGCCATCCGTAGGGATCTTCCCCCTCTCGGACAACCCGGAAGAAACGCTCCTGAAGCAGCCGAGTAATAGGACCTGGAGTCCCCGAACCCACCGGGATACCATCAACGGTACGTATCGGGATAACCTCTGCTGCCGTCCCAGTGAAGAAAAGCTCGTCTGCCGCATAGAGCATTCCCCGAGGAATATCGGCCTCCACTACTGGAATGCCCTCCTCACGCGCAAATGTCATTATTGTCTGCCGCGTTACTCCGGGCAGGATAGAAGCCGAAAGAGGTGGTGTATAGAGCACCCCATCCATTACCAGGAAAATGTTCTCTCCACTTCCTTCGCTTACCATGCCAAAGACATCCAGGCTAATACCCTCAGCATATCCGTGTCGAGCTGCCTCTATGCGAACAAGCTGGGAGTTCATATAATTGCCACCCGCCTTCGCCATTGCTGGCATCGTATTGCTCGCAATTCGCTGCCACGAACTGACCCCTACGTCCACTCCGTGGCGAACTGCATCCGCTCCTAAGTAAGCCCCCCATTCCCACGCAGCAACAGCAACTTCAATAGGGCAGTTGAGGGGATAGACTCCCAAATCTCCATAACCCCGGTAGACAATGGGTCGAATGTAACACTCCCGCAAACCGTTACGAGCAACAACTTCTACACACACTCGGGTAAGCTCCTCAACGCTATACGGAAGCTCTGCATGGTACATCCGCACCGAGCGCTCTAAACGCCGCAGATGGTCATAGAGACGGAAAATCGCCGTTCCACGTCGCGTCGCATAAGCACGGATTCCCTCAAACCAGCTGGAGCCATAGTGGACAACATGGGAAAGCACGTGGATACGCGCATGCTCCCACCGTACGAACCGCCCATTCATCCAAATGTAAGGAACCGGCTTTAGGGGCATTGTTGCCTCACTGCGCTGTCGGACTTTCGTGGACCTGCAGCTGCTCCTGAAGTAACTGGGTAACCAAGCGTGGATTGGCTCGTCCCTGGGACCGCTGCAAGACCTGCGCTACTAAATACCCCAACACATTCGTCCTGCCGTTGCGGTACTTGGCGACCACTTCTGGATGCTCCGCAAGGACCTGTTCAACAAGTTGGCGGAGCCAATCTGTATCGGAAACTTGGCTCAACCCGCGCTCCTGGACAATTGCTCGTGGAGATTTCCCGCTCTGGAGAACCTCTGTTAGAATATCCTTGGCTATGCGGCTGCTGATAACCTCCTCAGCATAGAGCTCTACAAGCTCGGCCAGATGCTGTGGCACAATAGGAACCTGAAACTCTCTTTGCCGCTCCCCCACCAAGCGGAGTATCTCGGTCATGATCCAGTTGCTCACCAGCTTGTAGCGTTCGGGCGAAGGATGGCGGAGAGCAGCACAGCAGGCTTCAAAGTAATCCGCAATTTCCCGCTCCTCGCACAGGACTCCAGCATCGTAAGCTGGAAGCCCATACTGTGCCATCAAGCGCTGTTTCCTCTGGAGAGGGAGCTCCGGCAAAGTCGATCGCACTCGTTGAATCCATTCCTCCGTAACCACGACCGGCACTAAGTCCGGCTCAGGGAAGTAGCGATAGTCATGCGCCATTTCTTTGACCCGCATGGGGCGGGTCTCTTGGTGGACGGCATCCCAGAGCCGCGTTTCATGATGCACAACTCCGCCAGACTCCAAAATGGCTATCTGGCGCTGAATCTCATACTCCAAAGCCTTCTCCAAGTTGCGAAAGCTGTTCAGGTTCTTGATCTCTGTCTTTGTCCCCAACGTTTGCTCTCCCCGACGCCGGACAGAGACATTGGCATCACACCGCAGAGATCCCTCCTCCAGATTTCCGTCACAGATTCCTAAGTAGCGCACCAATTGCCGGATTTGACGCATGTAATGGTATGCCTCCCGTGGCGAACGCAAGTCGGGTTTGCTCACAATCTCAATCAATGGAACGCCGCAACGATTCAAGTCTACGAGGGTGTCCACGTCCAGATCGTGGATAGATTTCCCCGCATCCTCCTCCATGTGGATGCGAGTAATCCCAACCCGCTTGATAGTCCCATCATCCAACTCAATGTCTATCCAGCCATCTGTGCAGAGAGGCTCATCGTACTGCGAAATCTGGTATCCTTTCGGCAGATCAGGGTAGAAGTAGTTCTTCCGGGCAAATAGAGACCGGTATCGGATACGGCAATGAGTAGCGACCCCAATACGAAGCGTAAGTTCTACCACCCGCCGATTCAGCACCGGTAATGCCCCTGGGTGGCCCAGACAGACTGGACAGGTGTTTGTGTTCGGCGGGGCTCCAAACTCTGTAGAACAACTACAAAAAGCCTTCGTGCGCGTCTTGAGCTGTGCGTGAACCTCCAAGCCTATTACCGCTTCGTAGTCTGGATGCATTACCGAGAATTCTGCCTACAATACCCAGCAAACTTACGAAAAAGCTTGTGGAGCAATGGCAGTGGTATGTCCTCCGCTTCTCTCTCCACCGAAACCTGACCTCTTCACGTCTCTATCATTGCAACGGGATCAGCCTATGGTCAAGCGACGCTTTGTGATTGGAGATATACACGGCTGCATCCGCACCTTAGAAGCACTGCTCCGTTCCCTCTCTCCAACCCAAGAAGACGAGCTCTTCTTCCTGGGAGACTACATTGACCGGGGTCCCGAGAGTAAAGCTGTGATCGATCTACTACTACATCTCCGCTATGAGGGCTATGCACTCACTTGCCTCCGCGGCAATCATGAGCAACTTTTACTCGATGCATGCTCTTCTTCCACAATGTTTTACCTCTGGCTTCTTAACGGAGCGGAATCTACACTACGAAGCTTTGGAATTCAGCACCCACGACAACTTTCAGAAGAATACCTGGACTTCTTCGCACGCACTTCTTTATATGCCATCGTAGACATCGCCGTACTTGTGCATGCAGGCTTGAATTTCCACGCTCCCGATCCTTTCGCTGACACAGAAGCAATGCTATGGGATCGCAGCTTTCAGGTGGACTCTTCCGCCCTTGGCGGACGCCGTCTTATTGTCGGGCATACCCCAATGCCTCTGTCCACTATCCGCCAAAGCTTAGCATGGGAAAAAGTCTTTCTGGACGGTGGCTGCGTCTACGGACGCTCCTCCGGGTATGGTTACCTCTGTGCTTTGGAGCTCAATAGTTGGGAACTCATTGCCCAGGAAAACGTGGAGTCCGTGGCTGTGTGGTTTTAGCAGGTACTATCCTAATGACGGCAACATCGTGGCGTCTCTTCATTGGCTGCTTTCTCCAGAGCGAAGCCCTCTTGGCAGCATATCAGCAAATCCAGCACGCTTGTGCCTCTTTCTGCCATGCTAAGTGGGTTGAACCGGAGAATCTGCACTTCACCCTCATCTTCTTAGGAGATATTCCCTCCGACCGTATCCCTGAGCTCCTTCAGCGCATAGGAGCGCTACTCCGTGAATATCATTCTCCCCTCCTGGTTACTGGCGTCGGAGTGTTTCCGAATTGGCACTCTCCTCGTGTCCTATTCCTCCGAATCCAGAATCCTGACAAACAGCTCTGGCTCCTCCACAGCCGCCTTCAGGAAGCCCTGGAACCTCTCCGACTCACCCGACAGGAGCGTCATTTTGTGCCCCACCTCACCATAGCTCGCTTGAAATCCTTCCCATCTCCCCAACAGTTGCGAAAGGTCCTCTCCCCTTATAGTGACCAGGTTTTCGCACAATTTGATGGCTTCCATCCTGTTCTCGTCCGGAGCATCCTCACCCCGAACGGACCTCTCTACTCCGTGCTGTCACCAGAATCACCGGAATAAGTGCGCTGTAGGACACGCAGTAAAGCCTCTGTGTGAGGAGTAGGGGCAAAGCCCCATAATGACTCGGCCCGAGAATAGCGAAGCCCAGCATAGCGGGGACGAGGAGCACGGTTACGGTACAATTCCGAGGCAGGAACCGGTTCCAGGAGGTCAATTGAAAGCCCAGCTAATTCAAACGCTCTCCGGAGGAAGTCATACCGACTTTCCCACAGGTCCCCACCAACATGGATAATACCTTCGTGTTGCCCCTGGAGAGCACATATCAGCGCCTGAGCCAGGTCATCCACCAGTATCGGATTTGTGTAAACATCACACGCAACAGATATGCGCTCACGGCGGCGTGCTTTTCGGAAAGCCCAACGGAGGATATCGTGGCACCACGGAGCGGGAGTACCGTAGATATGGGTTGTCCGCACGATAAGCACGGACAAAAGCGCTGTCTGACAGAGGTTTTCCGCTGCGAGTTTCGTTTTGCCATAGTAGTTGATAGGTCTCGGACACTCATGCTCGGCATACGGACCTTTGGAGCCATCAAACACGTAGTCGGAGGAAACCTGGAGCAACCGAGCTCCCAGCACACGGCAGACTCCAACCAAGGTAGCAACAAGCTCAACATTTCTCTGCCACGCCAATTCTCTATTCCGTTCACAAGCATCCACATCCGTCAGCGCAGCTGTGTTCACGATTACATCCGGTTCCCATGAGAAGCACAGATTCTTGAGGGGCTGCCGTGCGTAGTTGGGAATAACGTATATAGGATAACCATGCACCTGCATCGGCTCCTCCCTGCGATGGGATATAAGCCGGACATCCCAGGCTACTCCCCTTCGGCGCAGCTGACGGAGCAAGGCTTCCGTCGTTTTACTCCGCGCCCCAACTACCAGCACCCGCATTCCTGCTCTTCTCCAACCCGATTCCGCCAATATGGAAAGCGAGGGACCTCTGTGGGAGAAGACATCTTGTCAGACATGTTCCGACTTTCCCGAGTACGACAAATTGTCAGTCTCCAACTTTGTAGTTTCCCCATCAACACTATGTGTTCCACGTGAAACATCTGTCAGTTACCGAAGGTACAGTGCCAAGACTGCAAGGTCCGCCGGGGAAATCCCCGCAATCCGAGCTGCATGTCCCAATGAGCGCGGACGAATTCGCTGGAGTTTCTCTATGGCTTCGGCGGAAAGACCACGCACCTTCGTGTAGTCAAAGTCTTCTGGAATTAAAATGCGCTCGCTCTGGGCTAGTATTTCTGCTTCTCGGAGCTGGCGGTGAATATAGCCTTCATATCGCAGTTCAATCTCTGCCTGTTCCACGACCGTGGGGAAACGGAGCGCCCATGCATAGCGCCCATTGTAGTGCTGGAGTAGATCCCTCAGTGACACTGTGGGACGCCGTGCTATCTGCGCTAACGAGACAGCTTCTTCCACTGGTTTCTCCCCCTGCGCCTCCAAGAACGGATTGATTTCCTCTGGCGCAGCTCGATCGTTTTGAAGCTCCGCGAGAAGCTTCCGAAGAAGTTCCTCGCGAGCTAGCATGCGCTCATACGTTCTAGCATCAATTAGCCCGAAAGAATAACCATAGCGCATCAGCCGCCGGTCTGCGTTATCCTGACGGAGGAGCAGACGATATTCTGCCAAGGCCGTGAACATACGATAGGGCTCATCCCCCATCTTTGTGATGAGATCGTCAATCAGAACACCAATGTACGCTTCCGACCGACGCAGAACAAATGGCTCTCGTCCCTGCACAAACAGCGCTGCATTAATTCCCGCAATGATTCCCTGTGCTGCCGCCTCCTCATACCCTGAAGTTCCATTGATTTGCCCAGCAAAGAAAAGGCCCCGAATAGCTTTCGTCTCTAACGTATGGAAGAGCTGCCAAGGATAGAAGTAATCGTACTCCACGGCGTAACCTGGACGCAGGATGACGGCTTGCTCTAATCCTGGAATACTGTGAATCCCCTCTTCCTGAATCTCCTCGGGCAAGCTCGTTGAAAACCCGTTGACGTAGATAGAGTTGCTCCACAAACTCTCTGGCTCCAGGATAAGGCGATGTGCTGGCTTATCAGCGAATCGGACAATTTTGTCTTCAATAGAAGGGCAATACCGTGGACCGCGTCCTTTGATGAGCCCAGTAAACATCGGGGAGCGGTCAAAACCGCGCCGCAGAATATCATGGGTCTGGGGAGTCGTATAGGTCACGTAACACACAATGCGATTCCGCACCTCCGCCGTCCGATAGGAGAACGGCTGTGGTGGCTCATCTCCATAGCTTGGCTCCAAGCGAGAGAAATCTACACTCTCAGCCGCCAACCGAGGCGGAGTCCCTGTTTTAAGCCGCCCCCGCTGCAAGCCGTACGCTTCCAATAATTCAGACACCTTTTCCGCCGGTGGCTCTCCTACCCGTCCCCCCTTCATGCAACGGGTTCCCGTCCACATCACGGCATTGAGAAAAGTTCCAGAACAAAGCACAACGGCACGGGTACGGAGCTCTTCACCCGTTGCTGTTCGGACTCCATAGATCTGGTCTCGTCGTACGAGGATTTCCGTCACCGTTGCTGGAATAATTTCCACATTTGGCAGCTGTAGCAATAGCTCTTGGGCACAAAGCGGATAAAGGCGCTTATCATTCTGCGAGCGTAGAGACCAGATTGCCGGCCCTTTAGAGCGGTTGAGCAGTTTGAATTGCAATCCTGTCCTGTCTGCTAATACTCCCATAACCCCACCGAGAGCATCAATCTCTTTCACCATGTGCCCTTTCGCTGTCCCCCCGATAGCGGGATTACAAGAGAGGCGTCCAATAGTCCGGACATCCATCGTCACCAAAGCTGTACGGCATCCCATGCGGGCCGCAGCTGCTGCGGCTTCAATCCCCGCATGTCCTCCACCGACAACAATCACGTCATATTGCCCGTTTCCCCGATGTACTATCCGACCCATGCCGGTGCCATGTTTCACGTGAAACATCTACTTTTCCTCTGCCTTCCCTGGGCTCCTTCCATCAGGTAAAGCGCCTACTTGCCAATACAGAAACGGGCGAAGATTGTATTCAAAACCTCTTCCCGCCATGTTTCTCCCGTCAGCTCGCTGAGTCGTTCTACCGCCTGCCGTAAGTCTGCCGCAACGAATTCTCCTGAAAGCCCCGACCGTAAAGCATGTTGGCTTGCGGTCAATGCCCGTGCAGCTTCCCGGAGAAGGCTTGCCTGCCGTGCATTAATAAGGGCATCAACACCAAGTTCCGAACTCCGTCGCGCTTGTTCCCCTAACCAATTTCGTAACCCTTCCACTCCATCTCCACGTAAAGCCGAAATCCAAAAGACCGGTACACCCAACGCGTCTACCCCATTCGAAGTCGGTACTCCCCCATCACCAAGCAGGTCAATTTTATTCTGCACATAGGCATAGGTTGCCTCGGGGAAGTGTTGCTGAAGTCTACGGAGAAGAGCCTCAGAATGCTCTATTCCTTCCGTGACGTCATTGATAACGAGAATAACATTGCACTGACGAATAACCTGCTCAGCTAGGCGAATGCCCTCCAACTCAAGGACGTCGTCCGTCTCCCGTAGCCCAGCCGTATCCACCAAACGAATGGGAATGCCCTGAGCAAAGAAGCTCTCCTCCAAGTAATCTCGGGTTGTTCCCGGAATCGGGCTAACGATGGCCCGCTGCCGCCGCAACAAGGCATTAAACAGAGAGGATTTTCCCGCGTTCGGATATCCCACACACCCAACAAAGAAGCCTGAACGGAGGATCTCCGCAGCACGGTAAGAGTCTGCTAACTGCTCGCACCAACGTGCTGCCTCCTCCAGACGGCGAAGAAGCTCTGAGCGCGAAACAAATTCCACTTCTTCCTCCGCAAAGTCTAATTCCAACTCCAGCAGGGCAGCAGTCTCGATCAACTGCTGCCGCAATTCGCTCAGCTGTTTCGTAAGACCACCCACCAACTGGCGCGCCGCAAAACGAGCACCAGGGACAGAAGTCGCATATATCAAGTCAGCGATTGCTTCCACTTGCATGAGATTCAACTTGCCATTCAAAAATGCTCGCTTCGTAAACTCCCCCGCTTCCGCTCGGCGTGCTCCTGCCTCTACGAGGGTTTCTACTATAAGCTCCGCAACCACCATGCCTCCGTGACAGCCAAATTCCACCGTATCCTCACCCGTGTAAGAGCGTGGAGCTCGGAATACAGAAGCTGTGACTGCGTCTATGACTTCCTCCCCCCGCAGGAAACGACCGTAATGGATAGTATGGCTCGGCGCTTCCTGCAAAGGGATTTTTCCTCGGAAGCAGCGATCAGCTATTGGGAAAGTATCGGGACCCGATAGGCGGACGACCGCCAATCCACCGATCCCAAGCGGTGTCACGATTGCACAGATTGTATCCTCCCATCGCATGACTCAATTAGGTGGGTGCCCTGTGGGCTTCAAAGTAGGATACGAAGGATGCATCGCAGTTAGTGTGGAGTCATTCGTCTTAAAGTTTGCTAACCGTGCCATGGAGCTCTTGCACTTCCATTACGGCAGCGTCACTTCTACCAACGATATCGCCCGTGAGCTCTTACGGGACTATCCCGCTGTGCTCGTCTCCGCCCTCTACCAAACCCATGGGCGTGGCCGGCATGGTCGCTCATGGTTTGGAGAATGGGGCAAAAATGTCTACTGCACTATTGGCATCCAACAGTCCCAGAGCACCCTCCTTACCCATATTGCTGCCCCGTTAGCCTTTGGAGCCGTCGTCGTCTGGGACACTCTGACAACCCTGGTGGGCGTTGCACCGATTTTCCTTCTGAAGTACCCGAACGACCTTCTGGGACGATGCCCCGATGGTGCCTGGCGCAAATTATCCGGAGTCCTTGTAGAGCGAACCGTCGTCGGGCAAGTTCATGCCTGTCTCATCGGTATTGGCATCAACGTTCAACAGAGGGATTTCCCACCATCGTTAGCAACAGAGGCAACCTCCTTAGCCCTGTTGGGATTTGAATTGACCCCAGAGCGGGTGCTACAGCAACTTAAAAGAACTGCAGAGAGTCTATGTGAGAGCTCTCTTCGCGAACTCCTTCAACGCTGGCGAGCACTCCTTCAGATTGAGGGACGCCTTCTCCGCATCCAGGGAAAGCACGGACTCTGGAAGGCCGTGGCACTCCACGATAGTGGTCAGCTCGAGGTTGAGCAAGGTGGCGAACGCTTACTGATCTCCGATGGGGATTCCCTCCGCTATGTCTTGGATTGAATCCACTACCACCGTGTTCTGTGACTTCGGAAATTCCAGTCTCAAGCTTTGCTGGAACCGGCGGGTGCATAGTTTTCCCTATACCCACGATCCCGAGTGGACAAGGCACGCTTCTGAATTACTCCGCCCCCTGTCTACTCCCGTTCTCTTCATTGCCACTGTCGTCCCACAGCGGACAGCAGAATTCCTCTCCGAACTCCGGCGGCGTGAAGAAAACTGTCTGATTTGCTGGATGACCGACCTCCTTCCGCCAACGAATCCAGCAATACCTTATGAAGGTGTACGCGGCATCGGCATAGACCGAATCCTGGGACTTCTTGGAGCACGCCGTTTTTTCCTCCCACCTTTGATAACAGTGGACTGTGGAACCGCCGTGACGATCAACCTCCTCTCCGCAGAGGGGAAATGCCTGGGTGGCGCAATCTTTGCAGGAGCAGCTCTGCAGCTTCAAGCGCTGGCTACACATACGGCACTACTTCCCTCGGTGAAGGCGCCTTCAACGTCTGTCGTCTGTATTGGAAGTACGACAGAGGAGGCGTTGCTTAGTGGGACCTTCGCTAGCGTCCTTGGAGGAATTCAGTTACTTATCAGCACATTTGCTCATTCACTCGGGGCGGTTCCCGCTGTCATCCTCACCGGCGGAGGGAGCCAACCGTTTGCCGCTACCCTCCAACAATGGTGGCATGGGCAATTCGCCCATAGGCCCTACCTCGTGCTGGAAGGAATGCAATACGCTGTTGAACAGCTTCCCCCAGAACAGATTCGGCCATATGTCCAACCACTTGATGCTCTCCCTCTATGAAACGCTGGGTTGTTCTCGTGCACGGCGGCGCTGGAGAAATAAACAACCTGACTCCTGAGCGTGAGCGTAACTGCCGTCAATGGCTCCGGAAAGCAGTGGAAGAAGCTGCTTCTGTTCTCTCTGTCGGGGGACGAAGTCTAGATGCTGTGGTCGCTGCCGTCCGCATACTGGAAGACAGTGGGGCATTCAATGCTGGACGTGGCTCCGTGCGCAACCGAGATGGGCTTGTGGAAATGGATGCTGCTGTCATGGACGGGGCATCTCGTTGCGCAGGCGCCGTTGCCGCTGTCTCTTCGCTACGGAATCCTGTGCTTGCAGCGCGCCTGGTTGCTGAACGAAGCCCCCACGTGCTTCTGGTTGCCGATGGAGCCGAAGCTTTCGCCTTTGCCCACGGCGCTGACCATGTATCCCCTGAGTACTTTTGTACCCCTCCCTTCTCTAATGCCGAGGATACCATCGGCGCAGTAGCGTTAGATATCTACGGCAACTTGGCAGCAGCAACTTCAACAGGAGGCATGGCACGGAAACTCCCTGGTCGCGTTGGCGATAGCCCTCTTATTGGAGCTGGAACCTATGCCGATAACCGCTCATGTGCTGTCTCCACTACGGGAATAGGCGAATACTTCATCCGCACAGTCGCCGCTTACAGTGTCCACGCTCGCCTCTTATGGGCTCAACTCAGCCTAGAGCAGGCTGCTCGCAACGTGCTTGAGGAGGTCTCCTCTCTGGGTGGCAGTGGTGGCCTCATCGCTGTTGATGCCGAAGGCAATTCAGTTGCCCTCTGCACAAGCCCAGCAATGTATCGCGCTATAGGTACCTCCGACGGTCACATCCTCACAGCCATCTTTCGGGATGAGCCGTGGAGGGCCGACTAAGCCTTACAGCCACATTCGCAACCGTGCGCCGACAGCCGTGCTCCGCACTTCCTCCCGGAAAATCCAGCCCAGTAGTGAGCCCGTCGTCAACTCAACTGCTATCCGAAATCCTCCTAATGGAGGGCTCCACCGCAGTCCCATAGTCCCCCGCGGGGCCATCTGCTGACCCCAAGCCCATCCGAGCCCAATCCACGGTAACCAAGGGTTCGGTAAGTGCCAAAGCACACCCACGCCTCCTTGTAAACCACCCAGACTCCAGGACTTCCCAGCGCCATACCCACACTCCACCGACAGCCGGAGGGGAAGTCCTACCCCAAGGCGCTCCAACTCAAGTGCCCCACCGAGCCGAAACCGCACCGGCATCCCCTCGGTCACAGTAACCGATCGCCTATCCGGTGTATACCGCTCTCGAACCTGTTCTTGGTCTGCACCAATAATGCCCGTCATTGTGTCTTGCTCAACCTGTAGCTGCAACTCCCTTACATTCCATCGCACAAACCCAAGCTGCTCCAGTGAAATCCCAATAAGCGCCATCTCCACCGTGTCTGCCGAACGCCAACTCCAGTGAGCTCCAACACTCACCCCCAATCCCCAACCAGCAGTAGGAGCAACCCCCAAGAGAGCCGTCCACGAGGCATCAAAACCAATCAGACGCCATGTTTGCACAGCAGTGACCTCCCAATTGACCGTGCTGTCCCACAGGGGTGGGACAAATGGATACAATCGCACCAGTCCATGGACATATGGCTCTGCATATAAATGCCCACGGTAGAAATGCACCGCAATACCCCCTGCAATCGTACTCCAACGCCATGGCGAAGCTGTATCATCGCTTGCCGGAAAGCGCCAAAGCGTACGGGCATATGTCGCCGTTATCGTTGAGTAGAGCCGTGCTGAAAAAAGTCCACCGCGCAGCTCCAAGGTATCGGCACCGATGACCGACTGTTGGGCGGCAGAGGTTATCCCTACAGGCAATTGGAACCGAAGCCATGTATCTGTTCCAAAAGCGATCCCGAAGGCATAGTCCTCCGTTGGATGCCAGACCCCTGCTACAACATCCCCCCGCACGTGGAAGGCAATAGGACGAGTCTCCAATAGATGCGCCAATTCCACCCTCTCTCTCTCTTGCAAGCGCCGAGGCCGCCACCCAGTAGCGGTTCGCACCCCACCGAAGTAAAACACGTACTCACTCAACGTCATACCACTCATCTCCGCCGAGAAGGCAGGTAAGGAGAATTCCCATTTCCCCACACCCTGCAGGATGCCTGCCGGATTTGCCCCCAACGCCTCTATACCTCCAGCATTGATGCTCAACGTCCCCCCTTGCGCCTCCCCCAAGTTTTGGGCAAACAGGGCGATTTCGCTGATAAGACCAAACAGAAGCCACATCACCCCTCCGCACTTGCTTAAGGAACCACCAATGAGACTCGTGCCATTGCCCGCACATGGGCATAGTCCGACGTTCGGATACGGACGTACTGCTGCGCCGTTGTCCATGCCACGAGCTCAACGGCGAGACTATCGGCTTGGAGCAGTATGGGAATATGGCGCTCGTCAAGCACAAACTGCTGAAAGGCATACTGCTCTCTCTCCGCAGTACCATTGCTGGTCACCGGGGCAGCGGCAAAGGTAAGATAGCCTTCCGGTGGAACCGAGACCACACTGAGGGAATCCACAAATCGCAATCGCACCTGGACGGCGATGGGGAAGTGATTCCGAACTTCTACCATAACGACCGCCTCCTCTATCTTCTGCCCCTGACGCCGAAGGATTTCTCCGCCGGTGAAAGCCCAGCTGCCCTCATACCTAAGCCTTTGCACACGCATACGAACGGGTATCAGTACGCGAACCTTACCCTGAAGCCGGCTTGTATCAGCAAATGCCCATGGCACACTGCTCTCCGGCTCCACACGCCACTGGAAACGAACAAAGCGTGGGCGTGCCGTCAGACGGATATCCGAATACCGGAGCTGCCACTGACTCTGCCGCTTTGTAAATACACCCCCTTGCCACGACGCTGCATGGATTACCTGGGGCGCCAACGGCAATTGCGCCATAACCGTACCGTTGCGATCAGCAATGTCAATGGTCCCCTCTACTCGGAAGCTTACAGCTGCCGTGTTCTCTATTGCCGCTTCCACGATAAGCTCCGCCAACTCCAATTCCGTATGCGACAAAAGTCCCAGATTCCCCTGGAGCCACACCTCTGCTTGTGTCTGAACCTCAAAGCTGGCAATAGGCAACCGAGAACCCCACGCCCAGCCAAGTCGGAATGCCTCCACCACGCTCTGCACTGTTACTCCATGCTCTGCCCGAACGATAACCGGTTCCACTGGCGGCTCTACAGAGAGTCTCACCCTTATGCGAAGCACCCGAACGGCACCGCCATCCTCTGGCTCGGGGACAAGAGCAGCCGGACCATCCAGGACAATCTCTTCCCGCTCCGTGCTCAACGCCCTTACGGTGAAATTTCCACTCACTGAGTTTCCTCCCTGCCGCAGCTGAGGCAACAGGTATCGCCCACGGAAAGTAATCGGCAAGTCGTTCTGGAGCATGAACCAAACTTTCAGCTCTCGGACTTCTCCACCGTTGAGCTCTGCCTGCTGCGGCAGGGGAACTTCCAATACAAACTCCTCTTCCCACGCTGACGATGGAAAGATCTGCGCCCACTCCACCACTGCCTCCTGCGGCTGCAGAAAAACTCGGAATAGACTCTCTGACGTATACGGTACCCCCTGTCCGCCGCTTCCTGGAGAACTTAGCCAGAGAAGAATCTCCGACGCACGGGTTAGCACAACACCGGCAAGGGAAATCTGGATCGGCCCCCCTGGATCCGATGATGTCCCGCGCCGCCCTCCAGGCGGAATCGTGCGCTGCTCTGCCGTCAATGGGAAAAACCACTCCCCGTACCCTGCTGTCCGCAAAAGTACGCCAGGCTGTCCGTAACTCGGGACCTCTTCAATGGCGACTGGGACCGGATATTGGTTTTTCAAGACAAGCTGCAACACCCCCTGGCGATAGGAGACAGCCAGAATTTCCTCAGGCAGCTGAATCCCTGAATCTACCTGCACATTCCCTGCAGTAGGAGGCACAACCACCGTTGCTGGAGGCGGCGGAAGTCCGGGAGCCAATACCGAAAGGGGAAGCTCAACCGCCGCGTGTCCCCACCCTTGCAAATGCTGCTGAATTCCCTCCATATCCTGGAGGCGAAAGCTCCTCTCATGGCGTATCTCTCCGACACGTCCTAACGGCTCTGCCAACGAAACGGGTGATAACTCTCCCTCTAACGCCAGTGCCAGATTACCTGTCCCCGGCTCCACCTGAATCTGCGTGGTGTCCTCTATCAGTTCCTCCAGAAGCAACAGAGAATCCACCAGAGGAAGCTGCAGTGTCAGTGGGACCTCCGGTGGCAGAAACCGCGTGGGCATCTCAGAGCACGCCATTATCCCTATGCTGCAGAGCACAACACCGAGCGTCCGCATGACTCCTCCGCGGTTATCTCAGCATGTTACGGCGGTAATTGCACCAGCTGTTGCAGTTCGGGACCACTTCCCACCTTCCCCCGTTGGCGGAAATACAGCAGTGCTGTTGGACGCCAGCGGATGCGCATCCGCTGCATGATCTCTTCCACAGAGGCTCCGCCCTCGGCCAACAGTAGTCCTGCTGTGTGCCGCAGCGAAAACGGCGTCAGACATAGTCGCCGGTCACCCTTAATTCCGCTTTCTCGCAAACGTGCGTTAACGACCTCCCGAATTCCCCGAGTACTCATGCGCTGTCCACGCGATCGAGGACTATGGCTGAGGAAGAGAGGCTCTTTCGGGGCAACTTCACCCCGGGCTTTCAGATACTCCTGCAGTGCCTCATAGACCTTTGGGGGAATCGGTATCGCCTCATCCTTTGCCTTCCGCCCTTTACCCTGGACGT
This sequence comes from Bacteroidota bacterium, assembly GCA_030550395.1. Lineage (GTDB taxonomy): Bacteria > Bacteroidota > Ignavibacteria > Kapaibacteriales > HRBIN21 > HRBIN21. The sequence continues at coordinate 34,766 of JAUQPL010000002.1, read as the reverse complement.
AAACCACCCAATGGCGTCCCTGCTTCCGAATATCCGCTACATCCAGCACCGCAAGCTCCCGTTCCGAGCACGCACACCCCAACATCATAAGCACCAAAGCTCGATCACGCAAGTCAACGAGCGTGGATGGTTCAAGGCTTGCCAACAAGCGTTCTATCTCTGCAGCCGTCAGGAACGTACGACTGTGTTGCTGCGGACGTCGAGCACCTGGTACCCGCCGAGCTGGATTTCTCACCAGCACTCCCTGATCCACCAAAAACTGGCAGAAGCGGCGCAATGCCGTCATGTACGTCGCCACCGACGCCGGTTTGAGCCGCTTGATCCGAACCAAGTATGTACGGTACCGTACTACATCCCGCGGGCGGAAGAAAAAGCGCCGATCCCGGGTGAAGAAGTACAAAAACTCACGCAGCGTCCGCTTATATGTCTGCTGCGTTGCCTCACTCTTCTGTGCCATCGCCGAGAGGAAATTGTTAACGTATTCCAGCACCTGCTGTAGCTTCAGCCGAATAGCTGGAAAATCTTCCCTCTGTCCCTGCTCGGCTACCATCCTGAGTATCCACCTGCTTGCACTCGGGCTGCCCACAAATATACTACCACCCTCGCTGCCATCCCATCACTTCCAACAATGTCAAGAACAACATCACGGCACTGGCAAAGCTGTGCTGTCATCCCCCATCTTTGCAACAGAGGATTTTGCAAGCGGCGTGTTTTGCCCAATGAACAGCACCTCCATCTCTATCAGAGGCTCCAACCGCAGGGGCAATGCAGGGGTTCGACACGGGTTCGAGAGGTGGTAGATGCTCTACCGGAACCGTGCCACCGGCTCCTTCTGTTGCCTTATTGGAACGGGTTTTCTTGGGGCTCCATCGCTATCGTGATGAGGGGGACCACCCCGACGCTGCACCGTTGTGACACGGCAGGGTCTTGAAACAGGTCCGGCAGAGACTTCACACACGGGCATCCTTTACAGCATGAGCCTCTCCGCTGCAGCACGCCCGCTTCGGGCAGCGCTCTCCAGCGTGCACGGCAGTCCCGTCTGAACCCAATCGCCTGCCAGCACGAGATTGCGCCAAGGGGTCATCCCATCAGGACGTAGCGCCTGGAGCTGCGGCGTCAAGCGAAGCGTTGCCCGCCGTTCCAGCATAAGCCGGAAATGTAAGACTAGCTCGGAACGGAAGCTCGGAACAGCGGAAGCAAAAGCGGCAAAACAGCGCTCTAAGAGCTGCCTCCGGGGCAGACTGACCAAATGCTCCGCTGCACTGACCAAGAGAGCTACAGACTCAGCGGCATACTGAGTCGGGCGCCGGAAAGCCCAATGGAGGTCCGGATGTGGGAAGGCACAGATTGCCGCTGGTAAAACGGGCTCCTTGAGCCAGAGGTATATTGTGACAATCGGTGAATACTGTGCAGTACGGAAGAATTCGGCATAAGCGGGAACCCTCTGCAAGGCAGGGATCAGGTAGGGCAGTGTCCAGGGCGGAGTAGCCACCACCACCGCATCTGCTCTGATGCATTCACCAGTCGTCGTCAGCACTCCCCTAATTCCTGAGCCATGAAATACGAGACCACGGACGACCGTACGGAGACGCAGCTCCCCCCCATGCCGGACAAGCCACTCCCCAACGGGCTGGAAAAGTTCCACCAAAGCTCTCTGAGGTACGAAAAACCGAGCTGCCTCCGTATCCCGGAAAAACCCCTGGCGCAACACGACCTGCAGCAGGGATAGGGCAGCTTCCTCGGGCGCCGCGTTCATCGTGGCAAAGGTCAGGGGCTTCCAGAAAGCGGCAATAGCTGGCTCTGCTTGTCGAAAGCGCCGGAGGAAAGCTGCAACCGTCATCTCAGCATTCCCAAACAGGAGCAAGCGTAGGAGTCCCCGGAGAAGGTGCTCGTAGTCACGGCAACTCAATCCCGGAATATGCCGGAGGGCAGCAAGGAATCCAAGTGGACCCGGTAGACGTCCCGCATCAAAAAGGAAGCTTTGCACGCCATTGCAAAAGAGGAAGCGGAGTCTCTCCCCCGGTCCTGCAAATGGATGCGTCTGGAGTATGTGGAGTAAACCCCGCAACTCCCGATATGCCCCGAGGAAGACATGTTGTCCGCAGTCTACGAACTCCCCCGCAACTTCATCCCACACTGAGGTTGCTCTCCCGCCGACGGTGGAACGGGCTTCCACAAGGGTAACACGCCATCCGCGCTGGGTTAAGTGAATAGCGGCACTGATACCCGCGACACCGGCACCGACAACCACAGCATGCGCCATTCCGTCCCTCCCTTGCCAAGCCCTACAGCAATGCCATCTCTGAGCCCGTGCACGAAGGCTCTCCCTTTGCCGTCTCCATACTCTGCTTGCGAAGCGGGCGTGGCGGAATTGGCAGACGCGCCAGACTTAGGATCTGGTGGGGAATACCCGTGGGAGTTCGACTCTCCCCGCCCGCACAGCTCCAGAGCAGTCCCACTTCAAAATGCAGGTGCACCGTGGAACATCAGCGAACCCAAGTTGCCGATTGCGAACACGAAGTTCGCATTCAATTAACCTTCGCCGAAGTAGCTCCAGCAATTGAGGAAGCCTATGAGCGTGCGCGCGAAGATATCACCATTGAAGGCTTCCGGAAAGGGAAAGCCCCGAGAGAGCTCATCAAACAGCGGTATGGCGATAAAATTGAAGCCGACGCCTTAGAGAAGCTTGGACAACGGCTAGTGCGCGAACTGGCTCACCAACAGCAGTGGACATTGCTTGGCGAACCACAGCTCATAGACCTACAGCGTTCTTCCGACACCGTCGGTTTCACCTTCCGTCTCTTTACCCTCCCAGAGCTGAACATAGACCTCTCCAGCATTACCCTCCGAAAACCCATTCGTGACATCCGTGACGAAGAAGTAGAAGCCCAACTGGAGCAGCTCCGACTCCGTTACGGTTCAATCCAGGAAGACGTGGACGAGGTGACAGACTACTACCACGAGGTTACCCTGCACTTCCAGCCCGTTGATCCCGATAGCGGGATGCCACTGGTTGGGAGTGAAGCCGAAGAGATTACTGTGGCACTCTATGAGCCGGATATCCTCCCGGAGCTGCGGCAGCAGCTCTTACACGCTCGCCGGGAAGACAACTTCCTGCATACCTTCTCTGGGGCAGAGCTCGGTCAGCCCGAGCAAGCGCCGCAGACCTATCGCGTGACCGTCCGCTCTATCCGCCGTCTCCAGCTGGCAGAACTCACACCGGAATTTGTCCAAAACATCAGCCGAGGGCGGCTTCACAGCGTGGAGGAACTCCGCAGCTCTATCCGCCAAGAACTCCAGCGTCGATGGGAACGACACGTGCAGTCTTTACTCCGCAGCCAACTGGAAACAGAGCTAGCACGACGCCATCCCTTCACCCCTCCCAAACCCATTGTACACAGCATCATCAAGGATCTCATCCAAGCCCTGCAACGAGGAGAACTCCAAGTTCCCCCCGAATACCTGCGTCAAGGAGAGTCGGGTATCTACCGCTTCTTAGCAGAGTTGGCAGACTTCTACGCCCGGATCTCCATCCTGGAACTGGTGCTCTTACGGTCGTATCCCGTGCAACTGGAGCCGGAAGAGCTCCAAGAACTAGCACAGTCTCTCGGCCTCTCGCCGGCGGAGCTGGAGAAACGTCTAAGCGAAGACCCTGACTTGACCTACGATATCCAACGTCGGAAGCTTTGGCAATCTCTCCTGCAACGTGTGCATGTTGAACCGGTACCCTATACCGAACATGCCCAATAACCATCTCCTCTCCTCCACAGGGGACATCCTCTGGCTGCACCAGGGCATATTCCATGAACAGCTGGTGCCGATCGTTGTAGAGCAAACAAGCCGCGGTGAGCGAGCCTATGATATCTACTCGCGCCTCCTCAAGGAACGCATCATCTTCTTAGGGTCACCAATAGATGACTATGTCGCAAGCCTCACCATTGCCCAGCTCCTCTTCCTGGAAAGCGAGGACCCACACAAGGACATCTATCTGTACATCAATTCCCCCGGTGGGAGCGTGACGGCAGGTTTGGCAATCTATGACACCATGCAATACGTCCGCCCGGATATTTGCACTATCTGCATTGGGCTGGCAGCCTCTATGGCTCAAGTTCTGCTGTGTGCTGGTACAAAAGGGAAGCGCTACGCACTCCCCCACGCCCGTATCATGATGCACCAACCCCTGGGCGGCACCCAAGGACGGGCTTCGGACATAGAAATCTACACCCGCGAAATGCTGCGCATCCGGGACATGCTCTATGAGATCATCGCCCATCACACATCGCAACCTATTGAGAAGATCCGACAAGACGCCGAGCGGGATTACTACATGTCTCCGGAGGAAGCATTGGAGTACGGTATCATTGACAAAGTCTTAGAGCGGCGTTCCAAGAAGGAAGATGAGCGCCCATGACCGCTCCTCCACGTTATCCAACCTTCCGACCGGAAGAGCTTCGCTGCTCTTTCTGCGGACGCTCCTCCAGTGAAGTCACAAGCCTCATTGCAGGTCCCGACGTCTACATCTGCGACATCTGTATCCAGAACTCCGTTCGCATTCTCCAGCAGAGCGCGACCCAGCGCGCCCGACGTCGCCTGGCAGAGCTTCCGAAGCCATCTGAAATCAAGGCGAAGCTAGACGAGTATGTCGTCGGACAAGAGTACGCCAAGACGGTGCTCTCGGTGGCCGTCTACAATCACTACAAACGTATTCAAGCCCGCGAGCTTTTCGGCACCCTTGACGATGTAGAAATTGAGAAAAGCAACATCCTGCTCATTGGCCCGACAGGAACAGGAAAGACGCTCCTGGCGCAGACCTTGGCCCGCATCCTAGACGTCCCCTTCGCCATCGCCGATGCTACAACGCTAACGGAAGCCGGCTATGTCGGCGATGACGTGGAGACCGTCATCCTGCACCTCCTCCAGAATGCCGACTACAACGTGGAGCAAGCCGAGCGCGGGATTGTGTACATTGACGAAATTGACAAAATCGCTCGCAAGAGCGACTCACCCAGCATTACCCGTGACGTCTCTGGCGAAGGAGTCCAGCAGGCGCTGCTGAAAATCCTAGAAGGAACCATTGCCGGGGTTCCGCCAAAGGGCGGGCGCAAGCATCCGGAACAGCCCCTCATCTACGTAAACACGCGCAACATTCTCTTCATCTGCGGCGGGGCTTTCGAAGGAATTGAACGCATTATCGCTCGTCGGCTCCGCAGTGGAAGTATCGGTTTCACCGCTCAGATAGCCGATCCCGTTGACACTGAAAACATCTACGCTCTCCTGCGTCGCATTGAGCCGGACGACCTCCTCAAATTCGGCTTCATTCCCGAATTTATCGGACGCCTCCCCGTCATAGTGCCCCTTCACCCATTGGATGAAGCCGGACTCACGGAGGTCCTTCTCCGACCAAAGAATGCCCTGGTCAAGCAATACCAAAAACTCTTCCGCATGGAGGGAGTAGAACTAGAGTTCACCCCCGAAGCACTCCGAGCAATTGTACGGAGGGCCCAAAGTCGGGGAACGGGTGCCCGGGGCCTACGAGCAGTGATGGAAGAGATTATGCTCCCGATTATGTTCCAGCTGCCCGACCAACAGGGGGTTCAGCGCTGCATTATTACGGCAGACACCGTTGAACACGGAGCTGAACCCTTGTATATCCGCACCCCAGAGCTGGGGACCCGCTTAGGGACCTCTTTCTAAAAACCCTCCTCATAGCCTCGCACTTCATCATCCAAATCTTCGCAATGGTACAGCCGCCGTCGCTGCGGCGTTGGTGGAGCCGTCTTTTGCCCTTGGCGCAGTGCTTGGAGAGCTCGTTGCTCCAAAGCTGCTCGCAGTTGGACATCGCGCTGGTGTAGCCGCTCGTTCAGTTGGCGGTCAAAGTAGAGACGTCCGTCTACGTATGTCTGCTCCACCACAGCATACGAGGAAAGGGGCGTATCGGACCACAGCACGATATCGGCGTCTTTGCCAACCTGGATACTCCCGACGCGATGGTCCACCCGGAGCATCCGAGCAGGGTTCAGGGTCACAAACTTCAGCGCCTCCTCTTCTGGAACCCCGCCGTACTTGACGGATTTTCCCGCTTCCTGGTTGAGGCGACGTCCCATCTCTGCATCGTCACTGTTAATCGCAACCAGCACTCCCTGCTCGTGCATAATGCCTGCATTTTGAGGAACTGCGTCATAGACTTCAAACTTGTACGCCCACCAATCGGAGAAAGTAGAAGCCCCAGCCCCATGGCGGGCAATCTCTGAGGCCACTTTGTATCCTTCCAGCACGTGCGTGAAGACATTGACCCGGAAGCCGAACTCTTCGGTAAGCCGCATCAGCATAAGGATTTCGCTCTGGACATAGGAGTGACAGTGAATGAGCCTTTTACCTCGGAGGACTTCCACGAGAGCCTCCAGCTGATAATCACGCCGTGGCGGTATCGTGCGTTCACGCTCCCGTGGGGGAAGTGCCTTCCAGCGATTCCATGCTGCTTCGTACTCCAACGCCGCTTGGAAGGCATCACGCATGATTTCTTCCACGCCTAAACGGGTCTGTGGGTAGCGCCGCGTGTAGCGGTCACCCCAGTTGGACTGCTTCACATTCTCGCCCAGAGCGAACTTAATCGTTGCCGGTCCGTCCTCAAACTTCATCTGCTCTGCATCGGCGCCCCATCGGAGCTTGATAAGCTGACATTGTCCGCCGATAGGATTGGCAGAACCATGGAGGAGATGAGCCGCCGTGACCCCACCGGCCAATTGCCGGTAAATATTGATGTCATCCGGGTCTATGACATCTCCAATCCGTACCTCCGCTGTTACAGCGTGAGTCCCCTCGTTAACCCCCCCTTCAATAGCAATGTGGGAATGCTCATCAATAATTCCCGGGGTCAGATGTTTCCCCGTAGCATCGATGACCGTGTCGGCTGGCAAAGAAAGCCGCTTGCCGATAGCAGCAATTTTGCCATCACGGATGAGCACATCGGTGTTCGGCAAAACCCCTTGGGAAGAGCACGTCCAGACGGTTGCATTCCGAAAGAGCACACTCCGCTGCGGCGGCAGCGCCTCCCTGCCAAAGGGTCCATCTGGGAAGGTACGAGGACCGAGAGCGTACTCACGCTTGTATTCCCACCGCTTCCGAGGAGGAACAAAGGCGGAATCTCTCCGCGCCTTCCACGAAAGGCTCCGTCCATCGGACAGAAGAACTATGCCAGAAGCCGTTGCACTGTCCAACGTACCGGAAAAGCGAGCAATACCGGGAATTCCAAGCGTATCGGTAGCAAAGGAGAAGCTGATCATCGCCCGTTGCTGAGTCCACTGTACGGGTAGGCGCACGGTATCCATCCACACGGACACCTCCGGTGCCGTGCGCTTGCCTTCCACTCGTAGCCGCAACGGTGGAAGGACCTCCGCAATTGTGAGACTCCAGCCCCCACGGGCATCCACAGAGGGCTCCGGTACAAATGGGAATTCCTCTCCCGCAACGAAGATACTGAGCAGCTCCGTGTCCTCAGAGAAGAGTTCCCCATCGCAGAGGAGCAGGTTCGCCAGTTTCCCTGGTTCTACCGTACCGACCACGTCTGCCACACCGAGAAACTCTGCCGGTATCAGGGTCAGAGCCTCTAACGCCTTTTCGGGTGATAATCCACGACGCAATGCCCGACGGAGGTTATCAAAGAAGAGCTTCGGCTCCGCCAGCCCATGATGGGTGAAGGCAAAGCGTATCCCAACCGAGTCTAACCAAAACGGATTCTGTGGAGCAGCATCCCAGTGCTTAAGCTCCTCCAGCGTTATATCCGCTGCTTTCTCTGGTGTAGCGACATCGGGCACATCGGGAAATTTCAACGGGAGAATCATGCGCGGCCGGAAGGGAAGCAGGGAAGGCAGACGCCGGTATTCCCGTCCGCTCCCAACGAAGAGCGCAGGGAGAGCAAACTCCTGGGCTAATCGCAGTGCCCGCAGCAGAGTCCGCTCGTTCTCCGTTTCAAAGACAAAGGGCATGCGCCTCTGCAGGGCATCTGCCAGGGCCTGAAGGGAAAGGTTGACTTCTGGACGGGGTTGGTGAGGGTTCCGGCGATAGGCTTCCCAGGCCTGCCGATACCAGTGAGCATCGCTGAGCGTTTGCCGAATGAGTGCTAAGGTGCCCATCAGTGAGCTCGGATAGGGAGCCGTGGAGCGCCCCTTCCGGAAGCCCACCCATTGGGTCACGTCGGAGCGGAAGACAACGTCTGGCGCTTTGCCCGCCCGAGCAAACAGAAGTGCTGAACGTCCCCGGAAAATCCCCTCTGAGCTGCCAACATGGAGAAGAGCAAAGCCCATAGAGCGGTGCTTTTCTGCCTCTTGGGCCGACAATTCTAAGCGCTCCAGAATGTCCCGCTCTGGAGTGACGGCAGCATTCCAATGGCGTGCTCCTTCCGGAGTGGAAGCTCCTACGGGCTCTTCATCCGCACCAGAGTCCGAAGGCGTCGTCTTGACCTCTACGTACGGGTCAATGAAGGCCGGATAGAGCCAAAGCCCTTCACAGTTACGCACGGTTGCTCCCGGCGGAATCGGTATCCCAACACCGACCGCTTCAATGTGTTCTCCGCGGAGGATAACTGTTGCCCTCTCTAGCTTCTGCCCTGGCCGAGGGACAAGCGTAAGGTTCGTCAACGCTATGTGCCGGACAGGCTTTTCCCGAATACCCTCCACGGGACGTGTCCGAAGAAGCTGCGCGGAAGCAGTCCCCAAGGTGACAAAGAAGAAAAGCCACACCATTCCGTTGCTCCATCTGACCTACCTACGAAATTAGCCTCTTCACTCGTCCATGGGAGGCAAAACATGTAGCTTTGTGCTGGAATGTCGGACCTCGTGTACGTAGTGCGGGAGATGCGTACGTACCTCTTCACTTCGGAATCCGTCTCCGAAGGGCATCCAGACAAGATTTGCGACCAGATTTCCGATGCCGTCCTGGACGCTGTCCTGCAACAGGATCCTAAAGGACGCGTAGCGTGTGAGTGCTTTGTGACCACCGGATTGGTCATCGTCGGGGGGGAGCTGAATACCCATGCCTCCCTGGATTTGCAATCCTTGGTGCGGGGTGTGATCCGGGATATTGGGTACACGAAAGCAGAGTACCGCTTTGACAGCGAGTCATGTTGTGTCATTAACGTTTTGAATCGCCAATCGCCCGATATTGCCATCGGTGTAGACCGCGGTGGGGCCGGAGACCAGGGGCTTATGTTTGGCTACGCCTGTATAGAAACCCCCGAGTTCATGCCTTTACCGATTATGTTAGCCCATGCACTGGTACGCCGCCTAGCATACATCCGCAAGCACGAGCCCCATCGGATGCCCTACCTACGCCCCGATGCGAAATCCCAGGTAACGGTCGAGTATGCCGACAACGGGGAGGTCCTCCGCGTCGATGCCGTTGTAGTGTCCACTCAGCACGATCCTGACATCTCTCAAGAAGAGCTCCGAGAGGACGTCCTCGAGCACGTCATCCGAGCCGTGATCCCGGAACATCTTCTGGACGAGCGCACTCGCTTCTATATCAACCCTACAGGACGCTTTGAAATTGGTGGTCCTCACGGCGACACGGGATTGACAGGACGGAAGATTATCGTGGACACCTACGGCGGACGTGCTCCCCACGGGGGTGGAGCCTTCTCCGGGAAGGACCCTACAAAGGTAGACCGCTCCGGCGCCTATATGGCACGATACTTAGCGAAAAACATTGTCGCAGCGGGATTAGCACGGGAGTGCAGTATCCAACTCTCTTACGCCATCGGTATGCCGGAGCCTATCTCCATCCACGTCAACACTCACTGTACTGGCATCGTCCCTGCCGAACTCTTGGAGCGCTTCATTCGGGAGCACATTGACCTGACCCCCCAGGGTATCATTGAGCGCTTCCAGCTTCAACGCCCCATATATCGGCAAACAGCAACGTACGGGCACTTTGGTCGCCCAGAGTTTCCATGGGAGCAATTAGACTTAGTGCCCGAACTACAACGTCTTGCCTAAAGCCGATGTTTCAAAACGCTGGGCCTCACACGATGTCCTATCCTCCGCGTCGCTCCCAAGAGCCGCTGGATGAGAAACCCGGTCAGTACTGCATCCGCAGCCTCTCCCTTGCCGAAGAGGGATGGAAGCTCATTGAATGGGCGGAAGCCCATATGCCCGTTCTTATGGAGCTGCGGCGTCGATACAGTGAAAGCAAACCTTTCGCTGGGTACCGAATTGCCGGTTGCCTCCACGTCACCAAGGAAACCGCTGTCCTGATTCGCACCTTTGTCGCAGCCGGAGCAGAAGTTGCTTGGTCAGGCTGTAACCCGCTGTCCACGAACGACACGGTGGCCGCTGCCTTAGCTGCCGAAGGAGTCCGTATCTTCGCTTGGCATGGGAATGCGGAGGACTTCTACTGGTGCATTGAGCGGACGTTGGACATTGAGCCCCATTTGGCACTCGACGATGGAGCTGACCTCATTACCACCATCCACGAACGCTATCCCCACATTGCCAACCGATTAATTGGAGGAACGGAAGAGACGACCACCGGCGTTAACCGCCTCCGTGCTCGCGCTCGCCAAGGAAAACTCGCCTTCCCCGTTATCGCCGTCAACGATGCGGAGACGAAATGGGACTTTGACAACGTTTACGGCACAGGGCAATCCACCATTGATGGCATTCTCCGGGCAACATCGGTCATGTTAGCGGGGAAGGTCTTCGTCGTTGCAGGCTATGGTCACTGCGGCTCCGGTGTTGCTCGTCGCGCCCGGGGCATGGGAGCCCAGGTTATTGTGACGGAGGTTCGCCCTATCGCTGCCCTGAAAGCTGTGCTGGAAGGCTTCCAGGTTATGCCCATGGATGAAGCCGCTCGCATCGGGGACATCTTCTGTACGGCAACCGGGATGCGAGACGTCATCCGCGGTCACCACTTTGAGCTGATGAAGGATGGAGCAATTCTCTGCAACACTGGGCACTACGACGTGGAAATCAACATCCAGGAGTTAGAAGCCCTGGCTGTACGCAAGCGAGAACTGCGTCCCAATTGCACGGAGTATACCCTCCGCACGGGTAAGCGGCTTTACCTCTTGGCACAAGGGCGTCTGGTTAACTTAGCAGCCGCGGAAGGTCACCCCTCTGAGGTCATGGACATGTCGTTTGCAAATCAATTCCTGGCCCATCTCCAGTTGGTGGAAGCGCATAAGCGCGGGGAACGCCTTAGTCCGGCAATTCTGCCTATTCCCCCTGCCCAAGATGAGCTCGTTGCCCGGATGAAGTTGGAGACCATGGGGATCCGCATTGACGAACTAACCCCTGAGCAACTCCGCTATCGCGATGATTACCTAGCCGGCACATGAGTCTAAGAAGCTTTCGCTGGCTTCCAGTATGCCAATGCCTGGGGGAAATGAACCAAACGAAGTCGCTCCGTCATCTGCGATAGCGTCTCCGTCGCACCAACGATGAAATATCCCCCCGGCAAGAGCCGATCAACCAGGGCTTCCACTACCCGGCGGCGCACCTCTGGAGCAAGGTACAGAAGCACGTTCCGACAGAACAGCACATCCACAGGTTCTACCCCGCAGAGAGCCTGTTCATCTACTAAGTTGAGAAGCTCAAAGCGGACCAGAGAGCGAATCTCCGGTATCACCTCATACTCTCCAAAACTTTCCCGCACATACTCCCGGTACTCCTCGGGCATTCCACGGAGACTTGGGGGAAGATACCGTCCCCGCTGCGCACGAGCAATTGCCTCAGAGCTTAGGTCCGTCCCCAAAATTTCTACCGATACTTGCGGATACAAAGGAAGGAAGTCCCGGTGGACGACCATTGCCATAGTATAGGCCTCCTCTCCCGTAGCACAGCCAGCACTCCAGAGACGGATTCGCTCCCTCTTGGGCGCAAGCTCCGGCAATATCTGCCGTCCCAAGACGAAAAAATGCTCTGGCGTGCGGAAAAACTGAGTTTCTACAACGACGATGCTATCTAACAGTGCTCGGCGCTCCTGGGCTGCCTGCGGCGTAGCATCGGTTATGAAGGCGAAATATTCCTCAAAGGTAGCGATCCGCAACTCTTCCATCCGCCGCAAGAGGCGAACCTTCAGGAAGTATCGCTGAGTGTCTGCGATGAAGAGCCCGCTGAGTTGATAGATGAACTCTCGCAGACGTTGGAAAGTCTGCATGGACAAAGGGGGCTTCTGTCGCTCCGCTTCGGCAAATGGGAGGAAGGCTTCCGGCGGCGTAAACCGAAGTACCGCTGCCAATGAACTCATCTCCCCTCTCCCCCCGCTTGCTCTTCGCTATCAGGAAGAGATTCTAAAACAATTCGCATGCCATTGCTGCTGAACCGAACCCCAAGCAGCTCCGATGGCACACGGTAGATGAGCCCTTGGATGGAAATGATAGTATCGGCAGGCACATTCTCCCGGACTTCTATGACCGGTTTCTGTGGAATCACACCATAACTGCGAAGCTCAACCTGTTGGAGTTGTTCCTGAATGCTATTGTATTCAGCTCGCAGACGGTGAGCTTGCTCGGACAGACGCCCGTAGCGGCTCATCAGGAGTGTCTCCAGCTCACGCTGAACTACTCGCAGCTGTTCTCGCAACTCGCTCAATTGCTTCCGCCAGTACTGCTGCTCCAGTTGCTGCAGATAAGGGGTCCCGATGGAAAGCACCAACGCATTTTCGCCGAAGGCTCCCCGAAGCTGGCGCACTCGGATCCGCTGGAGCGCAACAACCTGTCCCCCAAAGAGCACCGCTTCACCAGCATCCACAACGGCTGCCTGGAGAACACTCGAGCGCGCCTCCGTTCGCAAGCAGAGTGTCTGCCGGGAAAAAATACTGGCGTACACCGCCGAATGGAGCATTACATCCTGCATTCCCACAATGACCGCATGCGAGCACCATCCCTCTACAGTGACATCTCCCAAAGCCACTATTTGGGCACTATACACATCGGCCTCACAGATGACATGCCCCGCCACAACAACAGAGGCATTCTCAAGGCGCGCCGGGACACGCAGCCGCGAGCCCTCTACATATCGAACCTCCCCCGGTGGAATGCTCTCCAGGACCTCTTCCTCCCCTTCCTCCGGGACAGTCTCCCCCTGTATCCGCCGGAGCAAGAAACCTTGTATGTGCTCCATAAGGTGTTCCGGTATCCCGGAAATGCTCATTGGAACTGCTTTGGGTCTATATCGTACACCTTCAGCCGATACTCCAGCTTATCCCGCGTAATGCGCAGGAGCTTCGCTGCCTTTGAAACATTCCCCTTCGCATACGTCAGAGCCTGACGGATGAGGTCCTTAATGACCTCGTCATACGAGACTCCGTAGGGCGAAATTGCTAAAAAGTGCTCCCCTGGTGGGAGCTCAAAGCGCTTGAGCGTCTCAAAGGCATCCGAGGAGCCCCCACCAAAGGTACGGGTCCGAAGAAAACTCAGTGTTTCTCGGGTAATCACCTCCGACGGTTCCAACAGGACGGCCCGCTCAATAGCATTCCGCAACTCGCGGACATTCCCCCGCCAAGGATAGGCAAGGAGTAGGGCGACCGCCTCGGGTGTAAATCCCGTAATCCGTTTGTTGAACTTCTTGTTGAACTCGTTGACAAAGGCTGTTGCCAATGGAAGAATATCCTCTGGGCGTTCCCGGAGTGGGGGAACAGTAATGACCGCGACATTGAGTCGGTAATAAAGATCCTCCCGGAATTTGCCCTCGCGCACCATCTGTTCTAAGTCACGGTTGGTTGCGGCGATGACGCGGACATCCACTTGGATTTCTTCTTTGCCTCCGAGCCGATAGAAACTCCGGTCTTGCAACACACGGAGCAGCTTGACCTGCAGTTCTAGCGGCAGCTCAGAGATCTCGTCCAGGAAGATGGTTCCGCGATCGGCCAATTCGAATTTGCCCGGATGCATCTTCTCAAAGGCCCCGGTAAAGGCTCCCCGTTCGTAGCCAAAGAGCTCACTTTCGGCAAGCTCTCGCGGGATTGCACCACAGTTAATAACCACAAAAGGAGCTGATGCCCGCGTGGAATGGCGATGGATATAGCGCGCCAGCAACTCCTTGCCCGTACCTGTTTCGCCGACAATGAGCACAGTTGTATCCACGGGCGCCAGTGTTTGCGCCAGCGCCAGAGCTGAACGCAGCCCTTCAGAGACAGCAATGATATCATGGGGCTGCTCCAACCGCAGCTGTTCTTCCAACAATTGGACATGCCGACGGAGATCGTAGTGGCGAAGCGCTCGCTCAATGGCTATCTCTAACTGCTCAATTTCAATCGGCTTGACGATGAAATCCTCCGCTCCCAATTTCATTGCCCGAACAGCCATCTTGATGTCGGAAAAAGCCGTGATAACGATGACCGGCGTCGTAAAGCCCTCCTCACGAAGCTTTTCCAAAATGTCCAGTCCATTGTATCGCCCCAGAAAGATGTCCAACAGCACGAGGTCTGGACGAAGCGTGGGGAATTGCTCAAACACTCGCATGGGGTCTGTAAACCAATGGACCTTCCGGTAGCGCCGAGACAAGTACGCTTGGAGTGAAGCCCCCAGCTGCGGATCATCTTCCACAATGAGCAGCGTGTAATTGGCAATGTCTTGGCGCATGGTGGTCATTTCCTTTGTCATCACGGTATCTCTTCCGCCGCTGGAAGACGAACTGTACAACGGGTTCCATGACCGGGACGGCTCTCAATCAGTAACTCGCCCCGATGCTGGAGGAGAATTCGGCGCGCTATTGTTAACCCCAAACCCGTACCGTGCGGCTTCCGAGTAAAGAAGGGCTCAAAGATATGGGCTAAGTCCTCCGGGGAGATACCAACGCCTGTATCGGCAATGTGCACAACGACGTACAAGCGCCCCTCCTGTTCTTCCTGTCCCGTGCTGAGAGCAATCGTACCCTGCCCTTCTATTGCGTCGGCTGCATTGGTGAGGAGGTTGACGAAAACTTGCTGCAGTTGTCGTGCATCCCCATAGATAGGTGGAACGTTGTCAGCGTAATGCCGCTCAATGGTGATGTTCCTCCGATACAGGAACATCTGCAACAGCTTCAGCACGGTCTCCAAAATATCATGCACGTTGTGCCTCTGGACGAATTGTGAGGCCGGCCGAGCAAAGTTCAATGTCGTCTCAATGAGCTCAGCGATTCGCTGTGTTCCTTTCAGCGCCATTTCAATAGAGGAGCGGTATGCCTCATCGCGCTCAACAGCATTCTGTACCACGTGCAAGTTCAGTTGAATTGCCGCCAGTGGATTCCGGATCTCGTGGGCAATACCCACCAACAATTGCCCTAACAATGCCAACTTATCGGTGAGCACCAAGCGTTCCACCCATCCTTGCTCGTGGGCAGCATCCAGCAGCAGAGTCCAGAGATAGGGAGTTCCTCGAAATGAAGCCAAAGCCGCCTGTGCCTGTACAACCTGCGTACGTCCATCGGGAAGCGAGAGAACAACATCGGCACGGACATGGCTACCGGGGGCTTCCCGCTGTAAAAGCTTATAAAGACGCCGAAAGCCTGGCAAAGGGGTAGAGCGAAGCTGTTCTAGCGGCAGCTGAAGCAGACGAGCCGCTGCCTCCGAGGCTTCAACAGGAATCCAACTTTCCGGTTGCACAACCAACCACGCCAGGGCAGCTTGCTCGAAGAGAAAACGGTACCACTCTGTGTCACGCTGAACCTGGCCTCTCCTTCCCTGTTCCCGCCCCATTGTGCCGAGTGCCCTTGGCTCTGCTTACATACGACGTCGCCTTGCCAGGTATTGGCGCAAAACCCGGTCAAAGGGCGTCGTAGTGTCCACAGAGAAGAAATCAATCCCATAGTCTGCACATCCGGTGGTAAGCTGGCGTTGATGGGATTCAAAGGAGCGACGATAATCGCCTCGGAGAAAGGCTGGATGCACCGCCATGCGTTCCCCCGTCTCCATATCCTGAAACTCTGCAATGCGACTCAGCTCCAGAGTCCGCTCCACGGGCTCAAGCACTTGCAAGGCGATAACTTCATGCTTCTGAGCCCGTAAGCGCCGCAGTGCCGCAACACTATGCTCAGCACTGTCGAGAAAGTCGCTGATAAGCACTACCAAGCTCCGACGTCGGAGGCGTTCGGACAATGCGGCAAGAGCAGAAGCAATATCGGTCTCACCCCCTGGTTCTGTCTCTTCCAGCAGACGGAGGATATCCCGAAACTGAGATGAGCGAGCACTCGGAGGACGGTAAGCACGCAGCGCCATATCGTACAGCGCCACTCCAACTGCATCCTTTTGCCGGAGCAAAAGATAGCTTAAAGCCGCCGCACAGAGGGCAGCATATCCCCATTTGGGCATAGGACTTTCATAACGAAAGCCCATAGAAGCACTACAGTCCAGCGCAATGACTGTGCGGACATTTGTTTCTTCTTCAAACTGCTTGATGTAGAGCCGCTCCGTACGGGCGTAAACCTTCCAGTCAATAAGACGCGGTTCATCACCACGCTGATACTGACGGTATTCGGCAAACTCCACGCTGAAACCGTGATAGGGTGAGCGATGGAGTCCCACTAAAAACCCCTCCACCACATATCGGGCGCGCAACTCCAACGACTGCAAGCGCATCAGGAACTCAGGTTTCAGAGCCTGGCGCCACGACGTCCCTTCTGTATATACGGGCATGAGTCTCCTCTCTGCTGTCTAAGGCTCCAGAGGACGAACAGACTTCAACAAGTCCAAATACGGGGTGGCATCTTCTGGAATACCGCACATTGTCTCCCGGTGGATATAGCGGACGACCTCATGCAGCGAGCCAGTCTCACGCCACACCTTGAGCTGTCGGTCAGCCCCGGTCCCCATGTCCAAAATCTCGTAGATGTACTCCACCTCTCGGCGAGTCCCTAACTCATCCAGCACATCATCCACAAATTGCAGTAACTCCCGCACAAGGTCTCGCGCAGGAAACTCTCTCTGCTTCCCGAAGTCAATTAGCTTGCCGTCTAGCCCATAGCGGACAGCCCGCCATTTGTTCTCCATGATGAGGGAACGACGGTAAACCCGAAAGCTTAGATTCTTCTCGTACAGTGAGAACAATTTCGCAGCGATTGCCTGACATAGCGCTGCCAAAGCTATCGTCTCATCCACCCGCATCGGGATATCGCAAATCCGAATCTCCAACGTTGGGAAGAAGGGATGGGGACGGATATCCCACCAGATTTTCTTGCCGTTATCAATGCAGCCTGTCCGAATGAGGAGCTTGACATAATTTTCAAATTCTGCCCAACTGGAAAAGAAGTCGGGGATAGCCGTTCGCGGGAAACGCTCAAAGATCTTGGACCGATACGATTTCAAGCCCGTGTTCATCCCCATCCAGAAGGGTGAATTCGTAGAAAGCGCTAGCACATGGGGCAGGAAATAGCGCATCACGTTCATGAGCTGGATTTGGGTTTCCCGGTTCTCAATGCCAATGTGGATGTGCAAACCGAAGATGAGCAGTGAGCGCGCCAGAATTTGCATATCCTCCACAATCCCCCAATAGCGCTCGTCGGGATAGATCTCCTGCTCTTGCCACCGAGCAAACGGATGCGTACTGGCCGCCCCGATAAAGAGTCCATTCTGCCGAGCAAGATGAGCGACAACGGAACGGATTTTAACCAACTCCTGGCGTGCCTCCTGAATTGTCCGACAGACGCCTGTTCCAATCTCCACAATGGAGCCATGTAGCTCCGGCTTGATATGCTCATGGAGGAGCAGGCGCCCTTGGGAGAGAAGCTCCATCCCAATGTGCGAACGCAAATCCAAGGTTTGCGGATCCAAGACCATATACTCCTCCTCGATCCCAATGGTAAAGCTCGGGCGCTGGTAGGGATCGTACTCTTCGGGCTGTGGGGTGAGCTCTTCCGGATTCATCACTGCCCGGCTATCGTGTGATACATCTTGGAACTTGGACGTCTACTGCCACGAAAGTACGCACTTTGGGGAAGATAGCGCTCTATGTCACGGATCTGCTTCCTTGGGGATGTGCATTTAGGGTGCGACCACGCCACAGAATCCCAACGCCTCCAGCTTTTCCGGGCTCTCCTTTCAGTGCTGCCGGGCTATTGCTCGCACGTGGTTATCCTGGGAGACCTCTTCGACTTTTGGTTTGACTACCGCACGGTGATTCCGAAAGCGTTCTGGCAGTCCATCGCCGCATTAGGAGCCCTGCGGGACCGTGGAGTCACTGTAGACTACTTGATTGGAAACCACGACTTCGGTCACTGGCGCTTCTTCCGTGAAGAGCTCGGTATTGAACCTCACCCAGGTGACCTCGAGCGGCAATGGTACGGACTCCGCTTCTATATCGCTCACGGGGATGACAAGATACCAGGGGATTGGGGATACCTCATCCTCCGTTCTGTCTTGCGGAATCGCACGGCACAGCGTCTCTACCGAATGCTGCACCCGGACCTTGGAATTGGACTCGCCCGATGGGCATCCCGGATGAGTCGCTACCACGGCACTGAAGCCCCCCAGCGACTCATCGACAGCCTGGAGCGCTTCGCCCGAAAGAAACTGGCCGAAGGCTACGACGTAGTCGTTCTCGGACACAGCCACGCCCCTGCCCTGAAATCCTTCGACAAAGGGTGGTACGTCAACCCCGGCGGGTGGCTCAATGGAGATCCCCTCTTCGCCTGCTTTGATGGTAAAGGGCTCTCCCTGCTCCGAGTACGAGAGTTCTTGCGTGCAATGGGGGAAAATTTTTCTTCGTCTGCCAATACAGCTTAACATCGTGCGCTGCCATGGAGTTCAAGGACTACTACAAGATCCTCGGGGTCGAACCAACCGCCAGCAGCGAGGAGATCAAGCGGGCATACCGCAAACTGGCTCTCCAATACCACCCCGACCGCAACCCTGGGGATAAGGCTGCTGAAGAACGTTTCAAAGAGATTGCCGAAGCATATGAAGTCTTAGCCGATCCGAGCAAACGTGCCAAGTACGACCAGCTTTACACTCAATGGAAGGAATACCAACGCCACGGTGGACGCCCTGAGTACTTTGACTGGGCGCCCTGGACAACCGAATCCCCCGGCTTCCGCGTGCAGTTCGTCACGGAAGATTTCCCCGATCTGCAAGATTTGCTCACTGGTGGCTTTTCGGAGTTCTTCCAGCGCCTCTTCGGTGGGTTCCCCTCTGCCCATACCCGCCGCCCCCACCACAGCCGTACCCGGACGGCTATCCGAGGGGAAGACTACTCCGCAACTGTGGAGATCACCCTAGAAGAAGCCTTTATCGGGACCGTCCGCCGCCTTCGCGCCGGAGGTAAAACCATTGAAGTCCGCATCCACCCAGGCATCCTGGATGGACATGTCCTCAAAGTCCCCGGGGCGGGCGCCCCTAGCCCTACCGGGGGCCCTCCCGGTGATTTGTACCTGACAGTCCGAGTCCTCCCCCACAGCCGCTTTGAACGCCGAGGCAATGACCTATACACAACGCTGAGCATAGATCTCTACACAGCCATCTTGGGAGGAATGGCGACCTTGCGGACGCTGGACAACAAAACCCTCCAAATCCGGATCCCGCCAGAATCCCAACCTGGCTCACAATTGTGCTTGCGCGGACAGGGAATGCCTGTTTACGGTTCACCCCACCAGCGCGGTGACCTCTACGTACGATTATCGGTGGAACTGCCGCGCAACCTCACCCCTCAAGAGCGAGAACTCTTCCAAAAGCTGGCACGCCTGCGGAAAACCATCGCGTGAATATGACTCAAGTGCGCCTACAGCAACTGACGAAATACTATGGACACGTCACAGCCGTGGCCGATATATCGTTGACTGTTCAACCAGCAGAATTCCTTACCGTCGTCGGTCCATCGGGCAGTGGGAAGTCTACCCTCCTGCGCCTCATCGCTGGACTGGAGTTTCCCTCAAAGGGCGAAATCTTCTTCGACGACACCCCCATCACCCACGTACCACCACAAAAACGCGACGTGGGCATGGTCTTCCAGAACTACGCTCTCTACCCCCACATGACTGTGTTTGAGAACTTGGCTTTTCCTCTCCGACTCCGACGGTGGAGACGGGAGCAGATTCGCGAGCGCGTCCGCCAGATTGCCTGCCTTCTAGAAGTAGAGCATCTTCTGGAGCGCTATCCTCGCGAGCTCTCCGGAGGGCAACGCCAGCGTGTTGCCTTAGGACGGGCGTTGGTCCGCTCCCCCCGTGTTTTCCTCTTCGACGAACCCCTCTCCAACGTGGATGCACAATTACGCTCTACAATGCGCGCCGAGCTAGCAGCCCTCCAACAGCAGCTCGGCATTACAACACTCTACGTCACCCACGACCAGGTTGAGGCTCTCGCTCTGGGACACCGAGTAGCGGTGCTCTCCCAAGGACGTCTGCTCCAAGTCGCTTCACCGAAAGAGCTTTACTTCCGACCAGCCTCCGTGGCCGTAGCCCGTTTCATCGGCACTCCTCCAATGAACCTCTTTGCCGTCTCCGTCTCTCAGGGAAGACTCCGACTCCGCGGGACAGAACTCTCGTTGCCGTGCCCGATACAACTCCCGGAGGATTCGCACTGGAGCTTAGGGGTTCGGGCGGAAGCGCTCTCCCCTTGCACCGATGCAGGATACCCTCTCGGGAGTGGACAGGTGGAGGCGATAGAATACAGCGGTCACGAGCTTTTAGTCGCTCTCAGCCACCCGGCAGCGCAGATTTCTCCCATTCTCGTACGACTTCCCGCAGATAATCCCCCGCCTCCCCGCGGGACTCAGCTGCCCCTTTTCCTTGCACCACAGCCGTGGTGTTTGTTCGCCCACCCGAGTGGAGAAAGGCTCTTCCCCCCCTAAAGACGCACGGAAAATCCAAATGTCGGCAAAATCGGAAGCATTCGGATGGGATTGGGCTCAATGGTGAGAGTTTCCGAATTGACCCGATAGCTAATCGACAAGAGGTTCGCACGGTTGTATAAATTGGCAACATCCACATAAAAGCTCCACTCCTTGCCGAACCAGTGGGCATACATCGTTAACCGAACATCCAATCGGTGATAGTCGGGCAGACGCCCACGGTTGCGGTTCTCCAGACCTCCTCGGTCAACGACAAAGGTAACTCCACGCCAATCCGTATCAATCCGTGGACGCAATGCCCCTGAAGAATCCCGCTCCGTGATAATCCGAGGTTTGATTCCCACAGGTGTCGTCCAGGGGAACCCTGTACCGTAAGTCCAAGTCGCGTTCAAATCCAGACGGGGGCTAATGCGCCAACCAAGCACAAGGTTCACAACATGGCGTCGGTCAAACTCAAAAGGATACCGGATTCCATTTTGCTCCCGATATGCCCACGACAGTGCATAGGAAATCCACCCATAGAAAGGACTCCGGTCCATGTCATAGAGCTTCTGCAGCAAAAACTCAACCCCGTATGCATTCCCTATAGCTCCATTGACGGGAATAATGGTGACGGAATCCCCTACGGTGGCAACCGGTGGAGTCCAGCTTTCAAGCTTACGTGGATCAGCACCCGGAAGCAATTGCGTCTGCCATACCGTTCCCAGAAGGCGCTCCTGGACAATCAAGTCCCAGAAACGTTTGTAATAGCCCTCGATCCGTACTTGCCATTCCGGACCCAGCATATGCTCAATGCCAAGCACCGAATGCATCGCCGCCTCTGGACGGAGCTGACGCGCACGGGGCGAAGTAAAATCAAGAAATGTCTGCCGGTCAAAGAGTTTCTCATATCCCGGTGATTGGTAGTATAATCCCCACGCTGCCCGCAGCGTCGTCACCTGTGACAGCGCATAGGAAAGCGACAGCCGTGGGGAAAGAACACCGCGCCGCAGGGAACCGAAGTAGTCCCACCGTATGCCCGGTAGCAGAGTCAACCCTGCATTGGGACGGAAACGGTCCTGGACATACAAACTCACCCGAGGATAGCGCATCATCGCGCTATAGGAACTGGGAAGTTGCGGGAAACGGGGATTGCTTTCCCGAATCGCTTTCAGCCGAGGGTCTATCTCTAACTGGAACCCAAGCTCATTGTCTATCACATCGGCGCTTATCCCCCACTGCAGCCTGTGCTTGCGCGAGGGCTCCCACTGGATTTCCCACTGGAGCCCATAACGCCGAAAAGCAAACTCACCCCCTCCCTTTACTTGAAACAGCCGTGGGACTTCCAACCCAAGCTGTCGAAGGGAGTCCTGCAAACGCCGAAACTCCTCCAGTGTTGGCTCCTCCCTGCCAAGCACCACCTCACTTCCTCCCTCACCCCCAAACGCATTGAAGCCGTGGTTACTATATGCCGATACGCCAACCCGAGACAGCACATCCGGATGCAGCTGCCACAACCACGTCAACCCAAAGAGGGTGTTGTACGACTCATCAAAGATAGTCACACTATCCGGGCGCCTCCGTCTAGAACCACTGGTGAGCTCCGTGTTGTCCCGGTTCACAATCACCAGAGCCGAAAGCGTATGACGGAGGGCTGGCGTAACGGTTACCTTCAATTGCAGGTCAGCAAAGTTTGGAAGAGCAACATCCCCCTCCAGCAGCTTGAGGGAGCGGACAACCGGACCAGCTATCAGGTCGTAGTACGTCCGGCGAGAACTCAACAGCCATGAGCCATTCCACACAGGCAGAGCTCCTTCGGCAATGATATTGGCACTGACTATGCTAGCGGAGACATGCCCACCGATGAGCGATTCCCGCTTCCCGTTTCGGTTCGTCACATCCAGAACGGCCGAGATCCGATCCCCATATTGCACCGGGAACCCGCCAGTGAGCAATTGCACATCCGCAAGCGTTTCGGCGTTGTACATGGAGACAAAGCCGTAGAGACGGTAGGGGTTGAAAACTTCAAAGCCATCAATCAGGATCAGGTTCTGGTCGGGGGTGGAGCCTCGGATGACGAGCTGAGAAGAGAAATCGCTCACAGCAACCACGCCGGGCACACTCTGGAGTGCCCGCAACAGGTCCTCCACAGCGCCTGCCCGATACTTGACCTGCCGTGGTTCCACCGTAACCACGCTTGGACGAGTATCCTCTGACATCCTTACGCTTCCCCGCCCAACAACCTGAACTTCGCTAAGGGTAATTGGCTTCGGACGCAGCCGGATGGAGAGGCGGCGCTCCTCCCCAGCCTGCAACCGGACCGATACCCGCTCCGGCTCATAGCCCAGTAGACGGACTTCTATCACGTGCTCCCCTGGGGGAAGCTCCAACCGAAAACGCCCTTGTTGACGGCTTACCGCCCCTTTCCCTAAGGACTCTACCTGAATGATCGCTCCCGGCAGAGGGGTTCCAGTCGTATCAGACACCGTCCCCACAATAGTGCCCCACTGGGCATATGTCAGCGTGACCATGCATAGTACCAACACAGGGTAAAGCATCAGAGCTCTCATCGGTGAAGACTCCCCTGGAAAGACGAAATCTCCTTCCCCCTCGTGTCAGCTCCCAAGCCACCCCCGCACAAGCAACCAAAGATAGAGGCATGGAGCCGCGAAGAGCAAGCTGTCAATCCGATCCAACATCCCTCCATGCCCTGGCAAGAGGGCAGAGCTATCTTTAACCCCGACATCGCGCTTGAGCTTTGATTCCGCAAGGTCGCCGATCTGTCCGACGATGCCTAACAATGCCCCAATAGCCATCGCTTCCCCAGCAGGGAAAGTCGGGACCCACCACCGTAAAAATCCCCAAAAAGCAAGGGTTGTCCCCAAAAAGCAGGCAAGTGCTCCTTCCCAAGTCTTGTGAGGGCTAATCACCGGGACTAAGCGATGGCGTCCCCATTTCCGTCCGACTGCATAAGCGGCACTGTCTCCAATCCAGATAGCTCCCAGCAGCGCAAGCACCCACGCCCCAGGCACTTCTTCTATTCCCGCCAGCTCACCATGGCGGAGAAGGGGAAACACGCTCAGCAGTCCTCCGCAGTAAATGATTCCTGCAACTGTCGCTGCTGTATTCAGGAGTGCCGAGCCTGTCCGTCGCCACAGCTCCACCCCCCATGCCACAAGGGTTACCACAATCCCGAGCACACCGAGGGAGGCCAAAGGAGCCTTTTCGAAAAATCCTACCCATACCTGTGCAGCAGCCCCCACGATGAGAAGCAGCATCTGTGGCGCTACCCCGCGCCGACGCATCAACTCTCCGTACTCCCATGCTGCCAACGCCGCCACACAGGAAACAACGCTGCCGAAAAGCCATGAACCCACGACAACTGCGCCGACGATGATAGGGATGCCCACTACGGCAACAAGCACGCGCTGGGCTAAGGTTTTCCGCCCATTGTCCGATCTTCTCATGCAGGTATCCGCTCCGTTCAACAGTACCAAAATTACCGTAGTTTCGCACAGTCTGTTAACAACACTGGGAGCCCTCCGGGACCAATGGCTAACGAGCATACGGTCATCCTCGTCGGTTCGTATGCCGAGCACCCACGGGGTATTGGTGAACTTGCCAGGCGATGCCGCACGCATCTGTCGGTCTTCCTCCACTTGTTAGGGAAAGCCGAAGACACCCCGTGGGCGCAAGAATGGGCGGAGCTTCAACAGGAATACCCTTCTACGGAATCCAATGCTCCCGACTCTGTCTACGCCATCCTGGATGTCTGCCTCAGCCCGACAGCCCAGCGCCTGAAAGAACTCCGGGTCCTGCGAGCACGATATCCTTCCGCCTGGTGGCTCCGTTCTGGCTTGACCGAGACTGCTACAATGTGCGCCCATGTCCTGGAATACCCCGAGGTAGTATCCTTCAACGGACTGCCAGGTCTCTTTGCACGGTTGGAAAGGCTGGAGTTAGCCCCAGCCCTGACCGCCTCGGAGCAAGCCCGACAAGCAGCTGCCGCATTCTTCTCCCACCTGGGGTTCCGTCCAGAAATTGTGGAAGATCGCATCGGCCTAGTTATCCCTCGAATCCTGGCGATGCTCGTCAACGAAGGCGCTTTCGCCGTTATGGAGCAGGTTGCTGCTCCTCGGGATATTGACACCGCCCTCCGTCTGGCCATGAACTACCCCAGAGGTATCCTGGAATGGGCCGATGACATTGGCCTGGATACCATCGTGGCTATCCTGGATGCCCTCTACAACGAGTACCACCAGGAACGGTACCGAGCGTGTGTACTTCTGCGCCAATACGTTCGCGCTCGCTGGCTGGGATGTCATACCGGGCACGGATTCTACTCTTATGGTTGAGGTCCCCGGCTCATACCCGCTGAACTCCTCCATCGTGCTCTTCTGCGATTTTGATGGAACACTGACTCCAACGGATATCGGGACGGCGCTTCTGCGCTCCTATAGCATTGGGGCTGAACTGGAGAAAGCGCTGATTCAGGGCGAGATTTCCGTGATAGAATTCTACCAGCGCACTTGCGCTGCCTTTGTTCCCGAAGCAACCCCGGATCGCATTGCGGCATTCGCCCGCCAAATCGGATTGCGCCCATACGTTCGTGAGTTCTTCGCCTTCTGCCGTCGGATTGGTATTGATGTCGCTATCGTCAGCGACGGACTGGATGCTTACATTTTGCCTCTCATAGAAGAGGCCGACCTTACCCAGGTCCCAATTGCTTGCAATCTCCTCCGGTGGGAATGCGGGCGCCCGCAGGCTGTTTTCCCTTGGGCATTTGAGAACTGCCAGCAGAACTGCCCAAGTCCCTATCCCTGTGCGGCTTGTAAGCGCGCAGTTCTGCTCAGCTGGTCTCCGCCCGATGCTACCGTGCTCTATGTGGGTGACGGCCTCTCGGACTTCTGCCCTGCTTTCTACGCCGATATTGTCTTCGCTTCTGGAGAACTAGCTCTGTGGTGCCGAGAACACGGTCTGAACTTCTTGCCGTACAGCTCGCTCTTTGATGTCCGACGTACCTTGGAGCAACTTCTCCGCCATCGGGGCCTTTCTCCGCGCTACCTACCACAGCAGCGCCGGCAGCGTGCATGGGTGGAAGAGTAATCCATAGGGTTCTCCTCTGGGTCGGTTTTGCCCTTATAGCTTCAGCCCAGCCCGTGGAACGGCAGACGATCCTGCGTTCTATCGCCCTCAACGGGGCCAATCTACAAAATGGCGAATGGGATAGCCTCGCTATTGCTCCTACAGACACGCTGAGCCTCGCCTATGCATGCCGCTGCCCCCCGAGCCCTACCCCATTGCTGTTCCGCATCGCCCTACGCCGGCTTGAGGATAACCGGCAACAGGAGCGTTCCCTTGGGGTAGACAGCGTCCTCTATACGAACCTCCCCGAAGGGAGCTACCGCTTTACTGTTCAAGCCTTCGCCCCCGCAGAAGGATGGTACGCAAAACCTGTCAGCCTTTCTTTTTCCGTCAATGCGGAAGCTGCTCAGCAGTGGAAAGAACGGTGGAAGCAACGACAGAAAGCCACTGCGCTGTCTTCCGAGACCGCCCAGCCATCCGCTTCCCCGCATGTCCAGGCTGGTGATGGATGGACATGGCTCCTTCTTGCCTCCGGAGCTGCCGGAACTATCCTCCTCCTACTGGGGTTCCTCACGTGGTACCGTCTTACTATCCGCCGCAAGCTTGCCATGAAAGCCCGGCAGGCAGCTTCTTCCAACGCAATCTCCCGTGCAGAGTACGACAGTCTCCTCGGAGAAAACAGCCGCCTGAAGGCAGAACTTCAGAATCTACGGGGACAAATCAGCGCTCTGGAAGCACGGAGCCGTTATCTCCAACAGGAGAACAAAACGCTCCGGGAACAGGTTGAACGCCTGTCGGCAAAACAGGAAGAACTGCTCCAACTCCAGGAGCAGAAGGATACCCTCTTTGCCATGCTGGTCCACGACATTAAAAATCCGGCGCTCATCATCCGGAGCTTGGTCGAGCTTCTGCGTTCGTACGACCTCAGTGCTCAAGAGCAGCAGCAGATCATCAACGACATCGTAGAAACCACAAGCCGCATTGTGGAGCTCTCCCAGGAAATCTCCCGCATCCTCGCCTTAGAGGCGGAGCTCTTGCAGCTGAATTTGCAACCGGTCGACATTCCCACTCTCATCCAGTCCGTTGCCCATCAGAACAAACCCTTAGCAGAGCGCAAGTCTATCGCTCTCCTCCAGGAAATAGAGCCTGGACTCCCGCTCATCCCCGCCGATCCCCAACGCATAGAAGAAGTGCTGGACAACTTGGTCAGCAATGCCATCAAATACTCCCCTCACGGCGCCACGGCCATCATCCGAGCCTACGTCCGCGAAGGACGCATGCATATCGAGGTTGAGGACAATGGTCTGGGAATGAGCGAAGAAGATGTGCGCAACGCTTTCCAACGCGGGGCTCGCCTTAGTGCTCAACCCACCGGTGGGGAACCTAGCTCTGGCTTAGGGCTCTGGATTGTCAAGCGATTGGTAGAAGCTCACCACGGCCATGTACGCATTCGCAGCACCTTGGGGAAGGGAACAACCGTCCACGTAGAACTCCCGCTGCAACCGTCTGCCCTCCCTGAGCCAGTGTAGCATGAATCCGTGAACCCTGTACTTTTGCACTTCTACGGCATCGCTCTGTCTATCGCTCCGATGGAGTCTTCCGTCATTGTCGAAGAATACCGTCCCGAACACCGCAACGAGTGGGAAGCCTTCGTCCAGAACTCCAACAACGGGACAATGTTCCACCGACTATGCTTCTTGGACTACCACCCCCCTGGGAAGTTCCATTTCCACCACCTCCTCTTCCGCAAAAATGGTGCCCTCGTCGGCGTCATGCCCGGTGGACTCATGGACAATGGACGGATTCTTTGGTCCCCAGTAGGTGCCAGCTACGGTGGCATTGTCACAGGCGATATTCCCTTTGCCTTAGCTTTGGAAATTGTGGACGCTCTCCTGGCCTATGGACGTCGGATTGGTCTACGGGAACTCTATCTGATCCCGCCTCCCTTCATCTACAGCCGCAACTACTCCCAGAATCTGGAATACGCCCTCCTCTACCGTCGCTTCGGTTTTGAGTACCACTACATCTCGCATGCAATCCACCTCAAGCATGGCGCATCTTTCTTACGCTTTTTCGACAAGACCGCCCGGAAAACCATCCGGAAGCTTCTCCGTCAAGCAAGCCTCCGGGTGGAAGAAAGTCAAGACTACGAGACCTTTTACCGCATCCTGGTGCAGAATAAAGCAAGGCATGGAGCCAAACCCACTCACTCCTTGGAAGACCTCTATCGGCTCCAGCAGCTGGTTCCCGAACATCTCCGCCTCCTCATGGTCTACTACAACCAGACCCCCATCGCTGGCTCGCTTCTTTTCCTATGCAATCCGAAGGTGGTGCTGTGCTTCTACAACATGATGCTCTACGAATACCAGCATCTGCGACCAATCTACCTGCTTATGTACGAAATCGTCCGCTGGGCAACCGAGCAGGGCTACGAGTGGGTAGACATTGGCGTTTCCCAGGATACGAAAAGCCCCAATCCAATGACGCCCGCCCTGAGCCTGATCCACTTCAAGGAACGGTTCGACAGCCGCGGTATCCTGCGAAGCACGTTTTACTACCGCTTTCTCTGAACCCGATGGACAATCGCTGGGACGTTTGCATCCTCAGTATGTCCGACGTGGCTTACGATGCCCGGACGCTCAACGTTGCCCGGAGTTTTGCTCGGCAGGGATATCGCATATGCCTGATTGGTTGGGGAGACGCCGCTGCCTACCGACAGCTCCAACCGTATGGAATTGCCGCACTGCTGCGTCCCCGACCAACCGCACGCCGGGTCCGATGGCAATGGCTTCTGTTCGCCCTATGGCTTCTCCAGCACTGGCAGCGTTTGCACGCACGGGCATATTGGGCAGCGGATCTGTACGGCCTTCCCTTCGCCGCCTCCTTAGCTCGCATGCACCAAGCTTGTCTGTTCTATGACTCCCGGGAAATCTTCGCCGCCCTGGCAGCGCTCCGGAAGCGCCCTTTGATGCAGCGGATTCACCAATGGGTAGAAAGGCGGTACATCCGCTCCGTACACCGCTGCATCGTCTCCGGTAAGCTTGACGCCGAACTTCTCCAGCGGCGCTATCACCTCCGCACAGCTCCCTTGGTACTGCTCAATGTCCCACCCTATCGCGTCCCCGTACGGACAGACCGAATTCGCCATCATCTCCGCTTGCCTCCGCATAGCACCGTGCTCCTTTACCAAGGCGCTGTACATGAGGGACGGGGCATCGAACACGGGATTCGCCTCCTCTGCCGCCTCCCTGAAGTTGTTCTCTGCATCTTGGGTGATGGAGCATACCGCCCCACCTTGGAGCAAATGGCGGCAGACTTCCGCGTCAGCGACCGAGTCTTCTGGCTTGGATGGCGCCCGTACGATGAGCTCCTGGACTGGACGGCCTCTGCCGATATCGGCTTAGCTCTCATAGAACCCATTAGCCAGAGCTACGAACTGGCACTCCCCAACAAGGTCTTTGAATACTGCATGGCAGGCATCCCAACCATCGCCACCGCTTTGCCAGCATTGCGAGAACTGTTTGAACAGTATCGTATCGGCATCCTGCTGTCTGTGGATTTCTCCCTGGAAGAACTGGGACGTGCCGTTCGCACTCTCCGGATTCCCGAAGTCTGGCAGCAGTACCACGACCGTTGTCGGAAAGCTGCAACACACTTATGCTGGGAAGCACAACACCCCAAACTCGCCGAGCTGCTGGAGACTCCCTCCTGCTAACACTGCAGCAAGTCATTGGCTCCAGTACTCATGTGGTCGCCCAACATGCTCTCTCCCAACTCCTACCGCCGACAGTCCTGTTCTGGAGAAGCCTATTTGCCGCCACAGCTGCCCTTCTTTGGCTCTTGCGACACCGCCATCTGCAGCGCCTCTTCCACCTTGCTCCTCCGTCAGATATGCTCCAACTTCTGCTCCTGGGTGCCTTAGCCGTGCCATTGAACCAATGGTGTTTCTTCGCCGGAGTCCGGCTCACCACCGCTGCCAATGCCTCTCTCCTCTATGCCCTCACCCCCGTTTGGGCACTGCTCCTGAGCCGGCTGCTGCACCAAGAGCGCATTACCCGCCCCAAAGTGCTGGGCATCTTGCTTTCCTTCACTGGAGTTCTGTTCGTCCTTGCAGAGAAAGAATTCGCTTTCGGACCTCACCATACTCTTGGCAATCTCCTCCTCCTATGCGCCAGCCTTGCATGGGCAAGCTTCACCGTTCTGAGCCGACGGTTAGCCCTCCGGTACGGTGCTCTGCCTACAACGGCCGTCAGCATGCTGACGGGATGGCTTCTTTACCTTCCGATCTGGTTTCTCCTTGGCGCCCCTCTCCAGTTCGCCCAATTGACGCCGATCCTCTGGGCAGAACTCCTCTACATGGGCATTGTAACCTCGGGCATCGGATACTTCCTATGGCTTGTCCCGCTCCGCCACATGGAACCAAGCCGCGTAGCGATCTTCTCCACCCTGCAGCCAGTCTTTACAACCGTGGTTACAATTCCCCTCTTCGGCTTCGCCCCAACCCCCGCCTTCCTTCTAGGAGGACTGCTGATTATCGCCGGGGTCATCCTCACCCAATACCGCTAAGTGCAGCCCGCCCCAATGCCTGCATTGAAGCCTGAATTTCCGAGTTTTGCAAAGCCAGCTCCCCCGCCCACTCCCAAAGGCAGCACCAGTGGCACACATGGGCTCACCCCCCCTCAAAGAGGCTATGGCAAGCAAGGTGCAGATGATCCCCATCAACGCGCCTTACAGGTCAAATAGCCAAGCAACGTCTTACCGCAAACTGCGCGCATTGCCTGAAAGGAGGGCACCCGATGCTACTCAACGAAGCTGATACCCGGATACGATTGGTTGACCCAAAGTTGAAAGCCGCAGGATGGACGGACCAAGCGATCTCGCGGGAATTCTATTACAGCACCAATCACCAATACGCTCCGGGCAAGATCATCCTCGTAGGGGACAGGGTGCAACGGGGAAAACCCAAAAGGGTGGACTACCTTTTACACTACACCGATGGCTTCCCCATTGCCGTGGTGGAGGCGGAACCGGAAAGCAAACCGCCCGAGGCTGGCTTGGAGCAAGCGAAACGCTACGCCCAGGATCTTGGCCTGGCTTTCGCCTATGCCACCAATGGCCACGAGATACTCGAGTACGACTTCTTCACGCACACCAGCCGCGAGCTTTCCGCCTTCCCCACCCCCCAGGAACTGTGGCAGCGCTGGAAGGAGAACACCGGTCTGGAACAACCCACTGTTGGGATGATCCGGGGAGCGCCTGCCGTCTACGGCGTCGTCGAAGATGACGTCAAGCGCAATCCCCTCCTTTACCCCTACTGCCCGCAAAACCAGTGCGGCAAGCGCCCATACTACTTTCAAGAGCGGGCGATTCGCGAGGTGATCCTGCGCATCATGCGTGGGCAAAAGCGGATTCTCCTGACAATGGCTACGGGAACGGGCAAGACCTTCGTTGCCTTCCAGGTGGTCTGGAAACTCCTCAAGTCTGGATGGCTGCAAGCGCGTCACCCCGAACGCCCAGCGCGCGTGCTCTTTTTGGCCGACCGCGTGGTGCTCCGCAATCAGGCGTATAACACCTTCTCCCCTTTGGCCGCCGGCACCAGCGACCCGCGTTGTCTCATCGAAGGACATCCGCCCAATTTGAACCGGGACCTGTATTTCGGCATCTACCAGACCCTATGGAGTCCGGATGAGACCGGCCAACGCCTCTTTGAGAAGTTCCCACAAAACTTCTTCGACCTCATCATCATTGACGAGTGCCATCGCTCCGGCTGGGGCACCTGGCGCGAGATTTTAGACCACTTCGCTTCCGCCATTCACCTTGGCATGACGGCAACGCCCAAACAAGATGAGAATGTGGACACCTATGCGTACTTCTGCGCAGAAGAGCCGGAAGTGGCCATTGATCCTACGCAGCCGGAGCAGGGTACGTGGCGGCCTCCGGCTTTTCAGTACAGCTTGGGGCAAGGCATCGAGGATGGCTTCCTGGCGACGTACAAAGTCCACCGCGTGCGCACTACCGTGGACGCTACAGGGCTACGCTTGGAAGACGCCATAGAACAAGGAGCAGAAGTCTTCATTCCAGAGGATGTGGAACCACGCGAGGTCTACACAACGCCGCAATTTGAGCGCGAGATTACCCTCCCCGACCGCACTCGGGCTATGGTGGAGCACCTGGCTCGGCTCTTGCGCCGCTTTGGGCCCATGGAAAAGACCATGGTCTTCTGCGTGGACATGGAGCATGCCCGCCTAGTAGCGCGGCTTCTCCAGGACGAGTTCGGCCCGGAAACGGGTCTAGACAATTATGCGGTGCCCATCATCTCTGAGGAGGGAGAGGAGGCTCGTCGCTGGCTGGAAGATTTCGCTGACTCTGACAAAAGGGCTCCTGTTGTGGCTACCACCGCCGAACTGCTCTCCACCGGTGTGGATGTACCCGCCTGCCGAAATATCGTCTTCATGAAGACGCTTTCTTCCCCCGTTCTCTTCAAGCAAATCATCGGGCGTGGAAGCCGCTTAGACCCCGCTACCGATAAATACTGGTTCCGCATCATTGATTTTAC
The DNA here is from genome assembly GCA_030550395.1 of Bacteroidota bacterium. Classification (GTDB taxonomy): domain Bacteria; phylum Bacteroidota; class Ignavibacteria; order Kapaibacteriales; family HRBIN21; genus HRBIN21. Next base: position 2,391 of record JAUQPL010000002.1, on the reverse strand, counting down.
AGGCGCCTCGCGTCTTTTTGACCAATGGGATCGCCCGCCGAGTCCACCGCTTGAGCCGCCAAAGGGACCCTTTACGGCGCGTTTGGAAGGCGAAGTCCTCCATGCAGAGACGAAAGGCCGAATTGTCGGCGCTTCCGTCAGCGTTCGCACAGGTCCGAACACGCAGCAGGGTCCCATCCGCACCGACAACGAAGGGAGGTTTGCGTTTGACAACCTTCCCGAGGGAACGCTCGTCCTGATGGTGAGCGCGCCCGGCTTTGTCCGGCGCGAGATCAAGGTGGACACAATCGCTGATCAAACCGTCTCCGTAGAAGTCCCCCTCAAGCCTGAACGCAAATCCTCCAGCAAGATTCGCGTAGAGGGGCTTGAGGTCACTATTGCCGATGAGGCTGTCTTCACCATAGACGCCACGGGTCAACAATTGTCGCTGGCGGAGTACCGGGATTACACCCGCCAGCAAGTACTTCACCATGCGCCAACCCTCTCTGACCTTCGTCGCATCTGGATAGACTCACAACTTCGCCGGGCTTTCCTGGAGGATCTGCGCCGCTCCGGCGTTCACCCAGAGATCCTGGCTGAGGTGGAAGGGAATGCCGAAGCCGATGCTTATGACATTCTTGCCCATATCGCTTTTGGGGCGCCGATCCGCACCCGCAGCGAACGGGCCACGGCTTTTCTCAATCGTGAGCAAGACTTCATCCGACGCCATGGCGACGATGCTCGCCGGGTCATCTTAGAGCTTGTGGATAAGTATCGCTCAGGCGGCATAGAGCAACTGGAGCCGGAAATCTTCAGCGTTTCCCCATTCCAAGAATGGGGTGGCGCCGTAACGATTAGCCACTGGTTCGGCGGCGTTGAGAATCTTGGAACTTCACTGCAAGAAATGCGCGAACGTATCTACCCTGTCTCGGAGGTTACAGCATGAACAACCGTCCACAGACCCGTGAGACCCTGGCCAACGAAATCTGGCGCGCCTGCGACATCCTGCGCCGCGATAACAACTGCGGCGGGATCATGGAATATATCGAGCACCTCTCCTGGCTTCTCTTCCTGCGCTTCCTGGACGCGCAGGAAAAGGAATGGGAAACCCAGGCTCGTCTTGCAGGGCGCGCATACCACCCCATTCTGGAGGCCCCCTATCGTTGGCGAGACTGGGCGACGAAAGATTGGCCTGCCGATGACTTGCTGAGCTTTGTCCACGGCAAGCTTATCCCTCATCTGCAAGCCCTCGGCGGCGATCCGTTACGCGACACCATCCGGGGCGTCTTTGCCGAACGCAATGTCATCGTCTGCGCCTCGGGTTACAACCTGAAAGACGTGCTCTCCATCATCAATGGCATTGACTTCCACAGCCAGGACGACATCTTCACGGTCTCCCAGGTCTACGAGGAGTTGCTCCGACGCCTCGGCAGCGAAAACCGATTGGCAGGAGAGTTTTACACTCCTCGCCCCGTGGTGCGCTTCATCGTGGAACTCGTCAACCCTCAGATTGGCGAAACAGTCTATGACCCCGCCTGCGGCACCTGCGGCTTTCTGGCAGAGGCTTACCTCTGGATGAAGCGCAAGGAAAGAACCATTGAAGACCACAAGACCCTGCAAGAGCGTACCTTCTTCGGACAGGAGAAGAAACCCATTCCCGCGCTCCTTGGGTTGATGAACATGGTCCTTCATGGGGTGACTGCACCGCGCATCTTACGCAAAAACACGCTGGAAGAGAACATCCGCCAGGTCACCGAGCGTTATGATGTCATTATGACCAATCCGCCTTTTGGCGGGACCGAAGGACGCCACATCCAGCAAAACTTCCCGGTGCAATCGCAAGCAACAGAGCTCCTTTTCCTTCAGCACATCATGAAGAAACTCAAGCCCCGGGACGGCGCCCGCTGTGGGATGGTCGTGCCCGAGGGCACGCTCTTCCGGGGCGGACCCTTTGCCGAAGTGAAGCGCACCCTGTTGGAGGATTTCAACCTTCACACCGTCGTGAGCCTTCCGCCTGGAACTTTTGCCCCCTACTCCGATGTCAAGACCGCTCTCATCTTCTTCGAGCGTCCGGGACCCACGCGGGAGATTTGGTATTACGAGCTCCCATTGCCCGAGGGGCTCAAGAAGTTCAGCAAAGGCAGCCCCATCCAAGATGAGCACTTTACGGAAGCCCGTAGCCTCTGGCAGGCCTGGGATGCCTACCGCAAAGGTCAAGGTCCACGCGAGGCTTGTTTATCGGAGCATTCCTGGATCGTGCCTGTGGAGGAGGTCAGGTCGCGCGGCTATGACCTCACGGCCCGCAACCCCAATCGCAAGGATACAGAATCCCTTCCACCACCCATGGAAATCGTGGCCAGCCTGCTGGAACGCGAAAGGCAGATTTTGGGGATTGTGCAGGAGCTGGATGAA
>JAUQPL010000007.1:2282-100091 GCA_030550395.1 Bacteroidota bacterium | reverse complement strand
CCCCATCCTGCAACCGCTCCGTCCCCCGATACCACTGATACTGCGCCTGATACGTCGGCGGCGCCCCCACTACCTCCGCCTCTACCCCTAACTCCGCCCGACCCCCTAACGAAACATATACCGTGTCAGGCTCCGAGGTAATCCGAGTAGGCCCAGCAACGTAGATAATCGCCGGAGCCGTCGGCACCGTGTCCGTACCACACGTCCCAAACACCAAACACCGGTACCTTCCTGAGTGTCCGTAATCGGCGCTCGCAATACGATACTCAGCGGAAGTTGCTCCAAGGATATCTGCCCATCCCTGTGGGGTTTCCCGCTGCCATTGATATCCCAAAACTGTTCCTTCAGCGATGACTTGCAGAATCGCCTCGCCTTCCAGACATGTTAGAACAGACTGCGGATGCTGCACAATGGTGAGTGGTACGGCCACAATGAGCTCCGATAAATCCGACATCACCGGCGTCGCTCCACTGTTGCCAGTGACCAGGCAGGCATAGCTTCCGGCATCCTGTGCCTGAGTATTCTGGATCGTCAACGTCGGCGTAGTCGTCCCAAAGAAACGTCCATTGTATCCCTCGGGAATCGGCGACCCATTCAAGAGCCACTGGTACGACAGGGTACCGTTGAAGGTAATCGTTGCCTGAATTTGCAATGTCACATTGGAACCCTGACAGCCATACACCGTATCTGGTGGCTGCTGAACAATTGTAATGACAGGGATGACTTCATCGGCACCCATGTAGGGATTACGCCGGGTTTCACCGTCAATATCCCGCGTCACCGTGTTCAGCAATGCTGTCGTCCCATACAACGGCTCTGCAACCTGCGTGAGGTGGTACCGATCAGCAGCAAATGGTGGTAAATAGCTTACCGAATTCCCATCAAATCCCGTCCCCGCCTGCCATGCCGACAAGGTTGCGTAATCATTTCCACCCCACTTAGCAAGCAATGAGCCAGTGGTGTAGAGATCGTTGTAATTGGAGGTGCTCATTCCCCCACTCCAGCCCCCATAGTAGACATATCCACCACCTGCATTGACAAAGACATTATTCACAAGGTTGATGTCCTGGTATCCATCGACAAACACTGCCGCAGAGGATGGCTTGCTTGAGCCAACGTATACCGTGTTGTGGTACAGATTGACGTTAGCTGAGTAAACATAGATACCTGTAGCATCATTTGCCGTTCCACTCCCAACCTGTATCGCATTGTTGGCCACTAAACCGCTTGGCTCCGATGAAGAACGGTAGTCCACGTAGAGCCCATATCCTCCATCCAGCAACATGACATTACGCTCAACCCGAAAAGTACCGGGGAGGTAGTAGAGGTACATTCCATAGTTCCAGCCGCTACCACTAAGTGCTCGCAGCGTATTCCCTGTAATCTGCACCGCCTGCGCATAGGTAACCACCATCCCCATCCAGTAGAAATCCTGGAAAGTGTTATCCACAATCTCCACGCCCTGCAGTGGAGCAGTGTAGTATTCCAACCACAAGCTGCCGCCCCCACCTTTGAAGGTATTCCCACGTAGCTTCAGATTATGGCATGCATTGCCAGAGGAATAGAACACCTCATCGCCCCCGTAAGAGTATGTTGCCAAGCCACCATTGAAGACACAGCCTTCAAAGGTGATGTTTTCCGTGCCTCCCGTAAGATCAATGACCCGCCAAGACGAGCCCGTACCATTGCTGGTAAAGGTTAGGTTTCGGAAGATGACCCAATCAGTACCGTTTAGGCGCACAACATAATTGGCCGTCCCAGTATTGGAGGCCTGTACAACGACATCTGCTGCATTGCCTGACTCCGACGCGAAAGTCACCCGGCGGTTCGCTGTTCCCCCGCCCGGTATGGTGCCGAATAGCAATTGACCCGTATACGTTCCATTCCGTGCCCGGAAAAGAACAGTATCCAACACCCCTGCCACATGGAGGTACTGTACGGCTTGAACGAAATCAGGAAAGTCAGGGTTATTGCCCCCAATTGTATAAACTCCCGCTAAGGCTGCCCCAAGCTGGGTGGCATAGCCGTCGTTTGAAGTGTTTCCGTCAGAGACCCCGTTGGGGTTGCTCGTCCACACCTGGAAGTTATAGAGCGTCCGAGGAGCAAAACTGTACGTCCCAATCTGCACAGTCGTTGTGGCGCCGCTGGCTAACGAGCCCGTCCAGTTGTATGGTGTCTGAGATACTCCGTTGACAGACCAGTTAATGGTCACGCTCGTAAGGGTATTGGTCCCATAGTTCTTGAGTTGGACAGTGATACTCTGCGTTCCAGAAGCAAAAGGCACAACGGGAGCCGTAATCCCCGTAATACCCGCATCATTCGGAGCCCCCGCTTGGATAGTTAATCGCAGATTGGGGCGGTTAGAAGAGGTAGAAGTGCACCAGTTACAGCCTGACATATCAGAGCAAACAGTATTGTCGTAGTCATTGCGATAATAGATCACACTCGTATAGCCCGTCGTCGTGTAGTATGTGCTGGCGTTGTAGGTATAGTCCAGATTATTGAAGCAGACCTCTATGAGCAAGTTAGAGGTTCCATCCCAAGCAAACGGTGTGGCGAAGGTATGAACATTCCACCCTGTGGTAACCGTATAAGAACTCACGGAGTACACCGTCGTCCAGCCGCTGAGGTCCCACCCTGAAATACTGGTCGCTGTGGTTTGTTTCAGCTTAATCGTAAAGTTCTGCAGAGCAGCAACGTCATTGGTCGCAGCAACATTGAAGCCAAGGCTGGTGATATACCCTGCAGAGCCTCCCGCCCCCGTGATTTCTGATGCCTGCACTAAAATCTGATGTCGTGCTCCCCCGTACCAGTTCCCATAAGGCGCAGGATAGGTATACTGACTATTAGTGCTTGTCCCCGTGCCAATAATGACTACCGTCTGCGCACTAGCAAGACAAGCCGCTGACAACAGAGCGATACTGTAGGCAAGAAGTGACCGCATCATCTCCAACCTCTAACCATGTGGGACATCTGTGCAATTGCCTTCTGGATAACTACCCTTACGGTGGAAATGTTCCCAACACAATTTACAAAGTTTACCACGAAAACAAACACCCTACTTATCATAGTCAGCCCCGGAACTTGCCCCCACCGGCAGTGGTTGCCAGGAGGATATTTATTGCCCACCACAGAATTCCCCCGAGAGAACCCCGATAAGGTCCCACCCACTGTACCAACTCTCCCGCTGCCGACAACTTCCCAGTCGTAACAAAACGTACCCCCTCCCACATTCCCCACCATCCTGCTACCCCAAGCAGAATCCCCACCAGTCCGGCAGCCCAAGCCACAAACAGAGCGGAAAACCGAAGTCTCCAAGGCATAACCCCGAAGAGAACGAGAACACGATAGTCTCCTACTCTTCGGCGCACCCGCCATAGAGCTACAAGGGCTATCGCAGCCCACAAGATCCCGACGATAGCCCCAATACTATACCAGCCCCATGTGCCTATCCACCTCAGCGTAAGGAGCTTTTGAAACTGCTCTTCAGACCAGGCCACCATGGAGACACCCCGCAGCTGCTCCATCTGCACTTGAAGCCAGCGGATTTGCTCAAGGCTGGCAGGATGGAACCGTACAGTGCATACAACCGGGAGGAGGGTGTCCACATCGCTGAAATCCGGTATACCGAGCAAACTCCGGACCTCCTGCCACCCTTTCTCTGGGGGGATGACCTCCCAGGCAGCGACAAACTCTGCACGGCGAAGCAGGCGCTGGAGGTCCAATACCGCCGCCGAGTCACAGAAGACAGAGAACCGGATCCGCTGCCATTCCTGGTTCCATACCTGCTCGGCACCCCATCCGAGGACGCCCCATAGGATGAGCATAAACGTCCCTGTAGCAACTACCACCACCCAAGGCAGCACAGCTCTGCCCCAGCGTCGGCACAGAGAGAGGAAGCCCCGCATTATCCCTCAACCCTCCGGGAGGACAAGCTCTGGAGAAAGCCTCGGATATCCGCCAAAGCCCGGAAAAGCTCCCGCCACGGTACCTGGAAGTAGCACCGAACGAAGCCAAAATTCAATATCCCTAGGCTCAGCGTGTACACCACCATTCCCAAAGGAACAAGTTGCCAAGCTCCCGCTATCCCGACCCCTCCTAGAGTCCCTATCCCAAGGAGCATCGCAAGAGCAATGTGCGCCAATACCCGCCGAGAACGCCCCAAGGCAAGGATTGCAGGTCCCAACACGGCAAACGGAATCCCAAGCGCCCCTATGGCGAGAAGCCGGAAATATGGAATTGCCAACTCATACTCCGCAACAAGCAGAGGTTTCAACACAAGCTCTGCACCCCCAAGCTCTAAAAGCAATACAAGCATCCCAATGCCCAGCAATGTGATGGAAATCGTCTTCGCCAAGAGGAGGCGCAGCTCCTCTATCGCCCCGTTAGAAAGAAGTCGCACAGCAGCCGGATGGAGAAGTCCAGCGACAAGGTCAAAAATTGTATCAAAAACTCGGTAGAATGTCTTCGCTGTCTGGTACAGGCCGACAATTGCAACCCCGAAAAAGTATTGCACCGCATACACATCCAACTGCCGCAACCCCGTATGGAGTGCGGACGCCAAAGCCTGTGGGAAGGTAAACCCGACAATGGTCCTCAGCCGTATCCCTCCTTGCCATCCAAACCGTAGCCACGGACGGCAGAGAAGAATTCCAAACACCGAGCTGGTTCCCATCCCTACTAAGGCAATCACCGCCAGGTCCTCAAAGGTACGGAGCTCCTGCCGCCAGAAAAGCCACAGCGTCAGGAATGCCATCGTGCCCACCCAACTGAAGTCCAACCAGAAGACATGCCGCATAGCCAGCTCACGGTAGAGCAGCTTTACACAGAAAGTCCGGGGCAAGCTCAATGCACAGAAAGGGAGCAAGAGGTCGGCCACCTGTAGAAGACCTGGTTCCTGGAACAGATGCGCCAGCGGATAGCGAACAATCCAGAACAACCCCGCCAATCCCATTGCGACCCCAGTATGCAGGAGCCCCACCAGTGTATTGACCCGCCGCTGCTCTTCAGCTTTTGTCCCAAACTGAATCAGCCCCAGCAGAGCTGATGAGTCGCTCAGAATAAAGATCCACGTTTGCACATTCACCAGCAAGGCATATAGCCCGTATTCGTGGGGTGGCACCACAGCAATTTGCACTAACATGACGAAGCCATATCCGATGAAAAGCAACCGGCTGGCAACAGCCCAAGAAATCGTACCGATGTGTTCTCGCAGGCGCACCATGGGAGAGCAAAAATACCAGGGTAGCCCAGCTTACCCGTTTTGCGTCGTACTGAAAGCAATCTCTAGAAAGCGGCATAAAGCAGCAGAGGACCGATGCAGCACCGATACTACCTCTGCATGGGACAGCGGATGCGGCTGAAGCCCCGCCGCCCAATTGGTGACAACCGAAAGCACCAATGTCGTCATCCCCAAAGCCGTTGCGCATTGCAACTCGTGGACGGTGGACATCCCCACAACATCGGCACCGATGCACTGGAGCATGCGAACCTCTGCCGGTGTCTCATACGAAGGCCCCAGTACAGCCGCATAAGTCCCCTCCGGGCACACGTACCCCTGTTGCGCCAAACGGTCTCGCACCCGACGTCGCCACCGAGGGCAAAGGCACCGATGGTAATGCTGCCGGAGTTCCCATCCCACGGGGAGGCTCTGGAAACTGAGATTGAGTACATCCCGCACCAGGAAGATGCTTCCTGGCTCTACGGCGGTGGACAGGGAACCAGCGGCATTGGTCAAGATAAGCCAACGAATTCCAAGAATGGCTGCACATACAACGGGGGACACAACTTCAGAAAGCTCATATCCTTCGTACAAATGCATCCTGCCGCCAAACACTAGGACCACCTCTGCACCAAGCAAGCGGAGCTGTATAACTCCTGGATGTCCTTCTACTGTAGGACGTGGGAATCCAGGAAGAGCAGCATACGGACATTCCCAGAGCAGCTCTCCGGACAGCGCAGCGCTGACACCTGAGCCTGCAATGAGAGCGGACTTGGGCGCAAGCGGCAACTGCGAGCGTAACCACGTAGCAGCGGGTTTCCACCGTTGGAACTGCTCCTTAAGCCATCTGTCCATTTTGCACACGTATGGAGTCTGGAGCACAAAATACGAACCGCCTCGCCCCAGCCGGGAACCTAAAGGTTGGACCCCCGGTATTAAGACAGCGGCACAGCAGCAGAGCAGCAGCCCTTCACCCTTCCCTGTTCCCCGCAAGGGGCACCTCAGCCACAGCCCCCTCCCTAAGGGGAGAGGGGCTGTGGTGTTTTTTACGGACGTTGGAGGATAGAGCAAAGCTGTAGTTTTGCTTGCTATGGATAGTGCCTTCCTGAAACAGGCGGAATTGCGTTTTCGTGGCTGGCTCCTCCGCCGCCGCTGGAGTGGCTCTGCACCTTTGATTGTCCCAAGCCCAACTCCGCTGGTGCGCCCAGCCCCGGGCTCCCGTGTTCTCTTCCTACGCCAAGACCGAATTGGGGACGTGTTGGTCAGCGTCCCCACACTTCGGGTCTTTTGTTCCCACTTTCCGGAAGCAACAGTAGAGCTCCTTCTGAGTCGCAACAACTGGGAAGTTCGGCGAGCCGTTCAACCGTACGTTCAACAATGCTGGCGCTACGAAAAACGGCCTTATGCCATCTTGAGGCTCCTACATCAGCTCCGACGCCGGACATACGACATTGTGATTGACTTAACGGACAACCCTTCCGTAACGTCCTCCCTGCTGTTGGAGTACATCAAAGCCCCTATCCGCATTGGGATTTCCAAGGGGAACGATGCTGCTTACACCCACGTAGTTCCTTCTGCCGACCGCGCACGGACTCACATCGTTGAGCGGATCGCCCGCCTCCTGTTCCCGTTCGGGGTAGACCCCAGCACGGAAGACCTCCAGCTAGAGTATCCCATCACGGAGGAGGACCGTGCGTGGGCAGAATCGGTGTTAGGACCATGCCGGGGAGCTTATCGAATGGGTATTTGCATTTCTGCCTCACACCCGAGCAAATATTGGGGGCGAGACAATTGGTCTTATTTCCTGCTTGAGATTCGCCGCCGCTACCCAGAGGCGGAACTTCTTCTCTTCGCTTCCCCTGCGTACGCATCGGAACAGCAGGCGCTTAGCCAAGCCACGGGCGTGCATCCTGCTCCGCTTGTGCCTTCCTTCCATTCTTTTGCTGCCCTTCTGGAACGCTGCCATGTTCTTGTCACCCCCGACACCGCCACAGTCCACTTAGCCGCCGCCTGGCAGCGCCCCTCCGTCGTGCTCTATGTCTGGGACCGATCGGAATTGATGCCCTGGTTCCCTTATCGCTCCCCATATGAAGCCGTGTACACTACGCAGGGGTCTCTGTACACTCTCCCTGTTGAAGACGCCCTGGCAGCGGTAGAACGTCTTCTCCGGCGTATTCCTCTTCCTTCCCTTGTACACGGATGAAGTCCCGTTGGCTCATTCAACAGACCCTCCGTCATTTCATCCTGCCTTCAGGGAAGCTTCTCGTTGTCGCCATATTACTCAACTCCCTACTCTCACTACTGAGCACGGCCTCTATTGCCATCGTGGAGCCGATCTTCCGCCTTCTCTTCGGTTACGGTCAGCCCACGCCTCCGCTTCCTCCATCGGATGTGATGGGACAACTCAAACATGCTCTCTTCGGCACTCTCGCCTCATGGCTGATGAGCTCCACTCCCCAAGGAACGCTGCTGCGCCTAGGAGGAGCGATCTTCCTCCTGTTCTTGAGCAAGAACGCCGTCAAATACATGGCCTCTCTTGTCGGGGTGCGGCTGGAAGAGGGTATCATTAAACGCATCCGAGACACTCTAGTACACCGCATGGTGCGGCTCTCGGTTGGATATTTCTCGGGGCAGCGAACCGGGGAACTGATGTCTATTGTGACCAATGATGTCATCGTGCTCAACTCCAGCATGGTCGGGTCCCTGTTGACATTTGTCAGGGAAAGTCTCCAAGCCTTGTTTTTCCTCTTTCTGCTGGTGACCCTCTCATGGAAGCTGACCCTTGTGGCAATGAGTACCAGCTTCGCGAGCCTCTTTCTTATCCGGACAGCAACGCGGTACCTGCGCCGATACGGAAGCCGCATGCAGACAGCAATGGCAAACTACACGGCAATCCTGCAGGAGCTTTTGAGTTCCATCCGGATCGTCAAAGCCTTCTCGGCAGAAGACCGCATGGCGGAAGCCTTTTCCCGAGAGACTTCAGCCTACGTGCGCTCGGCTTTGAAACACCAGCGGGTAATGGCACTGCTGCCCGGTATCAACGAACTGCTGGCTATTACAGCACTCATTATCGTGCTGATTTTAGGAGGCTACCAGGTCTTCGCCGGCCACCTCCAACCATACGAACTTATGACCTTCCTGTTTTGCCTCTTCGCTGTAATGTCCCCAATAGCCAGTGTTCTGCACTCTCTCTCTCAGCTTCAGCGCGGGATTGTAGCTGCCGAACGGATTTTCCAGGTGTTGAAGCAAGAACCCGCTATTCGCTCCGGACATCGCCCTGTCCCCCGGCAATGGAAGGAGCTGCGAGTAGAACGGGTCACTTTCTGGTATCGCCCTGGAATTCCCGTGTTGGAAGATGTCAGCTTCGTACTCCGGCGCGGGCAAAAAATCGCCATCGTGGGCGCCAGCGGTAGCGGCAAGTCCACAATGATTGATCTGCTCATCCGCTTTTACGACCCTCAGCGAGGGCGAATTCTGCTGGATGGTACCGATATCCGGGAATTCCGGCTGGAGGACTACCGTGCCCTCTTTGGCATTGTCCCGCAAGAGGCCCCGCTCTTTAACGACACAATTGCTAACAACATCCGTTTCGGCAACCCCGAAGCAACAAGGGAAGACATCCTCCGCGCTGCCCACCTCGCCAATGCCCACGATTTCATTATGGCGCTGCCGCACGGTTATGACACTATTGTCGGCGACCGAGGAGTCCTGCTCTCCGGCGGGCAACGCCAGCGGATCGCCATTGCCCGAGCGCTGGTGCAAAATCCCGAGATTCTGCTCTTTGATGAAGCCACTTCAGCATTGGACGCAGAATCCGAACGCGCAGTCCAACGCGCCATTGACCAAGTCTTGCAGGGACGCTCTGCTGTCATTGTCGCTCATCGGCTTTCTACAGTTGCCCATGCCGATGAAATCCTCGTCTTCGATCAAGGACGCATCGTCGAACGCGGAACCCACGCTGAGCTTTTGGCACACAACGGAATCTACGCCCATCTCTGGGCACTCCAGTCGTCTCCCTCTGCTTTAGCGGCGGCGGACGGGAATTCGTAAGGGAGTCGGGCTATTGCAGGCGTTACTTTCCACGGTAAAGCTCAGCCACTGCAGACTATCGGGGCCAAGTCCGGCGGTGGCTAATTGGAGGCGGAGAACAGCGATAGAATCGGGGGCTATCTCCGCTTGCGACACCACAGCCGTGGCACACCAGCATTCACTGCGAATCCGGAAAATCCGCAGAGGCTCCCCACCGCTGTTGCGAAGGAGAACCGTTGCCGTTGCAAAGCGCTCCCCTGCCGCCAACTCAAGGACTGGAAGTGGCCGGAGAAACTCCAACTCTGGCGGTACTCCCGAGGCCGACAGCATCATCCCCCCTATCCCCCCGCAGCACCACACCTTAACCCAGAAGCTCTTCCAGCACTTGCGCAAACTCATAGAATCCCCGACGCTGAGCAATCCATTCCGCTGCCAGCAAGGCACCAGCAGCAAAGGGACGTCGGCTCTTCGCCCGATGGATCAGCTCAATGCTTTCCCCTTCGGCATCAATGGTCACTGTATGAACACCGACTACCGCTCCGCCGCGCGAGGAGCTAATATGCAATACCTCCGGTGGAAGCGGACCATGAGGCTCTGTCTCCACGCGCTGCTTCCGAGGCAGCACTTGGAGAATGGTCTCCGCCAAAAGGAGTGCTGTGCCGCTTGGAGCATCACGTTTAGAGCGATGGTGGATTTCATGCAGGAAAATATCGTATTCGGCAAACGGTGCAATCCACTGCGCTGCTTGCCGGACAAGCCGTAGGAAGAGGTGTACCCCTACGGCAAAATTGCTCCCGTACACGACTCCTCCATCCGTCTGTTCTGTTAGCTGTCGCAGTTTCTCCCGATGCTCCGCCCACCCGGTCGTACCAATGACCAGTCGTTTCCCCGCCTCCAAAACTTGGCAAGCCGTCGGAAGCACCGCTTCCGGCACAGAGAAATCTATGACGACATCTGCCGCTTGGAGCATCTCCGGCTGGAGAGGACGGGAGCGGGAGGACACCCCCACGATGGGAAACCCTGTCTGCTGGGCAAGAGCTTCCACCTCTTGCCCCATCCGCCCATATCCGACCAACAGAAGAGCCGGCTTCGCCATCAGCCGGACCAGTTCTGTCCCCTAACCCGACTATGACGTTGTCCGTAGAGGGCGTACACCAGCAACCCTATCGCCATCCAACCTAACAGGCGAATCCAAGTATCCAATGGAAGCGAAACCATCTGGATCAGTGAAACCAAGGCCCCAAGGATGGGAATCACTGGCATCAGCGGCACACGGAACGGTCGCGGCAGATCGGGACGTGTATACCGTAGAACTATCACCGCAATGCAGACAATCGTGAATGCTAGCAACGTTCCAATAGAGACTAACTCCCCCAGGATGCCAATGGGAAAGAGTCCCGATATCAAGCCCGCAACTGTCCCGGTGAGGATAGTAGCTCGTGCCGGCGTCCGGAACCGCTCGTGGACCTGGGCGAAAAACGGTGGCAAAAGACCATCCTTCGCCATCGTATACAGAATCCGAGGCTGTCCCAGGAGCAATACCAAAATGACCGAACTCAATCCAGCAATTGCCCCAAGCTTGACCGCATGTCGGAGCCAATACAGCGGCTCCCCTGAGGCACCCTGCATCGCGTTGACCGCTACCGCCATTGGGTCGGGCACCCCCAACTCCCGATAGTTTACCACCCCAGTCATTACCAGTGCGACCAAGATGTACAGCAACGTTGAGATCCCCAGTGAGCCAATAATCCCGATTGGCATATCCCGCTGTGGATTCCGGGCTTCCTGTGCTGCTGTAGAAACCGCATCAAAACCGATATACGCAAAGAAAATCACCCCTGCGCCCCGTAGCACTCCACTCCATCCGTAGTGCCCAAACTGTCCCGTGTTATCCGGGATGAAGGGAGTCCAGTTTGCGACATTGACATACGCCGCGCCAAAGACAATAAACAGAACGATCACCCCCACTTTGACCAGTACAATCAAATTGTTGAAGGTCGCCGACTCCCGAATGCCCAGCACCAGGAGCGTTGTCAACACAGCGATAATAAAAGCCGCCGGCACATTGAAAAACGCCCCTGTCTGCAACCACTGGTGCGTTTTAGGGTCATATGCAAAAGGAGCTGAAGCCCATTCCCGAGGGATGCGAATCCCCAAGTCCGCAAGCCAACTGCTTACATAGCCTGACCACCCCACAGCCACCGTCGATGCCCCGAACAAGTACTCCAGCAGGAGATCCCAGCCAATGACCCAGGCGAAAAACCGCCCCAGAGTTGCATACGCATACGTATAGGCACTCCCAGCAATGGGGATAAGCGAAGCAAATTCTGCATAACAAAGTGCTGCAAACACGCACCCAATCCCCGAAATCACAAATGACAGTGCAATCGCTGGTCCAGCATACTGGGCCGCTGCTTGCCCGGTCAACACAAAGATACCAGCTCCAATGATCGCCCCAATACCCAAGGCAACAAGGTTCACCGGGCCCAGAACGCGCCGCAGCTCCTGAGTCTGCTGGGCTTCCCGGATGAGTTCGTCAATGGACTTGGTCGTTCGCATTCCTACCGAACCCTTATGGAACATTACCCACGGCTAAACTGCAAATTAGGAAATGCAAACCACCATGTCGGGTGGCTTGCGGTAATTTTGCCTTTGTTGTACGTTCCACAATCCCTATTGGCAGCAATGGCGGTAGATGTCGGACAGAAAGCTCCTGAATTCACGCTGGTGGACACTGAATTGAAGCAGCGCTCTCTGGCAGAATTCCTCGCACAGGGTCGCCCCGTAGTCCTAGCCTTCTTCCCCGGCGCCTTTACCGGGGTCTGCACCAAGGAGATGTGTACCTTCCGGGATTCCTTCCAACGCCTTCGGGAACTCCAGGCGACTCTGGTTGCCATCAGCGTAGACGGTCCCTTCGCAAACAAAGCCTTCGCAGCTGAGCACAACCTTCCCTTCCCACTCCTCTCGGACTACAACCGTGAGGTAGTCCGCTTGTATGGGGTTTATCATGAAGACTTCGCGGGGTTGAAGGGCTATACAGCAGCCAAGCGGAGCATATTCGTGCTGAATGGTTCCGGCACTGTGCGTTACAAGTGGGTGACGGAAAATCCCGGGATAGAGCCTCCTTATGACGAGGTCTTCCGAGCAGTGGAGCAGTTAAAATAACCGGACGGGCTCCCACGCTCCACCGTGGGAGCCGTAAGGGTATAACGAGGGCTTAAGGCAAAAGCACGATCTCCACGCGTCGGTTCCCGTGACGGTGCTATTCGCCTGTTTCAGGATTGCGAGGCGAATGCATCGCCCCACAATCGGATACGTGCAGACCCAGCTCCCAACGAAGATACGGCATCCCCAGGCTGCCCTTGTGCTTCTGCCAGTTTAGTTCAAAGCCCTCGAATACATCTTACCGTTAAGCATCATGATGCACCATAGTCGTCAACGCGCTTGCATTGGGAAGTCCGGATGTGTCTTTTACTCCTGGCGCTTCAATGTGGAAAAGCATCCTCGTGGGGCTCAGCTGGTGGCTTGTTGCATGTGATATCGTTCAGCCGCCGTATCGGGAAACTCCAACATCGGTACCCGACACAGCACAAGCTACAGTGCTGCTGGAAGACTATACGGGATTTCGCTGTGGGAATTGCCCGGAAGCGCACGAGCGCGCTGAAGAACTACGGCAGCTCTATGGCAACCGCCTCATTGTCATAAGCGTCCATGCCGGATTCTTTGCTCGACCAACGGCACCACCGTATACGTATGACTTCCGTAACCCTGTCGCTGAGGAATTAGACCGCTTCTTTAAGATCAGCCAAGCAGGCAATCCCAACGGCATGGTCAACCGGCGGGGATACCCGACCGGACATATCCTGGGTAAGGATAGGTGGGCAGCAGCGATTGCTACGGAACTGCAGCGCAATGCGCCACTCTCGCTATCTCTGGAAGCAGAGCTGGACACCACCAGCCGGTTGGTCACCATTGAAGTCACTGTCCGCTACCTCCAACCGGGTGCCCCTGACCATTACTTAGCCCTCTACGTCGTGGAGGACAGCGTCATACAGTACCAGCTGGACTACCGTCGGAATCCCCCCGATATTCCGAACTACGTTCACCGGTTTGTACTCCGAGACGGTGTCCTGGGCCCGTGGGGCGAGGCTTTAGACCCAACAGGAGCGCCCGCCGGAGCAGTGCTCCAACGCCAGTATACCTACCGCCTCCCTCCTGACAAGGACTGGAACCCTTACCACTGCTCCATCGTTGCCTTCGTCCATCGCTACGGCACAACATACGAAGTCCTGCAAGCTGCCTCAACTCCTCTCCGGCTTCGGTGAAACAAAAGATGGCTGTTACGGCAATGAGCTTAGAGCCGAGCAAGCAGAACGTGGTCCGCGTCACGCTAATCCGCGGGGATGGGATTGGCCCGGAGATCACAACGGCTGTGCAGGAGATCCTTGATGCCGCTGGGGTCCCTATTGAATGGGATGAGCAACCCGCAGGCTTGGAGTGCCTGCAGCGGTACGGGACTCCCCTGCCGCCGCAGACATTGGAATCTATCCTCCGCAACCGCGTTGCCCTCAAGGGACCCACGACAACGCCTATTGGGATAGGGCACAAAAGCATCAACGTTACTATCCGTAAGGCATTAGACCTCTTTGCAAACGTGCGCCCAGCACGCTCACTGCCAGGCATACGAACTCGCTTTGAAAACGTTGACCTCATCGTCCTGCGGGAAAACATCGAAGACACCTACGGCGGCATTGAATATTGGCAAACCCCCGACGTTGTCCAGCAGCTCCGGATTATGACCCGCCCAGGTTCTGACATCTTCCTTCGCTTCGCCTTTGAACTGGCCCGTAAGCAGGGACGCCGCCGCATTACCTGCGTTCACAAAGCAAACATCCATAAGATGAGCGATGGCCTCTTCCGGGAGCGCTTCTACGCCATCGCCTCGGAGTATCCCGAACTGCAGGCGGACGATATTCTCATTGACAACCTCTGCATGCAGTTAGTAGTGCGCCCGGAGAGCTTTGATGTCTTGGTGTTACCGAATCTCTTCGGTGACATCGTCAGCGATCTCTGTGCCGGACTGGTCGGCGGGCTGGGTGTGGCCCCTGGAGGCAACCTCGGACACGGTCGTGCGGTCTTTGAAGCTGTCCACGGCTCCGCCCCCGACATTGCAGGGAAAGGGATAGCGAACCCGACCGCTCTACTCCTTTCCGCTGTTCAAATGCTCCACTTCCTTAGTCTCCACCGTCACGCCCAGCGTATTGAGGAAGCACTGCGCCTAACTCTTGCCAGTGGGATCCGCACGCGGGACCTCCACGGGAACGCCTCTACACGAGAATTCACCCGTGCCATCATTAGCAACCTCCAACCGCTGGATTTCACTGAGGAAGCCTACCTTCCCCCTGCATCCGCCATTGCCCCACAGCCGATTACAACTGAATCATCCCCCGCATGGGAACTCTGCGGCATTGATGTCTTCGTGCACTCTCCCAAAGGAATCCCTAAGCTCCCCGAATGCTTAGGGAAGCTCCGACTCCAGATGATTTCCAACCGCGGAACGAAGGTGTATCCAGGAGCCACACCTCCTATCGTCCTGGTAGACTGGTACCGATGCCGCTACCTTTCGGAAAGTGTGCTCAACGACAATGACATCCTGGAAGCCCTCTCCCAACTGACTTCTGCAGGAATTGTGTGGATGCACGTAGAAAAGCTCCACCACGTCAACGGTACCGCTCTCTACAGCAAAGCTCAAGGGGAAGAATGAAGTCCCACAATCGCTCCCATACCCCATGTCCGTAGAACTGCTCAAGCGCCTCTGCGCAACACCGGGTGTCCCTGGACGGGAAGAAGCTCTCCGGCAACTGGTCATAGAGGAGCTGCGGAACTACGCCGATGAGATTCGCACCGATGCTATGGGAAATGTTATCGCCCGCCGCGCCGGGACAGGCACACACCCGCGCACGATTATGCTTGCGGCCCATATGGATGAAATTGCCTTCGTCGTTCGCTTCATCCACAAGGATGGCTTCCTCTACTTCCACCCGCTCGGCGGCTTTGATCCACGCACACTGGTCGCCCAGCGAGTCAAGGTCTACGGCAAGCGCATCCTGGACGGGGTCATTGGGATTAAAGCAACACATCTGACAACGCCCGAGGAACGCTCAAAGGTCATTCCCTTAGAGGAGCTCTTCATCGATGTCGGACTGCCGGCCGAGGAGGTCCAGGAGCTCGTCAGCATCGGTGACCCGATCACGCTGGAACGCGAGCTCATTGAGATGGGGCACTTCTACACAGGTAAGACGTTGGATGACCGTGTTGGTCTCTACGTTATGTTGCAGGCTTTTAAGAGCTTCACCCAGAGCGCCGACACCATCTACGCCGTCGCAACTGTTCAGGAAGAGGTCGGGCTCCGCGGTGCCCGCACGGCGGCCTTTGGTCTGAACCCCGATATCGGCATTGCAATTGATGTAACCATTGCCGCCGATACCCCTGGAATGGAAGAGCATCAGCAATGCACCCGCTTGGGCAAAGGAGTTGCTATCAAAATCGTGGACTCCTACTCCATTTCCCACCCTGGGTTGGTGCGCTTCCTCCGGCAGATAGCCGAAGAGGAACACATTCCGCACCAGTTAGAGGTGTTGCCTCGCGGAGGTACTGATGCCGCGGCAATACAGCTCAGTCGTGCAGGAATCCCCGTCTGCACCATCTCCATACCCAACCGCTATACGCACTCCGTTGTAGAATGCGTGCACAAAGCTGATGTTGAAGCAGCAATCCAATTGCTCCGCCGTTTCTTAGAACGCTCGGCGGAATTCCAAATAGCCTAACACAACGTGCATGCCCGGCCGTTCGCACCGACGGTGGCTCCGTTCCGCAGGAGTGGTAGCGGCGACTATCCTCGCCCTCGGGCTTGGTGCACTTGCGCTCTTACAAGTCCCCGCAATCCAGCTATGGCTTTTCCAACAGCTCATTGAACGGCTCAACCGTGAGCTCAATGGTAAGCTCTCCCTCGGCGGGGTTTACTTACGCGGGTTCTCTGGCATTGAGCTCTTCGAGCTTATCGTGCAAGATGCTTCTGGCGACACCATTGTTCGCATCCCCCATGCCACGATAGCCTACGAAGCCTTCGCCCTGAGTCAGCGCCGGATCACACTCCCCACGCTGTCATTGGATGGGGTCTCGGTCCGCCTCATCCGCGGGCGGGATGGTCTCTGGAACTTTGAACGGTTGGTGCGCTCTGGTGCTCCGAGCGAACAACCGCCTGACCTTTCACTCTGGCTCCGAGGCGTGAACATTCGCAATGGAACGATCATCATTATCGATTCCCTGAGCCCCAGCACTCCGGGTGTTCTGGGACAGGGGCGCTGGGATATACACAATTTGGAGCTCCTTGGCAGCGCAGCGGCCTTTTTCCGACAGCGCCGTGTGTATGTAACCATCCGAGGACTGCGCTTCCGTGAGCAACTTTCTGGTGCTACTGTTGACCATTTCCAAGCTCATGCTGCCTTGACCCCATCCCAATTGCGCTTTGAGAATGTGCGGCTGCGCATGCCGGCAATAGGCTGCCGGATGGACGTCCAAATCCAAATCCCAGAGCGGGAAGCTTCCCACGCTCTGTCCCCCGACTCCATTGTACAATTGGGACATTGGCAAGGCTTTTTCCGCTTGGACTCGCTCCTGCCCTCTCGCATTGGGCACTGGTTCCCCACACTACCCACTCTCCCCGGTACAGTATCTGGGAACGCCGAATTCTCCGGAACACTCCAGCGGTTGCAATTTGCCCATATGGATATCCGCTTGGGGAAAGCCCACGCCACCTTGCACTCAGTATGGGTCCGCCCATGGGAGGGTCCTACCGTCCGCGGAGTCGTTGAATCTGCCTTTGTTCCCCTGGAGCTTCTTGGCCACCTCTTACCCGAGCTGCCACCGGAAGGACACTTGCTACGATTCCTCCAGATCCGCACACTCCGCTTTACTCTCAGCCCCCACATCGCCGAAGCGGAAGGCCAATTACGAACGGCTATCGGCGCCGTTCGCCTGCGAGCCCACCTCCATCAATGGAATACTCCCACCCCCCGCTACGATATCACTCTCTCTACGGCGAAACTGGACCTGACCCCCTTCCTTCCTCGACCAGCTAACCTCGGTGGAACGCTCAGGCTCCATGGGAGTGGGAAGAACCTCCAGCAGGCGGATGCGCACCTATCTGCTCAGTTCACCAGCGGGCAAATCGGGACTCTACCCCTCCAGCAAGCTCTCATATCCGCCCATCTCAGCAGCGGGTTTCTCCAGCTGGACACCGTCTCCTGTCGGATTCTCCAACCCACAGACACTGCCACGGCAAACTTAACCGGATGGATACAGCTCACCTCCTCACCGCCAGCATACCGTTTGCAATTGTCCGCATCTCGTTTCCCAATAGCAGCCCTCGTTGGTGATACGATGCTACCGGAAGCACTGACCAGTCGCCTCGAACTGGCCGGGCATGGCATCCACCCCGATAGCATAGAAGGCTTTGTGCGGGCACATGTGGAAGAGCTTCAGTACCCCAACTGGACCCTACTGCCATTTGAATTGGCGCTCCATTTGCGTCGGCCCTCTGCCTCTGCTCGCTTCTTGGAGGCCACCGCCGAAGCGTTCACAATCCAGCTTTCCGGAAACTGGCGCTTGTCCACGCTACCCCAAACTATGCAGTCCCTCGGAACTGCCGTCGTTCACTGGCTGTACGAGCACCAGCGTCCACTCTCTGCACAAGCCCCTTCACTACCTCCCCGAATGCCCCTTCCTGATAGCGCCAGCATCCACTTTCGGATAGACTTCCGAGACCCTGCATGGTTGACCCAGTGGCTTCACCCACTCCAGCTCCATGGGACACTCTCTGCTACCGGCTCCCTCACTGTCAACCCGGACACTGCCTTGCTCCAGATAGACCATTTCACAGGGCGCCTTGCTCTGAGCACCAGCAATGACTCACTTTCCCTTCACACCGAATGGCTCCGCCTGGATAGAGTTACCTTTGGCTTCCAGACCTTCAAATCCTACCCAGCCCTGAAAAGCTTCCGGGGAGCGCTCCACAGCCTCTGGCTCGGCTGGCAAGACAAAGTGCTGGATACTCTCTCCCTGCATTGGGAATTCAGTGGTACTGAGGGTACGGCGAATTTCCACGCCGCTCTGGCCCATCTCCTTGCTGTAGAGTGCTCGCTTTCTGTGCAGCGGAACACTGCCGGTTATGTTATCACAACCCACACCCTCCAATTCCACCATTTCTCCACCAACTTCCACTGGGAAAACTCTTCCGCATTTTCTCTCCAGCTTACACCGACCAGGCTCACTATAGACACTGTCGAATTGGAGCGCCGTGGCAGTGAATACCTCCGTTTCTTTGGCGTTGTCAGCAGGGATTCCGTAGAACTGCTGAAGGCTGAACTCCAAAAGGCGCAACTCCTGGACCTCTGGCGCCTCCTTCCCCTAGAGCACCGTTACCCAGAGCTTTCCTCCCTTCAAGGCGAAATAGATACCCTCACGGCTTTGCTCTCCGGTTCATGGCATTCCCCTCAGCTCCAGCTGAGGCTTGTACTGAGACAATTCCGCTATGATGCCATTGGGTTGGGAACCCTGCGGCTTACTGCGGCCCTTGATACAGGCGTGATGAGTGGAACGATAGCTCTGATGGATAGCTCTCACTCCCTCCGCGTGCACCTCTTTTCCTTACCCAGCCGAGAAGAGCTATACCGTCGGGTCCCTATTTCCGCACGGGTTGAGGCTGAGCGACTCAACGCCGCCTTGCTCAACCTCTTCATCCCCGAACTCCGCCAACTCCGCGGCACGCTTAGTGCGACGTTGGCCCTCCAGGGTTTTCTTCCTACAGACTTTCACATCGTAGGCTCTGCCCAAAGCGATTTGCTTGCCTTCCAGCTAGGTCGAACAGGGATTTCGTACACTGCTACCTTCAACCTCCAGATGCAGGAGCAACAGCTTAAGATCAACCGCTTCATACTGCGCAACCTCCCTGAGGAACTCCCCAACGGCATGGCAACAGTGACAGGAACCATTGGGTTGCGCGAACTCCGCCCATGGAGTTTTGACCTCCAGTTTCAGTCCCCCCAACTCCTGGTCCTCAACTACAGTTCTGCTCGCGTTTACGCCCCTGTCTACGGACCGCTCATCATTGCCACGGGACAGCCGCCCGTTCAGCTGATAGGGACCTGGGACCGTCCACGCCTTATCGGGACTCTGCTCGTTCGGACAGCCCGCCTCTTCCTGCCCGCCGACGCGTGGACATCTCCTCCCCCAACGCCTCTCCTTGCTGATTACTACTGGACCACTCCTACAACTGCCCCTTCCTCACAAGACACCTCTTCCGCCCCACCTCCTGCAGCACTCCCCGCCGAGTCAGGCTTGGCAGAGCGGCTCTTCTATGACCTCCGAGTGTACCTCCTGGGGAACATCTCCATCACGATGGACCTTGCCCCAACACAACAATTGATCGCAGAGCTGGAAGCGGAAAACCCTGCAACTCCATTAGCCTATGTAACCGGTCCGGAAGAAACTCCCCAACTCCTTGGGCGTCTGCGTCTGCGACCTGGCTCAGTATATAAGTTCTATCGCAACTTCACCGCCAGCGGTACCATCAGCTTTACAACCGGCGAAATAGACAACCCCGAGCTGGACATAGAAGTCAGCTACCAAGGATTTCGCCTCATCAATAACCAGCGGCAAAGCTACGAGATTCGTTTCACACTCCGTGGAACCCGCCGGAACCTCTCCATCGGCAACTGGAGCTATAGTATCGCCGGCGTTGCTGGAAGCGGGGATGAAAGCAAACTTTTCAACGACGTCGTCTGGCTTCTCTTAGTCGGCCGCACGCAAGAAGAACTGGAAGGGACATGGACTGCGAACGGAAACATTGGGCGCGAAGTTCCACTGGCGAATCTTTCCACCATTGCCTCCAAAGCCGCAACAGAACTCCTTCGCGGGATTGGAGCCGTCTACGATGTTCAACTGGATCCCACAACGGGAACCTTTGACTTAGAACAAATACGGGCCCGCATTACAGGACAGTTGGGCGGTATTACGCTCCGCTGGGGCGGATTTTTAACCAGCCCACTCCAACAGGCAGAGTTTACCGTTGAGATCCCCCTGAGCGAACTCCTACGCGGTGAAACAGCTTTCCTCCGAAAGGTGCTCTTGCAACTGAGCACAACCACGGGCACAACAACTGTCGTCTTGCCCTCTACCCAACGCCTCTGGGAAGTCCGCATCAGCGTAAGACTCTAACGGCGACCATGAAGAACTTTCGGCATTCCCCTGGCCGAAATCTTGCCCTTGTAGGCATCTTCTGTGTCTCCCTCTGGGGATGTGCTTCCACAGCCCGCTTTACTACTACGACCAAAAGCCCAGAGCCCAACCGATTCCGTGGATTGGCCTCATACTACGGACGGGAATTCGCCGGACGGTTTACCGCCAGCGGGGAAATCTATGACCCAATGGCGCTCACAGCAGCTCACCGCAGTTTGCCCTTCGGTACCCGCCTGCGGGTTACGCACGTACAGAACCAGCGCTCCGTTATCGTCCGCATCAACGACCGAGGTCCTCATCTCCCCGACCGCATCCTAGACCTTTCGGAAGCCGCCGCCCAAGCCCTGGACATGCTCCACCAAGGGGTTGCTGAGGTAGAGTGTGAAATTCTCTCACTCCCTCAGCCATAGCCCTGAGCTGCCGACATACTCCCTTACCTTCCCCTAAAGGAGCGGAGGGTGAGGGACTCGAACCCTCATGGGCGTTAGCCCGGCGGTTTTCAAGACCGCTGCCCTACCACTTAGGCGAACCCTCCGCAACCAGAGCCACTCCGGCCTTACTGGACGAAATAATCCATCAAGACCGTGCGCTCGCCCTCTTCCTTTTGCCGCATCTCACCACCAGGAATAAGAGGCGATCGTATCACGAGCTCTGATGGGTCCAATTGCCCTCGTACAACCCCGATGTTCTCTGCTACCCATAGACGCTCAACCCTGGTATAGCTGAGTGTCCCGATCTCAATTCTCTGATTATACAACTTCCCACTGAAGCTCCCCACCACACGGAATTCCTGCGCTGTCACCGTACGCCCCTTCACCGTTACCGCCATCGTCCCCCCCCGCTCACCGCGCCAGCTAAAAGTCCCAGAGGTTGTTAGATTGGAATCAAGTGGGACATTGGTGAGTGTTGTGTCCCATATGTTCCAGGAAGAAGCCGAATAGTCTGCATACTTGACCCAGCCTCGCAGGAAAGGAATTCCATCTCCATCTTCACCATCCCCCACATAGATATACAACCGCCCTGGCTCCGAGGCCACTACTGTTGTATCACTCCCCGAGCGCCCGCCGCTGTAGTGCGACACCATTACATACCCCTGACGCCCCTGAAGGGTTACCTGAGCAACAACCACCGTTGAATCCCTCCACTCCGGACCGGTCTCTAGCCCCGCCGTGTCTAGCTCAACACCTCTGTAAACCCACCAGTTCCCTACCTTCAACGGAAAGTAGTTCGGCGGACTACTCGGACCTGTCCCTCCCTCATCCTTTGCACACCCTGCCCATAAAAACACCACAGCAACCGTTACGACTCCAATACCCCACCTCCGCATCGCCAATCCTCCTTAATTGAACATACCTGGGGACACAGTTTCTGAAACGAACCTAGGCTATGTCTATTGCCGCTGATAAGTACACGTCTTGGATGGCATGCAGTAACTCAATTCCCTCTTCCATCGGTCGCTGGAATGCCTTTCTGCCAGAAATAAGCCCCATGCCACCTGCGCGCTTGTTAATAACCGCTGTGCGCACCGCCTCAGCAAGATCACCGGCGCCTTTGGATTCTCCTCCACTATTAATGAGGCCAATACGCCCCATGTAACAGTTTGCTACCTGGTACCGGCACAGATCGATTGGATGCTCTGAGGTCAGCTTCTCATATACCAAAGGACTCGTGCGACCAAACTTCAGCGCCAAGAAACCCCCGTTGTTTTCTGGCAATTTCTGCTTGACCAAATCTGCTTGCAGGGTCACCCCCAAATAGTTCGCCTGCCCTGTCAAATCCGCCGCAACGTGGTAGTCCTTTTCCGCCTTAAAAGCACTATTCCGCAGATAGCACCATAAGACTGTTACCATCCCGAGCTCATGGGCTAAGGCAAATGCTTCGGCAATCTCTTGGATTTGCCGACTGCTCTCTGGGGAGCCGAAGTAAATAGTTGCCCCAACTGCCACCGCCCCCATCTCGTATGCCTGCTTCACCGTTCCAAACAGTACTTGGTCGTATTTGTTCGGGTAGCTCAACAACTCGTTGTGGTTGAGCTTGACGATGAATGGAATCTTATGCGCATACTTACGGGCAACACTACCCAATACACCGAAGGTGGAGGCAACCGCGCTACAGCCCCCTTCAATCGCCAAACGCACGATGTTCTCAGGGTCAAAGTAGAGCGGATTGGGGGCAAAACTGGCACCGGCGGAATGCTCAACCCCCTGATCCACAGGCAAAATGGAAAGGTATCCTGTCCCAGCCAAGCGCCCAGTGTTGAAGATCCATTCCAGATTTCGCAATACCCGGTTGTTCCGGTCCGAAGGTGCGAAGACCCGGTCCACAAAGTCGGGACCCGGCAAATGCAGCATCTCCCGAGGAATCGTCGTGCAGCGATGCTCCAATAAGAAGCGGGCTTCCTGCTCGCCTAAAAGCTCCACGATTCGGTCCACGACTCCATCCCGAGAGTGAACCCGCCGCCCAATCCGAACCTCCTCCATTACCCCAGCTCCTTCTATGACCGAACTATCACAAAATTACAGACCAAACCGAAACCCCGTCACTGCTTCCGGGCCACCGATTCCTTGCTCCTCAAAAAGGACAAACCAACCCACATCATCGCCGCCCCCATGAGAGCAAACAGAAAGGTAGCCACAACCCAGTTTTGCAAGTAGAGAACAGCCGCTGGCACTCCAAACATCCCCACAAGTCCTACCCAGAAAAAAGGAGCATGAAGCACACTGGTGAGCAACAAACCGACCCCGATAGCATAACCAAAGAGAGCACCAAAGAGCTCACCCGCGTTGCCCACCTGCCGGAATACGGGAGAGGAAACCACCAACCACATCCCCGCTATCAACATACTCCAACCAATACCCACACGAGGCATCAAGACGAGACGTTCACGGAACTTTCCTGGCAGTGCTATATGAATCACCGCCATCACTATTGCCACAGTTACAAACACGGCAGTCCAGATCACCGCAGGATTGGGCCACAGTAAGTAAACCCCCCAAGTCATAGCTGCAGCCACCGCCCAGAGGAGAAGTGTCAGAGGCGACTTTGTCTGGAGAAACACCGCCAGCGCAAACGCCGGAAACAAAGTCTCCAGCCACAATCCTCTTCCGTGACTTACCGCTGCAAAGATTGTGTTGACTAGCCCATAGGCACCGAAAGCGAGCAGATACGGCGCCATCGCCTGCATCTCCTCCTGCCCTCTGGCAACGAGGAGCCGCAGGACGTCAACTGTCTCAAGCACCTGCTGCAGTTCTTGCACCTTCTGCTGTGTCATAGACCTTCCTCCTGACCTGTGAGACATACGCCTTTCTACTCCTTTGGCAAGGACCGGAGCAGCTCCTGAAGTCCCTGCAGATATATTTCAAATCGCTTGAGTCCGTCTTCTGTAAGCCGATAAGTCGTGCGAGGGCGACGTCCCACGAATCTTTTCTTCACTCGAATAATCCCGGCTTCCTCCAATACCCGCAAGTGTTGTGAAAGATTCCCATCCGTGACCCCAAGTTCTCGCTTGAGGGTCTGGAAATCCAATTCGCCTTCCCGAACCAAGAGCACCACGATACCCAAGCGCACTCGCTCGTGTAGCACCGGGTCTAAGCGCTCAATTCCCATCCCGCCCATGGCTCATAGCATATCCAGCACCGCCGAGAACAACGCGAATCGCCCAGCCCCGGAGCCTAACTACCGGAGCTCCGGGCACACCTTCTCCACTTTCCAAAGTAAGCGCACCCCATCCCATGGGAAGCACATAGCCTGCCCGTACTCCTATGAACAGCCCCGCAATCAGTCGTATCTCGCCTCCAACAGCACCTTGCAGAAGCCATCCACCAGTCACCATCCCCACACTTCCCTGCGGCCGTTGCAACAGCGAATCAAAAGGCAAGACCCCAGCACCTCGCAGCATTACCCTGAGACTTGCTCGGCCAAGACCAGCCAGAACATGCAGACGCACTTGCTCCCCAATAGGTCTTGTATATCCCACCAACAAGCTACCCCATCCCCCACTCATACGCACCTGCCCGAAGGCCCCCATAGCTTTCCTTTCCACCAACGCATACCCTTCACCACCGAGGAACAGCGACCCAATGACTCCCCCACCTCCTCCGCCAATCAGCATTCCCCACGAGCTGATCTCCCCATACCCGTGCTGCCGGAGCTTCTCTGGCAAGCTCCCCCACTCTATGCCCTGCCCACCAATACCGAAGTAACCCATCCCCCCTACACCATACCTCCTCTGCTGCACCTCGGCATGCCCGGACACGCTCCCGAGCAAGCTCCCTACAAGCACGACCGCGCACATCCACCGCATCATACCCTCCTGACACATCCGCACATCCATCGGGATGCAAATTTACAACTCGACAGAGAACTTTGCAACACAGAGTTCTCTGTTATATATCACTCGCTCCACTTCCCTCGGCTACCTCATGAGATGACAGGATCGGAGTGCACCCCCAACAGCGAATGGAGCTTGAAAACGTTACCTGCCCCCAGGGTCAAGAGCATATCCCCGGGCTGAAGGAGGGAAGAAGTAAGCTGAGCCGCTTCCTCCAAAGTCGGGGCATAGTAGACTGCCCGGTGTCCACTACGACGAGCCGCATGGGCAATGAGTTCACCTGTTACTCCAGGGAGCGGCTGTTCTCGAGCGGGATAGACATCGGTGACGATGAGAATGTCGGCCTCTTCAAAAGCTTTGCCGAACTCCGTAGCGAAGTCACGGGTTCGCGTGTATGTATGAGGCTGGAAGACGCACACCAGACGCCGCTCCCAGCCCTGACGGGCGGCATACAATGTTGCCCGCACCTCTGTAGGATGGTGGGCATAATCGTCCACAAACAGCACACCGTCACGTTCCCCAACAATTTCAAAACGCCGATAGACTCCCGTAAACTCTTCCAACGCTTGGCAGATAACCTCGAACGAGACCCCCAATTCCCGTCCGACAGCAATGGCTCCCAGGGCATTGCGCACATTGTGGATTCCCGGTACCCGTAAAGTAACCTCGCCGAGAAGTTCTCCATCGGCAAGGACTTCAAACTGTGCGTAGCGTTCGGACAACCGAATCCGGCGTCCACGCACATCACTTTGAGGAGAAAGCCCGTAGGTCCGAACTTTTCGGCTCAAGCGCGGCAGCAGATCCTTGACGCCATTGTCATCAATGCAGGCAATCACAATCCCGTAGAAGGGCACATTATTGGCAAAGCGGGTAAAGGAATCCAGGATGTCCTGCCGGTCTGTATAAACATCCAGGTGCTCCTCCTCAATGTTCGTAATCACGGCAACGGTTGGGAGAAGGCACAGGAATGAACGGTCGTATTCATCCGCTTCCACCACAATCCACTCCCCATGTCCCAAGCGAGCATTGCTTCCCCCGAGTCCCCGCAACCGACCTCCGACAATGACGGTTGGATCCAGCCCTGCTCGGATGAGCACTAAGCCAGACAGGGATGTTGTCGTCGTTTTTCCATGGGTTCCAGCAATGGCTAAGCAGTATTTCAGACGCGAGATTTCCGCCAACATCTCCGCCCGCCGCAACACTGGGATACCTCGCTCGGCCGCTGCCCGGGTCTCAGGGTTTTCCTGAGGATTGACAGCGCTGGAGTACACCACAACTTCTGCTCCCTCAATATGGGCAGCATCGTGTCCATAGAAAATGCTCGCCCCCTTGCGTTCCAAATACTCCGTATTCTCCGAAGCCACCAGGTCAGAACCGCTTACGCGAAAACCCTGTTGCAGCAGAATTTCTGCCAACCCGCTCATCCCAATGCCGCCGATCCCCACGAAATGGATATGTCGCACCGCTGAGAAGAACATCCCATCCGCCTGAGCTAACAGAACATACAAAAATACGCCCCAACCTGCAGCCTTAGAGAAGCTTTCAAAGGCGTATATTTGGGCAATTGCATGTAGAATCCCCAACGAGGACCGGCAATGAGGTACTGGATTGCACTCCTTGCTGTCGCGGCAACTCCACTCCTTGCCAGCAATCCCAAAGTACCACCGGCAGAGTGGATTCTCAACAACTCCGCCCAGGGTCGAGAGTTCTGGATTGCTATTCCTCCAAATGAAGTCGATGGCTATCCCGGACAACTCCTGGAAATTTACGTCACCTCCAGCTACAATACGGAGGTAACCCTTTACAGCGCCACCGATGGACTCCGCCGGACAAAGCCTGTTCGGGCAATGGAAATCACTACGTTCTCGTTGCTGGAAGGCGATCTCTTCTGGGCAGACGAAGTCCGGGAAAGCGAAGTGGTAACCCAAAAGGGGATCCGGCTGTCGGCACCGCATCCAATCTCGGTCTATGTCTTCAATGGCAAGCAATACACCTCTGACGGCTACCTTGCCCTCCCGGTCAATGTCTGGGGGACGGAGTACATGCATCTGTCATACTACGACTACGAAGACTTCGGGCAGAAGCGGGGGAATGGCTTCATTATCATCGCATCCGAAGACCAGACACTTGTCAACATCCAGCTCTACGGCAGAGGATACGGTCGCACCGTCGGCGGACGGCGGATTGGTGACCGCATCACGGTTATGCTCAACCGCGGGCAGACCTACATGGTGCGCGGTAGTGGTGATCCCCCAGCCGCCCAGAACGATTTCAGCGGAACCCGGGTCTCCAGCAATAAGCCCATCGGCTTCATCTCCTTCCACATGCGGACAATGATTCCCATGATTCCGGAAACCGGCCCCATCAGCCGCGACCACTTGGTGGAAATGTTGCCTCCTATCTCGGCGTGGGGGAAACGGTATGTAACCATTGAATACCAGCGCAAAGCTCGGAAAGGCGATTTCTTCCGCATCCTGGCCTCCCAGCCCAATACCCGCTTTACCGTTCGCTGGTATCGAGGTGGGCAACTTCAGGGAAGCACCACCGGTCTGCTCCAATATGCCGGCGATTTCTGGGAATACAATAAAACGACCACACCGCAAGACTCCTCCATCTACGGCCAATCCATCTGGGAAGCTGACAAACCCGTGCTGCTCATGCAGTACTCCTATTCCGCCTTTTGGGACAACGACCCGAACTTTGATCCCTTCATGATTGTCGTCACCCCCGTAGAACAGTACCTGCGCTCCACCGTCTTCCAGACCCCCGCCAGCAAACAATTCGCAACAAATTACTTCAACCTCATCGCCATTGGAGACACCAACGACCCCACTCAGGCGAAGCTAAAAAGCATCAAGGTAGACGGCCAGTACGTCTGGCGACGCCACCCTGAGTTCCTCGGACAACGCATCCCGGCAACGAACCTCTATTGGGTTGTTCTTCGCATGCAGCCGGGTCCCCACAAAATCATCGGTGAGACGCCCTTCGGAGGCTATATCTACGGTTTCAGCCAATACGATAGCTATGGCTGGCCCGCTGCCATGGCGATCAACAAGATCGACGAGTTAGATACCCTCCCTCCAGAACTCCACATGCGAGTAGAATGTGGGGATTGGGAAATCTTAGCAACGGAGATTCGCAACGGGAAGGAGGGAGATAACCCCCGCCAGGTAGACCAAGGCATCTCCCAGATTGAGCTTCTGGAGGGTAGCTACAACTATCGCCTGCGCTTCGTCACAGCCGAAGAGCTCAAACCCTATCCCAAAGTGGAACGCTTCGTCTTCCGATTGGAGGTCATTGACAAACGCTACTCTGCTTTTGCCCGTATCGGGGTGCTGGACCGCGCAGGCAATCTAACGATAGACTCCGTCTGGTACATTGCCGACAGTCTGATTGTACAACCCCCTGAACCTATTGATGCTGGTGCCATTCGCGTTGGGCAAGCCAGGACCATAACGGTCACGCTCCTCAATGCCCGAGACAGCACCACAGTCCTGAAGAATGCCCGCCTTCTGAATGGAACCGCTTTCCGAATCATTGCCGGAGCAATTCCACCGGAGCATCGGCTCGCCGGTAGAGAAACTCACACTTTCCAGCTTGAGTACCGCCCAACTCAAGAGCATGTCGCCGGGGAATACGATCAGGATACCTTGATTGTGCAAACCGAATGTGCGGAATTCCGCTGGGCACTCCGAGGGCGCGGCATTCTGCCCCATATTTGGGTTGAGGATTGGGACGCGGGCACTATCCCCGTAAACACAACTGTGTGCAACACCGTCGGATTGCTCATCCGCAATCCTGGTACGGATACATTACACATCACTGACATCCGGGGTGTGCAAGCACCATTCGTTCTGACCACCATCACTCCCTCTCTGCCGATCCATCTGCCACCGGGTGAACAACTTCGGCTCACAACGCCGTGCTACCAACCAACTACTGTTGGAACGCATGCTATTGACGCCGTCTTCATCTGTGATGCTCCTGCAGGGGATAAAAACATTTCGCACTGGCGTGGACGCGCTGTCCAAGCCGGACCCTACATTACCTCGTACGATTGGGGGGAGCGCCGTGTTGGAACCTCTCAGGAAGCCGTCCTCTACGTGCGCAATGCGGGAAGTTCTGCCGCATACTTGACAGAGGTCCGACTCCGAGGACTTGCGCCAGTAGGAACGTTCCAGATCCTCTCCGTCGAACCCCAGCCCTCGCCGGGCAACCCGGTGGAGCTCCAACCCAACGAGCAGTCGGAAGTTCGGCTCCGAGTCCGCTACACCCCACAGGCTGAAGGGCTGCACTTGGATAGCGTGGACGCTTTCTTTACGAATGCTACACCGGTTACCGGTTATGTTCGCGGTGTTGGAATCCTCCCCAAGCTGGAAACCCAAGGTCATACCTTCGAGTGCATCCTTGTTGGCAACTCTGCTGAAGAAGCTCGTGCTGTAATCTTGCGGAATCCCAGTACGTCAGCAGACCTGACTATTCACACCATTCGCTGGGCTGCCGGAAGCGATCCAGACTTCGCCTGGATGCAATCATTGCCCTCATTTCCATACCGCCTTGCCCGCAATGGAGGAGAGCTTGCTTTGGGCGTCCGCTTTACGCCGCAAGCAGTAGGGAACCGACAAGCCGTAGTAGAGATTATCTCCGACGCTGCACCAGCACCCGATTCCATTGTGTCCACGCAAGTGGAGGTACGGGGCAGCGGATGTGTTAACACCATTGCAGCCGATGGATTGGATTTCGGACGGGTACTCACGTGCGCTCAACCCGAAGGCTTCTTCCCTATCATAAACCCGAACCCTGCAGGGGAAATCTCCATCCAAGGGCTGGAGCTCGTTGCGGGGGATGTTACTGCCTTCGCCCTTCTGGAGCCGACTGCCTTTCCCGTCTCTGTCCCCGCTGGCGACACTCTGTGGGTACGCGTCCGCTTTACACCAACGGAGCCACGCACGTACGGGGCCGTTGTAGCTATCCGGAACACGATCAACCCGAACTTGCAGGTCTCCCTCCGAGGAGAGGGATACCGAGTCGCTGTAACGTATGCTTTAGAGCCTGGACGGCTCTTTATCCCACCGGGTGAGCTGGTTCAGCTTCAAATTGTCGGACGCGGTCGGGAATGGGGGGAAGCCTCTCTGCGGGCTTTCTCAGCGGAAATCCGCTACCACGGTACCCTCTTATCGTATCTCCCCGGTAGCCTGGAGAGAGGGACAGCTCTGGACGGCTCATGGCAATTGCAGGCACAAGAGATCCCTGAAGCCAATCGCATGGTGCGTCTTCTCATCACCGCAGCCGGGCAAACTCCAATTGCTCAGGAGGGGGAACTGGCGCGACTGCGCTTCCAGGCTTACTTAGGAGAGGTCTCCCGTCTTGAGCCCGAACTGACCGTGCAACTCCCCGGACGTGAAGCCTGTGTCGATGTAGCAACAATCCCCAACCTTATTGAACTGGGAGGCTGCTTTGTCAACGGGCGGCTTGTCCGCCTCTCCCCCGAAGGGTACTCCCTCCGCCCCGTCCAGCCTAACCCACTCCAAGAGCGCTTCCTGCAACTGGAGTACAGTCTTGGGCTGGAAGCCCCGACCCGACTGGAAATCCTCAACTCTATGGGGGAACGGGTCATGACGTTAGTAGATGGCTCCTTGCCTGCCGGGAGATACCAACAGGAAGTAGATGTTCGCATGCTGCCAGCGGGAATCTATTGGCTACGCCTTGTATCGGGTCCCTTCATGGCGGTAGAACGCTTCGCCATCGTCCGATAACACGCCGAGGGCGAACGGAAAAAGGGCGGTTGGGAAACCGCCCTTCTTTTGTCCAGTGACCCCGGCTGGGATCGAACCAGCGACCCACGGCTTAAAAGGCCGTTGCTCTACCACTGAGCTACGGGGTCGCTTCCGGCGGAAAGGGTGGGATTCGAACCCACGGTACCCCTTGTGGGGGTACACTCGCTCTCCAGGCGAGCCCGTTCGACCACTCCGGCACCTTTCCGGCAGGTATACGAAATTACGGAAAAGACTGCGCCTGCTCGGTGGGAATTCCCCATCTGAATGGCTCCCTCCTCGTCTGTACGCCCGTAAAGAAGGTGTCATAGCACAATGCGCCGGTACCGGGCATGGGGCATAGGCGTGATGGGGAGTACCCTGGGGCTCACTGCCGCTGTGGTGCTCTACCTTGGGCAATGTCTTCCCGTCCCCAAACCGAGAGAGTGCTGGGTAGCACCAGGCAAGAGTGTACGGGAAGCTTTGGCACAGATCGCCTCCGACTGCCATCTGCGCATGCCCTGGCTCTTTGTAAGCATAGGGGTTCTCTATGCTTGGGGCACAGGTTCTCGGGTCTTCGCTGGGATGTATCGCTTCGGACCGGAGCAGCGGTATTGGCAGCTCCTGCGGGCACTTTTCACCGGACGGCAGGTCTTGCGAATCCGGGTGACGATTCCCGAAGGGTTGACCATCGTTCAAATTGCCTCATTACTCCAACGGGAGGCCAACGTTGACTCCGCCGACTTTGTCTCTCTTGCGTTCTCCGATAGCCTCACTCGTGCCCGAGGTATCCCTGTTGCATCTGTTGAGGGGTATTTGATGCCGGAGACTTACGAACTCTTCTGGCGCCATCCCGCCGAAGATGTTCTTGAACGCCTCCTACGAGAGCAAGACCGGCTCTGGCAAGAACGTTTTGCCGAAGCAGCACAGAAGCGGGGACTTTCGCGCCACGAGGTCCTCACATTAGCCTCTATCATTGAGGCGGAGACTCCCCATGCAGACGAGCGTCGTCGCGTAAGTGGCGTATTCTGGAACCGACTCCGCCGGGGCATGCCCCTGCAAGCCGATCCCACTGTCGCTTATGCACTCGGCAAACCCGGTCACGCCCTTACCAGAGCAGATCTCTCGACACCTCACCCGTACAATACTTACACCACGCACGGTCTGCCTCCTGGGCCAATCAACAATCCCAGCGCTGATGCCATCGCCGCTGCACTAGAGCCGGAAGAGCACCAGTATCTCTACTTCGTCCTCCTGCGCGATGGTTCATACCGCCACGCCTTCTCCCAAACATATCGGGAACATCGAAAGCTTGTGGCCCTACAGCGGCAGCTTAGACCGTAAGGTCACACCTCGGAAAGCTGTGCATACTGCAGTTGGTAAAGTCGGGCATAGATGCCCTTGCGCGCTAAGAGCTCCTCGTGAGTCCCGATCTCACGGACCCTCCCGTGGTGGAGCACTACAATCCGATCTGCCCGCCGGACTGTTGCCAAGCGATGAGCGATGACAATACAGGTTCGCCCTTCCTGACGCAGCACATCTATGGCGCGTTCGAGCAACCGTTCCGTTTCGGAATCCATATGTGCCGTTGGCTCATCCAATACGATGATATCGGCTTGCCCCACGAAAGCTCGGCAGAGGGCGATGAGTTGCCGTTCACCGGCAGAGAGATTCACACCTCTCTCGCCGACCACCGTCGCCAGCCCTTCGGGCAAGCGATGGAGCAGGGAATCCAACCCAAGCCGATAGAGAGCTTGACGCACCTCCGCCTCCCCGAGCCCCGAGCGCCCGAAGATGATGTTGTCCAAGACAGTTCGCGAAAAGAGCACGTCCTCCTGCAATACAAGGGCAATCCGTTGCCGCAGGCTGTTTTGCTCCAACTCCCGAATGCTGCGCCCATCAATCAGAATATCCCCCTGTTGGAACTGGTAGAAACGGCACAGCAGGCCCATGAGCGAACTTTTCCCTGCCCCTGTGGCCCCAACCAGTGCCACTAGCTCCCCTTTGCGCACACGGAAGGAGACCTCCTGAAGCACTGGTGTGACGCCGTCATAGCTGAAGCTTACGCGACAGAACTCTATGCCCGAGCGTAGAGGTGGCATTGGAACCGCTTGCGGGTGGTCCGGAATGGTATCCCGAAGGTTGAGAATCCCGAAAATGCGCTCCGCCGATGCCAGCGCTGTCTGGAGGATATTGTAGCGTTCGGTTAGGTCCCGAATCGGACGGAAGAACATTTCAACATACTGCATGAAAGCGATGAGGGTCCCCACACTCATTGCCCCCACCCCCAAAGCACCAGCGGCGTACCAGAGAAGCAACACAAGAGCCAGTGCCCATAGGACATCCACGGTCGGGAAGAAGACGGCGTAGTAGAATACAGAACGCCTCTGGAGCTGGAGATACCCACGGTTGAGCCGCTCAAAACGACGGAACTGCGCCTCATGCTGCCGGAAAAGCTGTACAGTCATGATACCACTGAGATGCTCACTGAGGAATGCATTCAACCGTGCCAGCTGCTGCCGAATTTGGCGATAGACCACTCGGACCTTCGCTCGGAAGACAAGGCTTGCCACTACAAGAAGCGGCAGTACCGCCAATGTCAGCAACGCCAGGCGCCAGTCCGTCCACACCATAAAGCCAATGATACATCCAAGGAGGAGAACATCGGCAATGAGCAGGACCAAGCCAGAGGAGAAGAACTCTTGCAACCCCTCCACGTCATTGGTCGTCCGCGTCACCAAGCGTCCAATGGGTGTTGTATCGTAGAAGCGGAGTGACAACCGAAGAATGTGCTCGTAGACCTGCATACGCACGGCAAACAGTGCCCGCTGCCCAATCCACTGTAGGAGATAACTCAAGCCATACTGAAGAGCGGCGTAGACAAGGATGAGAACAACGATGGCAACAATGAAACCGACAAACGTCTGCCACGACTGGGCTGTAACGGCATGGTCAATGGCCAGTTTGCTGAGATAAGGACGCGCAGGAGCCATAACCGCACTGAGCACCGCCATACCCAGTGCTACAGCAAGCCAGCCCTTGTATGGGCGCACGAAGAGAAAGAGGCGTCGTACAAGCTGCCAATCTAACTTCCGCTCGTCCTCCTCTCTGCCATCCGTGTGGAGCTCTCCATCTACCATAGAGTCGCCTTACTCTGCTCCCCAAACGACTGGCTGCCGATCACGGTAGCGGAGCAACTCGGCATGGAGCTCTTGGACTGCCGCATGCCATACCTCCTGAGGTACGAGGAAGCGCAGCGCATACGGAGAATCACCCAACCACATACCAGAACAAGGGAGATATGCCCGCAGCAAACGTTCCACCATCGGGAGCGCCCATCGCTCCGGAGCGCTACCAATAACTGACAGCAGCACTCGAGGCTCTCCCCATGCCTGACATCCTTCGGGAATAGAGTCCAAGCTATCGGGGACCACGATGAAGGCACCCCCACGGGAAAAAGTCCCCAGGAACACCGAAGACTGCCACTGCTGCAGTGCTTCCACAGAGGGGCACCGACAAACCCGACACGGCATACACCAGGCCAGTGCCAAGGGCTCTGCGACACTCCTCCGCTGCGCCACAATGCGAGTTCCGTCCACCTCCGGCTGTATGACCCCTCGGATACGGACCCCAATACCATGGGCGACTGCCGGCTCAATTGTATCCGGATGGAGCACCTTTGCCCCTGACAGAGCCAGCTCCCGCATTTCCGCCGCTGAAATGACAGGCACCAACTGGGCTTCCGATACAATCCTGGGGTCCGCCGTGAAGATGCCAGGGACATTCTTCCATATGACGAGTTCGTCTGCACCGACGGCAGCAGCCAAAAGGGCAGCAGAGAAGTCAGAACCTCCACGCCCTAAGGTCGTCGTCACACCCTCAGAGGTTGCTCCTATAAAACCCTGAGTGACAACGACAGCCCCATGCCGAAGCTGCCTCAGAAGTTCGGAGGTTTGCACCCTCTGCTGTACCGCTTCCCACTGTGGGCGAGCATGCCCAAAGGTAGCATCCGTCACCACCCAGCGCCGAGCATCTGCAAGGAGTACCGGGACGCTAAGGAGGGAGCGAAGCGCATCGGCGATGAGCTGGCTGGCAAATAACTCACCGAAGGCAAGCAGAGCATCCTGGGTTCGCGGTGTCAACTCTCGGAGGTAGACAATCCCGCGACACAGCTGGATTGCCTGTGCGGCCAAATTCTGAAGAGCTCTCTCCGCTTCTTCCCACGCCGAGGTTGGTAGCAGCTGATGAGCGTATTCCGTATGCCGTGCAAGAAGTTCTTCCAAAGCCTGTTGTGCCCCCTCTGCATCCCCTGCAGCAGCGCGGTGAGCTATCCCCTGAAGGGTATCCGTCACACCTGAGCAAGCAGAAACAACGATAAGTGCCGACTCCGCTTGGACAGTGATGACCGCTTGCAACGCCTGCTGAATACCCGCTGCGTCTGTCAGAACGCTTCCACCAAGCTTGTGAACCCGAATCCCCGAGCAGGCCACCGCTTTCTCACTCCACCGTCGCTCGTTCCACTCCGAAGAAGAAATGATAGCTCAAGCCCAGCGCCAAAGCGGCTATCCGTGGAGCATATCGCTCTGGTACCGGCGGGTTCGGTCCAAGTCGTATTAGCTCATACGACTTCACTGGCAATTTTGTGAGCCCATAAGAGGCAAACAGCTGGAAGTTGAGTCGCCCG
Organism: Bacteroidota bacterium; assembly: GCA_030550395.1. Taxonomy (GTDB): domain Bacteria; phylum Bacteroidota; class Ignavibacteria; order Kapaibacteriales; family HRBIN21; genus HRBIN21. The sequence goes on along the minus strand of JAUQPL010000007.1, from coordinate 64,776 downwards.
CTCTTCGGGTCCTTCACCAATGGAGCCGAGATACCCAAACGCAGCTCTACCAACGCCCCGATATCCGACGTAGAAACACTCTTTTCCACGTCACCCCGCTGATTCTTGAGCGTTCCCCCCAACGGGACCCCGATGTTAAGTCCAAGTCCTAGCACGTTCAGATAGAACATCGGAGCAATGCCCAGGTAGCGGTAATGCTGTGTGAAGGTATTACCCTCGTGGGTGGTGTCTGCATCACCCGGCTTGGTAATGAAGGCATGGCTTGTGTAGCCAATATCCAGCCCAACGCTGATTTCACCGTAGCGGTCTAGCGGCAAGATACCCTGTGCCCATATATCGGGCACTCCCGTAAATCCAACACCTGTTTTTGTGCCCGGGGGAATCTCGCCTGCGTTGATACCGAACTTGGGATGAACTCCCGCACCAGCCGCAAAGCGGTAGATAAACTGAGCGGAAGCCCTTGTGACCACAAGCAGAGCAATGGCACTGAAGAGTACGGTTCGGCCCATCATTGCTGAAGAAATTGTTGTGGGACATCTTCACTGGGATGCTGTCGTAGTTGGCGCAGGAGCTCGCGTTGGTGGAGCCGTTGCTGGCGGCGTAATTCTGCCTCACGCCAGCGACGCCACTCTTCCGCTGTCTGCGGCTCTACCGGAGGGACAGGTAACGGTTTACCGTACTGGTCTATGGCCACAAAAGTCAAGTATGCCGATGCTGCATGCGTCCGTGTCCCATTAATAGGGTCCTCCCGGAAGACCTTGACTCCAACCTCCAGAGAGGTCCGAAAAGCTCGGTTAACGGAAGCAAGGATGTGGACGATATGTCCAACCCGAATCGGCTCCAAAAAGCTGATGCTGTCAACGGCTGCTGTCACACACACCTTGCCAGCATGGCGCATAGCAACTAAAGCAGCCGCAATATCCATCCATTGCATGAGCTGCCCTCCAAGCAGATTCCCCAGCTGGTTTGCATGGTTGGGAAGCACCAAGTGCACCATTTCCACTGCAGATGCCGAAGGGGGTTTACCCGCCAGCTTATGGAGTGGCTCCTCGTTCATGGTTGAGATTCATGGCTAATGCTTCTACTACCTTCCGCTGCCTTCCATCCGGAAATATCCGCCGGTAAAGCTCAATGAGCTGTTGCGCCTCCCGCCAGCGCTGTAGCGCAATCAGCACTTGAATTTTCCCAACATAGGCCAGCTCCACAAAATCTGTATCCGCATACTGCTCCAGAAGGGCGTCGTAATAGATGAGCGCAGACTCTGGACTGTTCAGCTTCCGATACAGTTGGGCAATGCTATATTCCCGTTGTGCAAGCTTATTCCGCAATTGCCGTATCCGCCGTTCTATCTCCGGCAGCAAGGAGTCACTGGGATAGAGCTGACGAAACTCCGCCAGCGCCTGCAAGGCTTTATGAGTGTATTCCTGATCCCGGTCGTACGGGGGCGACAGAGCTTCGTATGCCAGCCCGGTCTTATAGAGGGCCTGTCGGGCGTACGGACTCTGTGGGAATACCTGACGCAACTGCTGATAATGGAAAGCCGCCATGAGATACTCCCCTCGCCGGAAGCGCAGTTCTGCTAACAAAAACAGGGCATCATCGGCATGCGGACTGGTAGGATGTTGGGTGCGCAGCAGCTCTAACCATTTCTGGGCAAGCTCATCTTCCTTGCGCTCATAGGCCAGCAGGGCTGCCCGATAGAGAGCTTCTGCGTCCCGGGCATCCGGCTCTGGAATCCCCGCACAAGCGGCAAGAAAGCACAATCCTGCAATGCACACAATAAGCGGCATGGCACTGCAAAATTACTCCTTTCCCGCTGTCGTGTCCCTTAGCACACCCAACGCCGTATTTTCGTACCATTGTGCCAAACTCGAGCTGGCATTCGAATGCCTCATCCAGTACCGAAACCATGCGACCCAGACGACCCAATTGAACAGTTTCGTGCCCTCTGGGACATCGTTCGCCTACTACGGCGGGAATGTCCCTGGGATCGGCAACAGACCCATGCTTCCATCGCTCCACTCCTGATTGAGGAAGCTTATGAAACAGTGGAAGCCATCCGCCGTGGGGATACAGCCGAGCTTGCTCGAGAGCTGGGTGACCTATTGCTGCACGTGCTCATGCACAGTGCCATTGCTGAAGAGTCTGGGAAATTCCGTTTGAGCACTGTGATCGCTCACGAGAGTGCAAAGCTTGTCCATCGCCATCCCCATGTTTTCGGCTCTACCCCTGCCGAAGATGCGCAGCAAGTCAAGCAACGGTGGGAACAGCTCAAGCTCCGCGAAGGGCGGAACTCCCTCCTGGAGGGCATCCCACCGAGTTTACCCGCTCTTCTACGAGCACAGCGCCTGCAAGAACGAGCCGCCAGCGTCGGTTTTGATTGGAGCTCCCCCGAGGAGGTCTGGCACAAAGTTGCCGAAGAACTCCATGAACTCCGGTCCGCTTTGGATAGCCGTGATTCCTCACGAATCGCCGCGGAATTTGGCGATTTGCTCTTCGCCCTGGTCAATGCTGCCCGCCTTGCAGGGCTCAACGCCGAAGAGTGCCTGCAGGCGGCAAACGATAAGTTCATCCGCCGCTTCCAATATATCGAACGACATGCTCCGGCTCCGCTGTCGGAGCTCTCTCTAAAAGAGATGGACGCCCTCTGGGAAGAAGCTAAGTGCCAGGAGGAATCTGCCTCTCATCCTGACAACACAAATGGCTAATAGGGCTCTGCCTCAGCACCGCTGTCCCATTCCATTTGGTATTCCGCTGAGTTTCTGCAAGCTTAAAGAGCCTTTACACTCAGGCAGTACTATCGCTTGCTTCCATCCCGTTCGGGCCTCTTCAGTTCCACCTACCACTCCGTCTTGAACATGGTACGGAAGCGCTGGGTATGGGGTATTGCCATTGGCACGTTGCTCCTCGGAGTAGTGCTGCTCTGGCTTTATAGCCATAAGCTCTGGAGCGGAGCAGCAGAACAGCGTCTGGATTCGCTCCTGGCTACACAAAGCACCGCTCCCACGGCAACTACTATAGCGGACACCTCCGCTGCTCTTTCCCCTCTACTGAAACCAGAGCCCGCCGAGCTGACCATCGGCTGGGAAACGGCGCGGGGGCTTCCCCCACGCTGTCATCACTGCATTGCCATCGCTCTCATTGGAGTTGACTCCCGGCTCCACGATCCCACCCCACACGCCGATGCCAACCACGTCCTCCTCCTTGACCTGCAAGCTGGGCGGATTACCATTGTGGCTATTCCCCGTGATACCCCTGCCGACGCTGGTTTCCCGGATACAAGCCAGTACAACAAACTGGCCAATGTTCGCCCGCAGCGAGGGCTTCGCGCACACTTGGCAACCCTAGCAGCCCTTGTAGGGATACCCGAAATCCACTACTACGCTGAACTGGGATTTTCCCAAGCCTTCGCCATCCTCCGCTTACTCCGCTTTGACAATCCCAGCAATGTACTGCGCCTCCTACGGGCACGGACCGGTATCTGGGGCGATGACTACCACCGCGTCTACGTGCAAGCCCATTTCATCCGCCAGCAGCTCCTCCGGTGGTTCCACGCCTACAATACCCCATGGGGTCTGGCGCTGCTCCGTGGTGGTCTTAGCTTAGTGCAGACCAACTTAACCGCTGGCGTCCTTACGCGGTTAGCAGACTCCCTCCACGCCCGAGGTTTCCCCGCCGACAGTTCTGCCATCTCCATCGTGGTCTACGGCGCTCCCCTGCGCCGAGTACCCGTCTACGATCTCTCCGATTCCACCACAGTAGCAACCCTAGTTGAGCGACTCCAAAGCCACTACCAGAGACGTCATCCGGCTCCAAATTCCGGGAGGAATTCCGAGCGCGTCCGAGCCATTCTCAACACAGCCCTGGCCCATGCCCGGCAAGCAGCCGAAAGAAACCGTTTCCAGGAGGTTATCCGCCATCTCTTGCCTCTCCTCCGCCAGCGGGCATGGTGGCAGTTGGACAACCCGGATGAACGGGCATACTACCGCACTGAATTCGTTGAGCTCCTCAGCCATTCCTATGAGCAGCTCCGTCAGCCCCACCGTGCAACATTGCTACGCACGCACTTCCTCCAGCAGGAACAAGCATTAGAGGACTCCATAGCCCCGTAAGCTCACCACTCCACAAAAGCCTGCTGCAGCAAACGGAAGCGAAGTGCCCACCGGAATGCCCAACGGCGCTCGCCAGCCGGTGGATGGGTTACAAAGAAAGGAATATCCAACCCAAGGGCATCAATCCCCAGACGGTGCAGCAGCGGTATGGAAGGGGAGCCGGGAATCCTCGGAAGGCGGACTTCCAGGCTAACCCCAGCATCTGCCCTCCATTGCCGTGGAGCAGCAAAAGCATCCCCCACGATGCCGGCATCGGCAAAGAGGCGGATATCCAGCAGAGCCGTCAGCAACCGCACACCAGGCAAGTGGCTCAAGAAAGGCGTAAGCCCTACCTCTCCATTGACTGCCACCATTGTGCGCCCAAGGCTGTCCTGAGGGACATAGCCCCGCAGGAAAGCGCCTCCAGAAGGCGCCGTGCGACGCTGCCGCGCCGTCGACGACACAAGGCCTGGCGACCGATACAGCGGCAACTCCAATTCCTCAATCGGTGTGACCGAGGCCAGACGGAATCCCACCATCGGTGGGAAGAGCCTTGATTCATCATCGGGAGCAAACCACCCAATAGCTCCCCGCAGGAGCACGGGTACTGGCGGTTCCGTCTGGACAAGCATCTCCAGAGTCGTTCGGAAAAAACTGCGTCCACCAGTAAAAGGAGCTGGACGCAAAGCGGAAAACCCTGGCTCACGATACCACAAAGGCTCCACAACGCCTCGCAACCGGAGAGACCAACCGAGGAACTCCCGCCAAACTGTCAAGGCAGCCTTCGTTATCACCAACTCTGCTCGGTCCACCGACCACAGTCCCATCCCCAGTGGTGACTGGGGGAACGCGTAGTTCCGAACATGGCGGCGCCAATACCCAACGGCAAAGCGAGCTGTCATCCTCCATGGAGAGGGAGGCTGCGGATTTAAGTCAAGGGTAGCTCCACTTCGAAAGCGCCACCACCCCTCTTGCCAGCTTCCCCGAAACTCCACGTACGGACGCCCCGGAAGCTGCCAGAGCAAATGACGCCAGGAGAACGTGGCATTCAATGAGTGTGGTCGAAACCGAAGCCCCTGCAGCACCGATAGCTGCACCCGATGGAAAAGCCCCAAATAGCCTCCTCTCACCTCAAGTCCAACTTTGAGTCCGTCCTGGGTATTGAACCCCAGGGCAGGCTGCCATGAGATGGCGTAAGCATAGAGCTCCGGCGGTTCATAGCTCAACGCCTCTACGAACAAACGTGCCTTCAGCGGCGGCAAGAATCCACTGCGATTATTCAAGCGGTTGACGTCCAACAAAAGCGCCGTATCTGGATCTAGCACCGCCTCTACCGCCGGCGCCGGCAATCGGAGAGAGCGCTCTACCCGTGGCACTCCCCGGAGGAACTCCTCCTCACTGAGCCGCACCCGCTGTTTCGTCCCGTCAGCCAAGCGCAGCTGAACTTCTACGGGCAACATCGCCGTTGCCCGCCTCTCCACCACGAAGCGGACATCCCATGCTCCCCCAGGGGCTGGCTCGTTCCGCAAGGCCGCCAGGGCGTAATCCACTATCGGGGTTTGGGCATACCATTGATCAAAGAACCAGCGCAAGTCCATTCGTTGCCCCTGCCGACGGGAGGCAATTTCTGCGGCCAATTGGGCAAAGTCCTGCGGATACACATGGCGGAATTGGTAGCGTCGCGTGTACTCCCGCAGTAATTCGCTGAAGGTCTCCCGCCCTAACACCCCTCGGAGCATGAAGAGCAATGAAGCCGTCTTGGGATAGGCATTGATACTGTAGCTCCACGCCGTGCGATGCCAATCCGAACGGGTTAAAAGCGGCTCGTCCCAGCCCGTCAGCTGCCACAGGATCGTGGAGAGAGCAATGCCGGTGTACTCGTCGCTGAAGCCTATAAATGGACGGAGCCACCCTGGAAGTCGGAGTCCTGTCCGCTCCCGTCCGTAAAAGGATTCCAATGCCAACGCCGTGATGAACGTATTGAAGCCCTCGTCCTGGAAGCCAAATTCCGTCTCGTTGGAATTCACCATCATGGGGTACCAGTTGTGTCCGATCTCGTGCATAATGACCTCTGCTGTCCTCGGTGCCATAAGGCCCCCACCTAAGCCCCGGCCGATGAAGACAATGCCCGGATACTCCATTCCCCCGCTTGTTCCTCCAACGACAACGAACATGTTCGGATATGGATACCGCCCAAAGTGGGTGGAAAAGTACCGCACGGCATGGACAGCTGCACGGAGACCTTCGTCCCGGTAGAAGCTTTCCAACTGCTTCGGGTAGAGCACATGTACGAGGATACCCTCCCATTGCTGTACATCCCACAAGTAGCGCCGGACGGCAGCCCAGGCAACCGTACGGACCCGCTCGGCATAGAAGCGCCACACTCGGGGAGTAGTGTCCGCTGGTGGAGAGAGAGCATAATCAGCTATCCGGACTGGTGCAGTATCTGCCCGCGCTCGGTCAAGTTGTCGTAGCACTTCCTGAGGAAGTACTTCTACCGCATTTTGGAGCACACCCGTATGCACCACAAGGTACGTGCCCGGCACCGTCAGTTCCACTTCAAAATCGGCAATCTCCTCGTAAAATTCGCCTATCCCTAAGTATTGCTCCGTGTGCCAACCATAACGGTCATAGACACAGACGGAGGGAAACCAATGGGCAATAAAGTAGTCCTGCTCATAGCGCCCCATCCGAAAACCCTCCGGCGGAACCCGCTGCGCAATGCTACTGATGACCTCTACTGAATCCCCGGGAGGAAGAGGACGGGGCAGGAGGAGCCGGACGATGGTGTTGTCTACGTCGTATTCCTTCCGCCGCTCTCCAGTAGAGGCGATGACAAGGAAGGAATCCACCTGTACAGGAGGCAGTTCTGGAATCCGCTCCAGACGCCGCTCACGACTCAGCTGTCGGGCATAACTCTGAGGAGCGAAGATGTTCCAGTACAGATGCACGTACAACTCCCGCAGCGTATCGGGAGAGTTATTGCGGTAGACCATGCGGGTGTGTACCTGCAGCAGCGTTTCCGCCGGTATCAGAACCGCCCGAATCGTATAACGTACCCCCTGCTGCCACTGTTGAGCCCCCGCAACAGTGGTTATAATTGCAGCACCCAGGATGCCCCACTTCCGCATTGCTCCCCACCCAGATGTTAGAAACCAATACCTACCCCAACACCGAAAGCCAGCCGACGAAGCTGGCGCACAGGCCTTTCCTCCCGAAGGGATGGTGGAAGCTCCTGCCGAAGAATCGGGGACATTCCCATCTGGAATCGATCATCCGCAAAAAGACGCGACGAACGCCGCAGCGGCAGCTCCATTCCTACACCGATGGCAAGCCCAACATCAGCCGTGTGGAGGGATGCATCTAACTTCTTCGGGGGACCGGTGGAAGTAACCTGCTCGACCTGTCCATCCACGCGTATGGAAGGCACAATCTCAGCATACAGAGCGCCTTTGAACAGTTCCATGTCCCGCATGATCCGCAACCCAAAAGGTAACTCCGCATAGGCAAGATCATAGCGCAGCGTGTACCCCCCAGCACCCAAAGAAATCTCCTGCTCCGTGCTGTGGCGGCTGTAGAGTAGCTCCAACTGAAGTCCGAGTTCACCAAAGGAAAGTCGGGTAATACGAAAAATAGCAAACCCACCAGCACTGAACTCCAGTTGCCCATTAACCCTTTCTGCATCAGCTCCTCCTATTGTGGTACTGGCCAGCCCAATCCGGACACCGCGGGCATAGAAGCTCCAGGGCCGAGCGACTTCTTGGGATAGGACGCTATGGATAGCCACAGGACCCACTACGATACCGAGAATCCACAAGCGCATTGGAGTAACGCTACCGTGGTACATCTGGGCGACGGCAAAAATAGCCTGAAACCCTTCAAGAGCCGCCGATGCGATAACTCCGCACGGCGTGCGTCCTATACTCTCGCACAGCGATCCATGCGCCTATGCACTGGTGGCTTACCTTACCTGTTCTCGCTCTCCTGCCTCCACCCCAGATAGAGACACCACCGTGTCCGCCCGGTGATTGGACACGGGCAGTTCCTAATGAAGCTTTCGGCTTTGGGGAACGGTTGGAATTTGACGTTAAATACCGCTTCATCACTGCTGGAACAGCGGTGTTTCAGATCGCCCCACAGCCAGTCTACCGCCAGGGACGTCCTTGCTACGACATTCGCTTTGAGGTTCGTTCCGTCCCAGCATTAGACTGGCTCTACCGGGTTCGGGATTCCTATCGCACGGTCATAGATGTAGGAGGCATCTTCCCATACGAATTTGAACAGCACATACGTGAAGGCAACTACCGCCGGGATTTCACCGCCCGATTAGACCACGCTCGCTGCCAGGCAATAACTACCGACGGCGAATTCCCCATTCCCCGTCACGTCCACGATATCGTCTCTGCTTTTTACTACGTGCGCACGCTGAACCTCTCAGCCATGCCCAAAGACACCATCTTACGGCTGCAGAACTTCTACGGCACGAAAACCTATGACTTAGGCGTGCGTATCCACGGCAAGCGTGTCGTGACCGTAGCTGCCGGTACCTTCCGTTGTATCCTCATTGAACCTCTGGTAGTAGAGGGTGGACTCTTCAAGAGCGAAGGGCGAATCCTCATCTGGCTCAGCGACGATGACCGGAAAATCCCCGTCAAGGTTGCCACAAAGGTGCTCATCGGTACAATTGATGCTGAATTGACAGGCTACTCCGGTCTCCGTGGCCCTTTGCTTGCAAAGTTGCGATGAGATGGGCTTGGCTACTATCTCTACCGCTGCTTCTTTTTGCCGACGAGGCAGAGGAACTACGTCGCTTCTATGGCAACCTCCGGAGCCTGTCTGTCGAAGCCGTATCTCCGGAAAACACCACTTTCTGGCTGACCGTCGCTCAGCAAAGACGCTTCCGAGCTGAATGGAACGGGCACATACTAATTAGCGACGGAACAACAGTGTGGAGCTACTCGCGCGCTCGTCGTCAGCTCATCCTCTCCTCTGCATCAGCAGCGCTCGGCAGTAGCATTGAACAGCTCTTCACGACACTGCTGCAGGAAGCTCCCTTGCGCGTATTACACCGCTCCGGCGACACCGTCCAGGTACTCTGTCCCTTATCGGAAGGCATCTCCTCGGGGTTTCGCGAAGCGATCCTCACCCTTCGCCGTCGGGACTGGAAACCGCTGACGGTAGAACTCCGTGGAGACGGTGGGACTCAGCGCTGGAGAATCCGCTCCTTCCGAGCTAATCCACCGATTACCGCTCAAGAATTCCGATTCCAGCCCCCACCGGGTACCGAAGTGATTGACCTCCGCCGTTAGCGTCGACGATACCGAAGCTGTTCCACAAGCCCCCGAAGGAGTTCACGCGCCGGCGCTGCCGGCAGCTGCTCTATTACAGCAAAAGCCGAAGCATAGTAGTGCTCAATCCACTGCTCCATCTCCTGTAGCAATCCCAGTTCGCGAAAGAGTCGGACAAGTTGGGGCAGGGCTGAGGTAGGAACTCCCCGAGCCTGCCGATACTGCTCCAATAACTGGTGCCCTGGCAAAAGCTCCAGCGCACGGATTACAGCGTACGTCAATTTCCCCTCGTACAAATCTTGCCCCTGCTGCTTGCCCGTCTCATCGCTCCGCCCAATTAAGTCCAGCAGATCATCCTGCAGTTGGAAGGCGCGCCCCAGCGGAATTGCCAATTCCTCCACCAAATGCTGCGTTTGAGGAGTCAGCTCACCCACGCAAGCGCCAATAAGAAGGGTGCACCGGAACAGCGCTGTCGTCTTCCCATCGACCATTTGCCAGTAATGCTCCAGCGTTGGTCGCTCCACCTGGGGAAGCTCTAAATCCAAGGCCTGTCCTTCAGAGACCTCCAACAATCCTGCGGTCATGGTGTGGAGAATCCAGTAGTAGCGCGGATGGTCAGCATAGCGTTCTATGAAGCGGTATGCCAGCCCGACGAGAACATCGCCTGTGAGGATAGCAATGGCATCCCCCCAGCGCACATGAACTGTCGGTTGCCCCCGGCGCAGAGGGGAACGGTCCATGATGTCATCGTGGACCAGGGTAAAGGTGTGCAGGATTTCCACCGCTGCCGCAGCTGGTACTGCTCTCCATGGAGACCCTCCTTCCAGGGCAGAGGACAGTAGACACAGCAGCGGACGCATCCGCTTCCCCGGCAGCTTCAAAACGTATTCTACTGCCTGTTGGAGGGATGTCTTGTAACGTAATGTCGCGGTGATCTCCCACATACTCTGCTCCACCGCTGCCCGGAGCCGCTCGTATACGGTCTCCGGAGGTCCTTCAAACCAGTTCATCCGCCTGCCAGGATGGTCGTACTCCCGCAAGTCTCAAAGCTGCCGCCGCAACGCTGGGCTCTGTATCCGAATACGTCTTCATAAGCGCTGCCACAGAAGGTGGAATCGGAACGAACGGATTGCCACAGAGAACGGCAACCGTTGGATAGCGAGTAGCACAGTGCTCAAGGAATCCGTACCACCGCCGAAATGCCTTCGGATCCATCCGGGGTGGAAGAAAGAGGATGACGACGGCATGAGTAGCATCCGGGATGGATTCAAAAAGGCGCTGCTCCTCCCAAGGAGTCAAGCTGGCATCAACATATGCCATATCACACGGGCAGCGTGTCTTCTGGGAGAAGAGGCGAAAAAATAGCGTCGGCAACTCCAGCCGACGTTCAGCAAGGCAAGCGAAAATGGCAACGTGCGCCTCCTCAGCAAGAGGGACGAGGCTGGATTGTCCCACAATCTCAATTGCCTCCCACGCTACACGCAAGGCAAGGTATGCCGCAGTTCCGTCCTCCTCCCATCCCCGTTCCTCCACAGAAAGTCGTTCACGCACCTGCTGAACGCGGAGCAAGCTACGGCGACGCTGTTGCATTAGCTCAGGTGACCTTTCCAACAACCGCGCTGCTACCTCTATCGCTTCCTCCACCTCTGGCGGCATCAGGAGCAAATCTACTCCCGCACGGAGAGCTCGCTCCACGGACTCTGCTGTACTCCAGTGTCGGGTGATTGCCCCCATATCCAAGGCATCGGTCACGATGACGCCTTCATATCCTAACTGCTGACGCACAAACTGTACTGCCTGCGCCGACAGCGACGCTGGCTCCTCGTGAATCCCTAAGGCTGGAACTTGCAGATGACCCAACATGATCCCAGCAACCCCAGTAGCACACGCCTGACGGAAGGGAACAAGTTCCCGCCCCCACATCTGCTCCTGACTGGCAAGTACACAGGGCAGGGCTTCATGAGAGTCAACGGTGACATCACCGTGACCGGGAAAGTGCTTCGCACATGCCCAGACCCCTTCCTCCTGTGATGCCTGAATCCAGGCCCGGATATGCGGCACTGCTTCCTCTGGATTTTGCCCAAAAGCGCGAATGCCAATGACAGGATTGTCCGGTTGGGTTGCCAGGTCACAGACTGGGGCAAAGTTCCATCCAATTCCGCACCAGCGCGCTTGGCGGGCAATAGCACGGGCAATGTCCGAGGTCCAATCCGGTCGTCCTGCCCGAGCTAAGGCAAAAGCACGGGGAAACGCCGTTCCCCCGGAAAAGCGCATCGGAAGCCCATACTCCAAGTCAGCTGCAACCAGCAAGGGGACCCGCGACAGAGCTTGTACTTCATGGGCCGCCCGAGCCGCCTCTTCGACCGTTCCCCCAAAAAGACAAACTCCTCCTAATCCCTGCTGCACCCACCGAAGGATTTGCTCACGGTACCCCTCCTGACGCCAGTATGCCGGAACGTCAAGCCGGGCGATAATACTGCGAGCTGCCAGCCAGCGTGCTGCTGTCATCATCCTTGCTCCATCCGCACCCGCTCCCCCTCATATTGCCGAATCAGTGCCCGGTACGCATCCTGGATCCGCTCTGGACGATGCGTTGCCGGATTCAAATGCACCATCACCGTCCGCGCATGAGCCAGCAGAACCTGGTCAGATGCCCGGCGCACCATTTGTTCAAAACCCAGGGATGTCTTCCCAACGTATGCGATCCGAGTGAGGATCTCGTATTCCTCGTCAAACTGCGCTGCCATTCGGTAGTCAATCTCAATCCGAGCAACCACAAAGCGGTGTTTCGTGATAAAGGTCTGTTGCTCAATCGGAAGCCCCAAGGCACGGAAGTACTCCACTCGGGCGTCTTCCAACCAGTAGAGGTACACGGCATTGTTCACAATACCCTGGCGGTCCACTTCATGAGAGCGGACACGCCCGATGACCCGATGCTGGAACTGACTCGGATCTACTGGAGTCCATCGTTCTGCCATGGATATTGCTCCCGTCATTTTCTACAACAACGAGCGAACTGCCCGAAGGACCCGATGAGCGGCTTCCATCGCCTGCTTTCGGTCTACGTGCAGATGGAACACCGCTCGTGCCCACCCAGGCAACCCTTGGCTCAACAAAACCCCCTCCCGACGACACGCTTCAGCAAAAGCAGCAAATGGAACGGGGGCTGGATAGCGGAAAATGACAATGTTCGTCTGCACTCGCTGCGGTTCAATCTCCACCAATGCCGATTCTGCCAGAATTTGGGCAAAAAGGCGGGCGTGCTCATGGTCCTCGTGCAGGCGTTCCCAATGGTGTTGGAGGGCATAGAGAGCCGCTGCTGCCAAAATTCCCGCCTGCCGCATGCCTCCACCTAAGAGCTTACGCCACTTGCGAGCAGAGGCGATGAATTCCCGACTTCCCACTAGGGCGGACCCCACCGGTGCCCCCAACCCTTTGGAGAAGCTCACCATCACTGTGTCAAACGGCTCGGTGTACTGCCGGGGAGATATCCCTGTGGCAACGCATGCATTCCATAACCGAGCTCCATCACAGTGGAGGGCAAGTCCACACCGCCGCGCTAATGCCGCAACTTCATAAATGTAGGCAACGGGCAGCACCGTCCCCCCATGCCGATTGTGCGTGTTTTCCAGGCAAATCAGCCTTGTCCGAGGGAAGTAGTACTCCGGCGGACGAATCGCCTGCTCGATAGCCTCCAGAGACATCTGCCCAAAGGCCGACGGGATACCCACAAGCTGGACGCGGGCTATGACAGCGGGAGCTGCCGTTTCGTAGGTGATAATGTGGGATGCTGCCTCCACAATTACCTCCTCCCCAGGATGGCAGTGAACCGCTAATGCAATCTGGTTTCCCATCACCCCACTGGGGACAAACAGGGCTGCTTCCTTTCCGAGAAGATCGGCAACGTACTCCTGCAATGCATTGACGGAAGGGTCTTCACCGAAGACATCGTCTCCAACGGGTGCCTGCGCCATCACCCGGCGCATCTCATCGGTCGGCTGCGTTACGGTATCGCTGCGGAGGTCGATCATGCGGAGCCCCTCTGTTGGCACAAAAATAGCGTCCCACTCCTGCGATGGGCTCTCAGATCAGGTAATCCTCTGCTCGGAAGCAAGCAGCGTGGGCTGTAAACCAATCTACCGTCTGCCGAAGCCCTTGCTCCAGGTCATATTGCGGAGACCATCCCAAGCGCTGGCGCGCTTTCCGGCTATCGGCACAGAGGCGGTAGACCTCACTCTGTTCCGGACGGAGACGCCGCTGCTCGCAAGAAACGGGCAGCTCCGGCTTGCCCACAAGGGCACAAATCCGGCGACAGAGTTCCTCAATGCGAACCTCCTGTCCAGTCCCGATATTGAAACTCTCTCCCACGACGTCCTGGGCAGGGCTACGGAGCAGGGCCAAAAACGCTGCGACTGTATCGGCAACGTAGAGCAAATCCCGAGTCGTCCCCAATCTTCCCAACCGTATCTCGTCCCGTTGGAGTGCTTGGAGAATGATCGTCGGGACAACTGCCCTCGGAGATTGGCGAGGACCATACGTGTTAAAAGGACGGAGAACAACCACCGGAAGCCCGTAAGCATAGAAGAAGCTCTCCGCAAGCTTATCGGCAGCAGCCTTACTGGCTGCATAGGGAGATTGGGTCTGCAGAGGATGCTTCTCGTCCATTGGTATGTACTGCGCTGTTCCAAAGACCTCACTGGTAGAGGTCACCACAATACGGTCCACGCTCTCCCTCCGAAGGAATGCCGAAAGGACATTGAGCGTCCCCAGTACGTTCGTCTCCACAATTTCCCGCGGGTGGACGTAAGAGTACGGGATGCTGATAGAAGCTGCCAAGTGCAACACGGCCGAGCATCCACTACAGGCGCGGCGGACGGCATCGGGGTCGCGAATATCCCCCCGCACGAGTTCCACCTCCGCTAACACGTCCGGTTCCAGCCAAGCCAGATTCCCAATACTGCCGCTGGAGACGTAGCGGAGGAATGCCCGAACACGGTATCCCTCCCGCACCAGGGCTTCGACCAAGTGACTCCCGATGAATCCCCCTGCTCCCGTTACGAGTACGCGCTCAGACATCGGATTCCCTTTGCTGCAAAACCCACGTGAAAAGCTCACGATATCGCTGTGCCAATACTTGCCAATCCAAGCTGCGGGCAACTTCCCGTGCGCGCTGACCCATCTCCTGCCGCTCCGCCGGATGATGGAGCATCCAGTAAAGGGCCTGCTGCATCGCTTGTGGGTCTGCCGGCGGGACAACCAGCCCCACGCCGTGCGCCCGGACTATGTCTTGGGCTCCATTGGTTCGGCAGACAATAAGCGGCAATCCCGCCGCCAACGCATCAGCACATGAAAGCTCAAAGCCACCGCTTAAGGCGGGAGCAACATAGACATCGGCGGCCAGCAGGCGGTGTACAATCGCCGTCGGCGGCTGCAGAGGAAGACCCTGTTCACCATACTCCACGGGTGACTCACCTAACAACTCCACCCGTGGCAAGTCAGAGAGCTCCCTCCGAAGGTGCTCCGTTGCAACGCCAGCAATCCACACTCGCCAGCCCTGCGGCCGCTGCCGCCATAGGCGCCGCACCGCCTGCAGGAGAATCGGCAACCCCTTCACAGGACTATGCCGACTGACCGTGATGAAAACCACCTCTTCAGGAGCCACTCCAAACCGACGCCGTAACGCCTCGCGCTCCGCTCGGCAGAAACGGTCTAACATCGTACCGTTCGGGATGAAGACCATCTTTGACGACGTCCCCGGTGCCAGTAGCGCCACTTCGCGATACATTACACCGTTGGATACTACAACCGCCGCTGCCCGGTGGAGGACCCAGCGGATGCGCCGCTCTATCTGCGGCTTCAACCGAAGCCCGTAGCCGAGCGGCTCGTAAACATGGATATCCGCTCCCTGTGGCGTGACAACAACGGGGATATTTGCCCATTGTCCAAAACGGCATGCATCGTAGCCTGCCGGATAGAGCATTTGCGCCGCAAGAATATGGAAGGGATAGCGGCGGCGCAAACGGGCAAGCATCGCCCATGCTCGCCATGCCCGAGGGACCCCACGCCAGCGGGGAAGGGGAATGAGACGATAGAGAGGCTGCGCTCCTGAGGGCCCCTGAGGAGCAACGACACTGACTTCTACACCAAGCCTCACCAGCGCTGTCGCCAGCTGATGCGTTGCAATCTCCACCCCACCAATGCGCGGCAGGAAATGGTATGTGAGCATCACCACGCGCATCCGGAGCGCCTGCCCTCAGGCTAGCATCGGAAGCAATTCCCGGCGCAACCGCTCAAGCAGCGCATCCCGCACCTGGCGAAAAACTTCTAACACTTGCTCCGGAGTTCCTTCCGCCTGTGCTGGATCGGGAAAGTCCCAATGGAGTATGCGCGCCGCTCCAGGAAAAGCCGGACAATGCTCCCGGGCACTATCGCAGACGGTGAGCACGATATCGAAGGGCTGTCCAAGGAACTCCTCCACGGACTTCGAACGAAGCCCATCTGTAGGAACTCCCATCTCGTTCAGAACCATCACTGCCCGAGGGTCCACCATGCTCGACTGTATACCGGCGCTGTAAACCTGGCAGCGACCGTTGGTAAGCCAGCGGAGGAGGGCTTCTGCCATTTGCGAACGGCAAGCGTTGTGCGTGCAGAGAATCAAAACGCGCATTGGTCACCAATTTGCATTCGACACACCTTGGCGGCGCAATTGGTCAAAGTACCGTTCAATCAAGCGGCGATAATCTCGGCTATAGCCCTGCTGGAGGGCAGGCATGATTTGCTCCGGAACAAGAGCGGGTTGCTGCTCGGGTAAACGCAGCCCCGGAGGACTGGGACGAACGAGGTTTTGTCCAGGGCGGGATTCCCGCTGGGGTTCGTAGTCACGCTCGTAAAGCGAGCGGAGCGCATCCAACATGCGCGACAGAATCCGATGCTGCCGACGCACGGTCTCCTCCGTCACCGTCCCGCTCTGTAGCTCTTGGACGACTTCGCGCATTTCTTCCGAAAGGCGCCGTAGATCACCCAAGAGCTTCCTTCCTTCCAGGGCCTGCTGCTGACGCGCCAATTCCTCCAGAGCTTGCTGCACTTGAGCCTGCTGGGCTGCCAGACGCGCCAACTGCGCCTGCTGTTCCATCGTTAGCCTCCCCTGGGAAAGTTGCTGAAGCGCCTGCGTAATGCCTTGTTGCTGGAGTGCCAACTGCTGGAGACGCTCCAGAAAGCCCATTGCGCCGGCCCCTTGCCCTGAACCTGGATTCGGGCATGCTCCTGAAGTAGCGGCCTGTAATGCCGAGAGAGCATCCTGCAGGAGCAGTACACTCCGGTTCAAGGCCTCCATTGCTTCCTGTTGCGCTTGTGCTGCCGATGTCGGCGAACGCTCCGATAACTGAGTTCTCGCCTGCTGCATAGCGCGTAGCGCCGTGCCCAGCTCACGCGCCATCTGCGGCGTGACAGCAAAAGACTTCTGCGCCACCCCCATGACACGCTCAGTGACAGCCGACGCCGCACTGCGCAGCTCCTCTTGCCGGCGAGCAAGTTCTATCAAGCGCTGCGAACCCGCAGGCACAGACTGTGTCCGCTGAAGGAGCTTCTCTTGCTGCTCCGAGAGCTCCAGGGCATCTACCATTGCCTTCTGAAGTTGGCGCTGGATCTCACGGGTTAGATTCCGCTGGAGTTCATCCCATAGACGCTGCAAGGCAGCCGCAGCCGAGCGCATCCTGGAGGCCGCCCGGCGCTGTGCCTGCTGTGCTGACATCCTCTGCCCTCGCTGCAATTCCCTCTCCGCCTGCTGGAGCATCTCACTTGCCTGGGCATCATTGAGCTGCTCAGCAGCTGCCTGGAGCGCTTCGGGAGGGGTCTCCGGCAAAACATCCTGCAAGAGACGCTCCGTCTCCTGCCATTCCTGCTGTATCCGCTGCCATTCGGCGCGGATTGCCTCTTGCCGACGAGCCAGCTCCGAAAGCTGCTCCGGAGCCTGCGCACGCTCCGTCTGCTGATGCAGCTGCTCTTGCTGCTCCGCCAATGCCTCCAGTTGCCGGCGTAGAGCCTCCAGCTTCTGCTCAGCCTGCAGACGCTTCAGCAAACGCAGGGTCCGCTCCAGCACTGCCCGAAACTCCGCCTCATTGAAGCGGAATTGCTGCAGGGCTTGCCGCATCTGCTCTGGACTCATTTGCCGCAAGGCATTCTGCAGCTGCTCCATAAGACGCTGCAGCTCCGGTGAACGTACCTGCTGCAGGAGTTGCTGTAACTCCCGGTACTTCTGCAACGTCTCCGGAGAAATCGCCTGCGCCCGCTCCAACCGCTCGGCGATATCCTCCAGCTGCTGCTGGAGCCTTTCCATACGCTCCTGGACCTGTTGATGTTGCTGGAGCAGCTCCTCAAGCCGACGCTGCTGCTCCCACCGTGCCTGCGGTTGCCGCGCCGATGGCATACTCAATTGCCGCCGGAGTTCTTCACTCCGCTGACGGAGCTGGTCAAATTGCCGCACACTCTCTTGAAGCTCTTCAGCTATACGCTGCTGCACTCCCTCCGACTGCCGAAGCACCTGCTCCAACGAAGGGAGCGTTGCCGAAAGAATCGGAGTCCGAGCCGATTTCGGACCTGTCATGGCATCGTTGTCCCACACCTCGACGAAGAATTCGTACCGGTCCTCTGGCGACGGCTTCAACGGACTCAAATCCCACACGTACGGCACCTCTTGTACCGGCAGCGAGGGAAGGAATGGAATGGACAGGGTCCGGAATTCCTTCTGCGAAGCCACATAACGGGAGGAAGCCAAACGGTAGTGCAGTAATAGCCTCGAAAACCCATAATCGTCGCTTACGGCAACCCGAATGGGGAGAATCTGCTGCTCGGATAGCTCAACATCGCTCGTCGGTTGAATGAATGAGATCTGCGGAGGAGCATCTTCCAGGACAGTAAGGCGATACCAGAGCGGATTGGTGTTCCTCTGCCCCTCACTGTCTTGCAGCACCACAGTCCAAGCCCCTGAAGTCGCAATCGGAAAGCTCCCCTGTGCCAAGCGACCAGAGACCCGAAGCGGGGAGCGGAGGGTATCCTCTGGACGTGCAAACAGTATCTCTGCACTCTGCAATGCCCTGTTCGCCTCAACTGTTACCCAAGCCACCGAGCCCCGGGGAACGGCGACTTCTCCACCCTGCTCGTTTAACCGCATCGGTTCAAGCCGCGTATACGCCGGTGGACGAATCTCACACGAAAGAGAGCGGATCAAGAGCGGATCCACCACGCGAATACTCCCCTCCGGGCTTCTGACTTCGTACCCCATCCAGTCAGCGACCGCATAGAACCGCAAGGAACTCATCACCCGACCAATGTCAGCAACAAAATTCCCCGGCGTTTGTGCCGACAGCTCGCGCAGCTGACGTTCCCCTTCTGCCGGTAGGAGCACAAGGCGCACAACCGTCGGGGGTATTCCTTCGGCCCGCACTTGGATCGTGACCGGTGTTCCTCGGACGACCACGGCCTTCAAGGGCTCAACTCGGAGCTGAAACGGTGGTGGAGGCAGAAATGACCGTTCCCACATCACCAGCCGATGGAATGCCGAGCGCAACGGTGCCACACCCCCGATCAAAGAGCTTATCCCGACAATGCCGAAGAAGAGCAGGACAGAACGCCATGTTCGGCGCCGGTCCAGGATAACATCAAAATCTATCTCCTGCGCCCGCTGCGCCACCTGAGCAAAAGCCGCCAATGCCAGTTCCGCCGATGTCCCCCGCTGCTGCTCTAATCGGTTGACGAGTTGGAGCACGTTGCAGAGCATGTCGCCAATGTGCGGATAGTAGCGTCCAATCCGCAGCGCCAGCTTATCCAAAGGTTCTCGCGGCAGCACACCCAGCAGACGTGCCACCGTCGGAAGCGCTGCCCCGACAATTAATGCACCCGTTGCACCCAACCATCCATACCACAAGAGCTGCCGTACTGACGATGTAGCAAAGAAGACTGCTTCTACACTAACAATCCCCAGCAGTATTCCTACAGCAACGATCCCTGCTTTTGCCTCTGCCCACAGCAGGCGGGAGAGGAGCTCCTTTACTTGCGTCCGGACAAGTCGGCGCTGGAGAGAGCGATACGTCAACAGCGGATACTCAACCATGCTATACCTCCGTTACGGGGCATGCGCAAAGACGTAGAAACCCCGCTTTTTGGGCATCGGCCACCATGGGCTCTCCACGAAGCGCTGCATGGTATCGTCTTCTACGGTGTTGCTCCCCAAATGTTACACACTTGCTCGAACGCCAATGTGGGACCTTTTAGTAGAACAGATCCGTCGTGATGTCCGGCAACTGGGCTTTGAAGAGCTGCGCACCCCGGAGGAAGTAAACGCCGCCATGCAACGCAAGGGTACGATGCTGGTTTTCATCAACTCTCTTTGCGGATGCTCAGGGGGGATTGCTCGTCCTGCCGTTGCGCTTGCCCTCCATCGTGGACCTCGTCCCGAGCATCTGGTTACAGTCTTTGCCGGGCAAGATCGAGAGGCAACTGCTCGCCTACGGGAGTACCTCGTCGGACAACCGCCCTCTTCTCCCTCTTTCGCCCTACTGCAGGACGGTCGGTTGGTTGCTATGCTCCATCGGGAGGACATTCAATCTCGCACCCCGGAGACTGTAGCCGCAGTGCTCCAGCAATGGTTTGAACAGTTCTGCCCCGTTGCTCCACAGCGCTAATACCTTCGCAATGACACTGCCGGCCCCTCCTTCCTATGGATGGCTCCCTCTGGCACTGGCAGGAGCAGCTCTTATTGGCTTCCTCCTCTTGACAGACTTAGCAACCCTCCCTTTGGTGCTCCTGGTGTTTGCGCTCGCTCTGCTTTTCCCGTACCGGAACCATTTTGCCCCCGCCCGCCACTTCCTTTGGCTACTTGTGCTTGCCTTTGTGCTGTGGCTCCTTCGCAGCATGGGTCTGCTCCTTCTTCCTTTCGCCGTTGCCCTGCTAGCAGGCTATCTGTTCGACCCTCTGCTCACACGATTAGAACAACGCGGGATCCCGCGCTGGCTCAGCGCAGCCGCTATCGTCTTAACTCTTCTTGGAGGCATCGGTCTCCTTTCCGTGCTCATCTTCCCGACCATTTTTAGCCAATTGGACACGCTGGTACGGCAACTTTCAAACCTGTACAACAGTGTGACCTCCTTTTTGGAGAGTCGGCGCTTTTTCCGGATATTGGCCAATTACGGCATCCCACCAGAGCTAGCCCAGCACATCTTACAGCAGGAAATCCTGCCTCGCCTTGGACAGGCTTTCCAGACCCTTATGAGCTCGCTGCTAAGCGTGCTCTCGGGCCTTTCCCGTATCTTAACCCACATTGTCAACCTCCTCCTGCTGCCGATTGTGATGTTTTACCTGCTGAAGGATTTCCCACGGCTCCGAGCAGTAGTGGTAGAGGTGCTGCACCACCAAGCTCCCCGAGCTTTGGAGATTTTGCGGCAGAGCAGTCCCATTGTGCGGACATACATCAGTTGGGTTATCTTCATCTCTACCCTCATCGGGTTGCTTTCGGGTCTGCTCTATGTCCTCCTTGACATCCCGTACGGGGTCATGTTAGGACTGTTGAGCGGCCTGCTCAACCCTATCCCATACTTTGGCATTCTGATTACCCTCGGTGCTGGGGCGATTGCTATCCTCATCGCCCAACCGCCCGATGTCCTCCGGGACTTTTTCCTTTTTGCCCTTATCATCAACGGTCTGCACTTCCTGAACGCCTACATTGTAGAACCTCGCCTGCTGGGCAAGCGCGTCGGGGTCCATCCAGTGATGCTCATCTTCTCCCTCATTCTCTTTGGCTCCCTTTTCGGCTTTGTCGGACTCCTGATTGCTGTTCCAACAACGGCCGTTGCAATGCTACTTTTTAACGAGTGGCGCCAAAACGCCCAAGCTGCATCTATCCGTTTCCCTGAAGTATCCCAGACACCATGACGGCGGAAGAATTAGCCTCGGTCATTGACCACACGCTCCTGAAACCTACGGCAACGACAGCCGACGTAGAGCAACTGTGCGCTGAAGCACTACAGTGGGGATGTGCCAGTGTCTGTGTACTACCCTACTATGTGCCACTGGCGTATCGGCTTCTGCGCACAAGCCCTGTTGTCGTCTGCACGGTGGTTGGATTCCCTCTCGGCGTCACATCCCGCCGGGCAAAGATCGCCGAAGCCGAGGAGGCCGTCTCAAGTGGTGCCCGTGAATTGGACATGGTCTTGAACTTCGCTGCATTCCTCAATGGAGAAGACAAGGAAGTAGAAGCTGAAATCGCTGCCACTGCCTCCATTGTACACCGCCGTGGCGGACTCCTAAAGGTCATCATTGAATGCGGATTGCTCAGCCCTGAGCAGCAGCTCCATGCTGCTCAACTGGCAGCTCAGTCGGGAGCGGATTTTATCAAGACTTCCACCGGGGTGCTCTCCCGTGGGGCAACCGTAGAGGATGTCCACCGACTCCGGTCCACCCTCCCCAACTCGATTCGCATCAAAGCTTCCGGGGGTATTCGTACATACGACCAAGCCATTGCCTTACTCAAGGCCGGCGCCTCCCGATTAGGCACAAGCGCCACGGCTGCCCTTGTGGAGGAGGCACGACGGCGTGTTACCAAAACGTAACATTCCCATTCACCAATGGCCCCGGTAGCAACAGCTAAGTTCGCACGTGTTCCACGGTGTTGGTTGTCCACAATGTGGCGACCCCGCACAACCGTAGCTACAGCACTTGGCATTGGAGCTCTCCTTACCGTTGCCGCCCTTCAGCGACCGACCATCACCATTAAAGGCTCCGATACTATGGTCATCCTCTGCCAGCGCTGGACCGAGCTTTATCCGCACAGAGAGAGAGTCCGCTTCCAAGTCACAGGTGGTGGCTCGGGGACAGGCGTTGCTGCTTTGCTTAACGGCACAACCGATATTTGTGCCTCCTCCCGCCCGCTCCGTCCGGCGGAAATTGAACAACTCCGGCGCAAGTACGGAAGCCGTGGGGTGGAAGTCCGTGTTGCTCGAGACGGGTTGGCGGTTTACGTGAACGCTGCAAACCCCGTAAGTAAGCTCACAATCCAGCAAGTTCAAGACATCTTCACCGGCAAAATCACAAACTGGAAACAGGTTGGAGGTCCGGACGCCCGGATTATCCTCTACAGCCGTGAGAACAACTCGGGAACCTACGAGTTTTTTAAAGAGCACGTATTGCAGGGTCAAGACTTTTCCCCCACAGCGCAGCACATGCCTGGTACAGCGGCTCTGGTCAACGCTATCGCCAAAGACCGCTGGGGAATTGGGTACGGCGGGGCTGCCTATGCTAAAAATGTTAAAGAAGTCGCCATTGCCGAAGCCCCTGGAAAACCCTATCTCTTGCCTACCTTTGAGAATGTAGTCTCCGGACGGTACCCCATCAGCCGCTTCCTCTACTTCTACCTACGTGAGCGCCCCACGGGTGAGTTGAAAGCCTTCATAGATTGGGTACTCAGCGATGACGGACAGCGCGTCGTCTCCGAAGTTGGCTACTTCCCCATCCGCCGACCTCAAGGCGCAAAACGTTGATCGTGACACACTGACGGAATCCCCTCTCCGAACATCCCACAGTTTCACCCAGAGGCGCTTCTTTCGTTGGGGAGAATGGATAGCAGAACAGCTAACCCGTCTGATTGCCTTTAGTACTATCGCTGTCATCGGGCTTATCTTCCTTTTTATTGCTCGGGAAGCAATAGGGGTCTTCTCAGCCCATGACACATATCCGTCTCCCCCTTCCCAAGCTACCCCTGAAGTTTATGGGGCTGAACCGCCTGAGGCTGCTTCTCCGGAGGTATATAACCCAGAAGCAGAGCCTGCACAGCCGACCACAGAACGTTTGTCCTCCCCTGCGGCAGGGAACACCCCGTCCCAACAGCCTTTACCGCTCCTACAGAACCTGCTCAGCACAACATGGCAACCGGTCTCTGCCCAACCTAAGTACGGCCTGCTACCGCTGATTACAGGGAGCCTGAAGGTGACAGTGATAGCACTGCTCCTTGCCACACCGATTGGGGTCCTGGCAGCCATCTTTGTAGCCTTCTTTGCCCCCCTATGGCTTCGGGAGGCAATCAAACCGATTGTAGAGCTGCTGGCAGGTTTTCCATCCGTTGTCATCGGCTTTTTCTGTCTCATGGTTGTTGGCAGTTTTGTCCAGGAAACTCTAGGCACGACGTATCGGCTCAACGCTTTTGTTGCCGGAATTGGGCTGGCCATTGCCATCGTACCGGTGATCTTCACAATTGCCGAAGATGGGCTCGCCAATCTTCCACGTCAGCTCTGGGAGGCAGGTCTGGCGTTGGGAGCAAGACCATGGCAGGTAGTAGCCCGCATCCTAGTGCCCGCGGCAACACCGGCTCTGTTCGCCGCCGTGCTCTTGGGATTCGGACGTTCCTTCGGTGAAACGATGATCGTGCTTATGGCTAGTGGGAACGCTCCACTCCTGTCCTGGAGCCCTGTGGAGCCAGTGCGCACGATGGCTGCAACGATCGGGGCGGAAATGGGTGAAGTCGTCTGGGGCTCATTGCATTACAGCATCTTGTTCCTTATCGGCTTGCTGCTTTTTGCCGTCACTTTCACACTCAATTCCATCGCCGAACTGTGGGTTCGGCAGCGTCTTCTGAAGCGCTTCCGTGGGCTTACGACGTAGAGAGGGCACCATGACCCAACGATACGGCTTCCAGAGAGAATGGAGCTGGCAAACACTTGTAGGAGTAGCATTTGTGGCAACGACAGCTCTGGCTGCCTGTTGCCTGCTAGGCCTCAGCATCTCGCTCCTGGGTCACTTCTCCATTGGCGGTCTACCGCATGTGACATGGGAGTTCCTCACAGAAGCACCACGGAACAACAACACCGAAGGGGGCATTTTCCCGGCAATCTATGGAACCGTACTCCTGGTCATTCTGATGACTCTGTTGGGGGTGCCCGTCGGAACAGTGACGGCCATTTACTTAGTTGAATACGCCCGCGAAGATGCTGCCTTTACTCGATGGGTACGTTTTGGCGTGAACACACTGGCAGGGGTCCCCTCCATTGTCTTCGGGCTATTCGGACTGGGATTCTTCGTCCAATTTGTAGGCAAGGGAATTGACCGCCTCTTAGGGTTGGAGCTGATGTGGGGGAAGCCTGCTCTCATTTGGGCTGCGGCAACATTAGCCGTCCTCACATTGCCAGTGGTTATTGTCTCCGTTGAAGAAGCGCTCCGGAGTGTCCCCCGTCAACTCCGCGAGGCAGCGCTCGCACTGGGGGCAACTCGCTGGCAAATGATTCGCCGTGTCGTGCTCCCCCACGCTTTCACTGGCGTCCTGACCGGTTCCATCTTAGCCGTCAGCCGCGGTGCTGGTGAAGTCGCTCCCATCATGTTTGTGGGTGCCGCATATTCACTCCCGGAGCTCCCCAAGGGGCTGACAAGCCAGTTCATGGAGCTGGGGTACCACTTGTTCGTTCTCTCTACCCAATCCCCTGACGTGGAGGCAACCCGCCCGCTCCAGTATGCAACAACGGTTGTGCTTCTATTGACAACCTTTGCGCTGAACTTAACCGCTATCCTTCTACGTCTGAACATGCGCCGACGGCAGCTTATGAACCGGTAAGGTATGGCAGCGCCCATCCCGTTACAGCCTAAGATTCGCACATTTGAGCTCAACGTCTACTACGGACACAAACACGCTCTGCAGGACGTGACGCTGGAGATTTATGCCAATCGCGTCACCGCGTTCATCGGACCTTCGGGATGCGGGAAATCCACCTTTCTGCGTGCCCTCAACCGTATGAACGAGCTGATTCCCAATGCTCGCACAACTGGACGGGTAGAGATTGACGGCATTAACATCTATGACCCCAACGTGGACGTAGTACAAGTGCGCCGTCGCGTTGGCATGGTCTTCCAGCAGTCGGTCCCCTTCCCAAAGTCCATCTACGATAATGTGGCCTTTGGACTCCGCCTCAATGGCAGACCTTCTAAAGCTGAACTTGACGAAATCGTTGAGCAAAGCCTCCGCCGAGCCGCCCTTTGGGACGAAGTCAAAGACCGTCTGCACCACTCTGCCTTAGAGCTCTCCGGCGGACAGCAACAGCGGCTCTGCATTGCCCGGGCAATCGCCGTCAACCCCGAAGTCCTTCTCATGGACGAACCCTGCTCTGCCTTAGATCCTATCAGCACCGCCAAAATTGAAGAGCTCATCGAAGAGCTCAAGCGCGACTATACCATCGTCTTGGTAACCCACAACATCCAACAGGCGGCCCGCATCAGTGATTATACTGGCTTCTTCTACTTAGGACGTCTCGTCGAATACAACCGTACCCGAGAGCTCTTCACGAACCCCCAGAGGAAAGAAACCGAAGACTACATCACAGGACGCTTCGGCTAAAGTTCTACCGACAACGAGAGGAACCTCATGCACCGCAGTTTTGAAGAAGATCTGGACAAGCTCCGGACCCGTCTCATTCGCATGGGCAGCATTGTGGAAGAGCAAGTAGAATTCGCCTTCCGTGCCCTCCTGGAGGGGAACACAGTCCTGGGACAACTGGTCATTGAGCGCGACGAGAAAGTGGATGCACTGGACATCAAAATTGACAGCCAGTGCCAACGTATCTTCGCCCTTCACCAGCCTGTCGCCAGCGATTTACGACTCCTGCTGGCAGCTCTCAAAATCAACAATGAGCTGGAGCGCATTGGCGATATAGCCATAGACATTGCCCGAATTGCCTTGGATATCCCACAAATCCAGGCCTTAGCCCAGCACGTCGGCCTGGAGCGGATGACCAGGGCAACCTTTACGATGGTAAAAACCAGTTTGGATGCCTTCGTCAATGCCGATGCGGAATTGGCAAAGCACCTGCTCCCACTGGACGCCACCGTTGATGAGTTAGAGCGCGAAATCACCACCCAACTCATTGAGCTAATGGAGCACGACAGCCAGTCGATCCGCCCAGGAGTCAAGCTCATCATTGTGTTGCGCGCCCTGGAGCGGATGGCAGACCACGCAACGAATATCGCCGAAAACGTTATCTTCCTCACCGAAGCTCGTCTGGTACGCCACCGACAACTGGAAGAATCGCAATCACATCCACCCTCTCCACCGCAGCCATGACTGAACCTCGGATAGCTACTGCCTCGGTGGTTACCCGCGCAGGCTCTGCCGCAATCATCGGTAAACCCAACGTAGGGAAGTCCACCCTACTGAACACGATACTGAGGACGAAACTCTCCATCGTTACCCCCAAACCCCAGACTACCCGGAAGCAAGTCATCGGCATCTACACGGATGAGCGGAAGCAGATCCTCTTCTTAGACACCCCCGGTGTCCTAGAGCCACGCTACGAACTCCACCGCGCCATGATGGGATACGTCCATGACTCCCTCAAAGACGCTGACGTCGTTGTATTGGTCGTCGATGTCACGCAACAGCCAACCCCCGATGCTGTTCTGACCCCCGATGTCAGCGAAGCCCTCCAACGGCTACGCAAACCCGTCATTGTTGCCCTGAACAAGATTGATTTGCTCCATACCACGGCGGAAGTACTGCCTATCATCGAACGCTATGCCGAAACAAAGCTGTTCCAAGAATTCGTGCCCATCTCCGCCCTCAAAAACGCAAACGTTGATGAACTGCTCTCCACCCTCGAACGCTACCTCCCTGAATCCCCCTTTCTCTACGACCCTGAACTCCTGAGCACACAGCCAGAGCGCTTTTTCGTGGCCGAACTGATCCGGGAACAAATCTTCCTGCTGTACCGGCACGAAGTCCCATACTCAACGGAAGTATCCATCGTGGAGTTCAAAGAGCGCCAGCACGGCAAATGGTACATCGCTGCCGATATCATCGTGGAGCGAGAATCGCAGAAAATCATCCTCATTGGTTCTGGAGGCAAACGCCTCAAGCTCTTGGGGCAGCGCGCTCGCCAGGCTATTGAGGCATACCTGGGAGTGCCCATTTATCTGGAACTCTTCGTCAAGGTACGTGGACGCTGGCGCAATAACAAGACCATGCTCCACTTCCTGGGCTATTGAGCCGATGAGCTGGCGCACGACCGAAGTCCTCACCCTCTGCTGCGTTGATGGACTTTCCCCCAAAACAATCCAACAGTTGCTACAGACCTACTCCGACCTGTCCCATCTCCAACAAGCCTTCCACGGCGGGGCTCTCCGACAACTTCACCTCTTCAGTGGCTCTGCCCTTGCCGAAGCAGAGCGTCGCGCCGAACAGATCCTCCGCCGATGTGAACAACTGGGTATTCGTCCCCTTGCCCTTCCAGATCCGGAGTATCCACCCCTTCTGCGGCACATCTCATATCCACCACTCATCCTCTACGTGTGGGGACGCCTTCAGGCGGAGACTGTCCCCGTGATCAGCATTGTCGGGACACGGCGCTGTACCCTCTACGGCAAACTCTGTGCTGAACGCTTCAGCGAAGCCTGCGTTCGCGCAGGAGCCGTTGTCTGCAGCGGCTTAGCCCAAGGAATTGATACCATCGCCCACCAGAGGGCACTGCAAGCCGGTGGACTAACATACGCTGTTGTTGCCTCTGGTCTGGACCGCATCCAACCTTCATCTGCGGCCCGACTTGCCGAGCAAATCGTAGCACAGGGCGGTGCCGTGCTCAGCGAGTACGAACCTGGCAGACGTGCCTTGCCCGCATATTTCCCCCAACGGAACCGCATCATCAGCGGACTGGCTCGTGCCGTGCTCGTTGTAGAAAGCGGCATCCCCGGCGGAGCCCTCATCACTGCACAGTTTGCCTTTGATCAAGGGCGCGATGTCTACGCTATTCCCGGCAATATTACCTCGGAAAAGAGTGCAGGCACAAACCTGCTGATCCATCGCCAGATTGCAACCCCCGCCCTCTCCCCAGAACAGTTCCTGGCTGACCTAGGCCTGCTCAGCCTTGCTCCCTCTCCAACCGCCCCGACGTTCTCCTCTCCTGTAGAAGAACGCCTCTACCAATCCCTGAGCAATGAGCCACTGCATGTGGACCTTTTGGCCGAACGCGCCCAAATACCGGTCCAGGAAGCATTGGCACATTTGCTGGAGTTGGAATTCCGCGGACTGGTCCGGCAACTGCCAGGCAAATATTTCATTCGCGCCTCATAAAGCAGCGTGCTCTCTATCAGTGCCCGCCCCTTGGAAGCCGGCTATTTTTGCACGCACGTCCCACATCTTCCTACAGCCCATGCGAGCAGTGATTGAGCCCTTCCGCATCAAGGTCGTAGAACCCATCCACAGGACCACACGCCCCGAGCGCGAACGCCTACTCCGCCAAGCTCGCTATAACGTCTTCCGACTCCGGTCGGAAGATGTCCTCATTGACCTGCTAACCGACTCCGGCACCGGTGCCATGAGCGATCAACAGTGGGCAAGGATGATTCAAGGCGACGAATCCTACGCCGGTGCCCGGAGCTATTACCGTTTCCTGGAGGTTGTCAACGCCCTTACAGGAATGCCGCACATCTTCCCTGTCCACCAAGGACGAGCTGCCGAGCACATCCTCTGTACGATCCTGGGTGGCCCCGGCAAAGTGATCCCCAGTAACACGCACTTTGACACCACTCGGGCCAACATCGAATACACCGGTGCAACCGCCCTTGACCTTCCTATTGCGGAAGCCCTCTCTCCTGAAACCCTTCATCCGTTCAAGGGCAATATGGACGTAAAGCGCCTGGAAGAGCTCATTCACCGCACCGGCGCTGAGCGCATCCCTGCCTGCTTCCTGACCCTTACCAATAACACCCTCGGAGGTCAACCCGTCTCCATGAGCAACGTCCAAGAAGTGAAAGCTACCCTTGACCCTTACGGCATTCCGCTCATTATAGACGCCTCCCGCATTGCAGAAAACGCCTACTTCATCAAGCTCCGGGAACCCGAGTACGCCGACCGCAGCCCTTGGGAAATCGCCCGAGAAATCTTCGCAATAGCCGATGGATGCTACATGAGCGCGAAGAAAGATGGGCTGGTCAACATTGGAGGCTTTCTCGCTGTCCGCGATGCTTCCCTTGCACGGCGCATTGAGCAATTGCTCATCCTCTGGGAAGGATTTCCGACGTACGGAGGCTTAGCCGGACGCGATTTGGAAGCAATTGCTCAGGGTCTGCAGGAGGCGTTCCAGGAAGACTATTTGCACTACCGCATCCACACCATCGCATGGTTTGCTGAACAGCTCCGTCAACGGGGTGTCCCCATCATTGAACCACCTGGTGGACACGCTGTCTTCGTTAATGCTGCACGCTTCGCGCCGCATATTCCGGCAGAACACTTCCCCGGGCAAGCCATCGTGTGTGCGCTCTACGTGCATGCCGGTGTCCGGGCAGTAGAAGTAGGCTCACTGATGCTCGGAAAACGAGACAGCAACGGTCGTCACATCGCTCCCCCGCTGGAATTGGTCCGCCTGGCGGTGCCACGGCGCGTTTACACGCAGAGCCACTTAGAGTATGTCGCCGATGCTCTCGCAGATCTGTTTGCCCAGCGCCAGCATCTCCGGGGTCTTCAGCTCCTTTCAGCATCCCCTTTTCTACGCCACTTCACAGCGGAGCTGGAGCCCCTGGAGCCCTCCCTGCTTCTAAGTGGCGATACAGTTCTATGACCCGTCGCACATAGGTTTGTGTTTCGGCAAACGGTGGAATACCACCGTAGCGCTGCACTCGCCCAGGTCCGGCGTTGTAAGCGGCTAACGCCAACCGGAGCTCCCCAAAGCGTTCCATAAGCTGCCGTAAGTATCGGCTTCCTGCCTCAAGGTTTTGCCGGGGGTCGAACGGATCTGTCACCCCAAGCATACGAGCCGTCTGCGGCATAAGCTGCATCAGTCCTTGCGCCCCCGCAGGCGAGACCGCCTGAGGGTTACCGGCCGACTCCACCCACACGACCGCCGCCACCAACGACGAAGGTAAGTTCGCCTTCTCCGCTACTTGCTGAATCCACTCCCAATAGGGCCGCAACGCCGCCCGAATACGGTCAACCACCCTTTCTGGAACAGACTCTGCTGGACTACCCTCCCTTTCTTGAGGCACCTGTTGAGGAGACGAGGACGGAATCCGTCGGGGAGCCGATAGAGAACTTCCGTGCACAGGCAGCTCTTCGCCGGTCCAATACCGGTAAAGCCACCGTGCAATTCCAATCCCCTGCCCGAAGAAGGAGAGGAACTCTGCAAACGGAAACAGTACCACTTCGTCAAGTCCACCCGTCCCCAAGCCTTCAGCTTCCCCAGAGTCACTCATACTTCCGAAGAGAGGCTGCTGCAAAGGGCGCAGAAGCTGGTAGAGCAGGAGAGCCTCAAAGCCCCTGGCCACAAACTCCAGTTGCTGCCGTTGTTCCGGATTTTGTCCCCACAACGGCTTCTGCACCGTCGCATCCGTGGGCACAGGATGTTGAACCGCGCTGGACATCACTGGATGATGAGCTCTCCGTTCAATGCTCCCGCTTCTTTGAGTGCCTGCAAAATAGCGATGAGGTCACGCGGGGTCACACCTAGCAGATTCAGAGCGTTTGCCACATCCTGTACCGTTGCTGCTGCTGGTAAGGGCATCGCCTTCCTCTGCTCCTGTTGCACTGTAATAGTTGCAACCTCTGCCACCTCTGTCCTGCCCAATGTCAAAGGCTGGGGCTGGCTAATGATCACCTGGCGCTGGATCTGGACCTCCAGTCCGCCATGGGCCACAACGGCTGGCAGGAGTTGCACATGAGCACCAACAACAATCGTGCCAGTTCGCTCGTTGATGACTACCCGGGCAGGTGGGTCCGGTGCAACCTCAACGTTTTCTATGCTAGCGATGAGTCTCATGATTTGGTCCCGGCTCTGCCCTCCAGGGACACGAACGGCAACGGCTGCGGCATCCACTACGGAGACAGCCCCTGCTGCTAATCCAGGAAGCCGTCCAATTGCCTCAGCAACCCGCTGAGCCAGTGTGAAATCCGGTTGATGCAGCAGGATACGGATCTGCTGCTGGACCAGCACATCGGAGACGGCTTCCCGCTCTACGATCGCTCCGCCGGGAATCCGGCCTGAGGCAACGAAATTGCGAAGCGTGCGGGAGCCCAGCGCTCGGAACTCGTACCCACCGACGGAAACAGCTCCCTGCGCTGTGGCGTAAACCGTCCCATCGGGCGCTGCCAATGGGGTCAGCAGGAGGATTCCCCCTTGGAGCGATTCAGCATCCCCAAGCGAGGAGACCTGGACATCCAACCGCATACCCGGCTTGGCAAACGCCGGAAGGGTGGCTGTTACTATCACTGCTGCAACATTCCGTGTGCGCACAGCTTGCGGGACAACGTTGACGCCGAAGCGCCGGAGCAGATTCGCCACCGACTGCACCGTAAAGATTGCCCGAGGCGAATCCCCCGTCTGATTGAGCCCCGTCACCAACCCATAGCCGACCAAAGGAATCCCTTGGGCACCCTCAATGGTAGCGATATCCTTGAGCCGAGCTGCCCAGAGGATTGCCACACTGACTGCCAGTCCAACAAGCCACCGCATTGCTGCCTCCCAATTAGAACAACAAGCGTAACAGGCGGACAATCAGACCGGGTTCCTGTGCTTGCGAGACTGTCCCCTCACCTTCGTAGATGAGCACAAGCTCCGCTAAGGCATACGAGGGCACGGTGTTGTCCGGCAAGATATCCAGCGAACGCACCTTCCCGCGGATCCGAATCGTTTGCTCCTCACCGTTGATACGCGTTGTGCGCTGTCCTTCCACGACCAGATTGCCCAGCGTATCAATTGCCACAATCTGCGCCGTCAGTCGTGCGCGAATCCGTTCCATCCGTGACGTTTCCCCTCGTCCACGGATGTCAGAGCCACTTTGGAATCGTCCTCCAGCCTGGAAACCGAAGCGGTTGTATGAACCCTGGATGCCCAGGTGTAACTCACTCCGGCGTTGCTCTCCCGTCTGCGCGACATTGCTTGCTTGCGCATCCTCCACCACGAGAATGGTCACCACATCCCCAACCGCTGCAGCCCTCAGGTCCGAGGTCAACGAGCGAGCACCATACACGCCCCACTGCGCCCATAACAGTGTGCTGAGCACGGGAAGGCTTACAATCAGGGCCCTCATCATGGCTGCAATAGCCCTTGTTCAACCACCACTGTCTTCTCATCCACCACACGGGCACGCAGGATCCGCCCGGCTCCCTCACGGCGGACACGGATCCAACTTCCCGGTGCCCCATCCTCCAGTGCTTGGGCTATCGTCCGCACCTGGACGGCTCCCACCTGCGCATACAACGTGACAAGCTCTCCGCGCCGTACGCCCGCCCGCGGCAGGCAGTCCGTCCGCAGCAACACCTGTCCCGCCGCTAACCGGCGCCGTGCCCGAAGGTAAGCAACTTCCTCCGGTGGCACCCGCTGCCAATACTCCGCCAGAGTCATCCAACGGAAAGTCTGCTCCACTTCCGTTACTGGCTCCCCTGCCTCCACCGCCTTTCGTAGACGGACCTCCGGTGCATACACTCGGACAACCGCTGGAAGAACAAACCGCCCCGCCCACTGCCCCTGGGACCACACCTCAAAGACAAACCGACCCTGTTGTAGGAGTGTACTATCGCTCAAACACCGCAGCTCTGGTACGCCCATATACGGCTGGAGATGCCGAGGTTCGGAGAACCAGCGGATATCTACCGGTAACTCCCCCACCCATTTCTGGACGCACTCCCTCGCCGTCTGAGCTATTCTCTCCACCATCCCTTGCCCCAATGCCGACTGCCCTACCAGGAGCAATGTCAGTGTTACCCGGATTCCACACATGGTGCTCCCCTCTACCTTACGCCTACGACTTCAGATTGACTGCTGTCTGCAAGATCTCGTCAGCCGTACGGATGGACTTTGCATTCAGTTCATAGGCACGTTGCGCCATAATGAGGTTGACCATCTCCTCCACCAATTCCACGTTGGAGCTCTCCAAATGTGCCTGCAAAATCTCCCCAGCTGTTCCCTGCCCAGGGGTTTCCAGAATCGGAGGTCCAGAGGCAACAGTTTCGGCGTAGAGATTCTCCCCCACAGCGCGTAGCCCTGCAGGGTTGACAAACCGAGCCAGTTGCAACTGCCCTACCACCTGCTCCGTTGTTCCATCGCTGGTCAGGATGCTTACAACACCATCTCGGCTAATGCGCAGTTCTGTGGTATCCTCGGGAACGATAATCCCAGGCTCCAACAGATAACCATGGCTGGTCACAACTCGTCCTTCTCGGTCCAGCCGGAACGAACCATCCCGAGTGTATAGCAGCATACCATCGGGACGGCGCACCACAAAGAACCCATCACCATTGATGGCCAGGTCCAACGGGTTATTCGTTGGTTGGATATCGCCCTGAGAAAAAGCACGCCTTGTCGCAACCAATTCTGTCCCGCTCCCAATCTGCACCTCATGGGGACTCTCCACCACCCCCTGGACTGAACTGGTCCCCATGGTACGGAGCCGCTCGTAGAGAAGGTCCTGGAACTCCGGGCGCACGCGTTTATATGCTGTCGTATTGACATTGGCCAGGTTATGGGCGATGATCTCTATGAAACGCTGCTGGGCTGCTAAACCCGTTGCCGCTGTGCGCAGGGTTTTTTCCATGGCCGTCTCTCTACCTGGTTAGACCATCCGTGCAATACCGATGCTCCGTTCCAACGTGCTGTCGCTGACGCGGATAACTCGCTGCCCTATCTCAAATTGGCGCTGTAGCTCTATCAGCTGTATCAGCTCCTCTACTGCATTCACATTGGCGCTTTCTACATAGCCCTGCATAAGCCGATACTCGCCCGGCGATAGGCTCTGCAAGGATGCATTGGGAAGGAGAGCGAATTCCACTCCATCGGCGCGTTGTAGCATTTCAGGCGGAACCGTCACGATCCAGAACGTCCCAACCGGAAGCGAACGATAGCGCAACTCCCCTTCGGCGGAGATTTCTACCAATGCCTCCGATGTCCAAGAGCCTTCCCCCGGAGATACCCGTTCCTGCAAGAGTTGTAAAGGCATCCCTCCAACTCCAAGCACCCGCTTTCCCTCTGGCGTGACCACCATTCCATCGGCTCTCAGTAGGAAACGTCCACGGCGCGTAACAAAGAGCCGTCCCAATGCATCCTCCACCACGAAAAAGCCCGGTCCGTCCAGGGCGACATCCAGAGGATTTCCAGTCTTTTGGAGCGGACCAGGACGGTAGTCCGTCAGGCTCGTGATGGGCACATCAGCGGCTTCAACATCGCCGGGTACGTGGAAGAGGTTCTGTCGGGCCTCAATCAGTGCTCGCTGGAAGAGCGCCTCACGCTTATAACCGGGGGTGGAAAGGTTCGCAATGTTATTGGCTGTAACCTCCAGCCGCGTCAGCCGCGGCATCATACCCAGTGCAGCGGTATAGAGCGCCTGCAGCATCCTGCTGCTTCCAACGGGTCCGACATCTCCTCCGGGAAGGTATCCTTCCCTTCCCGCAGCGTGGCGGTAAAGAGTATCGGCACGTGGAGCGAAATCTTGAACCCCCTACCGAAAATGCAGAAGTGCTGTCACCG
This sequence comes from Bacteroidota bacterium, assembly GCA_030550395.1. Taxonomy (GTDB): domain Bacteria; phylum Bacteroidota; class Ignavibacteria; order Kapaibacteriales; family HRBIN21; genus HRBIN21. The sequence continues at coordinate 29,925 of JAUQPL010000007.1, read as the reverse complement.
GTAACCGGCGCACCAAGACTGTAGGAAGCACACTTGCCCCCACGGCAAGCAGCACGGCAACAGCTATGACGACAATAGGGTGCCACCACACAAATGCCACCGGCAGAGTATCCACATAGTAGAGTGCTCCCTGTAAGCGGATGATGCCAAAGCGCGTCTGGAGCACAGCGAAGATCAAGGAGACCACACACCCTGCCACTGCGGCCCACAAGCTCAAGCGAATCCCCTGCCAAAGGAGGAATGCCCGGAGCCACTTCCCCGCCATACCCAACACTTGCAAGATCGCCAAACTGGAGGTTCGCTCCACCACCAGGAGCACTAAGAACGTGAATACGTTGAAGACCGCCACCAGACTCATTAACCCCAACACCAAAGGGATTGGAACTCGCTGGAGCTCAATCCAGGCGAAAATCGGTTGATGAAGCTCATACAGGCTCAAGGCATAGAAGGGGAAGCCCAGTTCTCGCTCTGCCCTCGCCGCGGCAGAACGCAGCTCCTCTATCTGGCTTCCCGGGAGCAATATGTCCACCCCCGTTGCCGCAAATTCCGGCACCCGCAAGAGAGTCCCTGCCCGGGCGAAGGGAAGGTAAACGTAGAGCTCCTCATATCGCATAAGCCCACTACGGTAAACACCGGCAACACGGAAACGCTGAAACACCGGCTGCAGCCCTTCTCCACTTGCTGTCACGACTATCAGCGTATCTCCTACCTGCGCGCCTAATTTGCGCGCCAGCGCTTGCCCAAGCAAAAGCTCGGCTGCCGTGTCGGACGCAAAGCCACACCGCCCTTCTACGGCCTGGAGCATTACTGGACTTCGCTCCGGTGGAATTGTCAGTGCTCGTAGGAGCACTCCCTCTATCCCCCCTTTCCCGCGCAGCAAAGCTTCTCGCTCCCGTACTGCCGCTACAATTGCGCCAGGAAACCACTGCTTTAAACGCTGCACGACACCGTCGTAGGCAAACATCCGCCCCCCGAACATTCGCACCTGTACATGCCATGTGAAACGCAACGCCTGCTCATACAAGGTCCGCTGAAATCCCTCCAAAATCGCCAAGGATAACGTCAACGCCATACTCCCGAGAAAAACGCTCCCGAAGGCGACCACGCGCGAAAAGCGGAAAAACCCCTGCTCGCCTACCCGCGTCAGACGCCGATCTAACAAGCGGAAGAGTCCACCAAGTCCTGCTCCTGCCCCCATGACAGCATCCCCCACTGCCACGACCACAGCGCTCGATGTTGGCAGACCGTCAGAAAATCCCGCACGAAGCGACCCAGTGTTTCCCCTTCTACAACAGCGCACATCCCCGCCAAGGGAAGCAACTCAAGAAGGAGACGGCGCACAACCTGCACTGCCTCTTGCAGAAGCCATTCTGCACGCCGTGCCTGTACAGGCCCTAATCTTCCGACCTCTGCGTCCTTTTCTACCTGCGCTACAATACTGTGGAAGAGCTGATGAGCATACCCCCACCGCTGCCACCACTGCCGAACTTGACCCTTCCCGGAAAACCTTCCCGCATTGTCCAGCTCCCAAAGGCAGGCCTCCGCTAGCCCAATGGCGACAGCACCGATAGAAGCTGTCGCAAACAACCCGAACGGGACCTCATAAACCCCAAGCCCTGGCTCCCAGCGCTTCTGCCCAACAACAAAGCTCAGCTCCTCAGGAACGAACTCGTCTTCTACGGCGAAGCTCCACGTTGAAGTCGCCCGCATCCCCAGAGCACGCCAATCACGCTCCAGCCGTACCTGATGGGGCAAGAAGACAAATGCCCGAATTGCATCACTGCCCTCAATCCGGGCATTTGCCGTAAAGAAGGTAGCATACTGCGCCCCACTGGCATACCGCCATCGCCCACTGACCCGATATCCCCCAGTAACCCGACGCGCATACCCTCCAATAGCTCCCGAACCCGCTAAGACCGCCTGCTCTGGACCAAACAATTCTGCTGCAATCGCCGGCTCAAATGAAGGCACAAAGAACCCCCCTCCCGCTCCAATTTGCACCAGCCACGCAACACTGCCGTCCGCCTGCGCCAACGCCTCGTAGAGCTGAATCGCCTCTGTCAGAGAAACCGCCCGTCCTCCGAACGCCGCCGGCACAAATAGCTTGAAGAAGCCTTTCCTGTGCATCCACACTATCACATCCTCCGGGAGCACGTCCGCTTCCGCCCATTCCCCCGCACGTTCCCGAAGCCACATCCACTCCTGCTCCCTCAGCCACGGCTCCATAAGCTCTTGTACTTCTGGACTGCGCAACTTCACTGCTCCACCACCTATATTTGTCCCGCTTGCAGCCGCTGCACTACCTGCCGCAGACTCTCCGCCGATGGATATCGCAGCCCTGTCACGCTCCGCCATCGGTAGCGAATCGTCCCCTCCGGATCGATCACGACGACCCCCCGAGCCGGCATCATCCCCAGTGTGAGCATCCCGTACTTACGGAAAACCCCCAGGGTAGGGTCCGCCAACAGCGGGAACGGAAGCCGATACCGCTTTCGGAAATGCCGATGTCGCTCAACCGTGTCTGGACTGATCCCCACCACCACAACTTCCGGCAATGCCAGAAGCTCCCACCGGTCCCGGTACTGACACAATTGTGCCGTACACACTGGGCTAAAATCTCGCGGATAAAAGAGCAGCACCACCCACCGACCTTGCAGCGTCGTTCCATCCCACGGTTCCCCCTGCTCGTCCAACAGTACAAATGGTGGTGCCTTCTGCCCTCGGTGCATTTATCCGTACCACTTGGTAGCGCATGGGGGAGTCGAACCCCCGTTTCCGCCTTGAGAGGGCGGTGTCCTAACCGCTAGACGAATGCGCCAGCGACATTACAAAATTACGCCTTCTTTCGTTTCCACCTCCCTCCACTCTACGCTGATGCACATCAAAGGCTATTCGCATGAACTTTTCTAAGTTTGCACAACTGCTCTCCTTGCGGTCGTACTAAACACGACGCAGTCCTATGCATCCTCTGCTTCAACGCTTGACAGAGCTCGCCCCTGAATGGCAGCATCGTCTTCGGACATTCCTTTCGCAATATGGTGGTACCGCCGTCGCCGAAATCCGAGCAGAACAAATCATCGGTGGTATGCGCGGAGTCCCCGCTTTGCTGTGCGAAACATCGGTGGTGCTCCCAAACGAAGGGCTCCGCATCCGAAATATTCCCATCGCTGAGCTGGCGGACCGGACTCCCGAGGAGATCTTCTGGCTTCTCTGCACTGGCGAACTTCCCACAGCTGACCAAACTGCCTCACTTCGTCAAATCCTTGCCGAGCGAGCCACGGTTCCAGATTATGTCTGGAACGTCCTACGAGCACTTCCATCGGACAGCCACCCGATGGCTATGCTTAGCCTCGGTGTGTTAGCGATGGAGCGCGAGTCTACTTTCCGCCAGGCATTTCAGCAGGGCGTTCCCCGCAGCGAGCTATGGAAGTTCTGGCTGGATGATTGCTTAACTCTCCTGGGACGCCTCACGACGTTGGCCGCTGGTATCTACCGCCTCCGCTTCCACCGGAGCGAACCACTGCTTCCCAATCCGGAGTTGGACTGGGCTTCAAACTACGCCACTCTCTTGGGGCTACCTGATCCCACGGGGCAGTTCCGGGATTTGATTCGCCTCTACCTCGTTCTGCACAGCGACCACGAAGGGGGAAATGTTAGCGCAATGACTGGATATACCGTCGCCTCTGCCCTCTCTGATCCCTTCTACGCAATTAGCGCCGGCTTGAATGGACTGGCCGGACCTCTGCACGGACTTGCAAACCAAGAATGCCTGCGCTTCCTCCTACAGATGATAGACACGCTCGGGACTAATCCCAGCGACGAAGCTGTGGAGCAGTACGTATGGTCCTGGCTCCAGGGCGGGCATGTCATCCCCGGCTATGGACATGCTGTCCTGCGGGTTCCCGACCCCCGCTTTACCCTCTTCCGACAATTCGCCCAGCGATATAACCTGCAGCACGAGCTGATCGCCTTGGTTGAACAGCTCTACCGCATCGTTCCGCAAGTCCTCCAACGTCACGGCAAGGCAAAGAACCCCTGGCCCAATGTGGATGCCATTTCTGGTTCGCTCCTCTACGCCTATGGTATGCGGGAGTCTGAGTTCTACACTGTCATGTTCGGTGTCTCCCGCGCTCTGGGCATCTGTGCTCAGACCTTAACCCATCGCATTCTGGGAACCCCCATCATGCGTCCGAAATCCGTGACGTTGCAGGAACTGGAGCAGATGACCGCTCACTCCCTGGTCCCACGGCAGTAAGCTCCTATCCGGCGCTCCTCTCCAGCTGCAAGCAGCACTGTACATCAGCGCCCTGGCCTATGCGTTTTTCCTAAAAACACCACCCCAACTGGAGGCCGGAAACTTCCTTTTCTGAGTCTGCACCATCTTCGGCGCGTGGCAACCATCGTTATCACCCGGTGGCATAAGCATCCTATGGCATGGATTGTCACTGCGGGGGCCATTTCCTTCTTACGTCCAGGCAATAGGCTCACTATAGCGAATTTCCGCTGCACGGGGAAGCCACCACTCCTGGCGAAACTTCATTCGTGCCTCCATTCCCCTTGTGGGCTCTGCTGGATTCGAACCAGCGACCTCTTCCATGTCAAGGAAGCGCGCTGACCAACTGCGCCAAGAGCCCGTGTCGTCATTACAAAATTAGCATTTTTGCAGAACAAGCCAGGAATGGGTTCCTTTAGCCGAGGATAGGGCTATGGTTGTAGGGCTCCTTCTTGCAGCAGGGTTACTTTCGTTAGGGGTAGCATTTGCCTTCCGACAGCGTGTGCTGGCGGTCTCCGTCGAGGCAGGTGCAGCTTCGGCAGAAGAAGCACACCGCCTACGGGATATCGCCAGCGCTATTGCTGAAGGTGCTATGGCATTCCTCCTGCGTGAGTATCGCGTGCTGGCGCTGTACATGCTGGGATTCGCTATCCTCATCACGCTGCTCATCGATGACCCTATGACACCGGTGCGAGAGGGGATTTACACGGCACTGGCGTTTCTATGTGGAGCTTTCTGCTCGGTTCTGGCTGGATTCATTGGAATGCGGATTGCTACACACGGGAATGTCCGTACGGCGGCGTCGGCACGGATTTCGCTATCCCATGCCTTCCGTACGGCGTTTCACTCCGGAGCCGTTATGGGCTTCGGTCTGGCAGGGATCGCCATTGTGGGATTAGTCCTGGTCTACCTGGGACTGGATGCTCTCCTCCACGGAGTAGAAAGGCGCACAGTCATGGAAGTTCTCTCCGGCTTTGCCCTGGGGGGGTCCAGCGTAGCTTTGTTTGCCCGCGTCGGCGGAGGGATTTATACGAAAGCCGCTGACGTGGGCGCAGACTTGGTCGGCAAGGTGGAAGCAGGCATCCCAGAGGACGATCCCCGCAATCCTGCCGTCATTGCCGATAACGTCGGGGACAACGTAGGGGATATCGCCGGAATGGGGGCCGACCTATTCGGCTCTGTTGCCGAGAGTACATGTGCGGCTTTAGTGATTGGAGCAGTAGCATTTCCTGAGAATCTGCCCGCTCTCCTGTTTCCCCTCGCTATTAGCGCAATCGGTGTTCTCTGCAGCTTGATTGCCGTGCTGCTCACCCGCGTGCAGACAGAGGCTGACGTAGAAAACGCACTGCGTCGCAGCCTGCTGATCGCAACAGGACTGCTGGCAATTGGAGTCTATATCAGCTCGCAGGCTATGCTACCGGAGACCTTCACCATTTTCGGGCAGCAATACACGGCGCTGGGGATTTTCTTCTGTGTCCTGGTCGGCTTGATAACAGGGCTTTTGACAGGGATTGTGACCGACTACTTTACCTCCAATCGCTTCCGCCCCGTCCAACAGTTAGCCGATTCGGCCCGCACAGGGGCAGCAACGGTCATGATTGGAGGCTTAGCCGTTGGATACACCAGCACTGTCATTCCTGCTCTACTGCTGGCGTTGACCGCTGTTGTTGGCTACACGCTCGGGGGTATGTATGGTGTGGCGGTTGCTGCGTTGGGAATGTTAGGAACCATTGCAACGGCATTGACCATTGATGCTTACGGTCCCGTAGCCGATAATGCTGGCGGGATCGCCGAGATGGGTGGGATGGGAGCAGAGATACGGAAACGGACCGATGTGCTGGACGCGGCTGGCAACACGACCGCTGCCATCGGCAAAGGATTTGCCATCGGCTCGGCCGCTCTGACAGCATTGGCATTGTTTTCTGCCTTCATCACCCGAGCACAGGAGTTTGCCCCTGAGCTGGACATCCTCCACACAACCAGTCTCTTGGACCCATGGGTCTTGGCAGGACTCCTCATCGGTGGAGTGCTTCCGTTCGCTTTCTCCGCCCTGACGATGCGGGCAGTCGGACGGGCTGCTTTCGACATGATTGAGGAAGTCCGGCGTCAGTTCCGTACGATTGCTGGATTACTGGAAGGAACCGCCCGAGCCGACTACCGACAGTGCGTGGATATCGCTACAAAAGCTTCGCTGCGAGAGATGATCGCACCAGGACTGCTTGTCTTAGGAACCCCCTTGGTAGTGGGCTTCCTCTTCGGACTGAAAATGCTCTCCGGCGTGCTCATTGGCGCCATCGTCTCCGGCGTGGCATTAGCAACGAGCATGGCAAATTCAGGAGCAGCCTGGGACAATGCGAAGAAGTACATTGAGAAAGGCTACCTCGGCGGCAAGGGTTCTGAAGCTCACAAAGCTGCTGTCATCGGAGACACGGTCGGCGATCCGTTCAAGGACACTTCCGGTCCTTCGCTCAACATCCTCATCAAGCTGATGGCAATTTTGAGTCTGGTCTTCGTCCCCTTCTTCGTCCGTTTTAGCCTGCAGTTATTCCAGTGATGGAAGTGGAGCTTCCGACGCTGAGCGTAAGCCAACTGACGCAGCAACTCCAGCTTCTGCTGGAGGAGAGCTTCCCGTACGTCCGAGTCCGCGGGGAGATTTCCAACTACAAGCTCCACACGTCCGGGCATCGCTACTTCACGCTCAAAGATGAAGGGGCGCAGATCGCTTGTGTGTTCTGGCGCGGACGCCCATTGAATTTTGAGCCACACGACGGTATGCGTGTCATTGCCGAAGGGAGCGTGACGGTACGCCCGCAGCGTGGGCAGTACCAGTTAGACTGCTGGAGCCTGCGTCCGGACGGAATCGGGAGTCTATACGAAGCCTTTGAACGCCTCAAGCAGGAGCTCCATGCTCGCGGCTGGTTCGCACCAGAACGGAAGCGCCCTCTCCCACGGTTTATTCTGCGTATCGGGATTGCTACCTCGCCAACCGGAGCTGCCATCCACGATATGCTGACCACGCTCCGCCGCCGTATGCCCGCTGCGACGGTCTATTTTCGCCCCACGCTGGTCCAGGGCGAACACGCCCCCGCTGACATTGCCCAGGCAATTGCTGAGCTCAACCAGACAGATGCCCAAGTCCTTATCGTGGGTCGTGGAGGCGGATCCCTGGAAGATCTCTGGGCATTTAACACCATCGAGGTTGCTGAAGCGATCTACAACTCCCGCATCCCCGTTATCTCCGCCGTCGGACACGAGGTTGATTACACGATTGCTGACTTTGTCGCCGACGTTCGGGCACCGACACCCACAGCAGCGGCTGAACTTGTTTCTCAGTTCGGACAGCAGGCGCTCTTCGACTGGCTTGGCTCTCTGGAGCAGCGCCTCTGGCAGGATGTCAAGCGCAGCTTTGAATTCGCCCACACCCGCGTAGAGTGGTTCGCCCACCATTCTGCCCTCCGCCGCCTACCGGAACGGATTCGGACACTGATGCAGGACATTGATGAGCTTTCCGACCGTCTCCAGCATGCCGTAGACCGTGCGATATCTCAATTCCACCAGCGTCTTATAGCATTGGAAGCCCACTGCCAAAGCCTCCATCCCCTGGCCCCCCTTCGACGCGGCTTCGCATTGCTGCGCCTTCGCGGACAGTCCATACCCGCAGAAGCTTCTCTTCGCGGGATACGCCAGGTGGAAATCATCCGCCTCCGAGAACGAGCTCTTGCCCGTCTCATAACCGTCCTTTCCGAGGATAGCGAACATTCCCCAACAGCAGCCCATGGAAAAGCCGAACACAAACAGCACTCCACCCTCCCCCTCTTTTGAAGCTCAGCTTGCCCGCTTGGAAGAAATCGTTGCCCAACTGGACCGGGGCACGCTTCCCATAGAACAGCTCCTCCAGCTTTACGAGGAAGCAATGCAGCTTATCGCCTCCTGCCGCACCTATTTAGCACAGGCGGAGCTGCGGATTATCCAAATCCGCAGTAGCACTTTCCCGGCGGAAGAAGAAGCTCCCAGCCGAACAATAGAGCCTGAAGGTCTCGAAGAGTAATTCTACTACGGTTTTCGCCGCGACCGTCCTCCGCCAGCGGAGGCGCTGCTATCTTCGGCACCTACCTCCACAGCACGCAGGTTTTCGCGCTGGGATTCCTCACCCCGCATTCGCGCTCGCCCACCCTCCTCCCCTGTGCGGCCGGGAGAGCGCTGCTCCTTCTTCCTCTCCTCCACTGCCGAACCGCTACTCTTGCTCCGCATACGCCCACCCCCTGCTTCTGCCTGCACATCATCTGCCTGCACTCTCTCTACATTCCCCCGCGCAGGACCAAAGGTTCGGACCTTCCTCGGCGGTTCCGGCTCCTGCGGGACCACGACAACAACCGGTGGAGCGGGGTAGGGGTAACACCACCAGCAATGCCAAGACCTGAAGTGCCAATAAGCTCTCGGAGCGCAGTAGTGTAGAGGGTACGGATACCATGGGGCATACCAATCGCTGTATACTCCTCCGGGAACAAAAACGACGTACGTCTCCACCTCCCTGCCCCGCCACTGGGGATATCCCTCTACAGACGACTGCTTGCTCTGCTCCGAAGGCTGAGCCGGAGGTTCATTGTGGAAGCCGAAGTAATCGCGGTAACTACCCCGTGGAGTAGCGCAACCAATCACGAGCAATGCCACTGCCATCCCCCAAGTCAACCGCATGGCGTCCCTCCGAGCTGCTCCACCAGCAGAGACGAACAATGCTCCTGTTTCGCTCGTGCAGTCGCGGTGATGTTTTTTTCGTAATCTTGTGCAACAATCCAACGTTGGGGCACGAAGTATCCATGCGCTTCTTACACACAGCGCTTGCACTGGGATGCAGCGCCGTAACGCTATTGGGACAGGTTGTCCTCATCGGAACGGTTGACGGAACAATTAACCCAGCAACGGCTGAGTATATCACCATGCTTGTTCGCATGGGCGAAGAGCAGGCGGCAGAAGCTGTGATCCTCCAGCTCAATACCCCAGGCGGGCTGTTGGAAGCAACTCGCACTATTGTCCAGACCCTCCTCCAAGCAAAGGTTCCTACGGTCGTCTACGTTGCTCCATCCGGCGCACGGGCCGGATCTGCTGGTGTCTTCATCACCCTGGCAGCCCACATTGCCGCCATGGCACCGGGGACAAACATCGGAGCAGCCCACCCTGTTGGGCTCGGTGGAGAAACCGGAGATTCCATCATGGCAGACAAGATCACAAACGATGCCGCTGCTTTTGCTCGCACCATTGCGCAACAGCGTAAGCGCAACGTGCGTTGGGCAGAGGATGCTGTTCGCCGTAGCATTTCCAGTACGGAGCGTGAGGCTCTGCGCGAACGGGTTATCGATCTTATCGCCCCATCACTGGACTCGCTGCTTACAGCTCTGGAGGAACGTTCCGTTGAGCTACCTTCGGGCACGAAAATTCTGCATACAGCACAAGCCCATCGCAAACACGTCCCCATGAATTGGCGCCAACGCCTGTTGGCTCTGTTGAGTGATCCGAACATCGCATACATCCTCCTCATGCTGGGTCTTTATGGACTGCTCTTTGAACTGTACAACCCCGGCGCTATTGTCCCTGGAGTCGTCGGCGCCATCTGCCTCATCCTGGGTGCCTATGCTCTACAAATGCTGCCCATTAACTATGCGGGTTTAGCCCTCATCGCCGTTGCCCTTGTCTTATTCTTGCTGGAGCTGAAAATCACCAGCTACGGACTCTTAACCATTGCGGGAATCATCTCGTTGCTCTTGGGCTCCATTATGCTGATAGACTCCCCGGCGGAATTCCTCCGCATTTCTTGGACAGTCATTCTACCGACGGTTCTCGGAAGTGTTGTCTTCTTCACCTGGGTGCTGGGGAAGGGAATCCAAGCTCAGATGCGCCGTCCCTATAGTGGAGGCGAAGGACTCATTGGCTTAACGGCAGAGGTTGTAGAGCGTATTACTCCCGAACACCGTGGGCGCGTGCGTCTCTTAGGAGAACTCTGGTGGGCGTCGGCTCGGCAGCCGATCGAACCAGGGACATACGTCCGAGTCGTCGCTCGCGAAGGTTTTCTGCTCCACGTTGAACCCCTTGAGCACTCTCGCTCATGGAGCTCCTTGTCAAGCTCGTCGTAGCAATTGTGGAACTACTCGGAGGACTGTTGACGATGGAATTGCTCGTCCTCATTCTGTTGGCGTTGATTGTTCTCAGCTCATCTCTGCGCATCCTCAACGAGTATGAGCGTGGAGTGGTCTTCCGCTTGGGACGCCTCATCGGCTCAAAGGGCCCGGGACTCATTTTGCTCATTCCGTTCATTGACCGGATGGTAAAGGTAAGCCTGCGCACCGTCGCCATGGAGGTCCCGTCCCAGGACGTCATTACGCGGGACAATGTCTCTATCAAGGTCAACGCCGTTGTGTACTTCCGCGTTGTAGACCCTGAGAAAGCCGTCAACGTCGTGGAGAACTACCTATTCGCTACTAGCCAAATTGCCCAGACCACGCTCCGCAGTGTGTTGGGGCAATCGGAACTGGATGAAATTCTGGCAGAGCGGGAGACGATTAACCGACACCTTCAGGAAATCATCGACAACCACACAGAACCCTGGGGAGTCAAGGTGACGGCAGTGGAGCTGAAGCAGATTGACCTTCCGGTAGAGATGCAACGGGCAATGGCACGACAAGCTGAAGCGGAGCGGGAACGCCGTTCTAAAATCATCAGTGCCGAAGGCGAGTACCAGGCAGCCCAGCGCCTTGCGGAAGCCGCTCAAACGATTCAGCGATACCCCGTTGCTCTGCAGCTTCGCTTCCTGCAAACGCTGACGGAAATTGCTAGTGAGCGGAACTCTACAATCCTCTTCCCGATTCCCATAGACCTGCTACGCCCATTCTTCAACCGAGATGAGCAGCGAGGAAGCTGACTCTCCTGCGCAACCATCGCCGGGGAACAGCGTGGGGGGACTAAACCCGTCAGAGCGCAGGCGACTCAAAAAACAACACTGGAGTCCCGTGCTACACCCTCCAGAGGAGAAAGCATGGGATGGACGGCACGAACAGTGTTGTCTGCGCTCGTTGGGGTAGGAGCAATAATCTCTCCCGCAGCGGTAGCAGAAGAGGGAGCCGACATCCGATGCCGGGAATTCTACCCCCGCTGGCAACCGCATTTACCCAAAGGCCGAGAATTCTACCTCCGCTGGAAACCGTATTCACCCAAAGAAGAGTGGAAGAGGTGGTTAGACCGTTTTCGGGAACACCGGGGACCACGGTTTGACCGACTCCCCCAGCTAGCACCCCCTCGCCCTTTCCAACTCCTCCCTCCCTTTACCAATAGCGCTCCATTCCACTTGCTTCCACCGGCTCCATTGGACTCCTATCCTTACAAGTCCCCGCGGTGTCTAGACTCCACATCTACGCTCCTTCTGCCCCATTTCCCAGTCGCCTACAGCCCACACCTAACTGAGCTGACGGAGGGAAGAAGGGTCACCACAGCCCCAGCTCAGATTACAACACAGTCCAGCACAGGCCGGTCCCACTCCCTGCCTCCACTCCGTCATGCTCAGCGCCCGAACCATATCCGACGCTCTCTTCAGGATCTGTCTCGCCCCATTGAACGGCTCAGCCGGGAGCTCTCCCGACATGTTGAGCGCATCAGCCGCTGCACTAAGCAATACCAAGACGACACTCCCTGTCAAATCCAGCTCATACGCAGATTGAGCGTCTCCAGCAAGACTCCAGACAATACGAGCAGAATAGGAACTACGAACACCAGCTGGGGCACTATCAACACCGGCTCAAGGAATTCCCGAAACACCCTCAGCCCGAATTGAAGTCTCTCTCCCCAAACTGCCCCGATCTCAATGCTACTTGTAGCGACGCAGGAACTCCAAACGATCCTGCAGTTGCGCAATTGGCACAAGCAGCTGCTCTTTGCCGAAGATGGCGGACTCCCGGTCTTCAAAGACCAGCTCGTAGTCCTTGCTCATGACAATTGCCTCCTCTGGGCAGACTTCCTCGCAATAACCACAATAGATGCAGCGCAGCATGTTAATCTCAAACTTGACCGGATAGCGTTCCTTCTCGCGCTCGGTTTCCGCTGCTTGTACTTCAATCGCAAGCGCTGGGCAGACACGGGAACAGAGTCCGCAAGCAACGCAGCGTTCGCCATCCTCATCCAATACCAGTACTGGGCGCCCCCGGTAGGAGCCCAATGGCTCCCAACGCTCTTCGGGATATTGCCGAGTGAACTTCGGCTTAAACATCTGCCGCAGTGTAATGCCCAGTCCCCGCACAATCTCGGGAAGATACAGCCTCTCCCAAAAGCTCATCCGCTGGGCTTCCGTGTTCTGCGTAATGTTCATCGCTTTCCCTATAAGACTCAGACAGACCCCAGAAACAGCAAAAGCGCACCGGTGACGACGATATTGAGAAGCGCCAAAGGTAGCAGCACTCGCCAGCCCAGTCGCATGAGCTGGTCATATCGGAAGCGCGGGACTGTCCACCGGACCCAAATGAAAAAGAACAACAGCACTGCCGTCTTGGACAGAGTCACCCCTGCTTGGAACAGGACCAATCCCACCGAGCCCTCCTGCAATCCCAGCCACTGCGGAAGATCAGGGATGAAAGGCACATGCCATCCCCCAAGGAAGAGCGTCACCATCATCAGCGACGCCACCACCATATTGGAGTACTCCGCCAAGAAGAAGAGCCCAAACTTCATGCCGGAGTACTCTGTGTGATAGCCGCCAACCAGCTCCGGCTCCGCTTCCGGGAGGTCAAAGGGAGCGCGATTGGTCTCTGCAAAAGAAGCAATGAGGAAAAGCAGGAAACCGAGAGGCTGGTAGACGATGTTCCAAACATACTTCTGCCGAGCAACAATTTCGGATAGGTCCAAAGTCCCCGCCACCATCACAACACCGACAATGGAGAGCCCCAGGGCCAGCTCATACGAGATCATCTGTGCCGAGGAGCGCAATCCTCCTAGGAGCGAATACTTGTTGTTCGAGGCCCACCCCGCCAGAACGATGCCATAGACTCCGATAGAGGTCATCGCCAGAATGTAGAGAACACCCACGTTGATCCCCGGCGCAACGGATATTGGAATGCGCTCCCCGCCGACGATGATGGAATCGGCAATAGGTATCACGGCATACAGGCTTAGCGCTACGGCGATAGAAATGAGCGGCGCCAAGCGATGGTATGTCCGATCGGCTAAAGCCGGCACTAAATCTTCTTTGAAATACAGCTTGATGACATCGGCAAACGGCTGGAGCAAACCGAAAGGACCTACACGGTTGGGTCCGATGCGGTCCTGAATCCAAGCCGCTACACGGCGCTCTACGTATACCAATGTCGCGGCCGCCAAGAGCACGGTGTTGACAACCAGGAAGGCTTTGACGAAGGCGATCACAAGTTGAACAAGGAAATCTGCCATGGCATCCTTTATGGCTTCAACACATGCGATTCATAGCGGAGTGGCGGGACCGGATCGGGATTCCGGCCCTTCCCCAGCACAATGCCCTGGTAAGTTTCCAGCAGTTCGTATGTCATCCCTGCGAAACTGGGTATCTCGTGGGTAATCTCCTGGAACACCTCCTCCGAACGCCGCCACTTCCACACCGTTCCCAGACGATGGGCAATTTCCCGAAGGTGATACCAGGTTTGCCGACAATCCCGGCGAGGTCCGTGAGTCCAGCGATCATTCCAGGCACCGAACTTATCCAATCGGCTTGCGGCCATCCCTGCCTGGAAACGATCACGCTCTTTCGTGGCAATAGCTGGACGCAAAAGTTGCACCCGCCGTTGAATGTTGGTATACGTCCCTTCTAACTCCGCGTACGTGGTCGTTGCCAACAGAATATGGGCGCCCTTCGCTGTCTCAGTCCAGTTGGAAGCGTGCACAATAACCACCTCGGCATCTTCCAGTGCCTGCCGAAGCTCTGGCAATAGGGATACCGGATCTTCCTCCACGATGTAAAGACAGCGGATGGCACCGTAGCGCACCCGCTCTGGCAGTTCAGATAGAGTAAGACCACCTGGCCCTGGTTTTATCCCAATTTCAAGCACTCCTGTCGTATTCGGATTGCGATCGCGACACCGGAGGAAATCATCACCAAAGTAGGGATCCTCCCGTCGTGGAAAGTCTATATGCGGTGTCTTGAGCACCATCTGAGCAAATTTCTTCACAGCATAGGCATCCTCGTTGGTCAGCCGTCCTGAAGCAATCACGGCAATTTCTGTAGGCTTATATCGCCGCAATGCGGTTGCAACCGCCTCATACGCTTCCTCCCACGTCGCACGCTCCAATGCCGTAGAAACGGTACGGCGCAAATGGGGTCCATCAACCCGGTTGACATTCACAAAGCCGTATTGCGTCAGCCGTCCTTCGTCGCACATCCAATACTGATTCACATGCAGATTGCGCCGCGGTTCCAGGCGCAGAATCTCATTGTTCCGCACCCCGACGCGGATGTTGCAGCCCCGTGCACACCCAGGGCAGATAGAGTCCGTAAAACTCATCTCCCAGACCCGCGCACGGAAACGGAAATCGCGGCTGGTCAACGCCCCGACAGGACATAGCTCAATGACGTTCATCGAATAAGGGTTGTCAAACTCCGTACCCGGGTACAGCTCAATGGTGACATGGTCATTCCGCTCAACGAAGGTGAGCACCGGCTGCTTTGCAATTTCGTTAGCAAACCGAATGCACCGAGAGCAGAGAATACATCGTTCAGCATCAAAGACAATGGTCGGACCCCAGAGAATCCGCTTTGGCTTGTGGACTTTCTCCTCTCCAAAGCGGCTAAAGCCACGGCTATAGCGGAAGGCGTACTCCTGTAGCTTACACTGTCCCGCCTCGTCACAGATGGGGCAATCCAAGGGATGGTTGATCAGCAGAAACTCCATAACAGCCTCCTGTGCCCGAACAGCTCGCTCGCTTTTAGTGCGAATGACCATCCCATCGGCAACCGGTGTTGCACAGGCAATCTGCAGCTTCGGCAGGAAGGCAATAACGGGCTGCCCACGCTCATCTACCTCAAGTGTCCCATCAGCCCGCCGCCGTGGCAGACCCACTTCTACCAAACACATACGACAATTCCCCGCAACCGAGAGCGCCGGATGCCAGCAGAAATGAGGAATCTGAAGTCCGTTCTCGTACGCCGCTTCAATAATCGTCTTGCCGGCTGGCACTTCCAATCGGTGTCCATCAATGGTGATTACTGGCATTGGATCTCACGCAGATGTGCTTTTCACCACGTGCAAAATTACGCTGCAGCTGTGGACTATTCTTCCCACTCCCTACGAGCCTCCCATGCCAGCCCTTCACAGGGGATATAGTCCGGGCGCACATGCTCGTCCAACAGCGTACAAAGCTGTCCCGTCTCGTCAAAGTAACGGCAGGAGCCGCAGAGCAACTCCTCTTTAAGCTGACGCACATGGCGGGTAAACTCACTCCAGCGTCGGTAGGCCGGATAGAAGACCATACCCCAAAGAGTAAACAGGAGAAGCCACCAGTAGCGTCGGAAGTCAGGGAAGAAGCTTGCCAAAGACAGACCTCCCACGATGACCAAAAACGCTCTAATCAATGCCCCATAGACGATGGTACCTGCCGTAACCTCCACCTCTCCTGACTGTGCCCGTCGCTGGAAAAGCCACACATCCCGCACCCGCTCCCACAGAAGAGGCTGCATTCTTCCCTCTTACGTTCTCGATCCCGCCAACCGAAGACGAGTAAGTACCCCCTCTGTGTGCCGACCCCATCTACGGCTTTCTCTTAGCTTCTGCGCCTATGGCTCCGACAGAAACCCGTCTTGGAGCTTTTGCCGAAGCTTCCCTTGTAATTGCTTCCGAGCGGCATCGGAAAGCAGTCCAAGTCCTAACACCGACTGCCGGAAGACATACGCCCGCTCCAACGGGAAATTCCGCCCCGAAAGCACCCACAACAGGAAGATCCCGTCCGAAATGCCGGCTTCCAGATATACCACCGAAGGGATGTCAACGGGGAGGAAAACACCGCGGGCGACCAGCTCCCCTGTCAAACGGCACCCCAAGTCTAGCAGGAATTGGCGGAAACGGCGGATACGCTCCAGAAAACGGCTATCAATACTGCGCAGGGCATGAGCCCAGAATTCCAGAAATATAGGAGCATGAGCTGCATGACGGCAGTAGAACATCACTGCTGCCTCCCGGACTATATCGGCTTGCTGGAGAGGATCAGCAACTCCGGTCAACTGCTCACTCAACTCATGCTCAAACTGGGTCAACCAGCTATCCAAAAGGGCGTAGAAGAGTTCCTCCTTGGTGCGGAAGTACTCGTAGACTGTTCCTTTGGCTACCCCTGCTCGCTCTGCGATTTCGGAGACCCGCGTTGCATGGTAGCCCTTGCGAGCAAAGATCTCTGCCGCCGCATCCAGGAGAAGCTGCCGCTTCGCTTTCTTCTCTGTCATGGGAGTAATTGCGTGGATTGGAGGAACTCTTCAATCGCGTTGGCAATCCATTCCGCACAGACACGCTTTGATCGAGGTGGGAACATCCGAATGCGCCCGTCAGGGAGAAAAAGGGCAATCGTATTCTCCTCTCCGCCGAAACCACTGCGCCCCCAGCGGAGACAATTCAGTACCAGCAAATCTACACCTTTACTTTGGCGTTTCTGCTCAGCCGCAACCCACTCTGCCTCTACCTCCAGGGCAAAACCAACCAACATCTGCCCAGCACGACGGCGAGCACTAAGATTTGCCAGCACATCCACTGCTGGACGCAAGCGCAGCAGAAATTCCCCTTCGCTCCTTTTGATCTTGCCCGCCTGCGGCTCCACGGGCGTATAATCTGCCACAGCAGCAGCGGCAATAATGACATCCGCCCATTCCTGCCATTGGACAACGGTAGCAAGCATCTGCTCGGCTGTTTCTACAGACTGGAATTCAATCCCTGCAGGTACGGACAAGTTCGTCGGACCCGACACCAGGACAACAGATGCTCCCCGATCGCGCACCGCCTCGGCAATAACGTAGCCCATACGCCCGCTGGAGGCATTGGTAAGATAGCGCACCGCATCTATCGGCTCGCGGGTCGGTCCTGCTGTCACAAGCACGCGCCGCCCTTCCCATATCCGCCGACGGGACGGCGTCAAGACTCCCGTCACTAAAGCTCCCTCCACTGTGCCCAGAAGGGTCTCCACCTCTGGCAATCGGCCAATACCAACGGTACCACTGGCTAACTCCCCAACAGCCGGGGGAATTATCCAAGCACCGTCCTCCCGCAACCGAGCAACAGCCCGCTGGACTGCCGGCTGCTCCCACAGTTCGCTATCCATAGCTGGGGCCAACACCAGTGGAGTTGTCCGCGGCAATGAACTTGCAACCAATGTGGGCGCCGTGTCGGCAATCCCTGCGGCCAACTTCCCTAACGTCGTTGCCGAACAGGGGGCAATGAGCATGACCTCAGCCCAACGCGCCCACTCTATATGCCAACTCCCAGAAAGTCCCGAAGGGAACACTTGACTCACAACAGGCGCGAAAGCCCCCAATGCTGCTTCTGTAACGAACTGCAGTGCAGACGAGCTAACAACCACGCGCACCTCTGCACCCTGGCGCTGGAGTTCTCGCACGACGAACGGCGCCTTGTAAGCAGCGATGCTCCCTGTCACCCCTACCACAACCCTTCGTCCCTGCAACCGCTTCATCAGGCACTGGCCCCCGTATAGTAGCGCAACGCCCGAAGGAAGACCCACCGACTACCCACCAAAAGCAGTGGTGGGATGAAGAGCCCTGTGCTTATGAGTTCCCACGACGCCTTTCCCAGCACGACCTGTGCCGGCACAGATGCGACCAACCCCATCGGGAACACATACAGCAGAATCCGCCGCACCACAGGCGTGTAAATGCTATCGGGCTTCATACCGAACTGGTACAGGATGTGGAATGTCTGCTGAATCCCCTCCGCCGCAAAGATGCGGATAGCTATTGCTCCGATGAGCGCCTGAAAGCTGAGCATGCACAGCAACCCGTTAACGATAAAGACCGGATACACCGCCGCAGACCATACCGATGGCAGCGGAACTTGACTCAAACCATATCCCAATACCGTCAACGCCACCGCCAAGTTCAGAAAAGAGGCCACATTCGGATAGCGCAGGAAAACCAAAAAGAACGGCGAGACGGGCTTCAGGAGAAAGAAGTCCAGCTCACCGGTGAGCACATACTGCGGAATGCGCCAAAAGTTGGTGGAAAAAAGCGCCATATTCAGTGCATCTACCACAAAGAGCGTTCCCAAAAAGACAGCCATCTCCGCCCGTGTCCAGCCAGCCACCGTCGATGTGTGCAGGTAGATGACCTCAAAGAGCCCCACTTGAACGGCGTACCAAACCACGTCTATGAGGAAGCTCAACCATAAGTGGAGACGGTACTCCATCTCTCGGCTCAGCGCTTGCCCGCAGAAGAGAAACCAGAGTCGGAGCGCAAAGAGCATATCTCAGCCTCCGTATGCTCCGAAGCGCCGCAGCCCGACATGCCACAGCATCGCTACCAGTGACGAAAGCAGAACACACCACAGCAGTGCCCGGCCCAGAAGCACGAAGACCGCCTCCATCGGAATCAACCCCGATAGAATCCCCGCTGGTACGTACGCAATGTATTGGAAGGGAAGCCACTCCGATAGCTGCCGCAGTCCAGAAGGCAACAACAGCAAGGGGACTAACTGCCCTGAAAGAAACCATAGGCTGATGTCCTTGACCACGTGGAGTGTCCACACCTCATCGAGCCAGAAAGCCGCATAGGAAATCCCAAGTCCCATCAGGAAATTGAGCGTCATACCCAGCAGCAGAAACGGAACAGCCCATACCAGGCGTTGGCCAATAGCCAACTGGAAAGACAATTCCGGCAGTGCTATCCACATAGCAATCAATGCTAGCGCAAGCACAACGGGGAACGTAACTGCTCGCTCTGCCAGTGCCATGGAAAGCATATATGGCACATGTCCAACCGGCTTGAGGAGATATCGCACCAGCTCTCCAGTCCGGATTTCTTCGGCCACCATTCGCTCTACCCGTCCAGAGCGCGTCAGCCCAAGGCTTAGTGTCGCACACGCAATGTAGAGCGCCATTTGAGCAAAAGGGATGGAAGCAAATGTCTGCTGGCGCCCCCAACCGTAGACAGCCGACCAGAGGAAAAGCTGTACCGCCACACCAACGAGCACAGTTAATCCAGCCGTGAAGAGAAAATTCGCCCGGTACATCAGAGCAGCGCTTAACCCGAGACGAAGAACACTGCTGTAAACCCACAGCCTCCTCATCGCAGCGCCAGCGCCATCCGGATGACCTCTGGCGGAATGTCCAAATGGTTCGTGCGCGCATCATCAGCGGCAATTTCCAAAGGGAGCGGGTCCTGCACATGCCCGATATAGTATGCCGCATAGAAGCCACTGGGAGCCCCCCGCAGCGCATCGCACACCATCCGGTATCCTAACCAACTGGCCCGGAGAATATCCGTAACAGAGGCTTTTCCCCCCCGCTGGAAGTAACTCATATCCACAGCACGAACTTCTCGCTCAATTCCCCGGCGACGGAAGATTCCCTCCAGAATCTCCTGGATTTCCCGCAGCGACTTCGGGTACGCCTCGGACACAACGATAATCGTATCACGGTCGCGCTGCGCTGCAATCTCTGCCAGATGTTCAAAATCCACCGTTTCATGCGGACGAATGGCATACTCAGCTCCCCCGATGATACCAGCATAAAACGCCAAATACGCCGAATCCCGTCCCATGGAGCGGATAAGATAGACACGACGATGGGAGCTAGCGGTATCCCGAATCCAGCTCAGCATCTCCAAACTCCGCTCCAGTGCACTGTAGAAGCCAATGGAGGTACCGTAATTGTTGCAAACGTCATTGTCAATCGAACCAGGGGCTACCAGGATACGGGTGCGCCAGCTGTTACGGCGCAGGATTTGCTCTAATGTCCATGCTGCCTTCACGCTCCCGTTGCCGCCGATAACGAAGAGGTAGTCAAATCCCCCCTCCTCCAGATTCCGAGCAGCTTGCTTTTGGAATTCAACATTCGTTGCCAGCTCTGGGAACCGCATCGTTCCCAGAATCGTCCCTCCTAAGGCAGCAATACCGGAGACATCCCGCTTGCCCAAAAGGCGATACTGTCCGAACACCAATCCTCTCCAGCCATCCACAACTCCCCACACTTGGCTTTCAGGACTTAGATTCAGCACCGTTCGCACCACCGCCCGAATAAAGGCGTTCATCCCCGGGCAATCTCCTCCACCGGTCAGAAGGGCACATTTCATGACCTCCCCCTCGGTTTCTTCAGCGTACCTTGAAAGTTGTCATCGTTACAATAGCCAAAATCACGGCGATGATGTAGAAACGGACAACTACCTGTGCTTCGTGCCATCCGCAGCGCTCAAAATGATGGTGCAAAGGTGCCATCTGGAAGAGACGACGCCCCTGCCCATAGCGCCGCTTCGTATACTTGAAGTAGAGCACCTGCAGGATAACTGAAAGCGCCTCCAGCACGAAGACGCCCCCAAGGATAGGAAGCAGCAGTTCCTTCTTGACCAAGACAGCCAATGCTCCCAGCGCTCCCCCCAGCGCCAATGAACCGGTGTCCCCCATAAAGACCTGTGCCGGGTAAGTGTTGAACCAGAGGAATCCCATCGCCGCCCCAACCATCGCAGCACAGAAGATGCTCAGCTCATCGGCACCCCGCAGATGCATGATGTTAAGGTACTTGGCAAAGACAGCATTGCCCGAAACGTAGCAGATTAAAGCCATTGCCAACGCCGCTATCCCCACTGTCCCAATTGCCAGTCCGTCCAAGCCATCTGTCAGGTTAACCGCATTAGAGGTTGCCGTGATCACAAAGATGACCATCGGAATGTAGAGCACCCCCCAGTCCAAGTTCACGTTCTTCTGAAAGGGCACTGTCGTCTGCGTTGCCACTGCCGGGTAGCTACTAGAAAACCATTCTGGACAGCAGACAATAGCCACTCCCAAAGCGAGCGCAATAGTGACTTGCCCCAGCAATTTGTAACGCCCAATAAGTCCATTGGGCAAACGCTTGACAACTTTGAGATAGTCATCCACGAAGCCCACCCATCCCAACCAAGCCGTCACCACAAGAATGGCAATAACCATCCCATTACTCAAGTTTGCCCAGAGCAGCGTTGGAATGAGGATAGCCAGCAGCACAAGAATTCCTCCCATCGTCGGCGTTCCTTGTTTGCCGGCATGGTTCCCCACCCCTTGAAGCTCAGGCTTTCCCCTTTCATGGAGCTGCCGGCGTCGGAGGAAGCGAATAATCGGGGGACCAAACACGAACGAAAGGACAAGTGCCGTAATCGCCGCCGCCGCTACACGGAAGGTTACATACTGGAACACTCCAAACCCCGGTGGATCAAAGGTCTTCCATATCCACGCCGCCAAATGGTACAGCATGGTGCTCCACCTTAGCATCCAACCGCTGCCGATACAGGCTAAGAATTCGCTCCATTTGTAGCTTCCTTGACCCCTTCAGCAACACTAGGTCGCCCGGCTGCACCCATTGCCATAAGTATTCAGCTGCCTCCCTGTGGGAACTACACACTCGGACATTGGGAAACGCTGGAGCAAAGCTTGCGAAGGTATCGCCTAAGAGGCAGACGCAATCGGCTACTGCACAAGCCTGCTCAAGAGCCATCCGGTGTGCCGCCGAAGTCGCTGCTCCCAACTCCAACATATCGCCTAACACTGCCCATCGCCGCCCCGGACACGGCAGGCGTCGGAGCGTCTCCAACGCATAGCGCATGGACAGAGGATTGGCATTGTATGTGTCATTGAGAAACCGAACTCCATTGGGAAGGTGGACCAAGAGCATGCGCGCCGCCCCATCAGGGGGAAATGATGGACGGTATGTAGATAGCCCCTCCCTGAGCTCTTCTGCGGAAAGTCCCATTTCCCAGGCAACAGCCGCAGCCGCCACCGCTGCCCGTGCCGCCGCTTCCCCAACAAGCCTGAGGCGGCATTCTACAAGCTCACCACCGTAGTGGAG
Source organism: Bacteroidota bacterium (assembly GCA_030550395.1). GTDB lineage: Bacteria > Bacteroidota > Ignavibacteria > Kapaibacteriales > HRBIN21 > HRBIN21. Next base: position 7,628 of record JAUQPL010000007.1, on the reverse strand, counting down.
TTGGAGAATAGGGTATCCAGCTTCATCATAGGAGATAGCCGCCCAGACATCCGCCCTCGGAGTTAAGCCGAACGTTATATCCTCCGCTGGAAGTAAAGGTTCCTCCGCAGGCACAAAGACCTTCCCCCCACGGTGCCGAAGGAAGCGCACTAAAGCTGTTTCCTCCTGCACAACACCAGCAAGAGTTCCCAAGAATTCTAAGTGCTCTTCACCAATTGCCGTAACAACACCATGCGTCGGCTGTACTATCTGGCACAAACGGGCAATCTCACCGAAGGAGTTCGTTCCTAGCTCAAGGACGGCAACTTCGTGCTCGGCTCGGAGTTGGAGCAACGTCAGAGAAACTCCAAGCTGGTTATTCTCATTCCCCACCGTCTTCAGCACCCGGAAGCGCTGAGCTAGTACCGCCGCAATGAGCTCTTTGGTTGTCGTCTTCCCAGCCGAACCGACCACAGCAATGATTGGAATTTGAAAACGCTGGCGGTGCACTCGCGCTAACTCCGCCAAAGCTTTCCGGGGGCTGACAACGGGAAGACAGCGGTACGATCGCCAATCCACAGGGAAATGGTTCCACACGGCTTGGTCTACAATCGCAAGGCGGACACCGCCAGCAAAGGCCTCCGGCAACTTCGTATGAGCGTCTACCCGCTTCCCCTGCAAGGCCACAAAGATACCTCCGGCAACCGGACACCGCGAATCCACCGTCAGCCCCTGCAATCGCTCTTCCAGCTCCACCACCTCCGTTGCCTCCGGGAAAAGTCGCCACAACTCCCCGCCAGACCACCCCACGCCAGGAATACAAGGCTCCATGCGCTGCGCGTTGCTTTTAGACAATGCAAAATTAGGCCCCTAACTCTACACCATGAAAACCGCCGGACAACGTCTTTGCTTACCACATAGCTAACTCTGCGGATGCTCTAATGCGGGAAGGAATTGGAATCGCCCTCTGCGCTCTCCTTCTCTGTGGACCTAGCCTTGTGGCTCAGACCCCCAAAGGCGCCTTCAAGATTGCCCGCCTTAAATACAACGGTGGTGGAGACTGGTACAACGACCCCTCCGCAGAAGTAAACCTGCTCCGCTTTGTCCAGCAGAACACCACCATCTCCGTTGAACCTGTCTTTGAAGCTGTTGACCTCTCTAGCGATGCCCTCTTCCAATATCCCATGCTCTTCCTCACCGGTCACGGCAACGTAGTCTTTACCCCCGAGGAAGCCCGCCGGCTCCGAACATACCTCCTCAATGGTGGGTTTCTCTACATCGATGACGACTACGGATTGGACACAGCCATCCGCCGTGAGATGCGTAAAGTATTCCCTGACAAAGAGTTCGTTGAGCTCCCCTTCTCGTACGGTCTCTTCCATTGCCACTTCCACTTTCCTCACGGGACCCCCAAAACGCACGAACACGACGGAAAACCAGCTCAAGCTTTCGGCATCTTCCACGAAGGTCGGCTCTGCGTGCTCTACACCTACGAAAGCAATCCCAGCGACGGTTGGGCTGATCCGGAAATTCACAAGGATCCTCCAGAAAAGCGAGAAGAGGCTCTCAAGTTCGGCACCAACATCATCGTGTGGGTTCTGACGCAATAAAGCCTATCCTAACGCCAACATCCGCTGGAGCGCCCTCCGCGCCCGATGCGCAATCTCTTCCGGCACCGTAACCCGATAGATTTCCTCCTCCAACGACCGCAAAACCTTGTCCAAGGTAATACGCTTCATGTATGGACAGACGGCATCCGGTTTCAGGGCATAGAAGCGCTTGTGCGGGTTCTCCTGCTGAAGACGGTACAGGAGCCCGACTTCCGTACCAATGACAAACTCCTCCGCCGCAGAGGAGCGGACATAGCGGAGCATCCCATCCGTCGAAGCAACAGTGACTTTATGCCCATTGATAGTGCCCGCCGAGCAGGCATATAGCGTTGACGACATACAGCCGCACTCAGGATGGATGAGGAACTCCGCTTCCGGATGCTCCGCTAACGCAGCTTGGACATCTTCCGGGTGCATAGCAGCATGGACATGGCATTCACCCATCCACAACCGAATTGGGCGCCCCGTCTGTGCTCGCAGCCATGCCCCTAAGAACATATCCGGCACAAACAGAATCTCCTGGTCCGAGGGAATCGCCTCGATGACCTTCCGAGCATTAGCGGAAGTGCAGATCCAATCACTCTCTGCCTTTACCGCCGCCGAAGTATTGATATAGGCAACTACAACAGCATTGGGATGCTGCGCCTTCCACTCCCGCAGCTGCTCCGCTGTAATAGACTCTGCCAGCGAACAGCCAGCTTCCAGGTCCGGTAAGAGAACTCGTTTCTCAGGACAGAGAATTGCCGCCGTTTCCGCCATGAAGTGAACTCCACAAAAGACAATAAGCTCCGCGGAACTCCGTGCCGCTGCCTGCGCCAAAGCCAGAGAATCTCCTACAACATCTGCAATTTGCTGGACTTCAGGCAATTGGTAGTTATGCGCTAAAATGAGAGCGCCCTTCCGATGCTTGAGCTCAGTGATAGCTGTCCAGAGTTCGGCACCACGCATCTTCTGCCTTCCCAATGGACAGAAAATTTACATTCCGCTTGCAGCCACTATCGCTGAGCCGAATCACCATTAATACTGACACCTGCTCACAACGCCGCATGAAGCCCTAAAAGACGCGCCAGTTCACCTGTAAGAACCCGCTGCTCAAAAGGACGAACAAACTCCTCTGAAGGTACCGGCAATTCACCGGCTTTCCATCGTTCGTAGAGCTCAGCAAGATGGCGAGTCATACTCTCTACATCTCCAGGTTCTGCCCAATAAGCAGCACCACTGGCTTCTAAGAGAGGATGGATGGGCGAATGCGCCGGTGCACAGGCAAGCAGTGTCCGCCGTGCCCCGAAGTACTCGAACAACTTCAAGGGCGACCCCATCGGACGGTTCTCCACCCACAGAACATGCGCCTGCAGCATCTGGCGAATGGCTTCCCGATGGGGAACATACCCAACGGAGCGAACATTTGGTTTTAGCCCTAACTCTTCCACCATCCGGTGGTGCTCGGGGCGAACAATTCCGACCCAGCGAATTTCCAGATGCTGTCGAGCCATCGGGCGATCGCGTAGGAAGCGCACCACTGCCTGCAGCACTGTCTGCGGATTCCCATGCTTGAGCACCCCAACGAAACTAATCACTAAGCGGTCGGATGGTGGCTGTACGGCTCCAACGGCAGCGTAGTCTTCGCTATCATAGCCATGCCAGAGGATATGGACATCGTTGTGTGTGAGGAGATCGGGATAATGGCGCAGTAGATTCTCCTTCAGTCCACGCGTCACAACAGTCGCTGCCGCCATATGGGTCAGGACCGATCGCTCCAAGTGATAGTGCCGGCGACGATGCCAGGGAGTGGGGTACCAGCGCTCGGGATCACCAACCCATGGGTCTTGGTAATCCACAACGTAAGGAAGTCCCGAACGCTCCGCCAAAGAGGCAGCCACCAGCAGATCCGTAAACGGAGGTGCTGTAGCGAAAAGGATTGCCGGCTTGTATTCCCGCACCAGACGCCATCCCAGTTCCAAGGCTTGCTGCTTCCAGCGGATCATGCGGTCGGGAATCCAGCGGAATTGGCTCCAACGAGACCAAAGCGTATGGAGCCGCTGATTCGGCAAAGGCACGGTACCATCGGCAGCCGCTCGGCGACGAATCCACTGAGGAGTCCCGTCATCGGGAGTACGATAGACTCGGATCCCGCGTGCCTCTACCTCCGCTAACAGCGTTGGGTCAAAAGCAAAAAACGCTGAGGGGGTCGCCGTCAGCACAATCGGCTCCCAGCCGTAATCGGGAAGGTACTTGACAAATTTGGTCACTCGCAGCACACCACTGGTTCCCATGGGCGGGAAATAGTAAGCGATAACCAACAGGCGTTGCCGTTCTGCCTCCATGGCACCGGGATTAGACGCTGACCAACTCCGGTGAAGCCGTTGTCAGCAGGGATACCCCATCTGCAGCAACGTGGACATCATCCTCAATTCGGACACCGAAACATCCGGGCAGATAAATCCCTGGCTCTATCGTTACGACAGCGCCCGCTGGCAACCGCTGCCGCCGAGGAGCTCGCGGCGAAAGCGCCGGCGGCTCATGGACGCTGCGCCCAATGCCATGTCCTAAACTATGACGAAAATACGCCCCAAAGCCCGCCGCCTCAATGACACGGCGTGCCACAGCATCGGCTTCCCGTGCCGGGATACCTGCATGGAGGGACTCAAGAGCCCGCTGCTGCGCCTCCCGCACTACCTGATACACCCGCCGGTGCTCTGCCGTGGCTCGCCCGAGTACGAACGTGCGCGTCATATCCGAAACATAGCCCCCGACAATACACCCGAAGTCTACCGTCACGAACTCGTTGGCACGGAGACGCCGCAAGGAAGCCCGCCCATGGGGCAATGCACTCCGTTCCCCACTGGCAACGATAATGTCAAAGGCATCTCCCTCCGACCCCATATAGCGAGCAAGGTAGGAAATCTCTGCCGCCAGCTCTTGTTCGGTCATCCCTACCCGGACGCGCTCTAAGATTGCCTCGTAGACACGGGAGGCAATCCGCGCCGCACGGCTTATCAGCTCCACCTCCACAGGTGCCTTCGCAATAAAGAGCTCTTCGAGCACATCCCGGAGTGGCACAAAGCGACAGGGACGCCATCGCCGCCGCGCCTGCAAAACCAGTGCGTAACTCAGGTAAGATGGCTGAAATCCAACACGCTCAATCCCTACCAATGCCCCTTGCTGAGCAAGGGTTGCCATTGGCTCCCGGCTAATGTGGAGGACTAAACCGGGTAAGGGGAACAGTTCCTGTCGGGCCTGCTCCTCATAGCGGTCATCGGTCAAAAAATGCACCGCCTCGAGAGTCACCAAAAGCTGAGCTGCCGTACCAGAAAATCCTGTCAAGTAGCGGATATGCGGCAAATACGTCACATAGACTGCATCCAGGCGCTGCCGCTGTAATTGCTCCCGAAGCTGCTGCAAGCGCTCTGTGGCTGTCTGAACCAATGCTTGGCGCAGCTGTCTGGAATCCATCGGCTCAGAAGCCAAAGTAATTGGGTGATTCCTTGGTGATGATGACATCGTGCGGATGCGATTCCCGCAGCCCAGCCAAAGTCATGCGGACGAAACGCGCCTTGCGCTGGAGCTCTGCAATAGTGGCACAACCACAGTATCCCATCGCTGCCCGTAATCCACCTACCAGTTGGAAGAGCACTTCACTGACACTTCCCTTGAAAGGCACCCGCCCCTCAACTCCCTCGGGTACCAGCTTTGGCATCTCATCCTCTACATCCTGAAAGTACCGGTCAGCTGAACCATGATACATCGCCCCCAGCGA
>JAUQPL010000007.1:0-2182 GCA_030550395.1 Bacteroidota bacterium | reverse complement strand
GCCTCCTCTAAGGTGGTCCCCACAGGCGCTGTAATGAGCCCCTCCGATGTCATGACGGCGGAAACTGGCTGCTCCAAGTCCGTCACAAAGCGCAGATCGCGGTTTGTCACAATTCCCACCAAGCGACGCTCTGCGTCCACGATGGGAATGCCCGAAATATGGTACTTGCGCATTACCGCCAACGCCTCCCGCACAGAGCTTTCGGGTCTGAGCGTAATCGGATTGCGGATCATCCCGCTCTCGAAACGTTTGACACGGTCGACTTCCTCCACCTGCCGCTCAATAGTGAGATTCTTGTGGATGATACCAATCCCTCCCTCACGCGCCATCGCAATCGCCATGGCGGACTCAGTGACCGTGTCCATCGCCGCGCTGACGATAGGGATGTTGAGGGTAATCGTACGCGTCAGGCGCGTACGTACGTCCACCTCTCGTGGTAAAACTTCGGAGTAGGCCGGCAGAAGCAATACGTCGTCAAACGTTAATCCTTCACCAACAATGCGCTCCTCCCACACCCGGTGATTCAATTGTTGCTGGAATGCACGTTTTCCTACCCGCTCGGCCATGTGTCAGCGAACCTCCCGATGAAGAGTATAACGGCGCAGGAAGGGATTATACTTGCGCAATTCCAGTCGCCCCGGTGTATTCTGACGGTTCTTAGTGGTCACGTACCGCGAGGCTGGTTTCCCTTCCTTCTTCGCTTCCGTGCACTCCAAGATGACCAATACCCGAGCACCTTTCTTCTTCGCCATGTTGCTACTGACATGTCAGTGGAACACCGAAAAGGCACACAAAATTACAGCTCTTGCGCCAGGCATACTGTCTTAGAAGAGCCACTGGAGGTGGAATCGCAGCCCATCCAACCACAGAGGAGCTGCCGATTGGAAGGGCCAGTTCATCCGTGTCCGCAGTAGCTCATACCAGCCAATTGCAAGACCATTGTGCAGCACGAATCCAACCACAGGGGCTGCCGCTGGGGTATGGGCCTGCAGAACGCGTTGGACAAACCGCTCAACCAACCAATGCCCCGAGGCTTCTATGAGCATACTCCCCAGATGCTTCCACACCGTATGCGCTGGAAATACTACAGACCGTCCAAAAGATACCCCAGCCCCCATGAGCGGCGAGAATTGAACAATGACTGCCCCATCGCGCCACACCCCAAACCGCAGTCGTCGATGGAAAGCCGCCAACGCTTCTGGAACCGTGTCTTGTAGCTGCGCTACCATCCATTGCAGTCCAGCTCCATGGGTAAGCACCAAATGCCCCTTTTCCCCGAGCCGATAGCCATATCCCCCCTCATTTCCGAAACCGAAGTACCATCCGCGAAGGTAAGAGCCTCCATCCCCTGGCCCCACCCTCAGTCCAAGATTGACCGAGCTCAGAAAAAGGTAAGCCCGTTCATACTCAACCACGGATGTCCCCTGTGGGAATGGATGAAGGCTTGCCGAGCCCAGATGGAGACTCAACACCGTGGGAGGACTCGTCTCTTGCTGTAAGCCCTCACGTCCAAAGCGTCCTACCCCCACGTAGAAATTGAGACTTGGGGCCCTAAGGAACCGGTCCCACAGAGAACCGCTTCCCAACACCACCTCCGAACTCTCTTCGTCCTTCTGCTGCGCCCCAACGGTAGTGATGACAAGGCACAGCATGAACATACGTGCCCACTGCATGGCTTCCTCTATTGCTCAGACCGACAACCAACGACAAATTACGATTTTCCGCATCGTTATCCAATCCCACTGGATGTCCCCATGTCCATAGAACTCATCCCCTGTTCCGAATTCCCCGAGCCATTCCACCCTCTGACCTGCGCATTTGTGAATGATCCCACCTTTCGCGCTGCCCGCTTTCCCACAACAGTTAGCTTTTGGCAGACTCCCATAGAAACTGCCGCTTTACTCCATCCTCCTGAAAGGCAGCAGAACCGCCACGCTCTCATCCAAGCTGTACGGGAGAGTATGGACGGCCTTCCCCTTACACCCACTCAAACCCAACATCTGCAGGAACTGAGCCTACCACTGACCGTCGCCGTCACTACCGGACAACAGGTCGGCTTCCTCGGGGGTCCTCTCTACATTGCCCTTAAAGCAGTAGCGGCCGTTGCTTTCGCACTCCAGCTCCGGACTTTGATAGGACGCCCCGTCGTCCCCTTCTTTTGGGTAGAGGACAACGACAGCGA
>JAUQPL010000006.1 GCA_030550395.1 Bacteroidota bacterium | reverse complement strand
TGGCTCCAACTGGCTGCCCTCTGTGGGACAGAAGCCTTCCACACAGCATTGCAGCAGGCTGCCACGCTCCCCTCTGGCGTTCACGCTGTGCTCACTGTACCCGCGGAAGCCGAAACGTCTGCCAAAGCACCAGTACCATATACAGCAGGATCCCCACCCCAATAACTCCACTGCCCCAAAGCCGCATCGGCACTGCTCCAAGGACATCCCCGATAAGTCGCATCCCCAACCCTACCTGCGTTACCAAAACCGGTGTCCACAACCAGTCTGTCCACGCGTATCCCTTGCGCGCCATCATAGCCGGAAAGATCATGATGCCGTGGGCAAACACCATAGCAAAGACAAAACCCACAAAGAAGCTATGCACGAAGGCATCGTACAAATAGCCTTCCAAAGCACTGACACTGGAAATTGCCATCACCACAAGAAGCCAGACGTACCCTATAGCCAGAGCCACTGCCACGTATCGGTGTAGACCCAGAGAAGAACGGCGGAGTCCTTGAAGCGCAACATCATACCACAGTAGCCAGCCCCCTACACCACCCAAAGCAATCCCAAGAATTTTCCACTGCCCCGCGAGCACTCCCCCACCAATTCCCACTACCAGAACGGCCAGCACCGCTAAAAGCCACCGTAAGGCTTTTCGCTCTACTCCAACAACCCGTGTCAACTCCAAACGCTCGGCAACGACGGTCAGTGTGAAAAAGCCCATAAGCAAGGGCAATACCCGAACAAAGGGTACCCCAGCAAGACGTATAAACCATGCTCCAGAAAAGAGGAAAGCCGCTCCTGCCATCAGAACGAATGGGAAATACCGATAGTAGCTGAGTAGCCATCCGAATACCCCGACCATTCCCACACCGCCTATTCCCAAAAGCGCATATCCAATAACCGATTCCCCAACCCAAAACAGCAGAAAGCTCAGCGCACAGAGCCAAGGTGGCGCGTACGCCCACCACCGCTTTAAGGCAATCGCCCGCTCCAGGGCAATCATCGTCCCAAAGAAACTCCCCGTCATCAGCGCTCCATGTTCCATGACCAGCCTCACCGGTAGCCGAAACCCCAGCCAGCCCGTCCGGGAATAGCCCGAAAGCAACCCTAATACAAGCCCTGCAGCACCTAATGGGAGAACTACCCGCCACAGGGTTCTCGCCACCATGTCCCCACACCTTGCCCCACGAGTATACCCAAAGAGACCGCCATCAATGAGACCACAAATATGAGCTACCCAATCTAGCAACTTCACTGATGCATCCGTTCCGCTTACAGGTCCCCTGGTGTCCCCCGGGATAGCACCGTCCGATGCCCCGATTATGCCTCAAGCTGAGCACAACTACGATTGTAAACAGCCCTATCTTCAGTAACCCCATCCCTCCTATTGCGGCTACAACGGGCACACCAGCTCATTCAAAATACCTCCCCATACGTTCAATCAGCGCCACCCGCTGAGGATTGGCCCGTAGGGAACCACAAGCCCTAAGAAGAGCATATCCCCGATCCGGAAGATCGTCGCCACTGCCTCATTCACCCAGCACAACTGGCTCAAAACTGGCTACGGATGATATCGTGTACCCGCACTACTCCAATGCAAACCCCCTTCTCGTCCACCACCGGCAAAACACTAATCTGACTGGGACGATGCTCCATCAAAGCCAAAGCTTCTGCTAACGACGCATCAGGGGGAACAACCACCGGGGTTCGAGTCATAACATCCCGGACCTGCAGCTGCTGGATATCCTCCACCCGTTGGAGGGTACGGCGCACGTCCCCATCGGTGACGATACCACAGAGCTGCCCATCCTCTCGGACAACACAGACACACCCCAACGCCTTTGCCGTCATTTCAATGAGCATGTGACGGAAACTCGTCTCCGGCGATACCAAGGGCAACGCCTTTCCCGTATGCATGACGTCGCGAACCCGCAAGCGCGCCAAGCGGCCCAAAGTGCCTACAGGATGAGCCGCAGCGATGTCTTCTGCCCGAACCCCCCGAAGCTTCATCAATGCTATTGCCAATGCATCACCCATAACCAGCGCTGCCGTCGTGCTCGTCGTCGGAATCATGTTCAATGGACAGGCCTCTGTCTCAATCCCAACATCGAGTACCACATCGGCTTTCTGAGCCAACTCCGACTGACGCTGCCCGACAATAGCGATGATAGACACCTGACGGCGTCGCAGCCATGGTAGCAAAGCACATACCTCAGTCGTCATACCACTTTTGGAAATCAAAACGCAGACATCACCTGCCCGCACGATTCCCAAATCGCCGTGTGGCGCCTCTGCTGCATGGATAAAAACAGCCGGTACTCCAATACTGCGCAAGGTCGCGGCGATTTTCCGTCCAATGAGCCCCGACTTTCCAACCCCACTGACGATGACCTGTCGCGCTGCGTGAAGCAGAGCAACCGCTTCTTCAAACTCACGTCCGATTCGTTCACTAATGGTCGTTAGCGCTCCCGCCTGCTGTTGAAAAACTTTCCGGGCTATCTCTACTGCCCCCACCTCCTGGGGTGCGACTCTGCCCTCTTCCATCACTCCAGTCTTATCCTGGTGGCCACTGGAACGGACGTCCGCCGAGCAAGTGGAGATGAATGTGAAACACTGTCTGCCCTGCCTCCCTATTGCAATTCAGCACAAGCCGATATCCCCGTTCTGCAATCCCATGTTGATGGGCTAATTGACGTGCTACCCATAGCAACTTGCCCAGCAAGGGAATGTCTTCCTCCGAAGCATCATTCAGTGTTGGAATCGCCTTCTTCGGCACGACCAATATATGGATGGGCGCCTGTGGGTTAATGTCCCGGAAGGCAACAACCTCCTCATCCTCATACTCAATCTGTGCCGGTATCTCGCGTCGGATAATCCTAGCAAACACCGTCTCCGCCATTTCCCACACCGTGGTTTATTGACCCGCACTGACAAAAAAGGAGCCTTCTACCCGCAGGCAGAAGGCTCCCTTATCCTCCGGTGCAATGCTCACTTTCTCCAATCAGCGGATCAGTGTCACAGGCTGTGTCACAACGTTCTCTCCGACAAAGAGCCGCCACCGATAAGCACCAGCAGCCACCGGCGTCCCCAGCTCCGAGGTTCCATCCCACGCAAGGGTATGGACACCTGCCGGCAGCATCTCATCGAGCACCGTGCGCACAACTTTGCCGAGAGCATCCACAATCTCCGCCCGCACTCGGAGCGACTCCGGCAGACGCAGCTCAATGCTGGTCCGGGAAGCAAACGGATTGGGCGCACTGTTCCCAACCCATACCTCACCCTCATCCAGCGGAGTCAGATGCAGCACGTGGCTAAAGTTCTCTTCCCCGTCACGGGCAACAAGCCGTAGCCGATACTGGTACTCCACACCCGGCCGGACATTGGCGTCCTCGTAACGGTAGCTTTCACCCCGATGCTCATCCCCGAGAGCCCGCTCACTGTAGATCGGCACCCAGGGCTCTGCATCAGAGAGCCGTCGTTCTAACACGAAGCGCTCCAAATTCACTTCGGACGCTGTTGCCCACAGCAGCACATTCTTCCGCCGCTGTGCCACACCCTCAAAGCTGGCCAACTGTGCCGACACCAGCCGCCCCTGGTTGTAACTCCGCTCGCCTAAATACGGTCGGACAAGCGGAAGCCAGGTCCCACGACTCCGGGTCGCATAGAAACCAACCTGTCCAATATAGTTCAGGTGAGCATAGGCAACGGTCCCAACCGTTGGCATAAACTGTCCCCACTGCCCTGCATCCAAAGTGTTCTGGAAGGCAAAGACGTTATCATTGATGAGCGCCATTCCCTGTCGGACTCGCAAAGCCTTGTCAATCATAAGCTGGTAATTCTGGATTCCCGCAACCGGGATAGTAGACACGTTGGTTGTCACCATTCCCATGCGGGATTTTGAGGCACCTAATTCAAAGCCAACAGAGCCTCGCTGTGCCACTGCTGCCCAATAATCACCCGCCGGCAACACGACCGGCTGTGGCAGTATGTAGAAGGAGAACCGATCGTAGACCCCATCGGCCATCGGACGCCAAACCGGACGCCCTTGCTCGTAGACCAGTGTATCCCCGAAACCACGGATCCGGCTGATCCGACTCCCTGTGATCAACGTTTGCGGGATTGTGGTTCCACGGTAGATGGAGAAGGAAACGTAGTTGAAGTCTTGGTTCAAGCTCCCGAAGAATGCCATGTAGCCATACACCGTATCCTGAGCTCGCAGACGGAAGCGCATCGCCAGCTGTCCAGATCCATCCCCACCCGGAGGCCCAAAACGGGTTGTCGCATTGTCGGAAGGACCTTGGGGATAGCAGAATAGATTCAGTCCACGCCCTGGAATACCAGAGAATTGCTGGTCAGGCACATTATTCTTGCTTGACCCCAGATTCTCTGGCTCCACCTCGTAGGCGAAGGAATCTCCGAACTTGAGGTCAAAGATGGTGTAGTTCTCATCATTGAGGGGCTCCAAATCTCCTCCGGGTATGAAGAGACGTGCCGTGATAATATACCGACCCGGTCCCATACCCTTATTCCGGGCATCCCAGTCGGGGAAGGGAATCTCTACTTCGCGGTTTCCACCCAATAGCGGCACGTATTTAGACATCGCATGAATGACCTGTGGATCCCCTTCCCGACGAATGATAACCCCAATGTAGAAGCCACCGGCAGCCAGCCCCGTGTTGTTAGCAACCCGGACACTGATGGGGATGCGCGTTGCTTGGCTTGCTGGTAACATAGTGTATGGGATATTCACTTTCACGGCCGCAACCTCCAAGTCCGTTACCTCCGTCGGGAAGAGGATGCGAACGTTGTCCACGAAGTAATTATCCTCGTCATCATCTGGTGGAGGTGGAGAGCTCATGTCACGCTTTGCCCGCACCCAGATGCGGAAGCGGAAGTTCTTGGCTCCTTCGTTTGGCCAGTTGATAATGGTATCCGGAATCGGGATGAAAATCTTGCGGAACTCAAAGTCCTTCCCATCATCGTATAAATCTGCCCGAAGCCCTTCCTGCACCGTCAGGGGCCAGTTATAATCCAGTGAATCAAAGCCCCGGGTATACCCACCTGCGCCGTAGAGAGTAAACGCCGAGTTATTGGTTACCGGCTGTCCTCCAGGGCGCGGATGGTAATTCCATACTGTGATATTGGTGATATTCGTCAGCCCATCCCAACTTGGACGGGCAAACTCAACCCGCAACTCGTCTGGAAGATTGCCATATGTTTGAGTCACTACTCCGTTGAGCACTACCCGCGGCTCGGGTCCAATGTTCTGATTATCAGACCATCCACGGTCATACCAATTCTCGGCTGGCTTGCCCGTGCGTTGCACTGAGAGGGAAAGAACAGCACCTTTTCGTTGCCGCAAATCGATGGGGAAACTAATAATCTGGTCACCATTTGGAAGACTGGGCCAATCATCGCCACTGAGCATAACACGATTCAAGCGGATGACGGGGGAGTTCAGACGGAAATTCGGGTTATTCGCTGCCCCATATTCGCCTCGCGGTGGAGGCGGATTGTAGCAGACCTCATCCCCCGATACCACGTCAGCCTCCAAACTTACCCACTTCTTAACCGATGGCATCGGAACGCCATCAATGACATGGAACTCCCGCACGTCATCATTGAAGTCCGCCAACCGGCGAACCACAAACAGGTTGATTGCTGTCGTATCATCAAAAGGCCATTGGTCCCCCAAACTTTGTCCATCCGGAGTTGTCGGATCCAAGATGACCACGGAGCGTAGCCGCCCAATGTGGCGCTCGATGAATTCGTTTGCTTCAAAGGGCGGGAATTCAACCCTGACGAAAGCGTACGGTGGGATTCCATTAGCCCCTGCTGGGTATGCAATCGGATTTCCATTGACATCGCAGAGACTGATACCCGAGTTCGGATCAGAAAGCGCTTCATGAGTGATGGCTAACGAACGGCTGTAGACAACTTCACCGGTGGCTTGGTTGAAGATCTGGAAGCGGACCCGGAATTGCACATCTTGACGCTGGTAGTTTACCCCCGTCGGTGAACCCGTTGGACCCTGGATATCGTTTGTCAGATTCTGGAAGATACCTACCGGCTGAATGGCGCCCAGAACCTGATCCCCTGCCAACAGCTCAAAGTTATTCGGGTTCGCAATCGTAGAGTCAAAGTCCATCGTCCGACCCGGTCCACGCCGGCGTACCTTGTATTGGACATTCCAGACCCGCCCCACATTCTTCCATTGCTTCCACTTAATAGCGAAGAAGCTGTGGAAGACATTCCGCGTCGGACCCAGAGCAAAAATCGTTGGCGGATTTCCCTCGAAGGAGAACTCAGTAAACTGCAAATATGGTGTTAGTGCCCCAGAGGTATTGTTCTTGGAGTCAAAATTGACGTGTCGCGCATATCCGCGCAGGCCAATGGTTGCGTTGTAGAGGAAGAGGACTTCCGCAGGAACCGGACGTCCAGCCACAACAACAACCCCAGTAAATCGGGGATAGATGTACGTGATGGAGCTATCCAAACGATTCAAAACGATCTGGAGATCACACGCAACAAATGGTGTGTTCTGCACCCCAGGTCGCACATCTGCAGGGAAGCTCACATTCCCGTAAGGAGTAATCTTGGTGCCCCGCGGGGTTAGGTTGATGAAGTAAATCACCAACTTGTTGCCACTGGGATCCCGGTAGTACCATACCTGTCCAAAGTCATCCACTGTTTGCTGGTTAGGATCCCACACCGACAACTGCAAATCATCCCACAGAGGTGCCAGCAATGGGGTATATTGATTCATATTCGCCAACGTTGGCGTATTCAAGCGAACATTGTTCGGGTTGCGAATGCCCTGCGTCGGCGTACCGGTCCCTGAGGCTACCCCCAACGCAACGTACTGGTAACCCCAGTTATCCGGAATCGTCATGTCTGTGGTACCCCGGACGAACTGGTCATCTGTATTTGGATCAATGCCGATCGGATTCCCACTTTCATCGTAGATATACCGACGATTCGAGAACACCACAATCCCATTCGTGGACACATAGAAGCTGTCGTAACGGACTCCATTGAAGTAGAAGGGGAACCCTATGGGAATCGGACCTGCAAAGGCGTTATCTGTAGAGTCATTGGGATTGCTGGGATTCCGGAAGTAGGGCCGCCCTTCCGGATGTCCCTCCCAGTAGCTAAGCGGGAACTGATTCGGACCGGAAACGATACGCCGCCAATACTGCGGATTTTGATCCAATCCAACGAAGTCTCTCGCCGGTTGTGGTTTCCAGAACTCTGGTTCTGGCCCTTGGGTATCCACCAAGTAGTAACCGGTTGAAACCGCTGGCTGGGTCCTTGGATTAGCCGATGCCGCGTTAAATGGACCCGGATAGGAGTACACGGTTGCCGAGCGCATTCCACTGCGTCTGGCAAATGCCTCCGGCACCGTCAATCCGACGATAACAATGCCCACTATAAGTAGCCACAGGAACCGAAACCGCGTCATCATCCCCTCCGCAGAGCTATGGAACTACTGTGCATTGTGTACTCATGTGTCGGTACAATATTAGCACAAACCCGCCATATACGGGTATAGGTCACCTTCACCACCCTGCACCTCATCTCCTCCATGCATGATGCAGTTCCGAAGGCTCTTCAAATATACGCAACTTGCCATACTTACAAACCCATCCCCTTAATAGACACCGCCAGGCTTTTCCTGGTAGCTGGTAATTTCGTAACACAACTCTGGACATGCTCAATGCTCAAAGAAGTCGTACGAGAATACTGGGACCATCAGCCCTGTGGGACACAGTTCACAACCCTCCCATGGGGAACACCTGAGTTTTTTGCCGAAGTAGAACGCTTCCGCTACAGCGTGCAGCCATTCATGCATCGCTTCATCCAGTTCCACCGCTACCGCGGAAGGCGCATTCTGGAAATCGGTTGTGGATTAGGTACCGACCTCCTCCAATTTGCTCGCCAGGGAGCTCTGGTAACCGGAGTAGACCTTAGCCCTCAGAGTCTGCAATTAGCCCAACAACGGTTTGAGTTAGAGGGATTGCCTGGGACTTTCGTTGTAGCTGACGCAGAGAACTTGCCTTTCCCCGCTGCCAGCTTTGACGTGGTGTACTCCTTTGGAGTTTTACACCACACACCTCACATTGAGCAGGCAATAGCCGAGATCCACCGTGTCCTGGTCCCTGGGGGAGAACTTATCCTAATGCTCTACCACCGCCACTCTATGCACGTATGGCTGGGGACCCCACTGTATATCGGGCAGCAACTACGTCGGCAAGGGGGTTATAAGGGTATCCGGCTTGCATGGCACATTCTCCAGGAGTTGCTCCGGCGATACCAATGGTGGGCAGCCGAATGGGTGCGGGTCTACGACGGAAGCGAAAATCCGCTGGGGAAGGCCTTTTCCCGAAAGGAGGTTCGCATCCTGCTGCGTGACTTCCATGGCATTCGCTTTCGGCTTTGCGACCCAATCCGCCGACGCTTCCCTCCATGGATTAACTGGTTGAATCAGCGCTTTACTGCGCCTCTTGCGGGCTTTTACCTACTAGTGTGGGCACGGAAACCCCTCCACTGATGCTCTTTTGGCTTCGTGAGTTGGGATATCGTTCCGGCTGGCTACCAGTAGTGACAGCACCGTTGCCCATTGTGAGTGTGGGGAATCTCACTTTCGGAGGCACAGGCAAGACACCCGTCGTACAGGCGCTGGCCCAGCACTGCCTTTGCAAGGGACACCAACCCGCCATTCTGCTCCGTGGCTATCGGCGTCGCCACCGTGGTATGCTGGTTGTCAGCCGCGGACAAGGTCCAGAAGTACCCTGGTGGACAAGCGGGGACGAAGCATGGCTCCATGCGTGGAGGCTCCCCCAAGCATTCGTCCTGGTTGACCGGTACCGGGAAAGAGCTGCTCTTGTGGCCCAACAACTCGGAGCAAAGATCGCTTTCCTTGACGATGGTTTGCAATATCGCCGGCTATCCCGCCAACTGGAACTTGTGATCCTTGACCGCACCACACTCCGCCGCCCTCATGTCTTTCCCTTCGGCTACCTCCGCGAACCTCTCCGGGCACTCCACCGCTCCCATGTACTCCTTCTCAATGGAATCGCCCCCGACGAAGTACCCACGGCCTTTCGCTACATACCGTGGGTATGCCTCCGCTTCTCCTTTGGGAAAGCAACGCAATGGTTCCCAGACAAAGAACAACTGTTGGAGGCGCCACCGCCGGAACCCGTTGTTGCCTTTGCCGGAATTGCCCAACCGGAGCGCTTCCGTCAGAGCCTGGTATCGTGTGGATGGCAGATTGCCTTCTGGAAAGTTTTTCCAGACCACCATCCCTATACCCTGCGCTCCCTCCGCCCTGCGGTAGAATATTGCCTTCGTTCGGGAATCTCGTCAATTGTCACAACGGAGAAAGACTTTGTCCGTCTACGTCCGTTTTTACCACACCTCTATGCCATTGGGCTTACCGTGATAACGGTATCCCTGGTAGTAGAGTTCGGGGAAGGCGCCGAACAGCTCTGGGCATCTCTGGAACAACTACTGCAGTAGCCGGTAAGCGCAGGAGAAGATGTCCTGAAACATCTCCGCTGTCAGACGCCCTGTGAAGGTATTCTGTTGGCTGGGATGATAGGAAGCCAGCAAAAACGGCGCAGGAGGGCGATGCAGAAGGACTCCATGAGCAAAACGCGGACGCTCCATCTTCAATAACCATCCCTGTCGTCGGAAGAGGCGAACACATTCCTGGAAGGCAATCCGTCCCAATGCTACAACTCCCCGCAAGCGGGGCAGAAGATCCACGGTGCGCTCCAAGAACGGCCGGCAAGCCGCAATCTCTTCCTTTGTCGGTCGGTTCTCCGGAGGCGCACAGTGAACGACGGCGGTAATAGCAGTCCGAGAAAGCATAAGCCCGTCGTCCCGATGGGAGGCATGTGGCTGCGAGGCAAATCCGGTCTGGTAAAGCACTCGGTAGAGGAGATCGCCTGAACGATCACCAGTAAACATCCGTCCCGTACGATTAGCCCCATGCGCAGCCGGCGCCAACCCAACGATGAGCAACTCCGCCTCTGGGGTCCCAAAGTTCGGCACGGGCTTGCCCCAGTAGTCCCACTGCCGATAAGCCGCCCGCTTCCGCGCAGCCACCTCTGCACAGTACTGCTGTAACCGAGGACACCGATGGCAGGCTATAATCTGTTTGTTCAGGGCCTCCCACTCACTCATGCCACTCCGGGGTTGCCTGCTCTCCACTACAGCACTCCTCAAGCACGTTCTTGCACTGCGGGCACTGTCCATGTCCATGCACCCACAGCAGGGGTCCCGTGTACCGGCAATACGGGCATGTCACCACCGCATTGGGCACCGAGGGCTTTGCCGTGCTCTCCGGAAAGGGCAACCGAGACTGCTTATACAGTGGGCTTGTGGTATAGCGGCGGAAGCGGTGCATAACTTCATCCTCCTCCGCATATTTGCCGCCAATTAGCCTTTGGCTGTCGCCTCCAACTTGACTAACGACTCCACGCCCTCCACCAATTCCGGTGCTGACACAAGCATATCCTGATACCGCCGCTGTCCAGCCCCGGCCGGAATGAGTTGCCCGAGGATGATGTTCTCCTTCAAGCCCCGCAGACGGTCTACACTTGCTGCCAAGGCTGCCTCCGTCAGCACCCGTGTCGTCTCCTGGAACGAAGCCGCCGATAGCCACGACTCCGTCGTCAACGCCGCCTCTGTTATCCCCAGCAATACCGGCTCTGCTGTCGCTGGCTCCGCATCTCGAGCCTTGGGCGGCTGCTTCCCTTTTTTCTGCAACTCCAACACTATCTCACGGAACTTCCGCCGTGGCACAACCTCCCCAACCCGTAACTTGGAATCCCCCGCTTCCGTGATGACCACACTGTTCTTTAGCTGCTCATTTTCTTCCTGGAACCGCAGCCGATCCACAATATCCCCCTCTAAAAACATGGAGTCCCCTGACTGCACTACCCGCACCCTCTGCAGCATCTGCCGGATAATAATCTCCACGTGCTTATCCGCAATGCTGACCCCTTGCATACGATATACCTGCTGGATCTCCCGCAACAAGTACTCCTGAACAGCCTGCACCCCTTGGATACGCAAGATGTCGTGCGGATTAATGGGTCCCTCTGTCAGACGCTCCCCTGCATGCACCACATCACCATCCTGCACCAAAATATGCCGGCTCGCCGGCACTTTGTACTCCCGTTTCGTCAGCCCATCATGGCTTGTAATCTCAATAATCCGCTTCCCCTGATCCCGTCCCTCTCCTAGACGCAGCCGCACAACTCCATCAATTTCTGCCACCACAGCTGGATTGTGTGGCACCCGCGCCTCGAATAGTTCCACCACTCGCGGCAATCCTCCGGTGATGTCCTGCAACTGCCGTATTTCCCGCGGAATCTTCGCCAAGACCTCTCCGGCAACCACACGCTCCCCATCCTCCACCAATAGGTAGGCGCGGGCCGGGATAATCTCCGTGTGGAGTACCCGCTTGCCTTCCTCGTCGATGATTTCTATCCGCGGCGTCAATCCCCGCTCCCGAGGCTCTATGACAACCTTTGCCAAATGCCCTGTCTGCTCATCCACCTGCTCTCGATAGGTCACGTTCGGCTTTAAGTCACGATACCGCACCTGCCCTGAAACACGGGCTAGAATGAGCAAATTGTATGGATCCCACTCGTACAACCGCTCGCCCCGCTGTACCAGCTGCCCCTGCCGAACGTACAGCTTGGCCCCAACCGGTAGCTCATACCGCACTAACTCCCGGTTGTTTTCTGGCTCCACAATGCTCAAACTTGCCCCCCGCGTCACTACGACCTGTACCTCCGTCTCCTCATCCCCTTCGTAGCTGACCGCATTGAGCCCGTGATAATGCACAATTCCACCAAACTTTGCTACAATCTCCGACTGTGCCATTGCCAATAGTGCCGCCCCCCCTGTATGGAAGGTGCGCAACGTTAGCTGAGTTCCTGGTTCTCCAATAGACTGCGAGGCAATCGTTCCAACTGCCTCCCCGACTTCTACCAGGCGTCCTGTTGCCAGATTCCGCCCATAACACTTTGCACACACCCCGTGAGGTGCTTCGCATGTCAACACTGACCGCACCATTACCCGGTCAATTGGGCTATCGGCTATCTTCTGGGCTGCCTCTTCCGTAATCAGCTCCCCTGCCCGCACGAGAAGTTCCCCTGTGAGCGGATGCACAACATCGGTCAAAGCAACACGGCCCAGGATTCGCTCGTACAATGATATCTCCAGCTCTTCCCCTTCCTTGATCTCCCGTACCTCTATGCCCCGAATCGTCCCGCAATCCTCCATCGTCACCAACACATCCTGCGCCACATCGTGCAGACGCCGTGTCAGGTACCCCGCATCAGCCGTCTTTAAAGCCGTGTCGGCTAACCCTTTCCGAGCCCCGTGAGTGGAAATGAAGTACTCCAGTACCGACAGACCCTCCCGCAAATTGGACGTTATCGGGTTTTCTATCAGCTCCGCTGACGTCCCCAACGCCGTCTTCTGCGGCTTTGCCATCAAGCCCCGCATCCCCCCAAGCTGCCGGATCTGCTCTTTTGATCCCCGGGCTTGCGAATCTAACATCATCCAGAATGTGTTGAATCCTTCTTGGTCCCGCTCCAACTCTCGGTATAGGTAGTCCGCTACTCGATTGGTGGCCGACGTCCAGGCATCTATCACTTTGTTGTACCGCTCGTTGGCAGACAAAATCCCCATCATGTAAGCTTCGTTGATGCGGTCTACCTCCTCCTGCGTGCGACGGATAATCTCCTCCTTCTGCTCGGGGATAACTACGTCTCCAATGCTTACGCTCAACCCACCCACCGTCGCATAATGGAAGCCCATATCCTTAAGGGCGTCCAGAAACTCTACTGTCCGAGCCAATCCAACTACTCGAAATGCCTGCCCAATCAGCTGACGCAACCGCTTCTTGGTCAACAACTCATTAATAAAGCCCAGCTCCGGCGGAACAATCCGATTGAATATCACCCGCCCAACCGTTGTTTCCACAAGCTCGCCTCCAATCCGCACCTTCACCCGTGCATGTAGCTCCACATGCCCCGCTTCGTACGCCAGTACAGCCTCCTCCGGTGTGGAAAAGACTTTCCCCTCCCCGAGCGCCCCATGTCGAACTTTCGTCAGATAATACAGCCCCAGCACCATATCCTGACTGGGTACGGCAATGGGTTCTCCGTTTTGTGTATGCATGATGTTGTGCGGTGCCAGCATCAATAGCAGCGCCTCTAACTGTGCCTCATACCCTAATGGCACGTGCACGGCCATCTGGTCCCCATCGAAGTCCGCATTGAATGCCGTACACACCAGGGGATGCAACTGGATAGCTTTGCCCTCTACCAATCGCGGTTGGAATGCCTGGATGCCTAACCGATGCAACGTTGGCGCACGGTTGAGCAAAACCGGATGTCCGTCAATCACGTGATCCAACACATCCCACACCACTTCTTCCTTTCGCTCTACCAGCAGCTTTGCCCGCTTCGCCGTCCGAGCATATCCCCGCTCAATGAGTTTGCGAATGACGAAAGGCTTGAACAATTCAATCGCCATATCCTTTGGCAATCCACACTCGTACAGCTTCAGTTCGGGTCCTACCACAATGACGGAGCGCCCCGAGTAATCCACCCGTTTCCCCAACAGATTCTGCCGAAAGCGTCCTTGCTTTCCCCGCAACGCATCGGCTAACGATTTCAACGGGCGTTGTCCGGTGCTGCGCGCAACACGCCGCGTGTTATCAAAGAGAGCATCAACAGCTTCCTGCAACATCCGCTTCTCATTGCGCGCAATAACCTCCGGGGCCCGGATTGCCATCAGCTTCTTCAGACGGTTGTTCCGGATGATGATGCGGCGATACAGCTCGTTGAGATCCGAGCTGGCGAACCGTCCTCCTTCCAACATCACCAGTGGACGCATCTCGGGTGGAATCACCGGGATAACTTCTAAAACCATCCACTCCGGCTTGTTCGGCTTATGCCCCTCCCGAGGCAAAAACCAATCCAACACTCGCAGACGGCGCAGAATCTCCTCCTTCTCCTGCTTAGGCAGGCGCTCCTCTGCTAAGCGCCGTCGCAATTCCCAGTATACCTGCTCCACATCTAACCGTCGCAATAGTTCCCGCAAAGCTTCCGCTCCCGTCAGTGCCATAAAGCGCTCCTCCGGCGGGAGCCCACGCTCCTTTTCCCCTCCCTCCAGCTCCTCCAACAACCGCAGATATTCCTCCTCCGTCAGTAGGTTACCAACCTCAAGCCCCGTCGAACCGGGCTGGATGACAACGTAGGACTCGTAGTAAGCAATCCGCTCCACATCTCGAGACGGCATTCCCAAAACCAACGCAATCTTGTTGGGCTGGGAGCGCATAAACCATGTGTGCACTACTGGTACCGCCAAGTGGATATGTCCGAACCGTTCCCGCCGCACCGAGCGCTGCGTGACCTCTACCCCACATCGGTCACAGACTATCCCCCGGTACCGCACCCGCTTGTACTTCCCGCAAGCACACTCCCAGTCCCGAATTGGTCCGAAGATCTTCTCACAAAACAGCCCGTCTCGCTCCGGACGGAAGGAGCGGTAATTGATCGTCTCTGGCTTAGTAACCTCCCCGTGGGAGCGTTCTAAAATGGATTCCGGCGAGGCTAAAGCAATCCGAACACCCGAGAATCCCTTGCGTGGAATGAGCCAGCTATGCATGGTTGCCTGAACCCAGATTAGTCTGACACCTACGGAATAAGCTCAACATCCAACGCCAATCCCTGCAGCTCCCGCTGTAGAACGCGGAATGCCTCCGGAACGTGAGGATTCGGCGTTGGCTTCCCATTGACCAAGGCGGCATAAAGCTCAGCACGACCTGTGACATCATCGCTTTTGAGAGTGAGCATCTCCTGCAGAGTGAAGGCAGCGCCATATGCCTCCAGTGCCCACACCTCCATCTCACCCAAACGCTGCCCACCCATCCGAGAGCGCCCACCCAGAGGTTGTTGCGTGATGAGAGCATACGGTCCTGTAGATCGAGCATGGATTTTGTCCTCCACCATGTGGACAAGCTTCATCATGTAGATGAAGCCTACCGTCACGCGCTCATGGAATGGTTCACCCGTTCGGCCATCGTAGAGGATCGTCTTCCCATCGGGCGGAAGTCCCGCTTCCCGAAGCCATTTTTGAACCTCTTCCCACGAGGCTCCGTCAAAGACAGGGCTTACGAAGGAAACCCCCAGCTTTGCTGCCGCCCATCCCAGAGCCGTTTCCAGCAGCTGCCCTAAGTTCATCCGCGAGGGTACCCCTAAGGGGTTAAGCACAATGTCCACAGGAGTCCCATCAGGCAGGAAAGGCATGTCCTCAATGGGAACAATTTTAGCAACGACGCCTTTGTTGCCATGGCGTCCTGCCATCTTATCACCGACTTGAATCTTGCGCTTCTGCGCAACGTATACCTTCGCCATCCTTAATACCCCCGCTGGTAATTCCTCGCCCGGTTCCAACCGTGTCAGCTCTGCCCGGAAGCGCTTCTGGATATCCTCCCGCTTCCAACGATAATTGCTCATCAGGCGGCGGATAAGCTCCATTATCCGCCTATCTTCTACCCACGGCTCACCATCCACGTGCAGCTCCGCCGGACGGAACTTCCCTTGCTCAAAGCGCCTGAGCAAATCCTCCGCACTCAGCTTCGTGCCCGAGCGAATCACCACGCGTCCCTCACGGTCCGTAATCCCCAAGCTCCGTTGACCCTCCAGCAATTTCCCCAAACGGCGCACACATTCGGCATCCAACTGCTGAAGCTGCTCCTGCTCCTCTTTCTGCAGTTGTTCCCGACGCCGCCGGTCCTCCCGAAGCCGCGACTGCCCATCCTCATAGAGGCGCCGGCTGAAGAGTTTCGTGTTAATAACCGTGCCATAAAATCCCGCCGGAACTCGCAAGGACACATCTCGGATATCCCCGGCACGCTCACCGAAGATTGCCCGCAAGAGCTTCTCCTCCGGCGTGGGATCGGCTTCCCCTTTCGGGGTGATTTTCCCCACGAGGATATCGCCTTCCTTCACAAAAACCCCTACGCGGACCAAACCGTTATCATCCAGATTGCGGATCTCCTCCTCGCTTACGTTGGGAATATCCCGCGTAAACTCTTCCTCTCCCCGCTTCGTATCCCGAACTTGAGCAGTGAATTCCTCAATGTGGATGGAGGTGAACACATCCTCCATAACCAAACGCTCAGAAATGACGATAGCATCTTCAAAGTTGTAGCCACGCCACGGCATAAAGGCCACCAGGACATTCCGTCCAAGTGCCAGTTCCCCATGGTCTGTCGCTGCCCCATCTGCCAAAGGCTGTCCCCTACGAACGCGCTGCCCAACGCGGACAAGAGGGCGTTGGTTGATACATGTATCCTGGTTCGTCCGCACGAACTTCTTGAGCCAATAGGTAACGACAGGCTCCCCGTCAAAGCTGACCAGCTTCTCCTCCTCCGACCGAGGATCGTCATAACGAACACGGATGCAATCAGCACTGACGTACTCAACTACCCCATCCCCTTCTGCCAATAGAAGTGCCCGCGCATCACGGGCAACCCGGGCTTCCATCCCTGTTGCAACAAACGGAGCTTCCGGTCGCACAAGCGGTACCGCCTGCCGCTGCATGTTGGAGCCCATGAGAGCACGGTTTGCATCATCGTGCTCCAGGAAGGGAATCAATGAAGCCGACGCACTCACAATCTGGTCCGTGGATACATCCATATACTCTACCTCTTCCGGCGCTACCAGGACGAAGTCCCCCGATCGGCGCGCCCGCACACGAGGGACGGCAATCCGACCATCCGGATCAACCGGGGTCGTAGCCGGGGCGATGACCTTGCCCTCTTCCTCATCAGCAGTGAGGTAGACAACCTCATCCGTGACGCGCCCCCGGACAACACGGCGATACGGGGTTTCAATGAAACCATACTGATTGACACGCGCATGGAGCGCCAGCGAGGAAATCAGGCCAATATTGGGACCTTCTGGAGTCTCAATCGGACAGAGACGCCCATAGTGAGTGTAATGGACATCGCGTACCTCAAAGCCCGCTCGCTCTCGACTTAACCCCCCCGGTCCCAATGCAGAAACACGCCGCTTATGGGTCAACTCCGCTAACGGGTTCGTTTGGTCCATAAACTGGGATAACTGATTCGTGCCGAAGAACTGGTTCAACACACCGTTGATGGTTCGGGCATTGATCAGATCCTCGGGCACCAAGCGTTCCTCCCCGCTGAAGACACTCAACCGATCGCGAATAGTCCGCGCCAGCCGTGTCAATCCCAACAGCATCTGCGCTGTCAGCTGTTCCCCCACCGTCCGCACCCGTCGGTTCGCCAAGTGATCTTGGTCGTCAATCCCCCGCTTACCTTCACGCACCTCCAGAAGGAACCGAATCGTAGTGATGATATCCTCCACCGTCAGATGGGTCGTCTCCAGCGGGATGTTGAGCCCCAACTTCGTATTCAGGCGGAATCGCCCGACGGTATCTAGCTCGTAGCGCTTCGGAGTAAAGAAGAGCCGCTCCAATAGTTGCACAGCAGTCTCCAGATCCGGTGCCTCACTTGAGCGCATTTGCCGGTAAATGAGCTCCAAGGCTTCTTCACGGCTCCGCGTCATGTCCT
Organism: Bacteroidota bacterium; assembly: GCA_030550395.1. GTDB lineage: Bacteria > Bacteroidota > Ignavibacteria > Kapaibacteriales > HRBIN21 > HRBIN21. The sequence continues at coordinate 83,790 of JAUQPL010000006.1, read as the reverse complement.
TAGAAAACGTACGGACTAACACAGGCTCGTTTTCCAAGTCCGTATGCACAAACATGCGCACCGGTGCAATAGACCTCCGCTGGAGCTGCTGGAGCAACTCTTCCGTCAGCACTTCATAGCGGCGAGCCAGAATTTCCCCCGTTGTGATGTCCAGAATCTCACCGGCAATACGCTGTCCAAGATACTGAGGAAGTTCCTCGGGCTGCACCACCGTAGAGAGCTGGAACAAGTCATCAATGTCCGCATCACTGGAAAATCCTAATGCCCGCAAGAAAGTCGTGAGCGGAAACTTCTTCTTGCGGTCAATATAGACATACATGATGTCGTTGATGTCAATGATAAACTCCAGCCACACCCCCCGCAACGGAATAATCCGAGCCGCATAGATTGGCAATCCGCTCGGATGGGGAATCTGATCAAAGAAAACCCCTGGCGAACGGTGGATTTGGGAGACAACCACGCGTTCGGAACCATTGATGATGAAGGTCCCGCGATCGGTCATTGCGGGGATGTTCCCCAAATATACTTCTTGCTCTACCGGCTCAATGTAGTCCTCCGACTCCGGCGGGACCTTGCTGGAAAGACGCAGACGTGCCTTCAAACGCTTGGTGTACGTCAGCTCTCGTTCACGACATTCCTCCTCCGTATACCGCGGGGGCTCCAGCCAATAGTAGAGGAACTCCAGCTGATAAATGCCCATGGCATCCTCAATGGGGAAAGTACTAAGAAAAGCAGCCTGTAACCCTATCGGTCGGCGTTGTTCCGGCGGGACGTCCTCTTGGAGAAATTCCCGATAGGACTCCAGCTGAATATGCAACAAATCAGGATACTCCGGCGCCCATGGAACTCGAGCAAAGCTTATCCGCCGCCGCGGAGATAAAACTCCGTCCTGTTGAGCATCCACAGACTCCTTCCCTTGTTGCGCCCCAACTAAAGAAGCAGAGGGTCCCTCGCCCTGAGGTAGTAATTCCCCACGCTCTGTAAGTCCCCTCGCCTGCTGAGCAGCAAGGGAACGCATCCCCTCTTCTGGCAACGGATTAGTTGTCAGTTCTTGCGACTTCTTCCGGTTTGCCATTGCCGTGTGGCTTATTTTCTGAGACTTTCTCACGTTAACAAAAGAAGTCCCCTCCGCCATCTATGGCTCCCGGCATCAGGGACTTCGCACTGGGTTGTGAAGAGCCGAACAAAAGCCATGCACTCTGTGTACTGAACAGTAGTGCAGTGTTACTTGATTGTCACCTTTGCTCCAACTTCTTCCAGTTTCTTCCTGATGTTTTCCGCTTCCTCCTTGGAGACACCTTCTTTAAGCACCTTCGGAGCAGCTTCTACCAAATCCTTGGCTTCCTTGAGTCCCAGCCCTGTCAGCTCGCGGACGACCTTGATGACATTGAGCTTATTAGGACCTATCTCCGTCAGCTCAACGTCAAACTCTGTCTTCTCCTCCACTGCCGGAGCTGCCGCAGCTGGAGCAGCTACACCAGGAACAGCAGCCACAGCAACAGGCGCTGCTGCCGTGACTCCAAAGCGCTCTTCCAAAGCCTTTTTCAATTCCGCCGCTTCCAAAAGCGTTAAATTGCTGATTTTCTCAACCAATTCCTCAACAATGCCGGACATTGGTTACTACAAATTGGTGGAACTTACCCATTTGAACCGCTCTGTTTCCGAGCAACTTCTTCAACCAAGAAGGCAATATCGCGCAAGAAAGCGTTGAGGATACTAACCAAACCTACCACAGGAGCTTGTATGCTTGCCAGAAGGCTTGCAATGAGCTCCTCGCGACTGGGGAGAGCCACCAGTTTCCCCAGCTGGTCCCCATCAAAGTAATGCCCCTCAACGACAGCTGCCTTAAAGCGCGGCTTTTCCACCCGCTTGATAAACTCATGCAACACCCGGGCTGGGGCAACTCCATCGGTATAACTCAGCACAAGCCCCGTTTGCCCCACCAAGTGTTTCTCCAGCTGTTCATGATCCCCAAGGGCCTGAAGAGCACGACGAATGAGAGTGTTCTTGGCAACCTTGTACTCAAACCCCTTGGGACGCAACTCCTTGCGAAAAGCCCGGGATTCTTCCACCGTCATACCAACGAAATCCACAAGGTAAATCCCCCGAGCCCGCCGGAGTTTGTCTTGAAGTTCCTCAACAATCTCCGCTTTCTGTTGGCGCGTCAACATATTCCCTCACTCTCTTTGGCTGAACGGACTCTCTTCACCTGCAGCCATCCGCTCCAGCCGAGTGCGTAATAGCTCTCTCCCTTATTCCCGCACCCGAACCAGCGATTGCTCGCTGATAGGAATGCTGGGTCCCATCGTGGAGGTCACATAGACACTGCGGATATACTTACCCCTCGCCGCCGGCGGCTTTGCCCGCAGGATGCTTTCAACGACGGCACGGATATTGTCCACCAAATGTTCTGTCGGAAAGGAAGCCTTGCCAACCGCAACGTGTACGTTGCCCCCCTTATCCACGCGATACTCCACTCGCCCAGCCTTCGCCTCACGGACAGCCGTAGCTACATCAAAGGTCACTGTCCCACTCTTCGGATTCGGCATCAAGCCCCGTGGCCCCAGAATGCGCCCTAACTTTCCTATTTCCCCCATGACATCCGGCGTCGCAATTGCTACATCAAAATCCAACCAACCCGACTGAATCTTCTCAATGTATTCCTGCAAACCCGCATAGTCAGCCCCCGCTTGTAAGGCTTCCTGATCCTTAGGAGGCTTTGCAAAAACGAGTACTCGCACACTCTTGCCTGTTCCATGGGGCAATACCACAGCTCCACGCACCATCTGGTCAGCCTTTCGCGGGTCTACCCCAAGTCGGACAGCCAGCTCAATTGTCTCATCGAACCGTGCCGTTGCCACCTTTTTGAGCGCCTCTATCGCTTTCTCCAAGGGAACTGGACCCTCGCTTCCAAGAAGCCGATGCAATGCTTCAACTGCTGCCCGATACCGTTTACTGTGTCGTTTCATCCTTTCACCCCTCAACAACAATCCCCATGCTCCGCGCCGTACCTTCCAGCATCCGGATAGCGCTCTCCAGCGTGTCACAGTTCAGGTCCTCCATCTTCTGCCGTGCAATCTCCTCCAATTGCGCCCGAGTGACTTTCCCCACCTTCAGTCGGTTTGGTTCAGAGGATCCTTTCTCAACTCCGGCAGCTTTCATAAGAAGAACAGACGCCGGTGGTGACTTGACCACAAAGGTAAAGCTCTTGTCCGAATAGTACGTCACTACCACAGGGACTACCATCCCTGCCATCTTTGCTGTACGAGCATTGAACTGCTTAACGAACTCTACCCCATTCAGCCCTCGTTGACCGAACGCAGGTCCCACTGGGGGCGCCATTGTCGCCTCACCGGCCTTTAACAAGAGCTTAAAGGTTCCAACAACCTTCCGTGCCATCGGCTAACCCTTCCTCACTGCAGTTCCCTATTAACGAAGCCATGGGCATCTTCAGTGTATAGACCCTTATGTTCCGGGGGTTTGAATTGCCAGCTCTACCTGGCTCATATCTAACTCCACGGGCGTCTTTCGGCCTAAGATACCAACTTCAACCTTGAGCTTCTGCCGCTCCAGATTGACCTCCTTGACCACCCCAACAAAGTTTGCAAACGGTCCATCAATGATGCGAACGGGATCCCCTACACTGAACTGGGCTTCTATCGTTGCCGTATGTTTCCGCTCTTCAATCCGAGCAAGAATACGCTCTACCTCCTCAGGGCGAAGAGGAATCGGCTGCGTCCGAGTTCCTGCAAAGCCCACAACTCCTGGAACGCCCTCAATAAGCTGCTTAAGCTTCCGGTTCATAGCAGCCTCAATGAGAACATATCCCGGCAAGAAGCTTCGCTTGCGCGTGCGTCGCTTTCCCGCACGGATTTCAAAGACTGTCTCCTCCGGTACAACAATAGCGCGGACGCTCTCGCTCATCCCATGGAGCTGGAGCTCCCGCTCCAGACGCTGCTTAACCCGATTCTCCTGCCCGCTGGCTGTATAGAGAGCATACCAGCGGAACGAGGGCTCCGCGTTCTCCGCCGTCTGCTGCACCTGCACTGTCATGGTCAACAAAACCCCTCAGAAGATGAACCTCAAAACGGCGGTGACAGCCGTGTCCACAACCCACGTAAAGGCTGCCAATAGCAGGCAGGTGACCACGACAACAATGGTGGACTCCCGAAGCTGTTCGCGGGTAGGCCAACTGACCTTCTGCATCTCGCGAACAACTTCCTGTCCAAAAGCTTTAATGCTACCAAAGGCTTTCGGCGTGCTCACCATGAAGCTTTCTGTCTTCATATCCAGACGTGCACGGGTGGAGGGACTCGAACCCCCAACCTGCGGTTTTGGAGACCGCTGCTCTACCCATTGAGCTACACCCGTGAGCTGATGGCCGGATTTGAACCGGCGACCCCGTCCTTACCAAGGACGTGCTCTACCCCTGAGCTACATCAGCGAGCGGGAGACGGGACTCGAACCCGCGGCCCTCGGCTTGGGAAGCCGATGCTCTACCAACTGAGCTACTCCCGCACCAGAGCGGGAGACGGGACTCGAACCCGCGACCCCGAGCTTGGAAGGCTCGCGCTCTACCAACTGAGCTACTCCCGCACCAGAGCGGGAGACGGGACTCGAACCCGCGACCCTCGGCTTGGGAAGCCGATGCTCTACCAACTGAGCTACTCCCGCATCCCGTGGGCAGGGGAGGATTCGAACCTCCGAAGGCGTTCCGCCAGCAGATTTACAGTCTGCCCCGTTTGGCCGCTTCGGTACCTGCCCGGTAGAGCTTCCGAAGCATACAAATATACCAACTTCACACTCTTCCGATAGCCACCCTTAGGCAACCTTTACCGTTGCCCCCGCTCGTACCCAGGAAACAAACTCATCGAAGATATACCGTGCATCGTGTGGCCCCGGAGCCGCCTCGGGATGATACTGCACCGACATGACCGGCAGCTCCCGATGACGCATCCCCTCCAAAGTCCCGTCAGTCAAGTTCACGTGAGTGATCTCTACCTCCGGTGGAAGCGTTGCCGGATCAATGGCAAACCCATGATTCTGCGAGGTAATCTCCACCGCCCCCGTACGTAAGTTCCGCACAGGATGATTCGCCCCATGATGCCCGAACTTCAGCTTATACGTCCGCGCCCCAAAAGCCAACCCCAACAGCTGGTGCCCCAGACAAATCCCTAACATCGGTATGCCACTGTCCAAAAATGCGCGGACCTGCGGTATTGCATAGTCAATGGCAGCCGGATCCCCTGGACCGTTGGAGAGAACAATCCCATCCGGCTCCAGGCTTAACACCTCCTCAGCAGGTGTCCGAGCAGGAAAGACCCAAACCCGACAGCCCCGCTGAGCTAAACTCCGCAAGATACTCCGCTTGACCCCGTAATCTATAACTGCTACCACCGGTCCCCGGACGTTTCCTTCAAATCCGTCCCATTGGTAAGGCGTACCCCTTGTCGTAACCCGATCGGTCAAATCCAACCCCTCCATCGGTGGCAGCTGACGGGCACGCTCGACGAGCTCTTCCGGAGGCGCCATCGCTGAAATAATCCCCCGCATTGCGCCTTTGTCCCGAATCATCCGCACCAACATTCGGGTGTCCACCCCCTCTATCCCAACAATTCCCTGCTGTGCCAAGTATTCGGACAGCCCCATCCGAGCCCTCCAGTTGGAGTAAAAACGGGAGCATTCATGGACAACGATACCCTCTGCCTGTACCCGGTCTGACTCTCCATCCGCCAACGTAATGCCGTAATTACCAATGTGGGGATAGGTGAACACGATAATCTGCCCACAATAGCTTGGGTCCGTCAGGATTTCCTCGTATCCCGTCATAGCCGTATTGAAAACCACCTCCCCAGCTGCCTCACGCTCAATAGCTCCAAAAGCAAATCCCGCGAACACTGCTCCGTTCTCCAGTGCCAGATATGCTCGCACCCGCATGGGGGCTCCATCTCTGTACCACTGGGGACGCAAGTTAGTGAAACTGCGTAATTTGCTCCTCTGAAAAAGTGTCCCAATTCTCACTGACACAGCCTTCGCGGCACACTTCCAGCCCATAATAAACGGTAGCACCTACCCAACTGCATCGGAATTCAATCCGCTAAGCAAGAGAGTCCTCGTGCTCAACCGAGGATACGAGCCTATCAGTGTCTGCTCGGTCAAGAAAGCTGTGCTGTTACTCACCTTGGCAAAAGCTGAAGTGGTGGAAGTTCGGCAGGGTTTGGTATTACGGAGCGTATCGGCCGTCTACCCACTACCCAGTGTCATCCGGTTAACCACGTACGTGCGCGTTCCTTACAAGCACGTGGAGCTAACCCGGCGCAACATCATGCGCCGCGACAGATTCCAATGCCAATACTGCGGAACCACTATGGAGCCGCTTACAATCGACCATGTCATCCCGCGCTCACGGGGCGGCACGGACACATGGGACAACCTCGTCTGTGCCTGCATCCGGTGTAACAATCTCAAAGGAGATCGAACCCCCGAGGAAGCAGGTATGCGGCTCCTCCGTCCACCACGCCGTCCCCATCCTATCCTCTTCCTCAAGCAATTTGTCGGAAAGCTGGAAGAGGAATGGCGCCCATACCTCTTCATGGACTAACCCCTAAGGAAGGAGGCACATGGAGATTCCCCAAAGGATTCCCCGCATACCCCTTGTAAACCCCATAATAGCCGACAAGTGCTCCCTCGATACCCTTCTGCCCGTCGCTAAGCTGCTCCCACAAGTATCCCCTACCGCAACGGTACCTTTACACTGACACCTCCCACTGTTGGCAGGATGCTCCAGTGCTCTGCTCTTTTCTTCGGTGTAAACGCCTGTGCAACTGCCTGTCCCGATGCATATCCGATGAGCGCCCCCGCCAGGACATCGGAGAACCAATGGGCACGGTGGTATATACGGGAAAGAGCTGTTAGCGCCGTGACCACGTAAAGAGCACCGGAGGCTACCGGTGGCAAAGAAAGGCTAGACGACACTGCAGCCGACAGCGTTGCAGCAACCGCTGTATGCCCAGAAGGAAAGCTCTGATACGCATCATGCCATGCAGGCGGTCGGAATAGCCAGCTTCCCTGGCCGAGAAAGGGACGCGCCCGCCCTACGGCGACCTTGATACCCATGATAACAGCTGTTGTCAACAAGGTAGCGCCAGCAACTGTTAGCCCAGCACGGCGTAACTGTTCCTCCCCAGCTGCCCATCCGATTCCGTACAGCCCAACCGCCAGAAGGACAGGGGTCCAGCGTTCACCATAAAGGCGTGCCGCCCCAAACAACACATCTGCCACAGGAGACTGCTCCCACAGTTCCGTCAGCGGGCGATCAAGCGCGATACATGCCGGAAGAGCAACAGCCGCAGCCGCTAAAAGCGGCTTCTCTTCCCATACGTGTCCAAAGCCTTGGATAACTGCAACCACTGTTGGCAAGGGCTGAGCTATACCGATGGTCACAAGGCAACTGAAAAATCCAACCTTAGCAGCAGACCACAAGTCGTTCAGCCAACGCATTCATTTGTTCCGCTGTCAATCCGACAGTTCCAAGGTTCCTTTCATCATAGGGGCGGGTCCCGTGGAAATCTGAGCCACCAGTCATCAGCAATCGGTGGCAACGGGCAAAACTAGCATAGTATGCACGGAGCTCTGGTCCATGGGACGGGTGGAAGGTCTCTATGCCATCAAAGCCTTGCCGGATAAGACTCAAAAGGAGGCGTGGAGAACAGAAAGTTCGGCGTGGATGTGCCAGAACAGCTCTCCCACCGGTAGCATGGATCAGGCCCAGCGCCCGGACAACAGGAAAGGGTTCCGGAGGCTCATACGCTGGACGCCCTGGCTCTAAGTAGCGGGAAAAGGCTTCCTGAACCGTCGCACAGTATCCCCGGCTCACCAGTGCAGCCGCCAAATGCGGGCGTCCATACATGAGGCCAGGACTGTGGTCAGCGACCTCTTCCATACTAATCCACAGCCCCAGACGGCGGCAATGGGCCACCATTCGCTCCAGGCGTCGTAGACGTCGTTGCCGCGCTGTGCGGGCATGCTCCCGAAGCCGAGGATCGTCGACGGCAACTCCATACCCCAACACGTGGAGCTCCTGTCCCAATTCAAAGCAAGTCACCTCCAGGGCTGGGATCACTGTCACACCGAATTGGTGCCCGCTGTGAAACGCCTCGCCATACCCTTCCGTCGTGTCATGATCGGTCAGAGCAATCCAACGAATTCCCCGGAGAGCCGCTTGCTTTACCAACTCCGCTGGACTCAGCACACCATCGGAACAGGTGGAGTGGAGATGCAAGTCCGCAACAATCATGAGGCTATTTCACACCCTGCTTCAGAAAGTTGTGCTAACAAGCGCTGAACGGTCTCTACAACCTGCTCCGGTGCCACGTAGTGCCGCCGATCGGAGCGGCGTTCTTTCACCTCTACAAGCCCGGACCCAACAGTCCGAGGACCGACAATGAGCTGCAGAGGCAACCCCAAAAGGTCGGCATCATTGAATTTAACCCCTGCACTCTCGTTCCGGTCATCGTAGAGGACTTCGATACCTGCTTGCCCAAGCTGCTCATAGAGGGTATCGGCCGTCTGCCGCACCGCTTCGTCCCGCTCTAATGCCAGAGCGACAAGGTGAACATGGAAGGGGGCAATGGTTGGAATCCAGCAGATGCCCCGTTCATCATGGTTCTGCTCAATGAAGGCAGCAATAATCCGCTCCACGCCGATGCCATAACTCCCCATGATAATAGGACACTCACGCCCATGTTCGTCCAGGAACATTGCCCCCAAGGCTTCCGAATACTTAGTGCCCAACTTAAAGATGTGGCCGACCTCTATTGCCCGGACGATACGCAAGGGGGCTTTGCACTCCGGACAAGGCTCCCCCATTTGCACAGTCCGCACATCGGCATAGAGGTCTATACGGCAGTCGCGCTGCAAATCAATGTGGCGGTAGTGGTATCCATCGCTATTGGCACCACTGACTAACTCGTTGGCATCCCGAAGACGCTCATCTGCAACGATCAGCATCGGAGTGGGAAGATCAACTGGACCAATGGAGCCAGCAGAAGCACCCGTGTAGTTGCGGAGCTCTTCTGGAGATGCCGGACGCAGGGAAATGGCTCCCAATACAGCCTGGAGTTTCACTTCGTTGAGCTCATCATTCCCCCGCAGAAGCACCATCACTGGTCTACCATCAGCAATATAGAGCAGGGCTTTTGCGCAGCGCTCCTCTGGCAGAGCGAAGCGGTGCACTAAGTCATCTATGCTCCGCACCCCGGGGGTCGGAAAGCGTTCCAGAGGCTGACTGTCCGGCATCCTGGGGGTGGGGTCCACCGCTGAACGGGCAACCTCAGCATTGGCAGCGTAGTCACACTGGGAACATACAGCGCATGTATCCTCCCCTGCCGGCGACTCCACCATAAATTCCTGCGAAAGGCTTCCCCCCATTGCTCCACTGGAGGCTCCGACGACAAAGAAACGGAGCCCACAACGCTGGAAAATCCGACGGTAGGCGTGGGCATGCTTTTCATAACTGATATCCAACCCTTCCCAGGTCGCATCCAGGGAATAGGAGTCCTTCATCGTGAACTGACGTCCCCGCAAGACACCGAACCGGGGGCGGGGTTCATTGCGGAACTTGGGTTGAATTTGATACCAAATCTGCGGAAGGTCTTTGTACGACTTAATGTGCTGCCGGGCATGGAAGGCAACCACTTCTTCGTGCGTTGGGGCCAAGAGCAATCCCTCACGATTCTTGATGTGGAAGAGCACATCCCCCATGGTATCCACGCGCCCGGTCTGCTGCCAGATCTCTACGGGATTGAGAGCAGGGAAATGGAACTCCTGTCCCCCAATAGCATCCATCTCCTCACGGATAACCCGCATGACCTTTTGCATGACGCGCCAACCCAAGGGCAAGAAGCTATAGACCCCGGCAGCTAACGGCCGAATGAGCCCAGCACGGAGCATGAGTTGATGGGAAATTGCCTGCGCTTCACTGGGGGTTTCCCGCAGGGTTGGGATAAAGGCACGGCTATACCGCATGCTGCCTTTCTGGCATCTGTTCCACCGTACTCAAAATCGTCACCAACAACGCCCCAATGACACTTTCCGGCGGTGCGGCACCGCTTTTCAGAGCAACGTCCGCCCGATGCAAGGCAAACAAGGCTCGCTCAACCCCCGCTGCTCCAAAGCGGCGATACGCTGCCTGGTAGTCAGCCACGAAAAAAGGATGAACTCCCAAGGCCGATGCCACAGCCTCCGGCGAAACACCGGACATCGGCTCTAAATCGGCAAGCTTCCACAACATGAGGAAATAACGAGTCAGCGTTGCTATAATCAGCAACTCTTGACGCTGGGAACCGACCAGATATTGCGCAATGCGTATCGCCTGCTTGAGATCGCCCTCTCCAACAGCCCTCTGGAGCTCAAAGACCGAGTATGTTCGAGACAACCCCGCACACTGGAGCACATGCTCGGCTTCTATAGTCTGCAACCCCTGACTCTGTGCCACAACGGCCAGCTTTTGGAGTTCATTGAGCAGTGCTGCTAAATCGGTACCGACCGTTGCTAAGAGAGCCTCCAACGCCATCGGTGAAAGCTCGTAACCATAACGGCGAGCCCGTTGGGCAACCCAGGAGGGAATTTCCCGGTCATAGAGTTTCGGGAATTCCACCCACGCATGCTCCTGAAGGAGGAGGCGCCATAGCGCTGGGGCACGCTGTATTGCCTGCTGTACCTTCTGCTGCTGCTTAGGATTCCGCAGATGACGGCTGATTCCCCGGAGCACTTCTGGAGTGACATCGGCAATGAATACCAGAACTGTTGTGGATTGAGGCTGTCGGAGGTATTGGTTCAGGATTGCACCTGCATCCCCTCCCCGTCCCAGCAGATGTTCTGCCCGGCGCACGAACATCCCTCGGCGGGGCGCAAAGGTCGGGTATGCTCGCGCTCGCTCTATCAGCTCCCGGGCGGTGAGCGCATCCGCCTCTATAACCTCCACATCCATTCCCGTCGGATCTTGACGTTCCAACCGTTCCCGTAACAAGTGATAAGCCTCCTCCACTAGAACCCGCTCCTCACCAAACAGCAATATAACCGGTGGGAGCTCCCCCTTTCGGAATCGCTCTTCCCAATGCTCCACCATCATGGCGCCTCCGGCGTGGATGTTGAATGCCTATCGGAATCCCGTTTTTGCGGCTCCGGCGGGGCTTGCGGCCAAAGACCCCGCCGCTGGAGGACCATCCGAAGGCGACTCTGTGCCTCCTCCAGCCGAAAAGGCTTAAGAAGATAATGACAGATGCCCTCACGAGCAGACTGGAGAACAATCTCCTGCTGTGCTACTCCAGAGCAGACGATAACGGGAATGCTCTGCCATCGTTCATCATGCCGCAACTCGTGGAGAAAATCCAGTCCACTGCCCTCAGGAAAGAGCACATCCAATACGATGACTGTCGGAGGCACCTGCTGCATGAGCTTCCGAGCATGGTCAGGGCTGCCCGCCTCCAACACTTCTATCCCCATCTCTTCAGCAACATGCCGCCATAGATGGCGGAAGAGCCGATCATCATCAACGACGAGAAGACGCAGAGGCTGCTCCATCTCTCACCGTCGCATCTGTGGATCGATCGCATCCCGCAGAGCATCGCCCAGCAGGTTGAAGCCTAAAACAGCAAGGGCAATGGCAACGCTGGGGTAGACAGCTAATCCCCACGCCGTTCCCGCCGCGATATACCCATAGCCGTCTCGCACCATCTGCCCCCACGATGGTGTCGGCGGCTGTACACCCAACCCGAGAAAGCTCAGCCCTGCTTCTGCAATAATTGCGGTTGCTAACCCCGCCGTCGCAATTACTGTCAATGGTCCTATCACGTTCGGAAGTAAGTGCCGAAGGATAATCCGCCCCGTGGGGAATCCTAACGCACGAGCAGCTACGATGTACTCCTGCTCCCGCAGCGCCAGAAATTGTCCGCGCACAATCCGAGCAATATCCACCCAACTGGAAACCCCAATAGCAATGGCTGCTTGCTCCATTCCATGCCCTAAAACCACGGAGAAAGCTATTGCCAAAAGCAACGTTGGATATGCCCACACGACATTCAACACCCACATGACCGCCACGTCCACCCACCCCCGGAAATACCCCGCAATGGCCCCCAAGAGCACCCCGATACCGAGAGCGATCAGTTGAGAGAGCACCCCGACGAAAAGACTCACCCTTGCTCCATAGAGGATGCGGCTCAGAACATCTCGCCCGTATCGGTCCGTACCCAAGACATAGAGTGGCTGCCAGTGCCACCGGGTTGAATCCCTTCCTACTAATTCCGTGCGGTGGATGCGGTACCGCTGACCTGTGAGATCTTCATAGAGGACCTCCTCCCCTTCCGACCACCACCGGCGCACCGGAATGAGCCTCGGTTGTTCCGGGCGAGCAGGATTATAGACCCGCAATAAATTTCCCCGAAACATCGGGGGCTGGAGAGCATATTCTAGCACCTGAACTGTCGGATCCATCAGGGCTAGCCACGGGGCTCCCAGGGCTGTTATCAGCAACAGCCCGACAATACCTACTCCAATGAGACCGCTGGGATGGCGCCAAAAGCGCCGCCATACGAGCCGTCCCAGAGCCTTACCCCGCTCACTGGAGCTGGACGCGCGGGTCCACCACCGCATAGAGAACGTCCACCACAAGGTTGACCAAAACAAATACCACGGCCGTAAAGAGCACCGTACCCTGGATGAGCGGATAATCCAGCTTCTCAATCGCTCCAATGGCGACCGTGCCGATGCCAGGCCAGTTGAAGATATATTCCACAAAGAAAGCTCCTGCCAGCAACCCTGCAAACCAAGCACTGACCGTTGTAAGTACCGGATTGAGAGCATTCCGGAGGGCATGGCGAAGAATGACCCGCGCAGGCGGCAACCCCTTTGCCTGCGCTGTGCGAATGTATTCCTGCCCCAGAACCTCCAACATACTAGAGCGGGTCATGCGAGCGATAATAGACAGTGGACGTAGCGCCAGTGTTACCATGGGCAACACCAATGCACTCCACCCCTGGTCAATGTAGCCGGCCAGAGGAAACCATTGAAGCTTGACACCGAAAAGCAACAGCACCAGCAATCCGGCAACGAAGGAAGGGACAGAAATACCCACTAACGCTCCTGCCATCAACAAGGTATCCAGCCACGAATGAGGACGCAATGCCGCAACGACCCCAAGCAAAATCCCCAACACCGTTGCAATCAGCATAGAGCTAACTGTCAACAGCGCCGTTGCTGGGAAGCGTTCGAAGATGATCTCCAACACGGGACGGTTCACCACATACGAGCGTCCCAAATCCCCACGGAGCAAGCGCCCCAGGAAACGGACATATTGAACAGGTAGGGGCTGATCCAACCCCAACTGTTGCCGGATTGCCGCCACTGTTACAGCATCGGCGCGCTGTCCTGCCAGAAGCCGTGCTGGATCACCGGGCAGGACGAAGTTGAGGAAAAACGTCACTGTCACTACTCCTACCAGAATACCGACAGCCTCCACGAGTTTCCGCCCAATGTAGCCTACAAGCCTTTTCATCAGACCCATACCCGGAGCTTTCGCGGAATTTCCCCAAGCTCCGCAAAGCGCACCAACGTCGGGACAATTCCCGGCGTGACCGGTTCACCCTGAGCAATGATGAGCAAGCCGTATGAAGTATAGTAACTTTCCGCTAACACCATACCAGGACGCAATTGATTGACCGGAACGCTTCGTTGGAGGCGCATCCCTAACTGCTGCCGTTCCTCCTCCATCAGCTCAACGAAAGTCCGGACAACAAGGGGATCGTAGAGAGTCCCTGCCTTCTCCTCTAAATGGCGGAGAGCTGCCAAGTAGCGTTGTTGGTACACGGTGGCAGGTTCTGGAGCAACATCGTGCAGAAACCGTCGGTCACGCCGACGCTTGTAGAGAGCGTTATGGAACGTATCCACCACAGCAATGATAGCCGCTCCCAGCCGGATTTGGCGTCCTCGCAAATGGTTGGGGAATCCCGACCCATCCAGTCGTTCGTGGTGTTGCAGGACGAGCTCCGCAACTCCCTGCAATCCTGAATGGCGGGAGAGAATGTACCACCCTATCTCAGGATGCCGTTCATAGAGACGACGTTCCTCTGCGTTCATCTCTGCTGGGAACTTCTGCAACAGGGTTTCTGGACACCCAACTTTTCCGATATCGTGCAGAAGTCCTGCAAGCTGTATCTCTACTATCTCCGTCTCACTGCATCCCATGCGCTGGGCAATCTCGGCGGCTTTCCGGCTGACAAAGCGTGCATGGCTCCCTTCGTAAAACCACTCCACTGCCGTCAGAAGTACTCCCAGAAGCTCCACCATCTGGAGGAAACTCTCCGCCAAACGGTGCTCAACAACTTCTAACTGCTGGCGGAGTTGCTGCACCTGTTGTAAGAGCTCCTCAGACATATTCCGGCAATAGTACCTGTCGGACCTCCGCAACCGCTAACTGGAGCTGATGTAAGATATGCTCAAGCACGTCTCCAGGTGCATCTGTCAGATGGATATAAAGACGGGCTTCCTTCCCATTAGCACCTGGACTATAGCCGAGCTGCCGGAGGTATTCACAGACGGCTTCGCCCGATTCTACAAAATGGCATTTGGGGAGCAATTGCCGGAAAACTGGAAGCAAAAGTGGATAATGGGTACATCCCAAGATGAGCGTGTCTATTCCTAATGCCCGCAGGGGAGCCAGGTAGTGCTCCGCAACCTGCAGTGCTACTGGGTGAGTATTCCACCCCTCCTCTACCAACGGTACAAACAAGGGACATGGCTGCCCGTAGGTGCGGAGCGGCTGCCGCGCCCGCTGGTGGAGAAGACGCTCATAAACCCCACTGGTAATCGTTGCCCGTGTACCAATAATACCAACACACCCTGCCGTCCGCTGAAGGGCAACAGCTACCGTCGGCTCCAAAACATCTACTACTGGAATCCCCGCCGCACATTCCCGCACCACATCAGCAGCCACGGCAGAAATCGTATTACAGGCAACCACTATAGCCTCAACCCCCTGCTCGAGTAAGTAGAGAGTCATCTGTCGCGCATATCGGCGAATAGTCTCTGGGCTACGGCTCCCGTACGGGACACGAGCAGTGTCCCCAACATAGAGTACCTCCATACCGCCGAACAACGGGATCAAGTGCCGTGCGACGGTCAGTCCACCGATACCAGAATCGAAAATCCCAATACGCCGTTCCATAGCACAGCCTCAAAATTAGGAGCTTCACTCCCTTCGCCGCAGCCGAGCCGCAAACGCTCCGTCACAATCCTGATGCCGATGTGGCAATGTCTGGAAAAAGCCTCCTTGACATACTTCGACCGGCAGCCACCTTTGAGCCGGTTCCAAAACAAACTCCGGATGACGGCGGAGAAAGTCCAACACAACCTCTTCGTTCTCTTCGGGCTCCGTCGTACACGTGCTGTACACTAATACCCCACCAGGGCAAACCAGCGTAGCAGCATGCTCCAGAAGCTCCCGTTGGAGCTTTGCAAGGGCGCCAATATCGCTTTCGCGGCGACGCCATTTGATATCAGGCTTCTTTGCGATTGTCCCCAGACCTGAGCACGGAGCATCTAACAAGACTAGGTCTACCGGTACATGCTGGAAGGAGCGAGCGTCCGTCACAGAGAAGCTCATTCTATCAGCAATCCCCAAGCGAAGCGCCTCCCGCTTGACAATGTTGAGTCGTCCTGGATGAATGTCTACAACGGTCAGATGTCCTTCCTCCCCCAGCCGTTCGCCAATTGCACACGCTTTGCCCCCTGGCGCTCCGCAGAGATCAATGACCTGCATAGTTGGCTGCGGATCGGCCAACTGAACGACAAGCAACGAACTGACATCCTGTACACTTGCCCACCCCTGATTTATCACTTCCTCCAGCACCTCGTGCGCTAAACGCTCTACGACAACAGCTTGCGGGACATACGGAGACATCCATGCTGTGCTCCCTCGTTCTTGGAGCCATACAAGGAATTCCTCCACGCCCATCCGTCGCTGATTGACTCGGAGAGAGAGCCTCGGTCGTCGGTTTTGCACCTGAAGGAGCTTGACTGTCTCCTCGGGTCCGAATCGTGCTACCCAGCGGCGTACTATCCACTCGGGATACGAATGGGCAAGGCTTAGATAGCGAACTGTGTCTTCCAGTGTCGGCTCGGGCAGTGCCCCACGGTGCCGTTGGAGGGCACGTAAAATCGCATTCACCAGACCCGCTGTTGCCTTACCATGCGACTTGACCAGCTCCACAGCCTGGTGAATGACAGCATACTCAGGGATCCGATCCAAGTAGAGCAGCTGGTACGCCCCCAACCGTAGTGCTGTCAGAACTGGCAGAGGATACCGCTGTATCGGATGCCTGGAAAAAGCTTGAAGGATGAAATCCAGCCGCTTTTTCCACCGCACAACACCGTGAACCAATTCTGTTAGCAGGGCTCGGTCTGGAGCGGTGAGATCAACACGGCGGAGCGTTACTTCCAGAAGCCGATCAACATAAGCGTCGTCCTGCTCAACGCGCTGCAAGAGTCTCCATGCCCAAAGCCGCGCAGGGGACACTTCTCCGATGGATGAGATATCCTCGCGTGACATTGCCATCACTTCCGTGATTTTCGCGAAGTTGCTATTGACCAATGTATGCACCCTTCCCATACATAGGACGATTGTACTGCCTTCTCATCATCGGCAGCCTGACCCTGCAGTCCCAGGATCGGCAGGTAACGCCCCCTGCCTCACCTCTGGCACCAGCAGTGCAAGAATATCCCCCAGAATTGCTTCTCTCTGCCGGGATCGGCTGGGGGCTTCAACAGGGTTCCTTCCACAGCCGCTGCTCGCAGGAGTTTACTTATGGCAGGAGCACCGGTTGGCTTGTCGGTATTTCTTACAGTAGCCCCTTGCTCCAAAACTGGCTATGGGGTGCCTCTACCTGGATAAACCGACTTCAACTCCGAGCCTCGTATCGGGCACGAGAACCTTTCTCTATCCAAGCTCCCAGCGATACATTCCTGCTGCCTGTTGAAACACGGAATCACGCCGAAATTACCCTCACCTCGCTGCTCCTATGGGGTTATTTGCGGTGGCGCCCTGCCCCATGGTTGGTTGCCTCTGCAGGGCCAGCCGCTATTATTCCACTGTCGGTGACCCTCCGCCATGACAAAGCCCTCCTTTCAGAAAGCTTATCCCTCCCCACCGGTGAAAGCATCTACTTGCCCGCCACGGAGAACTTCACCGTAGAAGAAGCCTCTATCCCGAGCCGCCTCCACTGGGGCGGACTCTTCCATATAGGGGCTGACGTTGTCATTACCCCCAACTGGTGGCTCAGCGCTGGACTTTATGGGCTCCTTCACTTTTCGGCTGTCCTTCCTCCCCCATCCACCGTCCGCCTTTGGCAAGGGTATCTGGTCTTCTCACTTGGGAAAACATGGCGCAAATAACTTGCTCTCGATAAGTTTGCAATCACTCTACCATGCATGTTCCACTGGGTTCCAGGAGAACTCTTATGGTATCGGGCTACTTGCTCGCTGTTGTAGCACTCCTCGCAACTATACCTCTCTGGGGCGCGGGAGCCTCTCGGAAGGAGCTGCAAACTTCTCCACTGTTCCCAGCAGCCTCAACCATGTCCGAGAGTACCCTCTTCCTATATGCTGCTGTCATTGAACCTTCGCACCCAACTCAGCAGGAACAGGAGACTATTCTGGGTAGCCGCTACATCCGCATCATCAACCTAGGGCCTGTTGTTAACTCCCCCTACGCAGACTATGCCCCCACGGTTACCGCCGATGGACGAACGCTGTACTTTGTATCTAACCGGCCGGGGGGAAAGCGATTACCCGATGGGAACTTCTCCCATGACTTCTGGGCAGCGAAGAAAGAGAATCCCCTGGACACTGTATTCTTCGCTCCCTTCAACATTGACACCACTACGGAATTGGGCGATTTAGGTGTCAATACTCGCTTCAACGAAGGGGTGGCCACCATCGCTGCTGACGGACGTACCCTCTTCTTTACTGGCTGCAACCGCCCCGACGGCTTGGGGAGCTGTGACATTTATGTGACGGAAATTGAAGGGGACCGCTGGGCACGCCCGCGGAATTTGGGACCGAACGTAAACTCTTCCGCCTGGGATGCTCAACCTTCGGTCGCACCGGATAAAAGCCGCATCTATTTCGTCTCCAATAGACCGGGCCCGCACGGAGAAGGGAACCTAGACATCTGGTACAGCGATTTTGACTTTGAACGAGGCGAGTGGAAACCAGCGGTCAATTTCCGTGAAGTAAACACGCCAGGCCGTGAAGCTTCTCCCTTCATTGCTGCGGACAATCAAACCTTCTTCTTTGCCTCCGACGGACATAAGCCCAACTTTGGCGGTTTGGATTTCTACATCACCCGCCGCTCCCCTGATGGAACTTGGTCCAAACCTCAGAATCTGGGTCCTCCAATTAACACCTCCGAAGACGAGCTCTTCCTGACTCTCCCGGCAGCTGGCAACGTGCTCTACTTCAGTTCAAAACGCCGTGACCTACCGGGTTACCAAGGTGATTATGACCTCTTCATGGCGTTCGTCCCGACCTTCTTCCGTGCCATCAACATCGTCGGACGTGTCATTGACGAGTGTACCGGTGCAGACATCCCGGCAAAGCTCACAATCCGCAATCCCATCACCGGACGAGTCACAACCGATACCGTCTCCGGCACTGGAACCGTGAGAACAGAGTTCCAATACGTCGTTAGCGTTACAGATTTCGGTGACCAGAAGGAATTCGATCTGGAAATCAGTGCCTTCAATCCCAACTATGGTACTGTCACGCAGAAGGTACATGTCGAAAAACCCCCAGAGGTCCGTACCGAAGAGGAAGCCCAACAAAGCTTGGAAATCCGCGTTGTACTGAAGTTGGGTCAGCGTCCTGTTCTCCAAGCCCAAATTGAACCGGCCGATTACGTCAAGCGGCGCGCAAAGGACGACCCCTCTATTGCGAATTTCCGCGGCTTGGTCATGGAGGAGGTTGCCTCCATTGAGCTTTTCCCACTGCTGCACTACGTCTTCTTTGACGAGGGCTCTTCAAAAATCCCCGAGCGCTATGTCTTGTTCCGCTCGCCTGAGGAAACCCATACTTTTAGCGACGAACGCATCCCCGGCGGAACCTTGGAGAAGTACTACCACATCCTCAACATCTACGGGTACCGACTCCGGAAGAATCCCCATGCAAAGCTGGAAATTGTCGGCTGCAATGACAACAAAACGCCGGCCGAGAAACGTCCCGGACTGTCGCAAGAGCGAGCCCAAGCGGTCTTCACGTACCTTCGTGACATCTGGGGCATTAGCCCCGAACGGATGAAGCTCACTGTCCGGAATCTTCCCCAAGTACCCTCAAACCTCAACGATCCCCAAGGTATTGTGGAGAACCGTCGTGTTGAGCTCATCTGTACAGAGTGGGAAGTCATCAAGCCCATCATCAGTCGCGACCCGAAGCGGTTGCCTTCGCCGGAGACTATGACCTTCGTTATGCGTAATGGAATTGAAGATGCCCTGGTTGCAAGTCGTCGGATTGAAATCACTCGCAGGGGACAACCGTGGAATATCCTGACCAATATCGGCACCTCCACTCCGTCTACCACCTGGGACTGGGTCACCCCTCGCGGGGAATATCCCAGTGATGAGGTCCCTTACGAAGCCCGCTTAATTGTCCAGAGCAAAACGGGCCAGGAATGCGTCTCTGACCCAATCACCATCCCCGTCATGCAAGTGAGCACAGAACAGAAGAAAATTGAACGCATGGCAGACCGAACACTTGAGCGGTACAACCTCATCCTCTTCCCATTTGACCGATACGACGCCGGACCACTCAACGAGCGCATCCTACGGGAATACGTCTTTCCACGGGTCTTCCCCAATTCCACTATTGAAATCGTCGGGCACACGGATGTCGTTGGTCTTTACGACCACAACAAGAAGCTATCGGAAAACCGTGCCCGCACCGTCTACCGAGCCATTGAAGCATATGCCAGGGGGCGCTATCAGAGCATGACAGCTCGTGGTGTCGGCGAAGACGATCCGCTCTATACTAACGACCTGCCTGAGGGACGGTTCTACAACCGCACAGTGCAAATCCTCATCAGTACCCCCATAGAGATTGAAACAACGCCGTAGGATATGTCCTCTGTGTCGGTAGAGGGGAATCTCCCTTCCGTGGGAATTCCCCTCTACTTTATTGGTACCAGCGGCTGGGCATATCGAGAATGGCGTCATCACTGGTATCCATCCTCCCTTCCTCCACGTGCCTGGCTCTCTTTCTACGCCGAACACTTCCCTACCGTGGAAGTCAACAGCACCTTCTACACCCTTCCTCCTCCGGAACGCTTCCAGACCTGGGCACGCTCCGTTCCTCCAACATTCCGGTTCGCTATCAAGGCACCACGCTCGTTCACTCACGAGCACCAACTACAGATAGAGGAAGCCACTTTCCAGCGCTTCCGCAACGCAATCTCCGGTCTTGGGGCACGATTAGGACCCATCCTATGGCAGCTTCCCCCACATTTCCCATGCGATACGCACCGCTTACGCCGTTTCCTTGCCATTGTCTGCGGTAATGGACTGGAACACGCCATAGAATTCCGTCATCCTTCCTGGGACATCCCTGAGGTGTGGGAATTACTCCAAAGCTCCAACGTTGCCATTGTCTGGAGTAGCTCTCTCCGGTATCCGTCCTTCCGCCTCCGTACAGCTCCATTCCTCTACGTGCGTTTCCATGGGCTCCAGGGTGGCTATGCCCACCGGTATACGGAGCAGGAACTGTATCCCTGGGCAGAGTCCACAGCCGAGTTCCTACGGCAGGGATATCGGATGTACGCCTACTTCAATAACACCGCTGGGACCGCTCCTTACGATGCGCTTCGCTTCCGGGAACTTGTAGAGCGCCTCCTCTAAAGCCCCGGTTTTTCTCGCAGGCGTTGCATCCGACGCGCGACTTCGCGCTCGTAGATAGAGCCGGGATACCGCACGAGAAAACGTTGGTACACTGAAACTGCTTCCGCATAGCGCTGCTGACGCTCTAAGACATCCCCCAAAAGGAGCAAGGCTCTATCCCCGTACAGAACATCATCTCCTTCACTGAGCAAGCGCGTCAGGAACTGCTGTACCTGTTCCCACGCTCCCTGAGCATAAGCAGCTTCTGCCGCCCGGAGCAGCGCCAATTCCCGCACCTGTTCAGGAACGCCCTCCCGCTCCGCCACAGCTCTATACTCCGCCTGGGCTCGAGCGAAGCGCCGCTGGAAGAATGCCCGCTCCGCCTGCGCAAAACGGTATAGAAGGGCACTATCTCCCACACTCTCAAAGAGCAAAAGGCGCTGCAGCGCATCATTCGCCACTGGACTCCCCGTCTGTATAGCCACGGCAGCGTATAGCGCACGGGCACTGTCCCAATTGCCCCGGAAAAATTCCATCTCTGCCCGCCATAAGCGTGCTTGCTCAACGGCATCGGGCACGAGCGTGTCATATCCCATGGCTTGCTGTAAGTACTTCCCCGCCTGCTCAAACGCATCCTGTCGAAGGGCCAATTGAGCCAAATGCACCAGCGCCCACGCTGCCCAACGCGTCTGCGGAAAGTCGCGGAGAAGTCTTTGGAAGCTCTCGCCAGCTGCTACCCAGTCTTGAGCGACATCCTGCAAAAAAATCCCCAACGAATACAGCACTTCCGCGCTCAGCAGTAGGGTATCCGCTTGCCGAACTAACTCCTCATACTCTCGCCGAATTCGCTGCCATGGGATATCCTGCACCCCGCCCCGCACCAATTGCTCAGCCGCTTGCAAAGAACCGTAAAGCGCCCGAAGACGGAGCTCCCGAGCCGGATGACGCTTCAGAACTTCCTGATATGCCTCCAGCGCCAGCGCAAACTCTTCGCTTTGCCGAGCAGCATCGGCAAAACGCAGAAGCTCCATCCCTCCCCGTTGGTAGAGCTCATCCAAACGGCGGACTTGCTCCAAAGCTGCCCGAAACTCTTTGATCTCCTCAAGAAACCACACAAACAGGTACTGCAGCAGAGTATCTTGCCGATACTCTGACGCCCGCCGCTCAATGACCGATCGCGCTCGCGATATCGCTTCTGGAAGAGCTAAATAAACAGCCAGGCGGTTCTGCACCCCCTGCAGCTCCTTCCATTGCGACAAGAGCCGAAGTGTCTCCGTCACTCCGCGCTCTACATCCCCAATCCGGACATACCAGCGACTCAGCTCATCAGCAAAGACCGTATCGGAACGGAGCCGGAGCCGCCCCTGCTGAAGAGTCCTGATTGCCTCATCGAAGAGTTGGACCTCAGCTTGCGCAAACGCAACGGCACGATAACTCTGTGGGTCTTGAGGCGCGCGCCGAAGAGCCTCTTGCCAAGCCCAGCGCGCTGAATCGGGCTGCTGTACCCGCCAATACAACTCTCCTACAAGCGCTAAGGCAGCAGAATGGGGATGGCGTTCCGTAAACTTCCGTAGACGCTCCAGGGCTTCCTTCTCCTGCTGTAGGCGCGCAAGAGCACGACTTAGTCCCAAAAAGTAGGACACCGAATCTGGATACAACCGACACAGCCGCTCATAGATGCGCACTGCCCCCGCATAATCCCCAGCAGACTCAAGCATTTGCGCCATTCGGAGCTGTTCCTGAGATTCCAACCAAACCTGCCCCCACAGCAAAGCTCCTCCTAATCCGAGCACCCCCCACGTCCAGAACACTCTCCACATCTTAGCCTTACTCCCAAGCAAGAAGGGGGATAATCCGCTCCTGAACCGGTACAGGGCAAAGGACAACGGTTCCATCAGACCAGATTTGCACATCAATCTCCGTCCTCATTCCGAATTCGCCCATCTGATACAGCCCTGGCTCAACGGTAACCGCCGTTCCCGGCAGGAGCCGACGCGTATCATGGGTTTCGTAATCATCCAAATTTGCTCCCGGTCCGTGGACTTCCGTCCCAAGGCTATGGCCCGTACGATGGAGAAAAAGCTCGCCGTATCCAGCAGCCTGCAGAAAGGTCCGGACAAATCGGTCAACCTCATAGCCAGCGAGGGGACGCTGCTGATGGAAAGCTTCCCGAATCAACTCAACTGCTCGGTCGCGAGCTTGACAGAGCACTGCAAAGATGTCGGCAAACCGCCCGGGAACTTCCTCACCAGCATACGCCATCCACGTAATATCAGCATACAACGCCGAAGGCTCCGGCGGCTTTGCCCATATATCCACCAGCACAAGGTCACCAGGACGGATCGGAGCTGTATCTTTTGGTGTTGGACTATAGTGCGGATTGGCTGCTCGCTCCGTGCGAGCTACAATAGGGGGGTGCTCTGTGTACAGACCCGCCCTTGCAAGCTGCTCTTCGAGAAACCCTTGAAGCGCATACTCCTGGGGACATTCCCCCTGGAGGAGTCGCTCGCGCAACCATTCCAAACCTCGCATGAGAATATCGTACAACTGCTGTGCCGTTTGTGCCTGCTGTCGCAGCTGGTCCGGAGTATAGACAGCCACCAACTCCTGCAAGACATCCGCTGAAGAGAGCAGCTCTGCACCAAGGGAAC
This sequence comes from Bacteroidota bacterium, assembly GCA_030550395.1. Taxonomy (GTDB): domain Bacteria; phylum Bacteroidota; class Ignavibacteria; order Kapaibacteriales; family HRBIN21; genus HRBIN21. Next base: position 60,221 of record JAUQPL010000006.1, on the reverse strand, counting down.
GGAGCAAGTCTGCCGTTCCGGCATCTAGTACTGACACCATGGGGAGAGCCCCTTCCGGGGAGTACTCCACCGCCAGACGCCGATATCGCCGACACCACCGGTCCAGGAGTGCCCTCCATTCGTGGTGCGTTGTGTACCGATGTTCCTGCGCCTCTACTCCGGACAGGACATGCGGCTCAATACGATGGACAATTTTCTCCGGCATCCCTTCTGCGGGAATCAGCACTGCCCACCGGCGAGTGGCATGCAGATTCGATGGCAACCCCAAGACGTGGGCTGCAAAAGGGTTTGAGCCACGGAAGTCGTACAGAAGCCATGCGGGGATATCAAACCGCTGCAACGCCTGTTGGATTCCCTCCCATCGGGAGACAGACATCAGCCCTCCAGTGCTCTTACCACAGCGTATAGACGCTCGGTGTGGGAAATTCACTCACAGCACAGCAGCCCGAACTGCTTCTTTCCCCTTGGTCAAAGCACGGTACAGCTCCACATACTGTTGCGCTGAACGGCTCCAGGAGAAATCCTGCGCCATGCCGTTTGCGACAAGCTTCTGCCATAGTTCCGGCTGCCGGTATAGTTCAAGAGCCCTTTCAATAGCTGCTAACAAAGCCTGCGGAGTCGCCTCCTCAAAGACGATGCCGGTTCCTTCCCCTGTTTCTGGATTAAAATCACGAACCGTATCCTTCAGTCCGCCTGTTGCCCGAACAATGGGGACCGTACCATAGAGCATGGAGTACATTTGATTTTGTCCGCACGGCTCTTGGAGCGAGGGCATGAGAAACATGTCCGCCCCTGCCTCAATCAGATGTGCCAGGGTTTCATCAAATCCCAAAAAGAGAGCAAAACGCCGTGGGAACTGCCGCTGGAGCTTCTGCAGCGCTGTCCGGTACTCTGGGGCCCCATCCCCAAGGAAGACAATCTGGAGATCACGCCGGGACAGCAGCGTTGGCGCAACCTCCAGGAAGAGCTCAATCCCTTTGACTGCGTAGAGGCGTGTAATCATGCCGAGAACTGGTACCTTCGGATCGTAGCGGAGCTCAAAACGCTGTAACAACTGTCGCTTGTTTAGCGGCTTCACTACCCAAACTGTCTCAGCGTTGTAGTGATGGTCCAAATAGGGATCCGTCTGCGGATTCCACACCGTGGAGTCTACCCCGTTAAGAATACCCACAAAGGTATCTGGATGGCGCTGCCGAAGGAGCTCCCCAATTCCGCCAGTATCAATGGATTCCATAAGAATCTCTTGGGCGTAACTGGGGCTGACCGTCGTTACTACATCGGCAAACTCTATACCGGCCTTTACGAAATTGACCATACCACGGTGCAGAAGACGTTCAGCAATATTTGCCGGTAACCCTGTCTTGAGCCATGTCTCCGGTGGGAATACTCCTTGATCACTGAGGGTATGGAGGGTGAACACCAGCCGTGTCCGCCGGAACTCCGCCGGATACAGTGTTCGGACATACACCCCTACCGTGGCCGTCTGCCAGTCGTTGTAATGAATGATATCAGGGAACCAACGCAGAAAATGGCACATCTCCACTACGGAGCGGCAGAAGAAGAGAAAACGCTCATCGTTGTCCGGATACGGCTTCCCCGTCTGAGGGTCGGTATACAGCCCCTTCCGACTGTCAAAATAGGTATAATTCGTGGTCACGTAGACCTGCGCCCGAACTCGTGGATTTTGCAGCGTAGAGGACTTAATTGCTGCCGGCTCCAGACGATTCCCCATCGGGATCTCTATCGTCCGCAGACGGCGGATTTCGTGGATATGATTTTTTCGCTCGCTGACGCATCCGTACTTGGGAAGCATTACGCGAATATCTACCCCCCGCTCGCGCAATGCCATCACCAATCCGTACGAAACGTCCGCCAGCCCCCCTGTCTTTGCAAACGGATATACTTCCGCAGATACGAAAAGAACGTTGATTGGTCGCGGCATTCGGCTCGTCTATTAGTGCAGCAGGTACTGAGCTGCAAAGGTCAACCGCAAAATTAGTAAAAATCACGGCTTTCTGCGCTCTTTCCAGCGCTTCCGTCCGCTACCCTATGTCCCTGCGCATTAGGCTACGCGCCGCCCCAAGACGGTGTAAACATAACCTGTATAGCCTAAGTCCACTGCCCCAAAGCCAACGTAGGCCAAGACGGCATAGATTGCCAGAATAACATTCGTGACGCTTGAGTCTGATGGCAGAATCGCTTGCAGAATTCCATAGACAAGAGCAGCTGGGATAGCGTAGAGTAGGTAGACCGCCAACAGTCCAAAAAAGAGAGTCCACTTCTCCCCCATTGTTGCCTGCCAACTCTGTCGGAGCGAGTCCATAACAGCGGTCCCCCGATCAACCAACAGCAGAGGCGCCAAGAGCCACCCAAGTGCTAACACGATTCCGGGAATGACCAGAAACACTATGCCCAGCAAGACACCACCCCCAATGAGCGATGACAATATGAACCAATCTGCCATGACCTGACGGTAGCGGCGGTCAAAGATAAAGGTTGGGTCAATCCGCTGTTGACGACTCAGCAGAATCGCGGCTCCCGCGGTGACTGCAATCGTGGTTCCGACATTAACGTAGGGAATCCACAGCGTCAGCACCCACAACGCGTACATGAGAAAGATGCGGAAGTACTGTCCGAATCCCCAGCGGAAGGAGTACGAGAGGATGTCTCCAAAGCTGAGCACCTCAGGTATAGCTGGGGTAGTGGATGGTTGTGCCATCCCGGACTGCTCTGGAGTGGGTTGCATTTCCGTCATGGTCGTCTCCTCTGCAATTGCTGTTGCACATATCTTTCCATAACCCCGACCCTTCGCCGGGGTCCTACATCCGCCGCTGCGCTACGGAAGCAATACCACTGTTGTCACAACATGCCTCCCCGCAGTCTTCATGCGCACTGCATACCACCCTGGAGAAAGCCGATGGGGCAACAACCACTGGAGGTGATGCCGTCCTGCTGGTTGCCACGCTACCTGATGCGATGCCACTTGCCGCCCTACAACGTCTACCAACTCCCACTGCACAGCACCGCTTTCGGATAAGCTGTACATTAGCAACAGCTGGTCAGACTGCAGGATCCTGACCGCCACCGATAGTGTCGTTGGCGCCATAGGGACAGAAGTCACTATTGGTCGGGAACGATAAAGCCCCGCACCAGTTAACCCAGCAAAAGCAATGACACCATGCCGGGTATCCCACGGAGGAAGAGCAACTGTCCGAACGGGAACACCTGCCGGAAGTCCATCGGCATGAAGTTCCCACGCCTCACCGTATGTTCCGCTCACCCACACACCAGTTGTATCACCCGCAGCAATCCAATACCGCGGATCCAACGGATGCTCAGCAATAGCGGTAATGCGGACTCCCGGCGCCCCTACCAAACGCCAGGTCTTTCCCCCATCCTCCGAACGGTAGATTCCCCGTCCAACACTCTGGGTTTCTGACAGAAGGGAATCGGCCCCACAGAGCACTACCCCTGGCTGATGGCGGGAAGGCACAACACACCAAACTCGCAAATTGCCAAGCCCCAGCGAATCTTTTTGCCACGTATGCCCATCGTCCGTAGAACGCCATACACCGCCTGCCAGATAGCCATCCGCTGCTAAAAACACAGCGCTATCGGTGACAGCAATATCACGCGACTGAACAGGGAAGCTCAAATCCCCAGAGCAGGTAGCGAATGTATCCTGTGACCTCCGATACCCCTGGTTCGTATTGATAACGGAGGCGAAAAAGGTCGGGGGCGTTCCCGAACGCATCTGTATCCGCACGACATAGGCCTGGCATCGTGGTCTCTCCGTCCACTGCCACGTCTGCCCGCCGTCGGTAGAGAGCACTACACCACCGGTGGCAAACTCCGCAACCGCTGCTAGCCATGTCTGCGGCTGATCAGGCAGAATGAAAATATCCCGGACGGAAACCCCCACTAACCGAGGCTGACCAAACGTCTGCCCACTATCAGTGCTGATGCGGAAGCCATGACCCCCGTAGAATTGAATATTGCTTCGCCACACCTCCGCAACTGGCGGCACAGAATCCGCGCACACAATGACCATCTCCGGACGCTCTACAGGGCAGACAATGCGGTGGACGAAAGGCTCAACCCCTGTTACCGGGCTCCACGTCTGCGCAATGACAGGTACCACTCCAGCGCCCAACACTCCCCACCACCACAGCCACATCACTTGCCCTCAAGCATACACGCCTCTTCGGAAACGCAATATAACAGAAATCCGTTACCCTCGAGCCTGCCCCGGGCCTTCGACAGAGAGTCGGCGGGCGACTTCATGGTCAAAGTACTCATAGTCACGGTAACGGATCAGAGCATAGAGCTCTGCCCGCGTCTGCATGCGGGATAGATACTCTTGGCTGGAACCGTGACGGGAAAGGTGCTCGTAAAACTCCTCCATGGCTTTCGCTGCAACCCGCAGGGCAGATACTGGAAAAAGGGCAATTTCATAGCCAAGGGCAAAAATCGCCTCAGCGCTGAAAAGGGGCGTCTTCCCAAACTCTGTCAAGTTTGCCAGCAAAGGAACTGAAAGAGCCTCCCGCACAGCCTGGAATTCCTCCAAACTTTCCAGTGCTTCAGGGAAAATAATATCCGCTCCCGCCTCGACATAGAGCCGCGCACGCTCAATGACTCCCTCAATCCCCTCGCTCTCCCGGGCATCGGTCCGAGCTACAACGATCAGAGTCGGGAAGAGGCGCTTGAGAGCATACACTTTCTCAGCAAGGACCTCAGGAGGAGCCAGGCGCTTGCCCGAAAGATGCCCACACCGTTTGGGCATCTCCTGGTCCTCCACCTGCACAGCCGCAACACCAGCTTCTACAAGTTCCCGCCCCAACCGCACGACATTGATAACTTCCCCAAAACCCGTATCGGCGTCCACCAGCAGCGGTAGCTGAGCGACCCGAACCAGGGCACGAGCTCGCGCAACGAGTTCATCCATGCTGAACAACCCTATATCCGGCATCCCCATACTAGCGGAAAAAGCAGCCCCGGAAAGATACAATGCCTCAAATCCCGCCTTCCGCGCTAAAAGAGCCGCCAAAGGATCATGGGCTCCCGGCAGGAGCAGACGCCCACGATGAACCCGCTGCCGGAAGCGCTCCGATAACTCCGATTGCACCGGCGGTGATTCCAAAAGCCACCCCATTACAGCATTCCACTCGGATGAACAAACGCTTCCACAAAACGGTCCACAGGCATCTCCCAGAAAGCCTCATCCTCTGCTACCAGGTGAAAGAGCTTCTCCGCTTTCCGCTCTGGGAACACTCCGCAGAGAGCATTCCAGAACTTTTCCCGCAGTAACGGTCGTGCCTCTTCCCGACGCCGACGATGGCCGAGAGGATATTCCACAAGCACCCGATCACTGGCTGTGCCATCACGGAAAAACACTTGCACGGCGTTTGCAATGGAGCGCTTATCTGGGTCTAGATAGTCCCGGCTAAAGTCGGGATTCTCCCGAACCTGCATGCGAGCAATCAACTGGGGAATCCGGGGATCTGAGGCAATCGGTTCCTCATAATGAGCATAGGTCAACTCGCCATAGAGCAATGCGACTGCCGTCATGTACTGTAGCGAATGGTCACGGTCTGCCGGATTCCGGAAAGGTCCTGGCTTATCAATGATACGAATAGCCGACTCCTGAGTCTCAATGACAATGCGCTCTATCTCATCATACCGTTCTCGTACCAGGGGATAGATTCGCAAAGCCGCCTCCACAGCTGTCTGCCCGTGGAACTCCGCCGGGTAAGCTACCTTGAAGAGGATGTGCTCCATAACATAGCTCCCCAACGGTCGCACCAGGCGCACTGGTTCGCCTCTTAAAACGACCTCCTCAAAGCCCCACCGCGGGGCGCTCAACGCCGTAGGATACCCTGGCTCCCCTGCCATAGCCAGAAACGCCAGGCGGACAGCCCGACCAACGGCATCGGCAGCAGCCCAAGATTTACGCGGTCCTGTATTAGGAAAATGCCGATACGTCCGCAACGCTGCCCCATCCACGAAAGCATTAGAAAGTGCACTCAGTATCTCCTCCCGCCCACCACCGAGGAGCTGCGTGGCCAGAGCAGCAGAGGCGATTTTGACGAAATGCACGTGATCAAATCCCCACCGATTAAGGCTGACGCCTAGCGCCAGCACCCCTTGGATTTCGTACACTTTGATGGCTGCCGCCAACAGGTCATGAACCCGATAGCAGGGCTCCCCATATGCACGGCGACGCTGGGACTGGTAATCCGCCACAGCCAGCAACGCCCCGAAATTATCCGATGGATGCCCCCACTCAAGTGCTAACCAGGTGTCGTTGTAATCCAGCCACCGAATCAATGCCGTGATAGAGAAAGCCCCCTGCACAGGGTCTACAACATGGGCTGTCCCTGGTATGCGAACCCCGTAAGGCACGTGGGTCCCCGGAATCAACGGACCAATCAACTTCGTACATTCCGGCTTCTGCAATGCAAGGAAAGCACAGGATAAGGCGTCCATCAATGCCAAGCGCGCCGTTTCATAGGCTTCCGTGTTCTCAATGCGCGCTGAAAGAACATAGTCGGCAATCTCCTGCAACACGCCGTCGTACTCCAACGCCATCTGTCATCCCAACCAACTTACACGTGGAGTCCCCGTGGACCTGTGTACAGAACACGTGGCCGGTAAAGGCGGTTTTCTCGGTGCTGCTCAATAATGTGCGCCAATAGCCCGGCACTGCGGGCAGCAAAGAAGATCGGCGTATAAAGCTCTATCGGGATGCCCAGTAGGTAATAAACCGGTGCAGCGTAATAATCCAGATTCGGATACAGCCCCTTTTCCGTTCGCATCACATCTTCGCCCCGCTGGCACATGGCGGCCAACTCGGAGCCCGTTCCCTTTGCCGCTATCAGCTCATGCAATGTCTCCTTGAGAAGTTGAGCTCGGGGATCCATGCGGCGCATGTAGACCCGATGGCCAAATCCCATAATGCGCTCCTTGCGTGCTAGCTTTTGGCGGATGAGAGCTTCTAAGCCATCGGCTGTCCTCGCCTCCAACAGCAGGTAGATGACCGCTTCATTTGCCCCACCATGGAGAGGCCCCTTCAAGGATGCAACGGCGGCCGTCAGTGCACCATAGGCATCCGATAGCGTGGAGGCAACCACGCGCGCAGCAAACGTTGAATTCGGCAATTCATGCTCGCTATAGGCAATCAGGCTCTGCTCAAATGCCCGTATTTCAGCAGGCGTGACTTCACGAGCGACAATCGTACGGAGGAAGTTTTCGGCAAATCCTCGGTTGGACTCAAAGTGTTGCGGTCTGTCACCTTGAGCAATCCGATGCAGGTTTGCCACAATTTGAGCAATCTGTCCAATTATGCGCGGGGCTCTCCGCCGTTCGGAGTCTGGGTCAGCGCTGTTTGCCTCAGGGTCAAATCCCGCCAATGTTGACACCGCCGTCCGCAGTCGGTCCATAGCATGCATCTGGGCAGGAAGCCGCCATAGAATTTCGTAAACTATCTCCGGCACCTGCGCATTGACCATCTCCTGCTCTAATTCTTCTCGCCGTCCCGCATCGGGCAATCGCTCGTCCAGCAGAAGCCCGACTACGTCAACATACTGGACACGGCGAATGAGTTCTAAAAGGTTGTAACCACGAACCACAATCTCTTCCTGCTCCGTATCCAGAAACGAAATCCGTGTCTCTGCTGCAATGACCCCTTCCAAGCCCGGACTATACGAACGCTCTTCTGCCATCGGTATCCTTCTGGCCTTACTCACAACGGACCTATCCCAATGCGCAAAGCTACGAAAAAGCTTCCTGCCCCATCTTGCAGTTGCTTTAGAGGAACACATTCCGAAAAGCTTCCTCAGGGGCTGGGAAAGGACGTTGGAGGACTTCTTCAAGAGCCGTCCGGAGTTGAAGCTGAATGTTTTCACGCAGAGCTGCCGTCTGCTCCGAAGTTAGGATACCTCGCTCGTGGATAAAGGTGAGATAGCGCTCCACAGGATCGCGTGCACTCCAATACCGGCGAATAGGCTCTGGGACATAGGAGGCATCGTCATGCTCTGCGTGCCCGCGCGTACGGAAGGTGATTGTCTCCAATAGCGTGGGTCCCTCCCCTCGGCGAGCACGCTCAACCGCACGGCGGCAAGCATCATAGACCAATTCCACATCTGTTCCATCCACAACTTCGCCGAAGCATCCATAGCCCGGCGCACGGTCAGCCAGGAAAGTGGATGCGTATTCGGAACGGTTTGGGGTAGAGTAAGCGTACTGATTGTTCTCAATCACAAACACCACTGGCAGTCGTTGGACTGCAGCGAAATTGACCGCTTCATGGAACTCTCCCGTTTGGGCTCCACCATCACCAATGTAAGTCAACACAACCGTCTGCTCACCCTTGAGGCGAGCCGCCAGAGCATATCCAACGGCAACGGGCAACATTGCTCCAAGATGCGAGATATTGCCATAGATCCGACGCTCCGGATCGGCATAGTGCACGGTGCCGTCTGTTCCGCGGGTCAGACTCCCCTGGCGCCCCAGATGCGTTGCGATCAAAGCCTGCAGCTCTTGCCCCCGGACAAAGTGGACGCCGATATCCCGATGCATAGGGAAGATAGCGTCTTCGGGACGTAAAGCAAAAGCTGTCCCGACCGAGACCGCCTCATTTCCTATCTGCGCAAAGACTCCACCGACAGCACGTCCCTGTCGGTAGAGGCGGATGAAGGCCAAATCGAACTCTCGCGCCCAGAGCATCCACTCCAAGAGGCGACGTCGCTCAGTATCGGTGAGAGCATGAGAAGCTCGGATCGGAGGAATTGGGGCATCCAAGTCCGGCATTTCTGGCGTTGGACGCCAGCCAGGCAGCAGGGTCCGTGGTACCAGGAGAGAAAGCACTTCCTCTCCTACCAGCTGAATCCACGGAAGCTCGGGGAAGCGTTCCACAAACAGCTTGAGTGGGAATCTCCCCATCTGCCGCCAGCGCTGAAGCGTTCGGGAAGAAACACCGAGCCGGCGTGCTATCGTTTGCTCATCATTTGCACCCCCTCCTTGCTGCACTACCTGCAGGAGACGGTCAACAAGGGCTGGACTGAGTTGTAGCTCCATAGCGCCATCAGAGGATGTAGCGACTCAAATCTACATTCTGCACGACACCGCTCAAACGCGAGCGAACATACTCGGCATCAACTCGCACGACCCCTTCGGTGTTCTCTGGCGCTCCAAACAGAACATCTTCCAAGACGGTGAACAGAATCGTATGCAAGCGCCGTGCTCCAATATTGGTGACCTCCTCGTTCACCCGAGCTGCTATGGCGGCAATTTCTCGGATGGCATCCTCGGTGAACTCTAAGTGGACTCCCTCAGCCTTCAGCAAGGCTTGATACTGCTTGATCAGTGCATTCTCCGGCTGGGTGAGGATCTTGACAAAGTCCTCCTCCGTTAAACTGTGGAGCTCTACCCGAATAGGGAAACGTCCCTGCAACTCTGGGATCAGATCGGACGGCTTTGCAATGTGGAAGGCCCCGGAGGCAATGAAGAGAATGTGATCGGTACGCACCGGTCCATACTTCGTCATCACAGTTGCTCCCTCCACAATGGGGAGGAGATCTCGCTGCACCCCTTCCCGCGATACATCAGGTCCGTGATGGGTCCTGCCGGAAACAGCAATTTTGTCAATCTCGTCAATGAAAATGATGCCGAGGTTCTCTGCTCGGAAGAGTGCTTCATGGACGACAGCCTCCATATCAATGAATTTATTCGCCTCCTCCTGCTCCAGGATAGAGCGAGCTTCGGCCACAGTGACTCGGCGTTTCCGGGTTTCCCTCGGCATAAAGCGGCGGAAGAGCTCACGCAAGTTGTACCCTAATTCTTCTAACTGAGCCGGACCAAACAAGTACATCGTGGGGGGAAAGTCAACAGGCAACTCTATTTCAACAAGCTGATGGTCTAACTCACCGGCTTGGAGCTGCGCCTGAAGTTGCTGATGAGCAGTATAGTAGCGACTCACCTCTTCCATCCTCCCCGTATCAAGTCCCAAACCGGCAGGGCGAGGCAGAGGCAAAAGCAAATCCAAAAGGCGCTGTTCAGCTGCCGCCCGGGCTTGCCGACGAACCTCCTCCATCTTCTCCGCCCGCACCATCGCCACAGCAACCTCAACCAGATCACGGACCATTGATTCTACATCCCGTCCGACGTAGCCAACTTCGGTAAAGCGCGTGGCTTCTACCTTAACGAAAGGAGCCTGCGTCAGCTTTGCCAGACGCCGGGCGATTTCCGTCTTACCCACTCCCGTCGGTCCGATCAGAATGATGTTGTTCGGGACGATTTCCTCCCGTAACCATCCTTGCACCTGCTGGCGCCGCCACCGATTGCGCAGTGCAATTGCGACGGCACGTTTCGCTTCCTGCTGCCCAACGATGTACTTGTCAAGCTCCCGTACGATCTGTTGCGGTGTCAACGAGCGTACACGCTCTAATAACTGCTCGCCGTAGAGCGCCTCTCCCATTAGAGTTCCTCCACTGTGATGACGTCGTTGGTGTAAATGCAAATGCCACCTGCAATTCGGAGCGACTCCTCCACAATGCGGCGGGCCGGCAGCTGTGTATGGTGTAACAGCGCCCGGGCAGCCGCCAATGCAAAGCCCCCACCGGAGCCAATAGCGGCTATATGATCATCGGGCTCAATGACGTCTCCCGTGCCGCTGATAAGGAGAAGTTGGGTCATATCCATCACCAAAAGCAATGCCTCCAAGTGACGTAAGTACCGGTCGGTGCGCCACTCCTTCGCCAACTCAATAGCAGACCGCAGCAAATTTCCCCGATTACTCTCTAGCTTCTCCTCAAAGCGCTGGAGCAAAGTTAAAGCGTCTGCCGTCGCCCCGGAAAAGCCTGCGAGAATCCGGTCGTTATAAAGGCGACGGACTTTGCGCGCCCGCTGCTTCAAAACCGTATTTCCCATCGTGACTTGTCCATCAGCACCCATTGCCGCCTTACCATCTCGCAGAACAGCGACAACGGTGGTCTGATACAGCTTCATCCGGTCGATTGCCCCCATGTGTCTCTCACCCATAGATACGTCACACCCAGCGTCGCACCGATTGCAGCTCCTAAAAGCAGGGTTACCAACGGCATCGTATCCACCGCATTCCATGCTAACCGTCCCCATACCCAGCTGATCAGCACGGCCGTGACTACCCACAAGGATAGCGCACTCCGAGGGAACCGCCTCCCGAGGCGCCACAGAGCCAATACCTGGAGGGCAACAATTACAGCACCGACCGACAAGCGCAGTCGGAGATGCCCCTCCAGCATGACGAAGGCTATTGCTGCTACCGCCACAAGAAAGCCACCATAAACAAACACGTGCCTTCGCTTTCCCGCCTCCAGCCCAGCCATAGCTCTTACCAGCAGCTTAGCTTGCTAAGACGCACAATGGAAGCCCTCATTATGGGAGCGCTCCATTCCCAAAGTGCTTATTTTCGTTCGTCGTAGCCCTTGGCTTATCCTGAAGCAGTATGGGCATCCGTGCCTACCGGGTTTGTCTGTACATCCTGATGCTCGCTTACTGTGAGGCCCCTGCCATGCCCCACCTTTCGCTGAGCGAGCGCCTGCGGCAAGTAAACACCAAAGGTGACGAGCACATTGTGGGACTGCTGGAAGAATCCGTCCTCTTCATCAGCCAGACACAGATGCAATATCGAACCTTCCTTACGCTGCGTCCCGATACGGTATGGAACACTTATCGGATACAGACCCTGCTAACCGACAGCTCATTCCTCCCGCGCCAAGCCCTTCGCCGTTCACCGCCCACAGTATTAGGAACCCTCGTAACAGCATCGCTTTCGGCAGAGCTCGCCGTACGGCAGTGGAATAGGGACCAGTGGAGCCCCCCAGAACTTCTCTCAGACCTGAACTCACCAGCATGGGACGGACATCCTAGTATATCGCCCGACGGAGAATGGCTCATCTTCGCCTCCGACCGACCCGGGGGATGGGGTGGATTAGACCTCTACCTCAGCCGACGTCTTCCCAATGGTCGTTGGACACCCCCTGAAAACATGGGTCCACACATCAACACCCCCTCCGACGATGCCATGCCCTGGTTCCTGCCGGATGGGCGTTTTGTCTTCGCTTCTCGGGGCGTGGACATCTCCGGTCGGTGGAAACTCCTGATCGCCGCTCCGATAGCCCCTGGACACTGGGAACGCATCCTTCTCCTGCCACCCCCATTCTCCTCCGAAGCCGACGACATGACTCCCATCCTCTGGCAAGACACTCTTCTTTTCGCCTCCAACCGACGCGAAGGCCAAGGAGGATACGATCTCTTCGCCTTCGCGCTCTGCGGACCTGTTCACATTGTGTTCCAGCCTCCTCCATCTCCGGATACCACCGTGTCGGGAACACTCATCATCGAGCAAGGGGGACAGAGACTCCAGATTCCTGCATCAGGACAATTTTCTCTCCCGACCTCCGCATTCCAGCACCTCCGGATCCGGTACAAGGTCCCTTGTTCTCCCGAGGTTCAGCTCACCGTCTCTACACCGTGCGATTTCTTCCGGAGTGTCGTATATCGCATCCCGATTAGCCCACTGGATACGATACCAGAGGCCGTGTATGAGCTCCCTTTCGCTGGCTCCTCAAGTTACCATCTGTCAACGTCAGAGCATGCATGGGGACAACTGCTCCACGAACAGTTTACCCTCCGTTCTTTCCCTCCCCCCGGCAAGTCGCAACTGGACTGGGAAACAGAGGGGGTCCGGCTGACGGAACAACGGCTGGACAGTCTCGTAAACCTGATTGCTCACCTTACCGCACCGGGATGCAGGCCTCTCGAACGCATTCACATTATCGTCACGGGTGTTGCCGAACCCAATGCTTCCGCACTCTACACCGGACCCCCGGTATCTGTGGCAGGGCTCCAACTACTGCCAGGCACCTTGTTGGAGGCGCCCATGCTTGCCCAACTGCGGGCATACACCGCTGCAACGGAATTGCGCCACCGCTTATCCCCACTCCCGAATCTCCGGTGGGAAACCACCACCGATGTGCGCCCCGGCTTCTTCGGAGTGGTCATACGAGTCCGCTTCGTCCCCCGCCCGGAGTAAGTCTTTAAGGCTTTTGCTAAGTTTGTATCACGTGAACATGTCCCAATCTCGGAGAGGTTGCTATGCAACTTCACACAGAAACAGCCCCTGGAGCAGCCACCGTGGAACCACTACCTATTCGCCGCATCCACCATATTGAGCTCTACGTGGGGAACGCCAAGCAAGCCTCTTACTTCTACCGCCATGCTTTCGGGTTTGAGCTGATTGGCTTCGCCGGACCGGAGACAGGGGTACGGCAAACAGCCTCGTATGTCCTACGCCAAAACAAGGTAACCCTGGTAGTGACCGCTCCCGTTGTCTCCGATCATCCCATTGCGGAATGGTTGGTCAAACACGGGGATGGGGTTCGCGACATCGCTTTTGAAGTAGATGATGCCGAGTTCTGCTACCGGAAAGCTGTTGAGCGGGGCGCTCGCGGCGTGCGTGAACCGAGCGTCTTAGAGGATGAATACGGCAAAGTCATCGTTGCTGCCATTGCAACCTATGGGGACGTTATCCATAGCTTCATCCAGCGCGATGCCTATGCCGGTGTTTTCTTGCCTCCCTATCAAAGTACGCCGAAAGATGAGCTTGCGCGCCCAGTCGGATTCAAACACATTGACCACGTCGTGGGGAATGTTGGCTGGAATCAGATGAACGAGTACGTTGCTTTTTACAACCGTGTCTTCGGTTTCCAGCGCTTCGTTTCCTTTGACGATAAAGATATCTCCACTGAGTACTCCGCTCTGCGCTCCACCGTGGTCGCTAACGAGAACAAATGGATCAAGTTCCCCATCAATGAGCCAGCCGAAGGAAGGCGGCGCTCACAGATCGAGGAGTTCGTGCTCTACAACAATGGTCCAGGGGTTCAGCATATTGCGCTGGAGTGTGAGAACATCGTGCAAACTGTCCGACAGCTTAAGGCTCGCGGTGTGGAGTTCCTCTACACCCCCACGACCTACTACGATGAGCTGGAGCAGCGGGTAGGCAAAATTGACGAAGATATTGACTCGTTGCGCGAACTCAACATCCTGGTAGACCGAGACGACAAGGGCTACATGCTTCAAATCTTTACCAAGCCCGTACAAGATCGCCCAACTCTCTTCTATGAGCTCATTCAGCGGAAAGGGGCAGAATCCTTCGGGAAAGGGAACTTCAAGGCACTCTTTGAAGCCATTGAGCGAGAGCAAGCGTTGCGAGGTAACCTCTAAGCCATCCCGTAGAATACTCTCGGGGCAGGAGTATTATCTCCTGCCCCTTCAGTATGTCTCAAAGAGAGCTATCTGTCAATGGTGGTAGACACTGCTGCTCCGGCGGCACAGGCACGGGAGACTCTGTCATTTTCAGAATCTGTTGATCGCAACTTCGCTAAAGCGGCAGCACTGTTAGACTATCCGCGTGGATTGCTGGAGCAAATTCGAGTATGCAACAAAGTCTACTATGTCCAGTTCCCTGTTCGCATTCGCGGCGAAATACAGGTCATCCAAGGCTGGCGCGCCGAACATAGTCATCACCGCTTGCCGTGCAAGGGCGGTATACGGTATGCAGAGACCGTGGGTCAAGACGAAATCATGGCTCTCGCAGCCTTGATGACCTACAAGTGTGCCATTGTCAACGTTCCCTTCGGGGGCGCGAAGGGCGGCATTAAGATCAATCCCCGTAACTACACCGAAGAAGAGCTGGAGCGGATTACCCGCCGCTATACAGTGGAGCTGATACAAAAGAACTTCATCGGTCCTTCGCTGGATGTTCCTGCGCCGGATTATGGAACAGGTCCCCGGGAGATGGCATGGATTGCCGATACCTACATGGCATTCCGTCCTGATGACATTAATGCGCTGGCGTGTGTCACAGGAAAACCCGTTGAACAGGGCGGTGTCCGTGGTCGGACAGAAGCTACAGGCTTAGGCATTTACTTCGGAATCCGGGAAGCCCTCTCCTTGCCCGAGCTGGTACGTCCACTGGGTTTGGAGCCAGGTCTGGAGGGCAAGCGTGTTATTGTCCAAGGATTCGGCAATGTTGGCTATCACGCTGCCCGATTCCTCCAGCAAGAGGGAGGAGCTATCATCACTGCCGTCATTGAGTGGGATGGCGCTGTTTACAACCCGGATGGGATTGACGTTGAAGAGCTGGCGCGCCATCGCCGGGAAACAGGCTCTATCCTCTACTACCCCAAAGCCCAAACGATCCCGATGGAGGAACGGGACACAGTCTTAGAGTATGACTGCGATATTCTGCTACCGGCGGCACTGGAATCACAAATCCACTACCATAACGCCCCTCGCATTCGGGCAAAAATCATTGCCGAAGGCGCAAATGGCCCGACCACCGCTGCCGCAGAGGAAATCCTCCTCCAGCGGGGGATTTTCATCTTGCCTGACATCTTCCTCAATGCGGGCGGCGTAGTGGTCTCCTACTTTGAATGGCTCAAGAATATCGCCCATGTCCGCTTAGGGCGCTTGGAAAAGCGCTTTGAGGAGCGGACAAATCAGCGGCTGGTTGAGATGGTAGAGCGTCTGACCGGTAAAACACTTACAACCCCGGAACGCCAACTCCTGCTGCGCGGTCCGGATGAGGTAGACCTGGTACGCTCCGGTCTGGAAGACACCATGATTTCGGCTTTCCACGAACTCTGGGAAATTCACAAGACTCGCAAAGGTGTCCAGGACCTCCGAACCGCTGCCTTTGTCTGCGCCATTGACAAAATCGCTACGGCATACTTCCAGCTTGGGATCTTTCCATAAAGCAAGGCAACACCACCTCCGCCATCGTTACTGCCTCCGGTAGGCGCGCCCTCCCATGCTCAAAAGGCAGTGGGCCAATATCTGTCTGCACCACTGGTTCCGCGATTCCTTCCTCTTGCCGAACTTGAAGCATACGGCGCTTCCCACGCCATAGGCATTCCAACGTCAATGCTTCCACTCCCTTCGGAAGCCAGGGAGAAAAGGAAAGAGACTCCTCTTCTGCCCAGACCCCTGCAAGATCCCGCACAAGCAGCTGGAGAAGCTCAGACCAATTCCACAGGAGAATCCCCACCTGTGGACAAGGCGGGATGGGACGAGGACCATAGAACTCAAACCAGGCGCCGGAGCGAGCCTGAGGCAGACTCTGGAGCCATCGGAGCACTCGCCAAACCCGCTCAGCATCCCGGGCTCGGGCATACGCTCGTGTAATCAGTAAGGACGCCAGCGGCCAGGGACCTGGAGAATCCGGTTCCGAACTAACATGGTATCGCCCATACCCCCCATCCGTCCACCGCTGATTCCAGAGCTCCTCGACCGCTTGGAGCGTGGCCTGCGCAAGAGGGGAATGCGCTTCAACAAGCCCCAAAACGATAGGCAAGACACAGGAGGCATCGGGATTCAGCCAATGACGCTCCTCCAACCGCAGAGGAACACCCGGAGGAATTGCCGGATGGTCCTGGGGGAAAAGCTCCCACTGGACCTCACCCGAGAGACATCGCCGCTTGATGAAACGCCCATCTTCCACCAGGCGATAGCGAGGATGTGCCAACAAGGCTCGCCGGATACGCACCGCAGCATTCCCCCAGCGGGATGCTCGCCGTCCGTCTTGAAGACGCTCAGCCAGCCGTGCCGCCGCTTCCCACCCGACCGCCATCCAAACCTGATATGCCAACTCAAAACCATCCTCCACCCCGTGTAAAGGCATTCTCTCCCAATACTCCCGAGCATTGTGCAGGAGAAATGCCCGCTCAGCGCGGAACTGGAATGGATACTCCGCTACAGCGACCAGCTTATGCCACCACCGACGGACAAATTCCCAATCCCCCGTCCAGCATACATAGGCATGGAGTGCTGACAGAAGAACCCCATTCTGGTCCAATTCAACTAACTCAGGAGGGCGAGGTCGGCTGGAATCATAAGGAGCTCCATCCTCCTGTACCAAGTCACGCACACTGTGCTCCAGAACGTTGCGGGCTACCTCGTGATGTCCAGCAGCCAATAACCCAAAAACATTCATGCAGTGGTCGCGCACCCACTCCAGGTTGTACTGCCAGATGCTGGCATCCATACGTCCACTGACATCAATCGTTGCCGGAAGTTGCCAGCAGGCGAATGTGAACAGCTCATCCAGTAGCGGCACTGTTGTCCGAAGATGGTGAATCCGGCGCCAGTAATTTACTGCCTCCTCCTCTGGGGTTTGTGGCAACGTCCAGCGGCACGTAGCCTCCGGCGGTTCACCTGTGAGGGTATATTCAATGGCCAACCAGCGCTCCTCCCCTGAACCCAACCGAAACTCTGCCCGGATTTCCTGCTCCCCAAGCCCTGTCCGAAGGTTCAGCGAAATTACTTTCCCTCGGTTCACAAGGCGAAGCAGTCGTAATAACCGTGGTCGGCTCCGGTCAGGACAGAAGAAGCGCTCTTCTACTTCTAATTGTCCAGCCTCCCATCGAGCCCGGACCGTTGGGACCATCGCTTCCTCCTCCCACTCAACCGTGTACGGCCAACAGGGTGTAAAGCGCCCCATGGCATACTCCACTACTAACTGCGTATCCTCCAACCCCCGCACGGGATGCATACTGAGAGCTGCTCGCTTAGGACCTAGAAGAGCAGGGTGGAACAGCACCAGCGCTAACGGGGTACCCTCCTGGGGACTATACTGCACCGCTGCAGCAAGATGCCCATTACCGAGAAAGAAATAAGATACCCCCGGTAGCTGGGTGCGAACATCAGGGTGTCCTTGGGCAGGATCGTCCGCGTATGGCATGGTTGTCACACTCTCAAATATCGCACGGATGAACGCTTGCTGAATGACGGCTGAAAGAGCTTTTCTTGCGTAGATAGACAAAAACGTCTCAATTTTGTGTGCTCCATTTGCCTGACCAAGTACCACTTTCCACAATGAGCAAAGCAGAACGCCTCTACGTTCTGGACCTTGCCCGCACGCTGGCAATGGTCCTAATGATTCAGGGGCACACGCTGGACGCGCTGGTGACGCCAGCAGAGCTAGATATTTCACACTTCCCGTGGAACATCTGGCACTTCCTCCGAGGCCTTACGGCACCGATCTTCCTGCTTTTGTCAGGTATCGTCCACATCTTCGCTACCCCGCGGGAGCCAAATGGACTCGTGCCTCGGAAACTCCTCTGGCGCCGTGTCCGGTGGGCACTGACCCTTATGGGAATTGGATACCTTATGATGTTCCCCGCTCAACGTTTGTGGCACCTCAAATTCGTATCTCCAGCCCAATGGACGGACTTCTTCCGAGTCCACATCCTACAGCTCATCGGCCTCACCCTCCTGCTTGTTACAGCAACCTTCGCCTTTACCCGTTCCAACCGGCACACGGCTCTCATCGGCCTGTTCAGTGGGATAGCAGTCCTAGTATCCGCACCAGTTGCTGCATGGGTGGACTGGTATCGGATACTTCCTGAACCCCTTGCAGCGTATATGAGCACGGAGCGTGGTTCCCTGTTCCCGTTCATTCCCTTTGCTGCCTATCTCTTCTTCGGCTTACCCATCGGAAGTTGGCTTCATCAGCTTTCAGCTAAAGAACGGGCAATAGCCGTGCGCCTCCATCTCCCCGCGCTGGGTCTGGGGCTTCTCTCCCTTGTGCCCCTGTTAACAGCGTGGTGTCAACCGTTGCTTCCAGTGCATGCAAACCCATACCACGCAAATCCAGGACTGATTCTCCTCCGCTTAGGGCTGGCTCTTCTGTTCATCGGCGCAACGGCATGGCTTTTCCGGTTTGTTGCACGGTGGAAAGATTCTTTCGTGCTCCTCAGCCAACATTCTCTCTTCCTCTTCGTGGGACACCTCATCATCCTCTATGGCACCCCTTGGTTTGACAGCTTTGCCCGGTGGTACCCGAAGAGTTTATCCATTGGTGAAGGCGTAGGGATCGCACTGGTTATCCTCACCCTCTGCCTCATCGGTATTGCTGCCTTAGAGTATGTCCGCCGCTACCGGATTTGGACTTTCCTCCGCTTTGGCACCGCCGCGGCAATCCTCGCTTTCCTACTGCTCCCATAAGCCGCTCCCATGCAGCTTCATCCTGCAATTGTCCATTTCCCGATCGCCTTGCTCTGCATGGCTGCAGTACTCCGCGTGATACTCCTCTGGAGTGTCAGGCCATGGATAGAAGCGGCACTGCGACTCTGCTTGTGGACAGGCACGCTGACCCTGGCAGCGGCAGTACTCTCCGGACAATCCAGCATTCCTTCAGAGCTACCCCAAGGACCTGCCATTGTCCTTGAGAAGCATCAACGACTGGGCTTTACCTTGCTCCTTTGGTATGGCTTCCTAAGCCTTTGGGAATTAGCCCGCTCTGGGCGTATACGCCGTGGAGAACGTGTCATCCTTGTGATTGCCCATCTTGCAGGAGTCATCCTTCTATTGCTCACTGCGTTGTACGGCGGTATCCTGGTCTATGACTTCGGGGTTGGGACTAAAGTTTTCCCCAGGGTTGCCGAATAATACCGCCGAAGGACACCTACTGAGTCGGCAGGACGCCCCGGGGAAGTCTCACGTTACAGTTCGAGGGTACCATGCCATACGCCATCACGAACGGTGCACGGATCCGTACGAACACACCGGCGGAGAACGCATACAATGCTCTGGATGCAGCAAACCGTGCTATTGCACTCCGCCAGCTACGCCTTTCTACAGGGAAGCGTATCAACTCCGCCGCCGATGACGTAGCAGGCTATATTACGGTCCGTGCCTTGAGTGCTCGCGTTATGGGTATCAGCACAGCGCTCAATGCTGTCGGCGACGCAAGTAGCTTAGCTGCCATTGTTCAGGACGCACTGGACAACATCCAGAGCCTTGTCGCCCAAATTAAAGAAGCTGCTTCCCAAGCCTCTTCCGGCGCTTTGGGGACGGATGAGAAGGTCTCCCTGGCACGCGCCGCATACCGTCTAGCACAACAGATTCAGAGCGTGGTCGACTCCACGACCTTCGGCGGTCGACAGCTTATTGATGGCAGCTTCTCTGCTGATTTCGTCATCGGTTACAGGGCTGACAACACTCTCATTACGTTGAGCATTAACTTAGAAAGCACCAACGTAAGTGACTTCAATGTGGACTCTAGCTCTTTCTGGCTTGCTGTTAACGGGAACACAAACTTCGCCGGCGTCACCAATCTGGACTTGGAAGAACTGGCATTAGTGAGCTCCAGCGATCTCCGCATCTTCAGTGCCAGCCAGATTACCACAACGCTCCAGAGCTTAGACCAAGCACTACAAAACGTTAACAAGGTTGCCTCCTATGTGGGTGGGATCATTAACCGCCTGAGCTCTCAGGAAGACCTGCTTAAAACACAGATCACGAACTACAATGCTGCTATCTCACGGATAGAGGATGCCGACGTAGCCAAAGAACAGCTCGAACTGATCCGGGCCCAGTTCTTGCAGCAAACTTCTCTCATCTCCTTAGCACAGGCGAACCAACAGCCACAGGTCTTCCTCCAGCTTTTCCGGTAACCAGCCGCGCAGCGGGCGTGGTGAAGGGTAAAGGGGATGGGTTCCCCCCATCCCCTCCCCTCCACAAGTATCACAATCACTCTCAAACCCATGGAAGCTCCAACGAAGGCGATAACCCCCTATCTGGAGCAGGAAGTCTTTAGCTGGAGTCCCGAACAGCTCATCTTAAAAACCTACGACGTGTTCTTGTCAGCCGCTAAGCAGCGTGATATCGTCAGGATGAATCGCGCACTGGTTCAACTAATGGAAGCCCTAAACTTTGAAGCAGGAGAGATCGCTGTTCGGCTCTATCGGCTTTATGAATACTGCCAACGGTGTGTGTGGGAACGTCGCTACGAAGAGGCTATAACCATTATCCAAGGGTTGCGAGAGGCATGGGCTGAGGCGTTCGGGTTTGACTAGTTGCCAAGGGGCCCCCATGGCAGGTATTACAGACATCTCACTGCTCCAGAACCCAACGGGACAAGCTCTGCTGAAGCAGCTATTGGCGGCTTACCGCTCCCAGCAGAGTCGTCCGCTGGAGACTCTCAAACAGAGGCGGCAGCAGCTTCAAGAGCAGCAGAAGCTCCTGAACACTATACGCTCAAAGCTGGAGGAGCTCTTCTTCCAAGGGCAGCTCTTCACACTCCCTGGTGCCGACCAGCGCTTTGCAACTCGAAAGGTTCAGAGCTCTCATCCGGATGTCGTTACAGCAATAGCAGAGAGTTCTGCTACCCTTGGAACAACTTCTGTGTACGTCCATCGCCTTGCCCATAATGACGTTTTGGTCTCCCAGCGTCTCCTCCGAACCGATCCTTTCCTGCCCGCCGGGGTGTATCGCTTTGAATTGACAGGGAGCGGCACAACCGTGACCGTCACCGTCACCTTAGACGGGACAGAGGATACCGAAGCCGCTCTGAGGAAGATTGCTACTGCTATCAACGCGACCACTAACGTCGGTGCCGTCGCTACTGTGCTCACAGACACTCCCACCACCGTTCGCCTTTCTCTGACTGCAAAGCAGACCGGAAGCGATTCCGCCTTGCGCTTCGTCGACACAGATGGTCTCTTAGCCCGCTTAGGCTGGAACAGCGGCTTCTTTGCTGATCCGGAAAACCGGACCGTCTTTACGGAGACAAGTGCTGGATATCAACGTGCTCGCTCCTCTGAGTTGAACGCCCAACTGAGCATTAACGCAATTACAGTCACCCGCCAATCCAACACAATCTCAGATCTCCTGCCCGGAGTCAC
Organism: Bacteroidota bacterium; assembly: GCA_030550395.1. Classification (GTDB taxonomy): domain Bacteria; phylum Bacteroidota; class Ignavibacteria; order Kapaibacteriales; family HRBIN21; genus HRBIN21. Next base: position 38,496 of record JAUQPL010000006.1, on the reverse strand, counting down.
ACTCACACTGCTTCGCAGCCAGACTCCTACTGAGTCAGCGGTGACGCTAACAACGACCGTGGACCCCGACGCCGTAGCGGCGCTCATTCAGAAGCTCCTGGACGTATACAACAGCGCTCTTAAAGAGCTCACAAACGCTCTCAATGGCTCGCTCAAAGGCGACTTAGTTCTCCGACAACTTCTCAGCAACCTGCGCTCTCTCAGTAGTCAGCTGCTCGGTAACGGAGCTTTACAGACGCTGGGCGACATTGGGATCGGCATTGGTAAAGATGGAACCCTCACCCTCTCTGATCGCCGACGCTTAGAGCAAGAGCTTGCCAATGGAAGCGACCGTGTCGCTGCTCTCTTTACTTCCAGCGGGGGATTTGGCGAGCGGATCACAACTCTGCTACAAGATATGATCGGTTCCTCGGGTACCCTACATGCCCGCTGGAATAGTATCGGACGACAGCTACAAACCCTCTCACAGCGCATCCGTCAAACGGAGCTGCGGATTGAACAGCAAGTGGAGCAGTATCGTAAGGAATATCTCAAACTACAACAGCTCTTCTCAGCTGCAACAGCCCAATTGGGAATCGCCAATAACTTTGCAATTCCTTCCTCTATCGTCCCATAGTGGTGAGGCAGCTATGGTAACCCCAACCCAGCCTATCACATCCCCGGTTACAGTGCCGATTGTGGGGGAGTCAGAACGCATTGCCACAGAGAGCGAAGGGGGACATGGACGTTTCTTCCCGCAGCAACCTGCCGTTACTCCACCACCAACGGCACCCAGTTTAACCGCCTCCAACGCTCCTGAAGCAGAGAATGCAAACCGGCCCTTAGACTTTTCTGTTCTCCTTTCGGCTCTGCATTCCGTCATAGAGTCGGAGAACATAGAGCTGGAGTTCGTCGTTGATGAAGCTACCCAAAAGCTGGTTCTTCGCGTCCGCGATGCAGAAACGAAAGAGATTCTCCAGCAGATTCCCCCCGAAATCGCCCTCCGCATAGCTCGCTTCGTGATGGAGTTCCTGCAACGGGAAGGGGGTATTACCGATGTACGCGCATAGTGGCTGGAAGCTTCTCCAGGAGTGCCTGAGACTAACGGATGAAATAGACGCTCGGCTTACCTTACCATCGCTGGGGCTGGAAGAGCTTTCCCACGTAGAATCCCTCTACGCCCAACGCCAGCAAGTTCTTGTTCATCTTCAACAGTGGTGGGAAAGCCGTCCCTACGCTACCTGGCCCTCCAATCAGGCACGAGAATGGTATAGCCTCCTTCAAGAGCTTCTGCATCGCCTAACACGACAGCGGGAGCTCATACGTTGTTTGCTTGTGCAAGCAGAACGCCGTCTGCAAGGGACGCTTGCACAACGCCAGTGTGTGTGGTATGCCGAAAGGGAGTACAATGAGCATTGATCCTATCCGCCAACATCCACCGACGGCGCCAGGGGATTCCTCTACCCAAGTCCGACGCACACGCCCATCCTCTCCGTCCCCCGTACCAGCGGAGAAACCCGATAGCATCGCTCTTTCCCCAGAGGCTCAACAGCTTCAGGAAGCACGCCGACAAGAGCTGCTTGAGCGAATACGCCAACGCCTTGCCCATGGCTTCTATTCCCAGCCTGAGGTACTCCGTACCGTGGCAGAGCGCATTGCCGATGAGCTGACCGGCTCCCGGTAGACATTGGCTGCAGGAGGGAATAGCAAGTCCCTGTGGGTAGCCTTCCCCACGTAATCTTCTGTCTTCAACCAGGGTGGCCCCACCTTCTTCACGGCAGCCCTTATCACGAACCCACCCATTGAGACAGCATAGCAGCTCCAACACTCTACACGGCAAGTCCCCGGAGAAAGAGACCCGCCGCCAGAACTGCAATATGAGTCGGCAGGGTGCGTAGTTTTGTGTCTGTTCCAATATTCCACCGTGTGTATCCATGCCGACTCTCCTGCTGGATGGAACATCCCTCCGTATCGAAGAGCTATGGAAGGTCCTCACCGAGCCGGGTTGGCGCGTAGAAATAGACCAACAAGCCCGCCACCGGATGGAACGCTCCCACGCATGGCTCCGCCACTGGCTCCGCTCCGCAGAGCCTGTGTACGGTATCACCACGGGATTTGGGGGATTGGCAGCCGTCCGTATCTCACCGGAAGAGGCAATTGAGCTGCAATACAATCTTGTGCGCTCCCACAGCGTAGGCGCTGGGGGGTGGATTCCACCCGAAGTTGTACGAGCCATGCTCATCCTGCGGGCAAACGTATTTGCTCGTAGTTATAGCGGAGTCCGACCAATAGTAGCTGAACGACTCTTAGACCTCTTCAACCATGGACTGATTCCTGCCATCCCGAAACAGGGCTCTGTTGGTGCCAGCGGGGACTTGGTTCAGTTAGCTCATCTTGCTTTGGCTCTCATTGGAGAGGGCTATTTCCTGACAGAGCAAGGATTAGAGCCAGCCGCCGAGGCCCTCGTTCGCCATGGACTGGAGCCGCTGCGCTTAGAAGCCAAGGAGGGGCTGGCACTCATCAATGGAACGACCATGTCCACGGCATATGGGACCTTATCTGTTTTCCGTGCCCGCCGTGCCGCACGGTTCGCTGACATCGCTGCCGCTTTGTCTGCAGAAGCCCTGCGGGCATGTCCAAAAGCCTATGATGCCCGCATCCATCAGCTCCGTCCCTTCCCAGGACAACAGGAAACGGCTGCCCGCTTACGGAAGCTCCGCACCGGTAGCCAGCTTAGCCAACAGCCTCGCCCCCACGGATTCCCCCAAGATGCCTATAGCCTCCGCTGCATCCCCCAAATCCACGGAGCATCGCACGATGCTATTGCCTACGTTTGGAATGTCGTGCAAACGGAGCTCAATGCTGTTACGGACAACCCACTCATTGACCCCGACACAGGTGAGCACTTGGAAGGTGGCAACTTCCACGGTCAGCCCTTGGCATTGGCACTGGATTTCTTGGCTATCGCCTGTGCGGAACTTGCAAACGTCTCCGAACGGCGCATTGAGCGGCTTCTCAATCCTCAGAGCAGCCATCTGCCTGCCTTTCTCTCGCCCCGTCCTGGCCTACATTCTGGTTTGATGATCGCACAATACACAGCTGCTTCCATTGTGTCGGAGAACAAAGTGCTGTGCCATCCCGCTAGCGTCGATTCTATCCCAACCTCCGGTGGACAAGAGGACCACAACTCTATGTCCAGCATTGCCGCTCAGAAGGCATGGCAAGTGGTGGACAACTTAGAGACAGTTTTAGCCATTGAGCTTCTCTGCGCAACACAAGCGATAGAATTTCTCCGTCCTGCTCGGACAACCCCCCCGTTGGAACGGGTCATCGCATGGGTTCGGGCACACGTCCCGCCGCTTCACGATGACCGACCGTTGTACGAAGATATTCAGACCCTGCGTCGGCTCATAGCCTCGGCAGGCCTGGAAGATATCGCTCTTTCAGAAGAAGGCACCAACAGCTGCGAAGGAGCCAATGCCTAATCCGAGGGCGCTTCCTACCATCATCGGAACGCAATAAAACGTTCGCCGGAGACGTCACCGCAGCTGTGTTGTAAAAGTCAAACTCACGAGCATGGACCATGCGCCTGTTCATTGATTCTGCTAACCTTGATGAGATTCGCACCGCTGCCTCATGGGGTATTCTCAGCGGTGTAACCACAAACCCCACGCTGTTGGCAAAGGAAGATCCTACCGTGGACGTTCGGGAGCGAATACGGGAAATCCACCGCCTGGTTGGCGGACATATCTCTGTGGAAGTTGTCTCCACGGACACCGCTGGGATGCTTCGCGAAGCAGAGGAGATCGTCTCATGGCTGCCAGAGGCGGTCATTAAAATCCCGATGACGGCTGAAGGATTAGCTGCTGTACGTCAACTGAGTCGGCAGGGAATTCCGACAAACGTCACTCTTGTTTTCTCCCCGGCACAGGCAATCCTGGCCGCCAATGCTGGAGCCAGTTTCGTCAGCGTCTTCCTTGGACGCCTGGACGACATTGGTAACGATGGGGTCCGGACATTAGCAGACATCTGCGAAATTTGGGAACGCCAAGGGTTAGAAGTAGAGATCATCGCCGCCTCGCTCCGCCACCCAATGCACCTGGTTGAGGCAGCCCGCGCAGGGGCAGATATCGCAACGGCTCCCTTCCGGGTTCTCCAGCAGTCCCTCAAGCACCCGCTCACAGAACTCGGTCTTCAAGCGTTTCTTGCTGACTATCACCGCCTCCAAGAAGCCCAAGCCCGTACTCGTCAAGTCCCGCTAGTTGTGTAACATCCTACCGGCAAAACGATGCCCCTACGCGATCGCTTCGGTGTCGTACGGCAACTGAAAACCTTGGCAGGGACGCTATACTACTACAGCTTGGCCGAGCTGGAGCGGCAGGGATATCGGGTCTGCCATCTACCGTTCTGCCTGCGTATCCTTCTGGAAAACGTTCTCCGCTCAGAGGACGGTTTCTTGGTCACAGAAGAGCATGTGCTCAACGTTCTCTCATGGCAGCCACGTCCGAGCGAGCGGGAAATTCCCTTCAAGCCCAGTCGCGTTCTCATGCAGGATTTCACCGGTGTTCCGGGAGTTGTAGACCTAGCCTCCCTTCGGGCAGAAGCAGCACGACATGGAGTGCCGCCAGAGCGAATTAACCCTCTGGTGCCGGTTGACTTAGTGATTGACCACTCCGTACAGGTGGACTTTTTCGGCACTGCCTGGGCTTACGAACGAAATGTTGAGATAGAGTACCAGCGAAATCGGGAACGCTACATCCTCTTGAAATGGGCGCAGCAAGCCTTCCGGAATATGACGGTGCTGCCCCCCGGGATGGGTATCTGTCACCAGGTTAATCTGGAGTACTTGGCTCAGGTTGTGACCGCTCGCAACGGCATTGCCTATCCTGATACCCTTGTCGGGACCGACTCTCACACCCCGATGGTCAATGGAATCGGCGTCCTGGGTTGGGGTGTCGGGGGAATAGAAGCGGAAGCCGCTATGTTGGGGCAACCGCTTGTCCTGCTGCTACCTGAAGTCATCGGGTTAAAGCTTATAGGCACGCTCCCACCGGGGACCACAGCAACAGACCTGGTGTTGACCATCACAGAGATGCTCCGCCGCTACGGCGTGGTGGGCAAGTTCGTAGAAGTCTTCGGTCCAGGCGTGGACTCACTGACTGTCCCCGACCGAGCTACTATCGCGAACATGTCCCCTGAATTCGGCTGCACGGTCACGTACTTCCCCGTCGACAAGCAGACATTGGAGTACTTACACCTCACCGCTCGTCCCCCTGAACTCCTGGAGCGAGTTGAGCGCTACTGCAAAGAAAACCTGCTCTGGCGCGAAGGGGAAGACTCTGTGTTGTACACCGATGTGCTCACGCTGGACTTGTCCACCGTGGAACCGACTCTTGCTGGCCCACGGCGCCCACACGATCGAGTTGCCCTGCGTGCAGCAAAGTCCGCCGTCATTGACACCTTAGAGCGTCAGTACAATCGGGCATATCTCCCTCCAGAACAGCGATGGGAGCACTTGTCCCTTCCTACACCACAGGAGGCGACAACCCAAGCCGTTGCCACCGAAGTCCGACCCTTGCTCCGAACTGTGCCGATCCGTACCAATGGCATGGAGTTCCTCCTCAGCGATGCCGCCGTAGTTATCGCTGCGATTACAAGCTGCACCAACACCTCCAATCCTACGGTGATGCTCGCTGCCGGTCTGTTGGCACAGAAAGCCGTTCGGTTGGGACTCCGAGTTAAACCTTGGGTGAAGACCAGCCTAGCCCCAGGCTCCCGAGTTGTGACCCGATACTTAGAGCGTTCCGGCCTGTTGACAGCCTTAGAAGCCCTCGGGTTCCACGTCGTTGGCTATGGCTGTACAACTTGCATCGGAAACAGTGGACAACTGCCTAAACCCATTGCCCAGGCCATCACTGAAAACGACCTTGTTGTCGCCGCCGTTCTTTCGGGCAATCGGAATTTTGAGGCCCGCATTCACCCACAGGTACGCATGAATTTCCTGGCCTCTCCCCCCTTAGTTGTCGCCTACGCTCTGGCTGGACGCATGGATATAGACTTGCTCACCGAACCGCTGGGCACCGATCCGAACGGAAGTCCCGTATACCTTCGCGACCTCTGGCCCAGCCAGGAGGAAATTCGCTTCGCGATGGAACGTGTGCTCCTACCGGAAGACTTCCGTGACGAGTACGCCCGGGCATACGCTGGTGACCGCTTTTGGAAGGAGCTGGAAGCCCCCACAGGCGAACTCTTTCAGTGGGACCCGAATTCTACGTACATCCGTGAAGCTCCTTTCTTCCAGAATCTGCCCCTCCATCCCCAGGAACCCGAAGACATCCTCGGTGCGCGGGTTCTCCTCCTGCTGGGCGATACCATCACAACGGATCACATTTCCCCTGCGGGTTCCATTTCCCCCTTCTCGCCCGCTGGACGATGGCTAATTGAGCACGGGGTTGACCCTATAGATTTCAACTCGTACGGCGCTCGCCGTGGTAACCACGAAGTCATGGTGCGAGGCACCTTTGCCAATATCCGCCTACGGAATGCTCTTGCCAGGCGCGAAGGTGGCTGGACCCGCCACTTGCCCAGCGGAGAAGAGCTGACTGTCTACGAAGCAGCCATGCGCTATCGCAGTGAAGGGATTCCCCTCATTGTCATTGCCGGCAAGGAGTACGGTAGCGGTTCCTCGCGTGACTGGGCAGCCAAAGGTACAGCTCTGTTGGGCATCCGAGCGGTGTTAGCAGAGAGCTTCGAACGGATTCACCGCAGCAACCTGGTCGGTATGGGCGTCCTGCCGTTACAATTCTTGCCAGGGGATTCAGCTCAAAGTCTGGGATTAGATGGCACGGAAGTCTACGACATCGTGGGAATCCGTGAAGGGCTTGTGCCCCAGAAACGGCTTCGTGTCCGGGCTCGGAAGTCGGATGGCAGTCTCCGAGAGTTTGAGGTCATTGCCCGCTTGGATGTCCCTGCAGAGGTGGAATACTACCGCCACGGCGGCGTTTTACACTACGTACTGCGCCGCATCCTCCAGGAAGCCCTTGGTTCCACGGAGACCCCCCTGGGAGTATACCAGCCCAAGCTCGGCTCAGCCCCGTCATGAGCCTTTGAGCTCGGAATTTGTAGGAACTTAATTGCCCTGAACAGGGAGCTCCCGACTACAAGTCCACCCCGGCAGTCCTTCTGAAATGCGAAGGATTCGTCCCGACAGACGAACGGCATCTGCTGCGTCTATTCCAATGCCTCCTGACAAGCTTTCACGTCCCTTCTGGTTGACCGCTGTTGGCTGCTCTGTCTTGGCTTTTTGTCTGTATGCTTTCACCGTCGCCCCCGACGTCACTTTCACAGATGCAGGAGAACTTGCTGCCTGCTGCCTCGTCTGGGGTGTCGCCCATCCGACAGGTTATCCGCTCTTCACGCTCCTTGGACGCACCTGGCTCCTACTGACAGCCCCGTTTGCCCCGCCTATAAGCGCCTTGAACCTACTGGCGGCGGTTTATACTGCCCTTTCCGTTTTAGCCTTCTTCGGTATCTGCTGGGAAATCCTTCAAGCCTCTCATCGCTCCCTTCACCTCCACCACCAACTTGTTGTTTGCTCACTCGGTGCCTTGACCTACGCTTCTGCTCGCACTGTCTGGGCACAAGGCACAGCGATAGAGGTGTATTCCATCCACCTTGCCCTACTGTGGCTAGCAGCATGGGGATTTCTCCGGGCATGGAGAACTGGAAATGCGCAATTTCTGCTCGGTAGCGCATATCTGTTCGGTTTGGGACTAACGAACCACGCCATGATGATGCTCCTAGGCCCAGCGTTCCTTTGGCTACTAGTTGTCCCTCTACGCCGTTGGGACAGGAGACTTCTGGCCTCGATTGGACTAGCGTTGACCCTTGCTCTGCTACTCTACCTGTCCCTACCCCTTCGGAGTGCTGCTCAGCCACCCCTGGATTGGGGCGGAGTTGCCCGAGGATGGGAGAAATTTTTCGCCCATATTACCGGCAGGCAGTACCAGGTCTGGATGTTTGCTGACCGCACTACGTGGGTAGCTCATTCACGCCTATTCCTGGAGCTCCTCCCATGGCAACTCGGGCTCATAGGACTGCCTTTTACGGCAATCGGCTTGTTTCGCCTCTGGAAGCTCCAGCGTCCATTGGCAATATGGCTGCTTCTGGTAATGGCAGGATGCTTAGTGTATGCCCTCAACTACAGTATCCACGACATCGCCCCTTACTTCCTGCAAGCTTATGGTGCCCTCGGGATGGCAACGACAGTCGGCATTGCTAGTGTATGGGAACGTCTCCGAATTACTCCCCTTCTCCGCTACTCCTTCATCGCTTTGCCCCTCCTCAACCTCGCAACGAACTGGCACTTCAACAACCGCCGCCACGATTGGATTGTTCCCCACTACCTTCGGCTTATCACCGAGCTTGCCCAGCCCAATGCCCTCATCATCTCCTCGCAGTGGGACTTCTGGTGCTCCGCTTTTTGGTACAAGCAAATGGTAGAGAAGGTACGGCCGGACATTGTGCTCGTGGAGCAGGAACTTGTGCGCCGAACATGGTATCCGCCCCAGCTGCGACGGTGGTACCCCGAGGTCATGGCGTGTTGCACAACTGCCCAGCAAGTGTACGAACAGCAATTAGAGCTGTTTGAATCAGGGCGTCCCTACGAAGTTACCCGCTTGCAACGAGCTTATGAAAGCTTCTTCAACACTCTCATCGATGCCCACATATCCCATCGTCCTGTGTACGTAACGCCTGAAGTCATTGCTCGAGAACCCGCCATCGGCGCCACCTACATTAAAATCCCCGAAGGACCACTACTACGCCTGAGCAGCCGAGCAGATACCCTCTCGCCCCGCCTCCTTTCCCTTTCATCCCTGGAACCCCTCAGCGCCAGCCTCCGCCGGTACCACTATAGCTCCCTGGTACAGGACCTCCGGAGACTCCTCATCAACGGCTTCACCGCCTCCTTCTCCTACGCACAGCGCCACGGACAACAGCAATTATCCCGCCAGCTTCAGCTCTATCTGCAACTCCTCAACGGTGCACTCATGCCTGCATCGGGGCAGTAAATCCTGCCGCCTGCAGCGCAGAAGTTCCTTCGCTATTTTTGCAACCGACAACCGAAGCCCTATGCCGGAGCGGGCTCTATGAACGCTGTCGCAACGATTTTAGCCGGTGGTGTTGACGCCTACCTATGGCCTCAGAGTCGGCAACAGATGCCAAAATTCTGCCTTCCCCTTCACCCTGACGGTTCCATGCTCCAGAGCACCCTGCGCCGCCTCCAGCCTCTCTTTCCACCGGACCGTATCGCTATTGCCACAACGACAGCACTGAGCAGTCTCCTCCAACGCCATCTTCCCGACTTCCCCCCCACTCAGCTCATCCTTGAGCCCATCGCACGCAATACGGCGCCTTGCCTCGCTCTCTCAGCACTATGGTGGGAGCAACGTTGTTCCCCAGACACGGTTCTTTTCCTCTTTCCTGCTGACCACGCCATCGCCAATGTGGGGGAATTCCACCAGAGCGTGGAACACGCTGCTTGGGCTGCTTCCTCCACCCAACGCCCCGTCGTCCTGGGACTTCCCCCTAGCCGCCCAGAGACCCGGTTTGGATACATACAGATAGAGGAAGCACCCGAACTGCAGATCGGGCAGGAATACGTTTTTCGGGTTCGCACCTTCGCCGAAAAGCCAGACTTGGAAACCGCCCAGCGCTTTCTGGAGTTGGGTGACTTCCTCTGGTACAGTGGCATCCTTGCTCTCCCAATTGCTACTGCCTGGAAGCTCCTGGAACGTTACCGTCCGGACTACTACTCCCTCTTCGCTGAATTACGGTGCCAACGGTTTCACTCCCAGGAGTTCCTTTCCGCTATTGAGGCTCTCTACCGCCAGCTCCGCCCGTTGTCCATTGAGCATGGACTTCTGGAAATAGCAGCTTCGCAGATGCTGGCCCTTCGCTGCTCCTTTGACTGGAGCGATGTCGGCACATGGGATGAAGTCTATCGCCGCTCGTTAAAGGACCCGCGCGGGAACGTGTTGCATGGCGACGTTATCGCTTTGGACACCACCTCCTGCTACGTCAGCGCTTGTGGGGGAAAGCCTGTCGCCTTGGTCGGTGTGAACGATCTGATCGTCATTGAAACCGAACACGCAACGCTCATCTGCCCCCGAGGCATCTCCGAGCGCGTCGCCGAAGTCGTTCGCTATCTGCGCCGCAAAAAGCGACACAATCTGCTATAAGCTCTCAAGCAAAAAACACCCTCCCGCCTCTTTTGGGCGAAGAGCTGCAAGGGCAGAAAAGTGGGTTACTGTCTTCCTTACTCCAAACTCAGCGTCAGGCTCAGCCGGTTCACCAATCCCAACAACCGAGTCGGTGTCAAGGCATAATCAATCTGCCCCCGGAAGCCGCTGCCAATGTAGCGGACTCCAACACCTGCGGTGAGCCCCATTTGGTCATTCCCGAACCGATAGCCCGCCCGCACCGAGAGAAGCTCGTTCCATGTGTATTCCATCCCAACGGCGAACTGCTCGGGAACGTCAGAATAGGTTTCAAAATCCACAGCGGTGATGAGCCGATGGGTCTGATGCCCCTCCGCATACAGTTTAGGAGTCTCCTGCTTCCCCTGGATGACGCTGAGGAGGTCAAAGGCAATACCAGCACGGAACATAAGAGGAACCGCATACGGATTCGTCACAATACTTATTGCTGTCGGATCAGCGTTGAGGGCATCCAAAAGGCGACGCTGCAGGTAGAGCCCCTGTCCCGAATACTGCATGTCTGGTCCCAAGTTGTGCACCGAAAAGCCAAGCCGTAGCCCGTAGAAATCCGTCTGATACAGCGTTCCAACATCAAAGGTTAGCCCCGTGCTGGAGACATTCAAGAGGCCGTTCTGCACAAAGCGTCCTGTGACTCCGAAGGAAAACTGCTCCGTGATCCTTCCCCCAAAGGTTGCTCCGATTGCTATATCGGAGATCGTATACGTTGCCCCCGTTCCATCGGGCTGCTCCAAGGTAGTCACGGGAATATCCCCACTGGTAAAGCTAACCAAGCTGAGAGCAATACAGTAATTTTCACCCAACGGAACGGAAGCCGCTGCAAATTGGTGGGAGAAGCCACCAAACCATTGCGTGTACGAGAAATGTCCACTGATACTCTTCACATCAGCAATCCCGGCAGGGTTCCAGTAGACAGCCGTCAGGTCATTGACCGCACTCCCGGCTCCCCCTAACCCAACAGCTCGGGCCCCAACAGCAAGCTTCAGGAACTGCGAACCAGCAGCACCCACCTTCTTGAACTTCCCCGCTGAAGGAGCATAGAGCTGAGCTACCAATTCAGCTGTAGCAGCAAAGAGCACCAGGACAAGGGTATATGCACGCACCATCGTTGAGTCCCTCCACCTTTACTCTGGAACTTGCCGAATTCCACCAACGACAACGCTGAAGGGGATCACGGCTTTAGCACCGTTAGGAGTTTCAATGTGCGCAACGAATGCTTGACTGGCAACCCGCTGCAGGTTATCCGAGAGCAGGTCCCAGATTGCTACTCCTAGGCGCCCCACCTCCTGCGCCGTACGAGCATCATATTCCAAAGTCCGGACTAGTGCCCCAGCGAGCGTGTAGATGCGGATCGTGCATCGCTCAGGCAACCGAGTGAAGAAGATCTTCGCATCATACTGAGAGCGCTGGGCTTGATGGGTTACGTAGTAGGGGTTCGGCACAACTTTGACTTGCTGTTCCAACAGCGCGTCAGTGATATTCTCCAGCGGTGTCGGTTGGCTAACCCGAGCCCGAATCTTCGCCCCTGGCAGCGGCAAGCCCAGTGCCCCACCGGTTGTTTCAAACACAATCGTATCTCCCGCTTGGAAGTCCTGAGTGGGCTGTAGCGGCGCTCTCTCTACTCCCGCCAGCGGCGATACACTCCACCCGCGCTTATTGGCAAAATCCACAACGAAGCGGCACCCGGAAGCAACGAAGACGTGGACAAAGTCAACTGTATCCGTTCCATCAATCACCGACAGGTAGTAACGCCCCTGTTGCGGCATCCAATCCCCCAGCTGCGTCCGACGCTGGCTAATCCCATCGGCACTCCGTCCGTTAACCCACGGTACAGCAGCAAAGCCGTAAGCTCCTATCGGCACTTGCCGAGCATCCGGTCCTGTACCCCGCGTCAGGCTGAGATCTACCCGCTGCAGTTCACCCGGATAGTGCACCTTGACTGGTTGCCCCGTTTCGGGATCGAGACGCTCAAAGCTGAGGTCATTAAACACCCGGATATTGTAGTACGGCACCTGCACTTCTTTGGAGTTCCTCCCTGAATTCCATGTGATTGTCACCGTCTCTACACCCCCAGGCTCCAGGACTACCAAGTACCGCGCCGGACCATTGTTAAAGCTCACATACCGGCCCGTGACAGGGTCCGGCTGTGTTAGCTGCACTTGTGTACGATCGGGATAGACGGGTACATCGACCGGCCCTGCCGTTCGCCGTTGCGCCCTGTAGGGACGGTACTGACCCGCCCACTGTTGCAGAGCATAGTCAAAGGCAAAGCCAAGTGTACCGAAGACATATTGATCCGGAGCATTGCATACCGCGTCGGTCCGAAAGGTCCCTGTTCGCTGGATATATCCGACCGTATCAAGGCGCCCGATTCCCTGGGTCGTATCACCTGTAGAAACCCCCGCAAACTCCGATGGCATTCCCAATACGCTACTTTGGCATTGAGTCGGTTCAAAGAGTGTCTGATACCGACCTAACTCCGTGCCGGTTGTAAGATCACGGAGGATGATTTCACGGGCATAAATCCCATTGACCATCCCGGAAGGGGCAAAGAAAGCGGTCCCAAACCAAAGAGGTTGGAACTCAATTTCCAACTCGTGTCCGGCAAAAAGCTGCTGGAGCCGTTGCGGGTCCTGAACCAAGAAGCGGAGATTGTAAATACCACCCAGCTTATCACGGTCTTCTGCCGTGATCGTAACCGTTGCCGCCTCGCTAGCAGGAGCTGAGCGGGGGAAAGCCTGGACGACGTTGACCCCTGCTACCCCAATATTGAGTTTGCCCGGAGTCCGTTGGATGAGATCGCCCTCGTCATACGCCAACAACCGGTAGTAGTAGTCCACATTATTGAAAAGCCGCTCCGTTCGGGTTGGATCGGGGTGATCCTCTACCACACCGTCTCGGTTATCATCCCCGACATCCACAAACGTGCGGTTATTGGTAACACGGGCCATATACCGAGCAATGGTCTGGCGGACACGCTGCCGCAAATCGGGGTCGTCATCAAAATCGGGGAAAATCACCGTCGCCTTTCCTTGCTGGATGTAGTCATAGAGGGCGTTGAGGAACTCCTCCGTTGTAGCGAAATCCGCTCGCTTCAGTCCACGACCTCCCGTCAGTGCGCGGCTGATTTCTACCCGGCCTTGGAGGTAACGGTTACGCACATTCGGATCCAGGCTCTGCCAGAACTCTCCCCACGGCTCCCCTCCATACCCCACGCGAGCTACCTCCACACTGAAGCCTGCCGTATCCGATTGGCGGAGGAAAATGAGAGAGTCTATGAGGGGATTCTTACTGACGCCTGCCAACAACGGTCGGTCACTCTTCTTTACGAACGGATACGGGACTTCCCACCGAGCAATTTCCTTCCAGCCAAAGGGTCCCCGGGCGATGGAAGGGCGATTGTCTACATCAAAGGAATCCAAGTCCATCCGCCGCGCACGATAGAGCCGGTATCCCAAAAAGTCCAGCCCTCGCTCGCTATCATCGTAAGAGTACTCCGCCGTGGAGTCCCACCGGATAACAACTCCTCCATTGAGAGGAGTCCAACTAATATTGGGGCGATCCGGTGGCACAGGGGCCTTGAACCCACCATCATAGACTGCCTGTGCAAAACGGACCTTGCGCACCAATTCATCCAAATCACCGGAGCCTCTCGGATCGGCTCCCGTAGAAGTCGGAGCCAATACCAGCCCAACGACTACCCGTGCTGTATCTCCTGGCGCCATGTTGAAAGGCCCCGTTGCCATCAGAAAGCGCTTATCGCCAGGTCCTGTATCGCCATCGCGAATACGGGCAGCCATAAAGTCGTATCGCTCTTCATCTCCCGAAGGGTCGTTTTGGATAACCCAGTTTCGGAACGTCACTAACCCTAGCTGCTCCTGTAGAGGATAGAAACGCTTATCCTTTCGGATGAACCCCGTCATCGGGTCCACAGCAGGGCTCTCTAGGAAGGTCATCCCTAGATATCCAAAGCCCTTTCCTCCCTCACCCTGATCGGGATTACTCCACTGAATGGCCAAATTGAGACTGGGGTCCTCGTCGTAGAAGCGTACTCGGTCATTTCCAGCAATCCCCACGGGGTTATTCGCCGGACCAATATCAAAATCCATTGCCGGCGCCATCCAGCATTCCCACAAAGTGTCCCGCGAACGATTGATGATGAGGTACTTCAGGAAGATGAAGTCCCCGTAATCCCCAAAGCCCCACGAGTAGATAGTTTGCTCAATTTCTACCCGCAGCGGATACCCCTGTGAGCGGCGAACGGCAACCCCGCCTTCGTAACGCCGCAAATCTGTGTCCTTGAAAACCGACCAAATGTCTTCTTGCGAGATGAAAGCCGGACCTCGGGGATATGTTTGTACGTTTCGCTTATCGAGGTCATCAACGTAGTCACCAAAGTAGCGATTAACCTTTAGTGTTTCTGTCTCTGAGGTAATCCACAGTGGCCAATTCGGTCCTTGGGGACGCTCTCCAGCTCTCTCCGGAAGAGGCGTACCATCCGGTGCATAGTCGGTGGAAAAGTAAAGCTGATATTTATCCTTCAGGTCGTCGCTATACTCATCCCCGTCAGCGATACGCCCGGGCACCATCCACGAAGCTCCAGAGTTAGGGTTATAGGAGAGGACCACAAGTTTGCGCAATTCATTTCGCACCCATTTCTTGGCAGCGAACCAAATTCCTCCGCCGAAGATATACTGGTTCTGCGAGCCGCGGGGCCAAAATCCCCCACCGCGGTTTGCCGCAATGTTGAGCCCGAAGATGCCATAGTTGGTGGAATAGAACTCTATACGGCTAACACGGTTTTTCCGTTGTTCAAACGTTCCCTGTGCCAGACGCATTGGTTGGGCAGCATCGCTATCTTTTTGCGGCGTTCCACTCTGTAGCGTCCGTGCCTGAGTACTCAAGATACTAGCCAAAAGCATGCAAAGTAAGAGAACACATCGCCCTCGCATCACATATCCCCCGTCTCCTGAGTTTGACAATCTCTCATAAACTTATGCGTTACGCTGTCAGAAGCGCAGGACAAAACCTACGTTCACCGAACGTGGTAAGCGGTAGTTAAGCTGGCGGGCAATCGTATCCCGCACCCATCGCAGGTAACTCTGGTATTTCTCTTCCTGGGTAACAACACCATCTCGGTTGAAGTCTGCATCGGGTGAATAGAGACGGCGCCCATAACTGTCGTACTGCGCTGGGCTAAACGTCTCGGGACGGTTCGGATCAGGGTCCTTATACCAGTTCACGATGCTGAAATCACCAATTTGCCGATTGAGATCTACCCCATCGTAATCCGGACTGCCTGTACGCTCGTAGACTGCCACAGGCTTAGTGTTGTTGAGCACGTTGAAGATATCCACATATAGCTCCAACGTCGCATTTTGGAAGGCTTCACCGAAGAGTAAGCGAAGCGGTATAGCTCGCTGCAGCCGCATGTCCACTGTCCAATCCGAAGGCTGCCGTGCGCCGTTGTACTCTCCAACTTGGTTCCCTTGGCGATCACGTTGGGTGTATGGCGTGCCGGTACGGAAGAATCCCGTCAAGCTGAGCGTTGTGTTCTCCAGAAGGCGCAGTCCTGCAATGGAGGGACCCTCACCCTCGCGCAGGAAGAAGGAGAGGGTAAAGTTGACCACATGGCGACGGTCGTAGTCCAAGAAGTACTCTGTCAGCGGGAATGTCTTTGTACCTGTATAGGGGTCCTCGCCAGAGAGGATCGTCTGCCGATACTGTGTTGTGGGTCCGGAAGCAGTGCCCCGAGCATAGGAAAGGGTGTAGTTGATGTCAAAGGCGAAGTTCCCTACTGGACGACGCCGCAACCTTACTTCCACTCCCCGCACGTTTCCATACTCTGCAACGGTGTACTCTGAGTACGGGTCTGGCAACGTAGGCACATACCGCAGCCCCACCTGGTTATAAATGTCCTTGTAGAAGGCCGTTACATCCACAGCGAAGTCTTCCGTCAAAGCATGGGCATAGGAAACCTGGTATTGGTTACTGCGCTGGGTTCCCAGATTAGGATTGCCTAAGATCTGATTGCCCCGTAGTCGGAAGGTGTTAAGAGCATCGTAGAGGAAATTCGGCTGCGGCATCTGTTGGAAGATACCGTAGGCAACCGAAAAGGTAGAGCGCTCAGTAATAGGGTAGTTGATAGATACCCTCGGACTCAACAGCAGCTTTGCCGTTGCCGGTGCAAAGTAAGCCTGCTCTTGGATCGGGATAAAGCGCTGCGATTCGGTCCGGTACTTCGCATTGGGCTGGAAGTAGTCAAAACGCAAGCCCAGATTGAGGATCATCCCACGGTAGGTGAACTGATCCTGCACATAAGCGGCAATCGTGTAAGGCTTATATGGCTTGCTGGTCAGCTCCCATACCTGCCGGTTTTCCGCATAGATATTGCCACCCCAGCGATCGGTATACACGTCAAAGAAGGCATTTCCATCCCACGGAAGGCTGTTGTAGTGATGATGCAGCGTGAGAAAACGTGTCTCAAAGCCAGCTTTGAGCAAGTGGACAATATCCCCAACTTCGACCCGGCTAGTAATATAGCCGTCTACCTGGAAGTACTGTGAATAGCGGAACTCAAAAGCACGCTCGTTCCCAGCAGCGGCAAAGAAAGCCTGCAACCCGTATGGATTACGCGTGCTCGTCGCATTGCTACTCCCCTCCACATACCCCGTCCATGGATGCCGAATAGGTCGGACAGTAATGAGATATCCATCCTCGCTTACCGTCTGTCCAGTCAGCAGCGAGTAATGGTCTATGACCTTGTCCCCAACCTCACCTCGGAGAGCCTTTGGCAAGAGCTGATTTCCTTCAATGACGTAGTCATCCTGCGGGTACCAAAGGTCAAAGCCTTTAAAGAAATGGGGACGGTCAAAGTACCCTTTGACCCACCCTTTTCCAGGTTCATACGCTAAGTACCGTCGGGATACCTCGTTGACGTTCCACGTGTTGGAAACCGTCAGCTCGTAGTACGTGGTCTGGCTAAGTGTATGGGTAATACGGGCCAGTACATTTCCCACAAACTGGTCAATAACAGCCCGCTTAGCGAAGTACTCCTGCACACCGTTAGAGACTCCATCCACAACCCCTTCATCCCGGGCATACATCCAACCGATGGATGGACGTTCATAGTCGGTAAGACCGAACATACCACCGAGCAAGAGACTCACATCTTTGGTTAAAGCAAACTTGGCTCGCGCGCTCAGCGAACGCATCCAGGTCCGATCTTGCGGAAGCTGTCCCCAACTATTGCCCCACGGATCCCTGACATCCAGTCCGGCGTTGCGGTGGCGATTCGTGACATACTGCGCCGCCAAGTAAAACGTAGATCCACTCAGCAACGGAATTGGTCCACCGAAGGCAAGTTCATAGTTGTACTCTTTCTGAGGTAGCCTCTGGAGCCCATTCCTCGCAGTTCCGTAAAGGAAACCGATGTCATCGGTATAGAACCGCAACGTTGCTTCGTAACGGTCGGTTCGCCCTGTTTTCGTGACCGTGTTGACCACCCCACCCAGAGCATTACCGTATTCCGCCGCAAAATTCCCCGTTAACACCTGCACTTCCTCCACCGCCAAGTTGCTGACCGTCGGGAAATAACGGAAGCCACCATTGCCGAAGGCTCCCACAAATTGATCAGCAATATCCAACCCATCCAGGCGGATCTGAGTTTCAATCGCCCGACTCCCTCGAACGATGAATCCATTGCCTGCTGCCAAGACTCCAGGAGTCAATAAAGCTACCTGCTGCACCGTTTGCCGTGGAATATTGCGGAGTTCTTCCGAAGTGACGTTGCGCAGTGTTCCAATGGCGTACTTTTCTACCAAAGGAGCCTTTGCCTCCACCGTAACTTCCTGTACCCGGACAGCCTCTGGCTCCAACTGCACGGCGATCTCTGTAGTCTGGTCAGCAGAAATCCGCACCTGAAGCCGCACTTCCCGGTAACCAACGGCGCGGACTACTACCGTATAGGAGCCCGCCGGCACATTCACAATACTGAAGCGTCCATCCGGGCGTGCGAAGCCGCCAAGGGTTGTCCCCTCAATGCGAATAGTGGCGCCTGGGATAGGCTTCCCCTCTTTATCCGTTACCTTCCCCGCCAGGACACCGTAGATGCCTGCCCACAATGATGAAGAGAGAACCACCATCGCTACAGTAGTCCATAGCACCGCACGGCGCATGATAACTCCTCAGCTCGTCTGTGAGACTTTTTCTGACTCTGAGGGAATGCAGGCTCCCCGTTCCGTGAAGTCGGAACAGGGAGCCCAGCGGTTGTATTCAGTTAGGTTCAGCGCAGCACAACAATCTGCCGCACAAAGGGCTTCCCGTTAAAGCGGAGCTTCAGATAGTAGACCCCTGAAGACAGCTCCGTGATATTCAACCACAGCAAGCGAGTCTCACCTGCGTTGAGCCAACCATCGTAGAGCGTCTGCAGCTTCGCGCCAATTGACGTATACAGCTCCACGGTTACCCATCCGGCCTCCACGCTCCGCAGTTGCGCATACCCTGACTGCGTCAGAGGATGGGGTTGCACCAGGAGTTGAACCGCTCCGGGAACCTCCGTTTCCCGCACCCCAACAGGAAGCCCGTGAGCGTAAACGTAAATATCATCATCTTTGCCCGGCTCCCATACTGCTCCTTGTACGAAGGAACCAGGTACTGTCCCCGCCTGATATGCAACGAGAGCATATCCTGCCGGACCACCCTTAGAGGCAGTGGGGAAACTACAGTCTATACCGTTCGGGGAGAGGTTCTGAGGAGTCGTCCACTGGGTATTCACTTCCGCAGTCACATAGAGGTGACCGTAGCCATAGGTTACCCCATCAACACTAAACGTATCACCTTCCGCCGGCGCAATGAAGACAGCATAAAGCTGACCGGCATCATCCATCCCCAACTTAATCCGATCAACGTATCCATCCATAGCCCGATGGAGCACGCGGACCACTTGCCCTGTAGCATCCAATACAGGCTGTGGAAGAGGCACCAATACCGGCTGCTGACTCCCTTCGACAGCATAGGCAGCAACAGGATTTACAGCTGCAATCGCAAGAGCATATGTAGTATCGATTCCCGTCCCTCCCTGCGGCAACGTATCTCTCCTGGTAATCTGCCCCGTTAGGTAATACTGTGCCAACGTTGCAAGAATATGCCATCTTCCTTGAGCATCCACAAGGAGGCTATAGCCGTCAACGCCTGTAGTGGTATCGGTGTGGAAATACGTTGTGGTCACCCGTAGGGTATCGCTTTCCTGGACGGTTGTACTATCCACATACTGGGTTAGCTGAAACTGACCCGGGAAGAGTCCAATTGCCTGGCTCCAGGTCTGCCCGTTGTCGGTGGAAATCCGCAATACGATACCGGGTCCTGTCTGCAAAGGTATAGCATAATAAGCAGCCACAAGCTTTCCACCTCCAAACTCAATAGCGTAGTGATCCGCCCCTTGTATACCCTGCGGGGCATCTCCCCCGGAAAGGAAGACCTCTTGACTCCACGTTTGACCTTGGTCTGTGGAGCGGAGGTAGCCCACCTGCCCAGCATTGTCACCACTGCTATAAGTGTAAACCACATGGAGCGCCCCCTCGGGAGTACTGGTCATATATGGCCAGAGGCTCCCAGCAGGTCCTATATCCGTCACCGTCCAGCTCTCATCCAGGACGCCACCGTTCTTTCCCAGCCGGAGCGGGGTATGGGAAACAAAGGCTACCCCTCCTCCCGGCAGCTCTGCTGCCGCTGGCCAGCCCGTACGCCTCGGCTCAATGCGGACCCACCCTCGCTGCGTTGGAATCGCCTGGGGGTTTTGGAGATCGCTAAGATCGACAGCGGCGTAATACGTTCCCCGATCCGGCCAACCGCTATCGGGGCTATTGCTGCCCGCCATCCATACCAACTGCAATACTCCCTCTCCCGATACCCACACCATGCGGTTTTTACTGAGAAAGTTCGTCTGCCAATCGTAGGAAGTACTGCCAATCTTGACTCCAGGGGGAGTCTGCAGTGTACGCGCCGGCAGTCGCAAAAGGGATACTCTGGGCTGCTGTTCGTGCAGACGGACCGGAGCATACCCGTTCCGCAGCGAGAATACTTTTGGCGAGCCAGCCACCGGATAGCTGGGCAAGTTTTCGGGCAAGCGGAAATCGTATCGTACTATAGATGCCGTTTGCGCTACCGCTGGCTTCTGCCCAGCAGAAAGCCCACTTACGAGCAGGGCACTCCCCACAAGAAGTCCTGCGTAGTAGCACTTCGTGTAAGCCATCACACCCCTCCTGCTGTTGTGGAACAACGTAACATCTACGTACACCTGCTAATATAACAACTTTCCTCTTCTTGCACTGCTACAATCCCGTTTTTTCACAACTTCGCCGACAGCCCAGCAGCGGATGTAATCCAGCGAAGGCTTTGTCCCTTCCAACGAGGGTATCCACTGCCCCTCAATGCCCATGCGTATTCGGACAGGTTCCAGGTAGTCCCTCTTCAGAGAAACCGTCCACTACGCGCTGTTGGCGCCGGGAATTGAGCAAACCCAGTGAGCGATACGGAACAGCCAGGCTCGGAAATTCTCTCCCCAGAGGCTTTGTCGTCGTTTGTAGGCACGTATCCTGGAAGGCGTCTTCAGCGCTGGTAGCATCACCGAGCATCCGCAAGCAGAAGCGGTATACTCCGCAAGCATACTGTCGGCAGAGCTGCTAAAAGGCTTGGGCATCCCTCTGCCGAAAGCCTTTCAGGACTTTAGGCTCGTCGTTGTCCCATTCCTTCGGTGCTGGCGGCAGCTTCATCTGAGTTGCTTCCATATACGTCGCAGAGGAATCCATTCTCCCTTGCTCCGCCACCACACTGTAACTGGCACCACTGTGCATCCTTATGTCCGACTTATGACACGGGGGAGCTCGGTTTTGTTACATCCGGAGGCACCCGCCAAACGCGCCGCCCTCCGATCCATACCTCAGCGACATGGTTGACACCGAAGTGGTAAAACAGCTCTATGACATCCTGGAGCTGGAGGACGAGGAAGTCGGCGTATTTTCCCACCTCAAGGCTTCCCAGCTCATGGGACCGGTCCAAGGCTGCGGCTGCATTCAGCGTTGCGGCAACAAGCGCTTCCTCAGGCAACATCCCCATGTCCTGACATGCAAGCGAGAGAATCATCTGCATGTTTTCACAGAAGCACGAACCAGGGTTGCAATCTGTTGCCAAAGCTACGGGGACATCCGCCGCAATCAACTTGCGGGCAGGGGCGTAGGGAAGGCGCAGTGTATAGGCTGTCCCGGGCAAAAGGGTTGCAATTGTCCCGGAAGCCCGCAGAGCCTCAATTCCTACGTCCGACACAAACAACAAATGGTCTGCCGAAACTGCCCCAAGCCGAGCCGCTAATTCCGCTGCCCCCAATGGGGTTAGCTCATCGGCGTGGACGCGCACACGCATCCCATACTGCTGCGCCGTCTGCAGAATGCGCTCAGCTTCCTCCAAGGTGAAGTAGCCCTCTTCAACGAAGACATCGCAATACTCCGCCAATCCTTCAGCAGCGACAGCGGGGATCATCTCGTAACAGAGCAAGTCTACGTAGTCAGCACGTCGGTCACGGTACTCCGGTGGGATTGCATGGGCGCCGAGGAATGTGGGGATAATCCGCAAAGGTAGCTCCTGCGCCAGGCGGCGGATAACGCGCAGGAGCTTCAACTCGTCAGCAGTTGTCAGTCCATAGCCACTCTTTATCTCCATTGTGGTCGTCCCATGCTGCAAAGCTCGCCACAGGAGTGGGCGTGCAGCCGCTATCAGCTCTTCCTCGCTTGCGTGACGCACCGCTTGGACCGTCGCCATAATGCCGCCTCCGGCAGCAGCAATCTGCTGATAAGTGGCACCACCTAACCGGCGGCGGTATTCATGGGCACGTGAGCCAACGAATACCGCATGGGTATGTGCATCCACAAAACCCGGGACAATAACCCGTCCGCCAACATCATAGACCTCCTCCCATTGAAGGAGTCCTGCAGCCTGGAGCTGATACGCCTCCTCCGGTAGACCAATCCAGTGGATCCGCTCTCCAACGACCATTGCCGCCCGCTGGAGAATACCCAGTTCCTGCATCGCTGGTCCTGCTTTCCAGCGTGCTCCATCTGCTCGCACGGTGACCAACTGCCCGATATTGACCAACAGGGTCGCCATTAGAGCACCGCTTCGTAGCCATGTTCGCGGAGATACGCTACAAGACCCCGCACCTGCTGCACGTGCGTCTTCGCGCAGCAGAGGATGGCATCATCGGTGAGGACAACGACACAGTCACGCAAGCCTAAAAGCGTCACTATGGAGCGGGGATGCGTACGGGCGTCCAACGCAATACAGCCCTGAGACTCCAGAAGGACTACCTCCCCGCTGACAACGTTACCTTGGCTATCAGGGGGGAAAACCCTCTCCAGAGCATCCCAAGCTCCCAAGTCATCCCATCGGAACGAGGCGCGCACGGTCGCAATACGCTCTGCCCGTTCGGCAAGAGCATAGTCAATAGAAACATCGGGCATAGCGCTAAACACCGCATCCAAACCCGGATATGCCCCCTCCACCGGCTGCTCCAACCACGGACGAACCAGACGGCGGAGCAAATCCCAATGAGACCAGAAAGCCGGCATGTGCTGCTCGAGAGCCCGCAGGAAGAGGTCCAGTCTCCAGAAGAACATACCACTGTTCCACAGGAAGCGTCCAGTGTTGACAAACTCTTCCGCAACCTCCCGGCTGGGCTTTTCCCGGAAACGGCGAACCCGATAGACGGTCACGCCTTCTGCCTCCCCCAACTCCTCGCCTAACTCCAGATAGCCGTAGCCCGTCTCCGGGCGTACTGGAGGGATGCCAATGGTGACGATATCCTCCCCCTGCTCTGCCCACTGGAGTGCCGCTCGGAGGGTGCGCTGGAACTCCTCTAGGGGTTCGACCAGATGGTCCGAAGGAAAAGCTGCCATGAGAAGACGCGAGGGCTCACCAAACCGCTCCACAACAATAGCTGCCGCCAAAACCAAGCAGGCAGCTGTATTGCGACGCACGGGCTCGGCGATAATATGAGCCGGCGGTACCTGAGGCAATGTCCGGCGTATCAGCGCTTGTAACGGTGCTGACGTAAGCACATAGATGTGCTCTCCAGAGACTACCCCTGAAAGCCGCTCGACCGTTTCCTCCACGAGCGTCCGTCCGGAAGCTGTCAGGCGCAGGAGCTGCTTAGGACGTTGTTGCCGACTAAGGGGCCAGAAACGCTCCCCACTCCCCCCTGCCATGATGATGGCTACAGTCTCCATCGCCCCCCTCACGCTGGAATACCACCGTACATTGGGATGATAGCTCCGCTGACAGCACGTCCCTCATCCGAGCACAAAGCAAAGATAGCAGCGGCAAACTCCTCCACCGACACCCACTGGCGTTCTTCACCCTCACGCGCCCACTCCAGATTTGCCGGTGTCCGTAGAATACTGGGAACGACCACATTTGCCCGCACTCCATAAGGGCGTCCCTCCTCGGCCGCCGCTTGTGTAAGCGCAATAACGGCCGCCTTTGCCGCTGCATAAGCTGATTTTCGCATCTCCGGATGCAGCGCCGCCTTCGCCGCCACAGTTACAATTGCTCCACCGGTCTGCCGCAGTACCGGTAGCGCCGCCCGTAGCACCATGAAGGTCGTCTGTACGTTAATCCGCCACATCTCCTCCAGTGTCTCCGGGCTTGTCTCTTCTAACCCCGTCCCCGCCTTAATGCCCCCGACCAAATGCACTACCGCCTGAACCGGCGCAGGAGCATCCGCAATACATTGCTCAGCAATCCCAGGCTGCCCCAAATCGCCGATACTGATACTCAGACGATGCTGCAGCTCTGCTGGAAGGAATTGACGGAGCTGTTCTACCCCAGCATCGCTATGACAATGTGCCTGCACATCCCATCCTTGCTCCAGGAAGTACCGTGTCACCACGCGTCCAGCACCACCACTGGCACCTGTAATCACCGCTGTCGGCATGTCCCACAACCATCCATGACACATCAGTACAAAATGAGTGGAGCCCCCAAGCGCTCCGCTTTACCGTACGTAGCCTCTACCCAATAGAGACCTGGGGAGAGTCTCGCCGTTGGAAGCCGTACTGTCCACTCTGGAACCTGGCCCAGTCTCTCGGGTAGAAGCGATACGCACTCGACTAAACGCCCCGTCATGTCCCAAAGACAAACCGAGGATAATGGCTGCTGGCTCCCCGGATATATACCCGGCACACGCGCAACACACTCCTGCCCAGCCATCACAGGGTGAGGCAGAATCTGCACTGTCCTGCCTTGGTCTTCACCCCCATGGAGTACGGACTCTGGAATCTCCACTCCACATGGGAAACTAGGTTGCTGAGGAAGGACATACCACCGGCTGGACAGCTTCTTCCCCTCCGCGCTCTCAACCCACACCTGTATCCACACAGGTTGCCCCCGCTGGAGCAGCACCCCGGGCAGATCCCCATACAGCAACGGCATCCCATTATCCCCGGTGACCCGCATCAGAAGATACCCCTCAACAGCATCCTCCCTTGGCTGAGCTGCCCACTGAAGCCACGCATGGAACGAGCGGAAGGGGATAAACCCATAGCAGGCAACTCGTATAGCTCCTGAAGGCAGCTTCCAGACAGCGGGCGTTCCTAAAGCACCTCCCAACGAAGCCAATGCCTGCGCGGCTCGGGGGACCCCGTAGCCGACCAAGGTGTCGGGTGCCCGAGCGCGGGATGCTGTCTCCAAGAGGGCCTGGCGAATCCGCCACGGGGGAACGTCCGGGCGCGCCCCAATGAGCAAGGCTAATGTCCCCGCCACCAGCGGTGTTGCCAGTGAGGTCCCCGACGCTCGCACCCATTGCCCTCGAGGTCCCGCAGCCACGACAGAGACCCCCATTGCCGCTACCGTGGGACGGAGGACACCGCGCTGCCGAAATCCCACCGAGCTAAACGGCGCCCATTGCTCCGTACTGTCAACAGCAGCCACCGCAACTACGCTATCGGCATCCGCCGGCGAGACTAAACCACGCCGACCATCGTTCCCCATCGCCGTCACACATATCACCCCTCGCTGCGCCGCCATCGTTACCGCCCGGGCGACAATAGTCGTGCGCCCATCCAACTGCTCAGTAGTATACGACACCTCCAAGCTATCAAAATCCCGGTAGCCCAGGGAGGAAGAAATAACGTCCACACCAAGTGCCTCCATCCACTCTATGGCTGCCGCATACGCATCTTCCTCCACGTGTCGTTCCCGGCTAATATCCTCCGTCTTCGCCAAGATGTACCGAGCCATTGGGGCGACCCCAATAAGCTGCCCCGGCCAGAAAGCTCCAACGACAGATAGCACCATCGTGCCATGAGTATCCTGCAAGGGATGCTCCGTCCCTTCATTCGCCGTCACCGAGTCCCCTTGGAGGAAATCCCATTCCGCTACCACGGCTATGTGCTCAAACGCCGGATGTCCCCGCCAGCGAAACCCCGTGTCCAAAAGCCCCACAAGAACACTATCTCCCGTGAAGCCCATCCGATGGAGGAACGGCACCTCCAGCATCTGCACCTGCCTCCACGAAGCCCCGTAGTCCAGCTCCCCACACACTACAGGGAGCGTCTCTCCCCCGGAGCCTCTCTCCCCGGAGGTAACCCGCACACGGGTACGCGGTAAAGGCACCTGATGCGTCGGCTGTACGGCAGCAACAAATGGGAGCCCCCGCAAACGCTCTACAATTACGGAATCTGCTTCTACCACGACATAGTTATTCCAACGCACCCGCAATCGAACCGAGGCACCCAGGCGCCGAAGGCTATCAATGTAAGGCTCATATACGGGGGCATCCGCCAACGTAAGGAGCGAATCACCTCCTCGAACCCATGCTCTCCGCACCAACGCCCGGGGAGTATGAAGCCTTAGCGTCTGCTCGTACAGCGGACTCCCTATAGAGAACGGCTCCGGTCCTTTGTCAAGAAAAAACACCCGCCAGCTCCGCTGCTGAGCGGAACTTCCCAGCACGCAGCCAAGCAGTATCACAATTCCCCACACTCCCAGTGCCCATGGATTGCGCTTCTTGGCAAAATTACGGAACCGTTTTCCCACTCTACTGCCTCGGCTGATCCTTCCGCAGTAATTTTGAAGCCGCTTGTTAAGCCATTCGTGAGGTTACTATGCGTTCCCGGAGTACGGTGCTCGGTCTCCTCCTGTTGACCCTCCCCGCCATTGCCCAAGAGGACATTCTACGTCCCCGCGGTGCCCCAGCCTTCGCGCCGGTAAGAGAACGCCCACTACCCATCATGCTCGGTATTGAAGGAGGAGTAAATTGGAACACCGCCTCACAAAGCCTACAGTACCAACCCACCCCTGCACCGACCAATACCCCCCCGCAGCTGTTCAAAAGCGGTAACGGGCTCTCGCCTGCCGTCCGCATCCTTGCCGACATTGGTCTCACCCCCAACCTCGGGCTCCGACTGCACGTAGGGTACGACGTCAAAACTGTGGGGCACTCCGGCACGGCTGAAGCAGACTGTCAGAATCTCTATGACCCTACCATCATCACCACAGTGCCGGTTTCTGTAGATTGGACCTTCACAACGAACTACCTTACCGCTGGGGCAGGAATACGCTACAACGTCTCTGCCCAGCTTTGGCTCACCGCTGGCATTGTCGCCCACTTTCACCGAAGTAATCGGCAAAAGACAAAGTACTCTGTCCCAGAGACCAGCAACTGCGGATTCCTCAACCCAGAGGATAATCGGCTATACCGGCAGCTGGAGGTTGAACTAGAAATCAACTCCCCTCCTATGAAAAGCTCCCGCATCGGTGCGGAATTAGGGGCTGGCTATGCAATACCACTAAACCCCAAACTATGGCTTGTCCCACGGCTCCAGCTCCAACTCCTCTCCTCTTTCCGCGAAGACATGGAAAGCAGCGACGGGTGGAAATGGTTCTCTGAAGGGCTGTACAACGTTCGGCTACGCAATGCATCACAGCATTCCATACAGCTCCTCTTGGGACTCTGGTTTGATTTGTAGTTCGGAGGCAGCCATGTACACCGCTGTTGCCCCTGTCCTCGCTCTGCTTGCAGCCACTATAGCTTCCCCGACCTGGGCCCAAACTCAAGTGCGTCCGACCGGAACAGCAATTCAGGTTACCCCTTTGCCCGAGCTGAATTCTTCCGGTGATGACTTCGTCACCAGCGTCAGCCGCGGCGGGCGGGAGGTATTCCTCACCTCCAGTCGTGCAGGAGGGCGCCAGCGCCTCTACCGCGTGGAACGTCATGGTGACCGCTGGCATGCTCCAGAGCGTATCTCTGGCACCATTGCGGACGCCACCCACGTAGGCAGCGCAAGCCTTACTGTGGACGGGAACTTGATGCTCTTTGCAGCCTTCCAGCATGAGCTCGGAGGTAGTGGACGCACCGACCTATACCTTGCGCGGCGCTCCGGCGACCGCTGGTCCCGAGTAGAAAATCTTGGCCCAGCCGTCAATTCCTCCTATTGGGACTCCCAGCCCTGTATTGCTGCCGATGGGACACTTCTCGTCTTCGCTTCCGACCGCCCCGGAGGCTCAGGAGGCACAGACTTATGGATGTGCCGTCGTGAAGGAAATCGTTGGTCTACTCCAATAGAGCTCCGAACCCTCAACTCTGACGCCGACGATATGGCGCCTGTCCTGGCCGCCGATGGCAAGACACTCTATTTTGCTTCCAATCGGGATGGAAACTTCGACATCTTCGTCAGTCGTATGGGGGCTGACGGCCGGTTCGAGCGCCCCCAAAAGTTAGCCTCTCCTATTAACACAGCCGCCGATGAATACTTCTACGTTCCCCTACCGGACCGCAACGCTGCTCTTTTGAGCCGCACCACAGCAGATGGTGACCTCGACGTCTTTCTCGTCGTTCCTAACCCCAATCCTCCGGAACCGGTTCTAATGGTCCAAGGCACTGTCCGCGATGCCGATACAGAGCGTCCCCTGGGAGCTGTCATTACAATTACTGACCTCCGGACGCGCCGGAAAATCGCCGAACTTTATAGCGACGAAGAAACAGGTGAGTACTACGTTGCTCTCCCCGCTGGACGGACGTACTCTGTGACCGCCTCCCGTGAGGGCTATCTCTTCTACAGCGAACGCTTTGAGGTCGGGCGCAATATAACGGAGAACCCTATCACGAAGGATATCCGCCTCACTCCTGCAGAGCACGGTCGGACTCGCCTCCTGGTCTTCTTTGACTTTGACAAAGCTGAGCTGAAAGAAGAGTCTATACCCGACCTGGAACGGTTGGTAGACTTCCTCAAAGCATATCCCTCCGTACGCATCCTCATTGAGGGGCATACCGATGACGTCGGCACCGACGCTTACAACGACCGGCTCTCCCAACGCCGTGCCGATGCAGTCAAAGAGTACTTGGTGCGTAATGGGATTGAATCCCGACGCATTGAGACAAAGGGATGGGGACGCCGGCGCCCATTAGTGCCGGGTACCTCTGAGGAAGCACGCGCCCAGAACCGAAGGGTTGAGGTTTCCGTTATCCAATAAAGTCCCATCGAGCTGGAGGAGACACCATGACTTTGGCTCTTTCCCTGCTCAGTGTATGCCTTTGCCTTCTCCTGCCTCCCTCTGCTGATGCTATCCCCGCCTTTGCCCGCCAGTACGGATTATCTTGTGCAACTTGCCACGTTGCCTTCCCAAAACTCAACGCCTTCGGGCAACAATTCTCCGCCGGCGGCTACATCTTTGAGGGCATGCAAGAAAAGGCGTACGTACCCAATACAGGTGACGACCAACTGAATCTCTTTGACCGAGTACCTCTGGCTGCTCGGTTCCAGCAATGGTTGGAGCTCCGAACCCAGAATCGCCAATGGCGTCAAGATTTCAAAGCCCCTTGGGCAGTCAAATTGCTGACCGGGGGAGCCCTGGGACCTCAGGTTTCTTTCTACGCCTACGTCATCTTTGAAAAGGGTGAGGCTCCCTTTTTCGAAGATGCCTGGGTCCACCTCCACCCGTGGGCAGGTTGGGGACTGCAGATTGGGCAATTCCAACTCTGCGACCTCATGTTCCCCCGTGAGCTCCGACTGACCCGGAGCGACTACCTCATCTATAAAGTCGGACGCTTCCCCCTCACGTATCAGAGGGGACTCATCCTCAGCCTTCCATGGGACCTTGCTTTGGGCATTGTCAACGGAAATGGCATAGGAGAGTACATCGGTGAAGACGCCGACGCCGACAACCGTAAGGTCCTCTTCGGCCACATTGCCCTTCCCCTCCAATTGGGGGTGTTTGGTCTCTATGGAGAAGTGCCTGACACGGCCGGCAGGATTATCCGCGGCTACCGGATCGGGTTAGACTGGCGGTGGAACTTCTGGGATAACACAGAGCTCTTCTTCCAAGCCCTCTACGGATACGACAATTCCCGAAGCCATACCCTGTACGGAGGCTTCCTGGGGATAGAGTACATAGACTTCCCGCACGCCATCGCCTTCCTTGCTAACCTAATCCATGCTCCCGACGGTTCCATTTACCAATCCCTCCGCCATCGGTCAGCAGCACTACAATACAGCTACTACCCTTACCGGAACGTGCGTCTGTTGGCAGAAATAGAACGCCAATTCCACAATCCTCTCACGCGGCTGACTGTGGGGGTAGACTTCGCTTACTGAGCAAAACAAGGCCAAGCACGGCGCTTTCTGTTGGGTCTTGATAGAGATTGCCATGCTTCTCCCGTGTTGCTTTGTTCTCGGGCTCCTCTCCTCTACTGCATGGGCACAGGTTCTGGGTTCTACAGACCTACGCGTTGCCCGGCAACTAACCGCTGCAGGATTGAGCTACAACATTGACGGGAATGGGGGCTATCGCATTCCAAATTTCCTTTACCGACAATCTGCAACGCTCTCACCCCAGCCGTCGTCAGCTCAGCAACGGATGTTCTCGCTGGACAGAACTCCGCTGTATCTGGGCTGTAGCTGCTCGCTTGAAAGTAGCATTCCCAGCACGTTCCCTTGCTGGCTCCTGAGGCACAATGTTTCTCCGAAGCTGGGGTCTTGGTCAATTGCCTCGTCGGACACAACCCCACTGCCTGTCTCCTCTGCGGTGCTTCCTGCCGAAGCAAGCCTTGAACTTTTGAAAACCGTCATTGTCAGCGCCACTGCCGACGAACCCCAAACCTATGGGGCATCCGGTTCTGTACCGAGCTCGATACATTCTTAACCCTACCAGAGAGCGTCGGGTCACTTGTATCTACGACGGCGCTCTCACCGTAGATTCTGCAGGGCGTATTCAAGCGCTGGGAGAGGCCACACAACTCCAGCAGCGCTTCCCCCATGCGATAGTTCGTGATTTCGGTCCCCGAAGCCTCCTCCTACCAGGCTTTGTGGATGTCCACACGCACTTGCCCCAATACCAAGCCATAGCCATTGATTCCGGAGAACTCCTCCCATGGTTGCACACCCTCATCTTCCCTTTGGAAGCACGGTTTGCAGACCCAGAGTTTGCCGAACAGCAAGCGGAGCTTTTCTTCCAAGCTGCACTTCGGTGTGGGACAACTACCCTTATGGTCTTCGGGCCTCCCTTTGCTGAGGCAACTTCGCAAGCCTTCGCCGCAGCTGCCCGGATAGGGCTACGCGTGCTCATGGGACAAACGCTCATGGATACCAACGTGCCTCCGGAGCTTCGGATTCGCACGGAAGATGCTCCCCAGGCGCTGGAAAAGCTCCTTGCCCAGTGGCATGGCTATGACTATGGGCGCCTTCTATATGCCGTCTCCCCACGCTTTGCTGGCAGCTGCTCTTTGGAGCTACTCCGACTTTGTGCCGATATCGCCCACCGGTATGAGCTCCCAGTGCAAACGCACTTGGCAGAGAGCCTGCCTGAGATACGCTGGATTGCCGGACAATTTCCCCACTTTCCTACCTACACTGCCATCTACGATGCCGCTGGCTTGCTGACATCACGAACCATCTTGGCGCACTGCCTCTACCTTTCCCCCTCGGAGCAAGCACAACTGCGCTCTGCCGGATGTGCCATCGCCCACTGCCCACGCTCCAACGTCTTTCTCCGCAGCGGAATCATGCCTCTGCGGTGTTACCTGGATCTCGGCCTCCGCATTGGACTCGGAAGCGATATCGGCGCGGGATATTCTCCCTTCATCCTCGAAGAGGCCCGTTACGCCCGAGAAATGGCAAAGTTGCGAAGCTTTATAGCTCCCGAAGAAACCCCGACAGAAATCAGCCCCGAGGAAGCCCTCTGGCTTGCTACTCTCGGAGGAGCCCAAGCCCTGGGTTTAGATAGTTCCATCGGCAGCTTTGAGTCTGGCAAAGACGCTGACTTCATCGTCATGGACCTTGCTACCTTAGAACCTCAGCACCCCTTGCGGACAGACCCAGAAAGCTTACTGATGCGCCTTCTCTACACCGCAACGCCAGCAGCCATCCAAAGGGTCTTCGTCCGCGGGCGTCAACTCTTCCCACCCGAACCGTAAGTCCGGAACCCCATCAGAGCCCAAGCCTCAACTACAGCGCCATCTCGTAGATACGATACCGCTTGTACAACTGCGCCCCCAGCATCTTCTCCAAAGGGTTGCGCATTGCCCAGTTGTCTTCCAGCACCCAACTTGCCTCCGCATAGCGGAAGCCCTTCCTGAGACCTCGGACCCCCAGTTCATAGTAGAGCACAGCATCAGCACCGATGTGCTGGTACTTGGGCAAGATCCCTAGAATAAGGATCCGCATCGTGTCAATCCGATGGCGCTTCGTGACAAAGTGCCAAAGTGCCCCCAGTGTACTCCCTGAGCGGTTGAAGCGCAACACCTGATTGATATCAGGCACGGCTAATGCAAAACCAATGGGTTCCTCGCCGCGGAAGGCGAAGATTGCCAACTCCGGATCGGCAATCTGCTTGAATCCCGCAACCAAGGCATCCATTTCCGCATCCGTCAAACGCACAAAGCCCCAATTCGGCTCCCACGCCTGGTTGTAGATTGCCTTGATGCACTCCACATCTTCCTGAAAGAGCTTGCGGTTCCGAAAATCCATCCCGCGGATACGGATTCCAAACCGTTGGCGCACCAGCTCTTGCCCCCGCTGGAGCTTCGGCGACAGAAATTGCTCTGTTAGCCAGTATGCTAACAAATCCTTCGCCTTTTGAAAACCACACGCTTGCAGCAGCTCAGCGTAGTACGGAGGATTGTACGGCATCATAATGACTGGCGGACGGTCAAAGCCCTCCACCAGCAGCCCACACTCGTCGTTCATAGAAGGGTTTACAGGACCCCGAATATGGGTACGCCCCTGCTCCCGCAACCATGCCCCCGCAGCGTGGACCAGTGCACGTGCAACGGAGTCGTCCGGTATAGATTCAAAGAAGCCGAAGAATCCAACCGCATCGTGGTGCGTCTGATTGTGGAGCTCATTGACAATGGCAGCAATCCGTCCGACCAACTCTCCCGCCCGTTCAGCAACGAAGAGGCGAATACGGGCATGATGGAAGAAAGGATTCCGCCGTGGGTCTAAAAGCCGGTCCACCTCTGCCCGCAACGGAGGGACCCATAGGGGGTCGTCCCGATAGAAGCGCCACTGAAGACGAATGAAGGCACGACGTTGCCGAGGATGGTCCGCACTAAGGGGTACGATCCGAACCGCCATACTCAACGCCTAGGCTCGTCCCACTCAACCTTGACCAACCGCCAACGTCCATCGGGGCGGAGTTCAAAGAGGAACCTCTTGCGGAAACGGTCATAAATCCACACCTCCCGCGGAGCATCATCGCGTGGGAAATCACGCTCAACCCGACTTGGCTCCCCATACAGGATATACACCTTTCCCCGGTCCGTCTGCGCCCCATCAGGTTCGGTCACCGACTGAAAAGCAAAATAAGCATGGTCCACCCGGCGGAAATACACCGCCATAGCTTCGTTGTAAGCCGTCGTAGGCGTTGGATCACGCTGCTTCCAATAACGCCAGAGTTTGTCCCATTGTTCGTGCGACGAACCCCTCCGCAGCCGTTCCCATTCCTCGTCGGTCAGCAGGTATCGCATGCTTTGAACAGCATACGGAATGTGGCGGAGCGAAGCCGGCATCGTTGCCCAAAGGATGCGAAAGTTCCAGCGTAGGGTATCCTTCGGCACGGTATCGGCGCGAAGCAGAGTCAGCTCATAGCGTCCCGGCACAGCCATCGCCATCGGCAGCTCCAGCTCTATCCATCCGCAAACAGGACCAGGCTCAAACCGGAAAGCAGGAAAGCCTGAGGGAAGACGGTGTATCCGTAGCTGCCCGCAGCGATAAGCGAAGATCTCGCCCCGCAGCTCCGGAACACTATCCCACCATCGCTCTCCCTCCGCCGCAGGGAGCTGACGACAGCGATAGCTATAGGGCTTTCCCAGCTCTATCCGCGCATCCCAGAACACAAAGCGAGCCGCAAGGGAGCCAAACGGAAGTGCGGAACCTAAAACAAAGGGTACCACTACGGTATCCCCTCCCGGCATCGCAACCAGCGGGGAGCTCCATCGCATCACCCCAGGGGCTGTGGACATCGTGAGCTCCTGCCGCTTTACCTCCTGCCCAAGCTGGAGCTGGAGCTGACATCGGACAACTTGAATTGGAACCATAGCCACAAGCCCCCGCACCCACGCTGAGTCCCGCATTACCGTCGCCTCATACTCTTGGACACGCACTGTATCGCGCAACTCCAAACGCTTCCGGACAACACCAACTGTATCGGCAAATTCCACGCTGAGGTAGATGGAGGAAACAAAACCCGATTGGCCCACGGAGCGCTCAAAAAGGAGTAGACTATAAGGCACCCGCACCAACAACCCAACCCAGAGAGAATCCCCGGCAGGCAACGGATACAGCTCAGCAAACCACCCCTCCCCAAACTGCCCCAAGAAATACCGCACAGATGGAATCCCCCTCTGCTGCAAAGGGTACTGCGCCAACGACACCAGAACCCCTCCCACTACGAGCCCTAACCCGATCCCCCTCATTCCTCCAACTGCTCTTGACGCACGACTCCCCACGTATGGAGTTCCTGCAGGAAATCCCACAGGATAAGCGCTGCCGCAATCCGATCCGTGTACCCCTTTTGCTGCCGGCGCTTGCGGGGGATACCCAAAAGACGCAGCGACTCCTGGGCCCGGCGCGTGGACCCCGTTTCATCATATACGTACACTGGCTGCACAAACCGTCGGCGTAGCTGCCGGACAAACTCCCGCAACTGGTGGATAACGAACACTCCTTGCGGAGACTCCGAACCAACCGGCATCCCCACTACGATTCCTTCAACTCGCTGCGTCTGTATCACCCGCTCTAACTCATCCCAAAACTGCGGGCTGTGGTATGAGAGAACTCCCCCCGGAGTAACGCTCAAGTGCAATTCATCACACACTGCCCATCCAATACGGCGAAGTCCGAAGTCAATCCCTAACAAGCGCTTCCCCCGAACACGGTCCACCGTCACCATTGCCTCTCCCATTGCTCTGAAGATGTTGTTGGGACGGGCAAAAAGAGACGAAGGCAAGTCCCATCCCCCCGTAGGGAGGATTTCCACTCGGCATACCCGCCATGCTCCCTGGCAATCTGCCGGATAATCTTTATCCCCAACCCCTCCCGGATCTCACCCGAGAGACCACGCCCTGTGTCTTGTATCTCTATGAGAACCCATCGCCTCCGACTCCCGTTTTTCTGATGCCCCCGAAGCAACGCCATCCCCTCCTCTCGGATAAGCCGTGCACGGACCTCAATACGGGCTCCTGAGCGCCACTGCCTCGTTTCTGGATCCCTCAATGCCTCTTCAGCATTAGCTATCCCATTGCGCAGAGCATGGAATAACCGTTCCCTATCTGCCTGCACTTCCCACGGCGGAGGTTCATGGAGACGCAAAATCCCTTCCTCCTCCAGCCCAGCATATTCCCTGTGCAGCCACTCCCAAAGCTCCCTCAGCGCCGTCCTTCTCATCCGTGGCTCCGAACGAGCCAATTGACGGGCGCTCTCGGCCAGTTCCACTAAGTGATCAACCGCATCCTGTGCCCCTTCAAGTTCTCCCCGCTGCAGCAGGTCTCTGAGCTGATTCAGCTGACCGCGCAACTCGTGTAGAATCGTGGTCGCTAAGTTGAGCTCCTGCTCTCGGACTTGCTCTGTGACTTCTACTACCAAGCACAACCGAAGAGGCAGCGGAATCCACATCCACCATTCCTT
This sequence comes from Bacteroidota bacterium, assembly GCA_030550395.1. Classification (GTDB taxonomy): domain Bacteria; phylum Bacteroidota; class Ignavibacteria; order Kapaibacteriales; family HRBIN21; genus HRBIN21. Next base: position 3,068 of record JAUQPL010000006.1, on the reverse strand, counting down.
CCGCTCATTGCTTCGGAAAAGCCGTGCAGAGAGCCCTCGGAGAGTTTGAGCTCCCCTGCCCTGTCTTTCGGATTCTTCCTGAATTTGCCGCAGAAGCTCTCGGGGAACTTCTCCTGCGACAACTTCTACTGCGCCCTTCTTCTGCAATTCCAGGAGAGCAACCGAGCTCTGCCCTGAACGGAACAGCGCGCGCATCGTCCGCCGCTGGACATATCTCCAAATAGCCTGCCCACCTACCACTACACTTCCGAGCCCAAGGAGTCCAATCAATACTTGCGCTCCCCAGTACTGCAAGTACTTGTCCGCCGACGTCGGTGACAACTCCCACAGTTGAACTCCCTCTCTACCCCACAAGACCAGCACCGATGGCTCCACCCAAAGTACTGACTCCAGGTTCTTTAGCTTTTCCCCATGACCATGCCCTCGGAGCCGTCCCCGCTCCCCAAGGAAGAGCTGTTCTCCGATAGCTGCCAGCCACCATCCCCGAACACTCTGTAGACATGCCTCCACCTCCTCCGACGGGATGCTCAGAACCCGTTGCTCTTTCTGTCCCCTCCGCTCCCACAACTCCCACTTTCCACCCTGCCGAACAAGCCAAAATAGAGAAACACCTTCCGAGCTCTCCACAAGGGTAACATGCTCAACCGGTACTGGACAACTCCACTCCTGCTCTACACTGTCACCGTACCAAAGGCGTATCCATGTTTGCCCATTTCTCTGCAACGCCAATGCAAGCCGCTTTTCAGAAAGAAACCATAGCCGCGGGGATTGCCCACGTCCTGAACCAACCCAGTGGAGCTTTCCATCGCTATCGAGCCACTGCACAGAAAAACGGGGACCGTCCCGCTGGACCCACGCCACTCGTCCCCTCTCCCCCACCGTAGTGACGACATCTCGCCCAAGACGCTCCCACGTCCCCGCCATGTCGTCGTACAGCCAAAGCTCCCCATCCCCCCGGACCACCCATCGCCCCCGACCGAGCGAACCCACAGAGAACAGCCCCCCCTTTTCGGGAACGATATTTACTTGCCACTGAGCAGACCTCCACTCCCCCTTCCCAGCAACGAACCACCACCGCTTTCCCTCGTGCTCTACCAACAGACGTATTGTGGTATCTTCTCTCAACACTACCCAGTATTTCCCCGGTACCTCCCTTACTGTCTCCCTCCCCTCCCTAGAAATCCACCGCAGGCGTACCCGCTGCGGGACTCCCCATGTTGGGCTTCCTTGCTGTTCCACTATAACAAGTTCCACTTGCCCCTTGCTATCTCCCAATACTACCCACTTCCCCTGTTCCCCGGCCACGTGCGATCGTAGGGAAAGTTCCCACGGAGTAGGGGACTCCAAGAAATAGCAGCCACTGCAAAGGAGCGTAATTACAAGAGAGGCTGTACCTCGCAGACGCAAAATGCCACAATTCCCTCCTGACGTCCGACAAACCCTAAATGCTCCGGCGTCGTTGCCTTTACAGAAACACGTTCAAGCGGTATATCGCAAAGCTCTGCTATTCTCTGTCGCATCGCCCCCCGATAGGGAGCAATCTTCGGTTCCTGGAGCACAATGGTCGCATCTACATTCACAATCCGATATCCTCGCTCTCGAAGGAGGGCAACGACTCGCTCCACCAGCACATGACTGGAAATGCCCCGATATACCGGGTCGGTGTCCGGGAAATGCTCTCCTAAATCTCCCAATCCAACAGCACCCAAGAGCGCATCGCAAAGTGCATGAAGGAGGACATCCCCGTCACTATGGGCTATGACCCCCTTGGGCGAGGGGATCTCAATCCCCCCTAATCGCAATCTTTCCCCTTCCCGGAGCTGGTGGACGTCGTACCCAAAGCCGACCATTGGCACAGCATCTCTGGTATAACCCAAAACTACCACTTTGCTGAGCAATTCCTGTGCTCCCTTCCCCCAAAGACCGAGCCCTTCCTTTCATGCCCGTTGCGAGTTTCTCCCTCGCTTCGTATTTTGGTGCTATCAAGAAGCTCACATATGTCTCACAAACCCCTCGGGGAGGAAAGCGATGCAGCGCACTCTCTCTACAATTGCAATGGCTCTCCTTCTGGCTCTTGGGAGCATCCCTACAACGGCTCAGAATTGGATGTGGGCAAAGCGCCAAGCGGGGGCATGCTACGATTACTATCTTTATCCCTATAGGGTTGCTACCGACGACCAGGGCAATGTGTACGTGACGGGGTACTTTTACTACTACGTCACCATCGAAGGCACCACCTACTATGCCTATAACTTTGGGGCAAACGTCGACATGTTTGTTGCCAAATACAACGCTGCTGGACAGCTCCAATGGGTGCGCACAGGCGGTGGAACAAGCAGTGAATATGGCTATGGCATCGGGGTTGATGCCAACGGGAACGTCTATGTTGCCGGCTACTACTATAGCAACCCTGCATATTTCGGTAGCTGGTCTCTACCAACAGCCACAACGCCGGATGTCTTCCTGGTCAAATATGACCCCAATGGAAATGTCGTATGGGCAGCTCGGATGGCAGGAACTTCGACCGATATACTGTACCAACTTGCAGTTGATGCCTCCGGAAATTGCTACTTAACCGGATATTTCTCCACATCCACTGTTTTCTATTCCGCAGGCTCAACAACTGGAACTTCCTTGACCGCCGTTGGTAGCGGAGTAGAAGCTTTCGTTGCAAAATACAACACTAACGGCGTTTTCCAATGGGCCCGGGCCATTGGAGGAAGTTCTTCCGAGTATGGGTATGGAGTCGGAGTCGATGCCAATCAGAATGTGTATGTAGCTGGCTACTACTACAGCAATCCCCTCTATATCGGCTCTACCGCTCTCTCCCTCTCTATGCCCTACACCACTCCTGAGGTATTTCTTGCCAAATTCGATGCTAACGGCACTGCCCTTTGGGCAGCCCATGGGCTGGTCGGGACCTCTACGGAGATTCTGTATAACATGTCGGTAGACGCTTCCGGGAACAGCTATCTGACGGGTTACTTCTATAGCAATCCAGCCTATGCCATCTCCGCTGGAGGAGGCAGTAGTGTGACCCTCTATCCTGCAAGCACAACACCGGATGT